>JAEYSM010000034.1 GCA_023434665.1 Bacteroidota bacterium | reverse complement strand
CTACTTTCCATCCCAAAGGAGGAAACATTTCATTCTCAAAGCTTTCACGAAGAACGCCAAATCTTAAGCCTCGTCCCGTAAGATCTATCACTTTGTTACCGGGTACCGATGCATCGGTTACAAAAGTTAATGTGCCTTCTTCAAGTGCCGGGTTTGTTGGAGTAAAAACAATATCAAAGATTTGCGATTGACCTATTGTAAGGTTTACAGGGAAAGTTGCTCCTGTGATAGTAAAATTGCTGTTTGAAATAGTAGCATTTGAGATAGTCAATACGCCACCTCCTGAGTTTTTCACGGTTGCCTGCAAAGTGTTGCTTTGAGTGAGTTCGACCTGTCCAAAATCAAGTGATGTCGGAATCACTGTGATTGCCGGAGTAGTGGGAACATCAACAAATTCAATTCGGATATTTGCCCTGTTAAGTTCACCATAAGTATCTGGTAAGCTGGCAGGGTTATAGGCGGTCTGGTCATTACGGGTATATCTACTCATAATGTTCTCACCTGTGGACGTTACATTAAACACATCTGCAGGAGAATCCCATCCCGGCTTCTTTTCAATAATAGTAACAATAAGGTTATCACTATTATTATAATAGTACTGATCGACATCAATCATAGTGTATTCGTCCACATTACTAAAAAACACCTGACCGTCAAATACTTTTGTATGTGTATCAAGCTGCTGGGTCTCGTTTAGGGTAGTAGCCGTTGTATGACTCACATAGACCTCCAGGTGTAGTTCAAGTTCAGTTGATTCACCGCGGTATTGATAACCAATCTGGCTGATCATCTGATTAGAAACATTTATTTCACTCTGCAAATAAAGAGTTTGAGAAAAAGAATACCCATAATAGGGTGAAACGGGTATATATCCGGAGGTTTCTGTTCCGGTACCGATTTCAACTGCTGCCTCTCTTCCACGCGGAACTGAATTATTTAGTTGTGCGTTGCCTTTAGTTGAGATGAGCAAGGCCATTAAGATTAGAAAACCGGATAACAACCGGCAAGTCTGTCGTAGCTTACTTTTCATACATCAAAATATTTAATAGGTTGTGGGTCAAATTTAGAGAGGTACTTTTGATTTGGGTATCCGTAGAACTCGGTATATTTCCTTAAAAAACCCTACGTAGAACTACTGATTTTTATGTTAAGGCTTAATTTTCAGGTCTAAAACCTAAAATCCTTCATTACATTTGTCACAAGTAACCAGTATGGTTATTCTATCTTACAGGAGCAAATGATGAACACATTATATGACATATGGGCACTGCTATTAAAACCGTTTAATAAGCTAGTGATAACTGCATGCTTACTCACTATAATTCCTCTGAGTGGAATATATTGTCAGAAATTAAGTTCAACAGAAGGAACCAGCGTGATCAGTAAATCTGAATCGGGCACAAAACCAACTCCCGAATATGACCAATTACTTGATAAAGTGAAGATTCTTCTCCATTCAAATCCTGATAGTGCAAGGTTGATTGCAAACAACATGCTTGCCGGAGTTAATAACAGTGAGGTTGAGAAAAAAGTAAGAATATTCAGCCTGATAGGAGCTACTTATCATGTTCAGGCTAATTATGGAAATGCTACCGACTTCTTTTTTAAAGCATTGGCACTGGCATCCACTCTTGAAGATAACAGTCTTAAAGCTGATGTTTATAATAATCTGGGAAATGTAAACACAAAGATAGGCAACTACAAAGAAGCTCTCAATTACCTGAACGAAGCAATTGACATCTATGATTCAAAATCCCTGGAACGTAATAAAGCCAGTGCATTGAATAACATGGGTTTGGTTTACATGAAAATAAAAAATTATAATAAAGCTAAAGAGTGCTTTATAAAAGCAAGAAAAGGTTTTACAGAGTTAGGTTCAAAACCCGGTATTTCGGCGGCACTTGGAAATATAGCCCTTTTACATTCCCAGGAAAAAGTATATGATTCAGCACTCTATTATTTTAATAAATCACTTGAGGTTGACCGGCAAATCAATAATAAATACGGTTTATGTATTACATTACAGGGTATGGGAAATATGTTTTCTGATATAGGAAACGAGCAGGAGAAAGCCCTGGCTTATTATAAGAAAAGCAAGAGTATTGCTCAGCAAATCAAACAACCATACCAGGAGGCATTTGCCAACCTCGGAATTGCCCGGGTACTAACTAAGCAAAATGAGGTAGATGAAGCGTTTGACCTTACTAACAAAGCAATCCTTATAGCTAAGACAATCGATAACCAATTGCTTGCTTCAGAATGTCGGGAGGTTTTATCATTAGTTTATGAAGCAGCCGGTGACTATAAAAACAGTTTAAAAGAATATAGAAAATTTGTTGAGCTTAAAGAACAGGTTGTTAGTCAAACCATCTTTCACCAGATTTATAATCAGGAAATTGCCAATCTGAGCGAGATGAACCAGGAGAAACAATTCGAAATCAGGCGCCAGTCTTTAGAACTCAAACATAAGAACTCGATGATGCTTTTCATTATATTGGCGGCAGTATTTATTGTAATAGGTCTGTATCTATATTACAGGGATTATAAGCACAGGCAGAATGCAAAGTTACAGGAAGCATTAATGAAATTGAACGAGAAAAAATCCAGGGCAGCCATTGAGGCAGAAATCCAGGAAAGAAACAGAATTGGACAAGAATTGCACGATAGTTTGGGACAAATGTTGTCGGTTGCCAGATTAAACATCAGTGTTTTAAAAGACAAAACCTCATTATCGCAAGAGCGAAGGCAATCAATACTTGAATCAACACTCCAGAGTGTGGATGAAGCATTCTATGAATTGCGCGATATATCCCATAATCTGGCTACAGCGGGTCTCACTCGTACAGGATTGGTAAATGCGATTAATAACCTTGCAACCCAGGTCAACCAGAGTAACCGCTTAAAGATGGATGTTGAAATCTTTGGTGTGGAAACATTATCCGACAGTCTGGTTGAAAATTCATTATACAGGGCAGTTCAGGAACTATTGAATAATACAATCAAGCACTCGGGAGCTACTACTTTCTCGGTCCAGTTGATTGAAAGTGAAACTGAAATAACCCTGATGGCTGAAGATAACGGGTGTGGATTTGATCCTAAGGAAGCGTCCTTAATCAATGGAGGTTTGCATATTCTAAAATCGCGTGTGGAAAATATTAATGGCAGTTTATTCATCGACAGCAATGAGAATCACGGAACTACCATTAGTATTGTAATACCTAAAAATACTATTACTCATGAATCAACTACCCATAAAAGTACTTATAATTGACGACCATCAACTAATAATTGATGGACTAAAATCATTACTACAGGACGAAAAAGATATTGTATTTGTTGGAGGAGTAAACTCCATGGCACAGGCTATAGAATTTATCAATGAGCATAAAGTGGATGTTGCATTAGCTGATATTAATATGCCTGGTGGTTCGGGAATAGAAACCACCCGAAAACTAAAAGAGATTGACCCTGATATAAAAGTTCTTGCCCTTACAATGCACGAAGACGTTAATATGATAACCCAGATGGCTGAAGCAGGTGCCTCGGGCTATATATTAAAACGGACTAACATGAATGAAGTGCTTGAAGCTATAAGAATTGTATCTGAAAACGGAAGTTATCTGGGACGGGATGTACAGTCAATTCTCCTTGAAAATCTGAGAGTTAAACAACCTCAGCAAGCACAGGTAAATAAGGATGCACCCGCCCGATTATCTGCCAGGGAAAGAGAAATTCTGGAACTTATTGCTGCCGAATACAGTACAATAGATATAGCCAATAAGTTATTTATTAGTGAGCGTACAGTTGAGACTCATCGTCGTAATATTCTCACCAAAACAAAAACCAAAACAGTAGTTGGACTTGTTCGCTATGCTATAGCAAATGGCATCATTGATGAAGTGGCAGAAACGCACTGAGTGACTGCTGACTGCTAACCGCTGATTGCTGACCGCTAGATACTGACTGCAAAATCCTGAAATAACCCAAACTATTTGGAAAATTGTTTACTTTTAGCACTGTGCAACTTTTAAAGCACCGCTGCATCTAAACAATGAATCGACGCGAGAAAATAACTTCTGAAACGCTGATTGATGAGGAGTTACTCATTCGTCAGTGTCTTTCAGGCCATGCACTGGCTCAGAAGCAACTTTACGAAAGGTTCGCTCCTAAAATGTTTGGGGTGTGTCTTCGTTATGCCGTCGATCACAGCATGGCTGAAGATTTTCTTCAGGAAGGATTCATCAGAGTCTTCCTTAAACTCGACAGCTATGGTGCAAAAGGTTCTTTGGAAGGTTGGATGCGCAGGATTATGGTCAATACGGCGCTCGAAAAGCTCCGTAAAAAAGATATTCTTCGGAACAGTCTCGATATTGAAGCCGCCGGTCAACAACATATGGTTCTTAATAGTGAATCAGCCGAGTACGTTGTCACCGAAAATATCATCGAAAGAGACACAGAAGAAATCTACCCTGCAGAGATGCTGTATCAGGCTATAAAGGAAATGCCTATGGGATTTAGAACTGTCTTCAACTTGTTTGCAATTGAAGAATACTCGCATAAAGAAATCAGCGCCATGCTAGGGATTAGTGAAGGCACTTCGAAGTCTCAATACGCCCGCGCAAGAACCTGGTTGCAAAAACGATTAACTGAAAGAAAAAAAAAGCAGTAATGCACGAAAATAATGATAGCCTGAAAAATATGGCCGCCAATGCCTTCAGCAATTTCGAGGTGAAACCCCCGGATGGCCTGTTTGATGGTATTATGGATGGAGTTGCTAAAAGACGCCGGAAAGCGACTGTCTTGCGATATACTTCTCTGGCTGCTTCTCTCCTGCTTCTTATTGGATTAGGTATAGGTTTCTTAATTGTTTCTAATGACGGTACCACAACTAACAAACAGTCAGCACAACAACCTGTAGTTCAGAATGATGTGAATGCCTCTCAGGATGGTCAGAATGATACGAGTACCGCTCCGGATGATTTAAAGGAAGACAAACAGATCAGCATTGCTGAAAAATCAGCAACGGACGATAGCATGGAAACTCCCATTAAGTCTCAAGCGATTAAGGAAACTAAAGCAGACGCATCAGAAGATCAAACTGATTTAGCACAAAATGAGTCATCCAACAAAAAATCTGCTGAGGAAAATTCAGAGAGTGCCCCAATACCTGTATCGCCTGAACTTGAAATGTTAAATTCAATAGCCGCTCCGGAGCTTGAGCTTGCATCAGCTGATGTTCCCTCCCTGGCCCTGAGACCGGAAAGGGATAAACCGGTTGTGATGATAGATGAACTCAGGTTATCGCCCGAGCAGGAGCTGATTACTCCCGGCACTGCCAAATCAGACAACTGGAACCTGGCACTGGCTTATGGAGTGACTTCGGGTAACGACCTTAGCCAGGGACGCAATGCCATGACAAAAGACAATACCCGTTTCGAACACGATGAGTTTTCAGCCTATCTGGCCAACGAAACTTCTTACTTCGAAGATGTCCGAAACACTATTCATGATGCCCCATTGTCGTTTGGTATTATGCTCGATAAAAGGATTGCTCCACGGCTGAGTATTGAAGCAGGAGTTACATATACCCGTCTGGCTTTCAAAGTTACTACCGATGTTATCGGGTCGGTTTACAGTGAATTCCGAAATGAGATCTACTACCTTGGCATTCCTGCGGGACTGAAATATAATTTTATAGACAGGCAAAAATTTGATGTATATGTATTGCAGTGGTTAGTATGGGAAAAAGGAGTTACCGGAAGATGGAATGCCGAAACCTATAAGAAAGGCGAAGTAATTGATTTTCAGGATAGAGATCATCAGATCAGAGGAATACAAATGTCATCAATGACAGGATTAGGAGCACAAGTACGAATTGCAGGGAACTTTTATTTGTTCGGACAGGGAGGAGTGCAAGTGTTCTTCCTTAATAAAACACAACCATATAATTTA
>JAEYSM010000012.1 GCA_023434665.1 Bacteroidota bacterium | reverse complement strand
GAAGGTTACAGAATAACCTTTCTCACCGTCACGCCATTATTACTTCCGAAGACCCTTACCACATATGCACCATGAGGAAGATCAGCGAGTGAAACCTGATCTGAGGGAGTATCGCCAACAAAACCTGACATCACCAGCTTACCTGCCAGATCAAAAATCTGGTAGCTGGCATCATTTACATTAGTACCAGCACATCGGGCGATATACAGCTTAGAATTGTAAGCAAAGACGTTATATGCGGGAGTTACATGAGAATCCAGGCCAAGTGCACCAAAAACAATATTAAATCTATCTTTCAGGTCCTCCGGAGAGCCTGTGAATTCATAGACCACCCCAGTTTTCAAAACAGACTCTAAACCTGTTAACTTATCGTAGAGATAAGCATCCTGTTCAATCGAATTCAGGGTAACCTCCAACACATACTTATTACTAAAAGGCGCGGAGAAACCTAAAGGAACAGACTCCGGTACATCACTGACTGATAAACTATTCACGCATGCAGGTTTTTCGTCAATAATCGTGTATAACCGAGGGGATTGGTCACTACCTTCAAGTTTCCATCCATCAAAATGATCATAACCATCCAGAGCCTCTCCGTTTAACCTGACAGTTGTCTGATCCCATGCAGTTTCACCTTCACCATGCACTTTCAGAACCATATAATTCTCAGTTACAATTCTCCTTTTTTGTGCATCTGTGTAATGAACCCGGGCTTCTTTAGGTATAATAATATTATTTTGGTTGTTTAATACCTGAATAAAGAATCCGGATAATGATGGAATAAGATTATTATACTCTGTTATAGCAATGTAATTCTCAGCCTCAGAATCCCACAGTTGAGCAACATCACAAACGTTTTGCCTATTCCATGCCGGATTATTCCAATCCATAGCACCACTGAAAGGATTTCCCATTAAATGGTAACCACCGAAATTACTATTATCTGTGTAACTCAAATTAGAGAAAGTTACAGATGTATTATTCAATATTCCTGAAAACTCTTTTATGCCACCCTCATCGTAAGCACAAAGGTAACCTTTACCTGTGATAAACTTTGTAATTCCGTTCTCCGGCAGTTTTTGATTCATCCATAATGCTTGAACTTCATTCCACTCATAAAAATCGTATTTATTAAATAGCTCATTATCTTCTGGATATGTAAATCCACCGGTAGTAACTGAAAGATCAAGGATTGGACATGAAACCATTTTCCAACCACTCATTGCCTGGGTCCAATCAGCATCGGGAACTTCCAATTGCACAATTGACTTTTCAATTGTGTTGTTTGTAATTAATGATCCGTTCGGGGCAATTATAATTTCCTTAGGATTGAAACGAATTGCATCTAGTATAGTTACTTGAACGTTTTCTTTAATTAGCATGGAAATGGAGTTTCCCCAGCGTGGTGTTAATAATTGTGGTCTATTAGTGTTATTAAAAGTTAAAAGTCCATGTTTTGGTGATCCTACGTTCAAACCATTACCATTATCATTATAGTCGCCCCATAGGTTCAAAGTACATAAATCCTTAACGTCGTAACTAGCAGAATTTTCAATATATAAATTACCATAAACATTAACATTTACTTTAGTTCCCTGAACTTGAGTCGATTCAAGCTTAACGAATCGTCCTACTATCATATCACCGGCAATGTTGATGTTTGCATCATGAGAACTTAATAGGCACGTTACTGATAATTGTTCCTTTTCAACACTTGTCCTTAAATAACCATTTATATTTACATTTCCTTTAAAACTAATTTTAAATTTATCAGGATTAGTATGAGGTGGCTCTATTACATACCATACATTAGAATAGTTGCCTTCAAGACAACTTATTGATTGTTTGTTAGGTACATGAATTTTTAAAGTTGAACCAGTTTCCCATTGAAATGGATGTATCTTTTTATAATCATAGATATGATAGGTTACTAAACCGTTTTTCTTAACTTCAACTGAGGTATTTGGCTGGTAATAAACTGAATCGAAAATGTATAATTTTCCATAAACCTGCATTTCAGGACCCTGGTCATCTAATATCTGTAGCCGGCCAGTGCTCAAATCTATTGTTAAAATTCCTTCAGAAAGAATTTTAATACCATTCAATGCCATATAATTCTTTAAAATTATTGAATCTCCACTCATAATGGTTATTGATTTACTCTCTATCTTAGGAAAAATTGTAGCAGGAACCCAAGATATACTATCTTCAGAAGACTCCCAATTTCCAATGGAATTCCATGCACCGCTTTTAATTGATCTAAAATGATCATTTTGATTTGATGCATGACTAAATGAAATGACGTTTGTCAGTAATACTAGTACAATAATAAAGATTTTCACCATGTCAATTTTAAGGGGTTAAGCGGGCAAGATACTTACTTTTTTTAATATAGGATAATAATATGTATATATTTTTTTATGCCTTTGCAATCAAAAATACCAACATACTCTTATAACTAACTGATTTCTATTTCTTAAGCATATCTTATTAATCGTATTGAGGTTGTTTTAAGTCAGCATCATAATTATCCACATTGGAGTTTCACACTTGGCAAGGAGAATATTCTTTCCTCCTCTCCCTCATACTAAAAAAGGCCACCCTTCCGGATGGCCTTTTTTATTGTTTGATCTTTTTGCCTTACCTGGCAAAGGTCAATTCGTTGAGTAATCGCTGTGCATTGGCGTATTTGTCGATTACAAAGAGTACGTATCTGATGTCAACATTTATACACCTCTGTAGCTCGGGCTCAAATGCTATGTCGCCACTCATGGCTTCCCAGTTGCCGTCAAACGCTAACCCTATCAGCTCTCCATTGCCATTGAGTACCGGACTGCCTGAATTGCCCCCCGTTATGTCGTTGTTGCTGATGAAACATACCGGTAACCTGCCGTTGCTGTCTGCCCATTGACCATAGTCCTTGTTCTCAAGTAATTGCTTTAGCTTTGCCGGTACTATGAACTCTTCGTTGGTTGGATCTTCTTTCTCCAGTATGCCCTCTCCATAGGTGATGTAATCGTAATGTACCGCGTCGGCCGGATAGTAATCGAGTACCTGTCCGTACGACATCCTGAGGGTGCTGTTGGCATCAGGATAGTAAACCTTGTCGGGATTGGCCTTCCTTAACCCATCTACAAATAACCGCTCTGCCCTGTTGAGCTTTTCGTTGATGGCCCCTGATGACATCATCTGGGTTAACAGGAAGTTGTATATGGAGTTGGTGAGCCTGAAGGCCGGATCGTTCTCGAATTTCTTTAGCGTTGGCTTGCCCAAAAATGCCATGTATTTGTCGTATGTGACCAGGTTCGATTTTTTGAACAGGTCGTCAACATAAGCATTGATGTTGCCTTTGAATTTCTGGTCGATGTGGTTGAAGATGTCGGGGCGTGCATTGCCGGGCAGGTCGCTGCGCAGGGTTTCGAGGATGCCTTTGAGTATCCTTGCCTCAGTGGCTGCATCGTAGTCCTTAAAGTGCTCTTCGGCAGCTGCTGCCATAGGTGCCAGTTGCGCCTGCAGTTCATCGCCCTTAAGGTCGCTCTTGAGGATGTTGATTATTGCCTGGTTCTGTAAGGGGAAAGGCAGTACCTGTGAGCCGAAAAAGGCTATCTGTACGTACCACAACTGGGTATTGAAGTTGGTGGTGGTGTAGTGGCTGTAAACGTCGCTGAAATCCTGCAGCACGGTTCCATAGGTTTCTTTTCTCTGCGGATCGGCATTCACCCAGTTGGTGAAGTGTGCTTCAATGGCCTGCTTTTTCTCGTAAACGTTTAAGCGTTTGAGTCCGCGTGTTTCACCGATCTTGTTTTTCCAGAAGTTGGCCAGTCCTGCATAATTAGATGCATACTTGATGCGTATGGCGTCGGAGGCATCCATGCCTGCCTTCATTTCTTCGAGTATCCTTCCGCCCATTTTGATGATGGCAGGGTTGATCTCGTTAAGGTTCGACTGTATGCCCCATGAGGTAAGGTACCTTTCGGTGGATCCGGGGAATCCCCAGGTCATGGCAAAGTCGTTTGGCTGTACTCCCTTGGTTGATATCTTGAGATGGTATTTGGCTTTCATTGGCACGTTGTCCTTTGAATAGGGAGCCGGTGAACCGTCGGGTGCGGTGTAGATACGGAAGATGCTGAAGTCGCCGGTGTGACGTGGCCACATCCAGTTGTCGGTGTCGCCGCCAAATTTGCCTATGGCTGAAGGAGGTGCTCCTACCAGACGAATATCTTCGTAAACCTGGTAAACGAAACGGTAGTATTCATTGCCGTTGTAGAATCCCTTGACCGATACGGTGTATTTGCCGTCTTCGGAGGCTTCCTGTTTGAGTGTTTCAATTACTTTACCTATGGCAGTGCCGCGGTCAGTTTCGCTCATATCGGGGGTTATGCCTTCGAGCACGCGTGAGGTTACGTCGTCCATCCTGACAAGGAATGAAACGCTAAGGCCCTCGTTGGGAAGTTCTTCTTCGAAACCGGCTGCCCAGAACCCGTCGGTAAGGTAGTCGTGATCGACAGAACTGTGACTCTGAATAGCGTCGTAACCGCAGTGGTGGTTGGTGAAGAGCAGTCCCTGTGACGATACTACCTCGGCTGTACAGAAGTTGCCCAGGTTAACAATGGCGTCTTTAATGCTGCCGTTGTTGATGTCGTATATTTCCTGTGGGGTGAGCCGGAGTCCCATCTTTTGCATATCCACATAGTTGAGGCGTTCAACGAACATGGGTAGCCACATTCCTTCGTCAGGCGGATTGCCTGCCTTAACGAAACCAAGTGATGCTATGAGCAGAATGGATAAAAGTAGTTTTTTCATTTTGGGTTTAGATTGCTTTTTGTTATTTTCTTTGTTATTTTTCTGAATGCTGAATGCTGAATGCTGATTGCTGATTGCTGATTGCTGACTGCTGACTGCTGATTGCTTACTGCTGCCTGCTGCCTGCTGCCTGCTTACTGCTGCCTGCTGACTGCTGCCTGCTGCCTGCTGCCTGCTTACTGCTGATCGCTACAACTCCAGTTGTGACTTGCCTTGTGTGAAGACGATATCAACGGGTATGCCTGCCTCTTTCAACCGGTCGAGATCGGTTTGCAGATTGGCGGGAATAACCGATTTGGTGGTTATTACTTCTTTCACTCCGTTGTAGTTACCATCACCCTGAAGGGTAAGGATCATTCCGCCAAGGCCTTCAACGGCTGCTTTCATCTTGTCGAAGTTCACCATATACTTGCCATTTTCATTATCAAATGCCTGATTTTCGGCGAAGTAGTTAAAGGTGAGCATATTGGCTTTGCCGTGTGCACTGGCTGCACCGAAGCGTACCGAACGGAAGATACCGGCCATGAAGGTTACGTAGTTGTCCATTACTTCGCCCTGGCTCAGTTCGCCCATTTCGTAAAGTTTGGTGACCATATAAAGGCCGAGGATGTCGGCTTTTGCTTCTTCAATGGCTGAGTACTGTTCTTTAAGGGCTTCTCTCACGGTGCCGTTTCCCGTAAGGGTGTTTTTAATTCCCAGTCCGTGGGCTACTTCGTGGAACATGGTGTTTTCGAAGAAGGCATCGAACTTGATGTATTTCTGCTGCGCGGGATCCATCAGCTGTTGCGCGATGGGAACGAGGATCATATCGAATTTTGCACGCATGGCATTTTTAAGTTGCAGTTTGCGCGATCCTTTTTCGAGTTGCACCTGTTCGTCGTTGGGCAGGTTGATGGCAATGGTTTTGCTGCCTGCATTACAATCGCCGGCATAGTACACTACATCGTAGGCATTGAGGTCGGCATCTGAACCCGGTACTTCCTGTTTGTATTTTTCATCCACCGGAAGGCCTTTTTGCAGTTCGGGAAGCAGTGAGGCAAAGTGGGCCAGGCGTTTGCTCCATTCTACATCTTTGATCAGGATGTAAGCTTCCTGGGCGGCTTTAATGCCATTAAGGGCGTCTTCGTAGTTCTCGATGGGTCCGATGACGAAGTCGATATTTGAATTTTTCATGTCCATCCATGCGAAGTCGCTCTCTTGATACTGGTCGGTGAGCAGGGCTTTGGCGCGGAGCTGCAGGTAATTTTTGAGTTGTGCATCTTCGGCAAGCTCAGCAGCCCGGTTTAGCAGGTCGGCCGCTTTCTGCACTTTAGAGGCATAGGCTTCGTGGTACCATACTACCCGTAGGGAACTGTCGGGGTTGCGCCTGATAAGGGTGTACAGGCTGGTTTTGTTGGAGTCGGCCAGTGCTTCGAATTCTTCGGCTGTCATGTCGGGCGGATAGAAGTTGGCTCCGAGAGGCTTTGCCCCGATGCCGCTGATAAAGGGGTTGTTGCCGTTGAGGCGGTCCCATGGGCCGTAGTTGATCTCGGCAAAACGGCGGGTGGTTTCATCCTGGATGGAGGAAAGGAAGCCTGCTTTATCGCCTATGGTCTGTTGCCAGAAAATATCGTCCATCAGAGCTGCTGCTTCGAAAAGAAGGGGCAATATCTGCTTTTCCTTGTCCGTCAGGTGACTGATGTCGGCTGTAAGGGTAAAAGGTGCAAAGATGGATAGTCTTTGTGCCACATCCACAGTTGAATCGGGAGTTAAGGTGGTTCCTTGCGGGATCACGCCTGAATACTGGTTTTCCATTTCTTCGGGGCTTTGGGTGCTGTTGCCGGTACATCCCTGACTCATAACGAGCACGACGGATGCTGCGACTGCTAACAGAACATTACGCAACATGGTGAGTTTTGTTTGGTTAAACAATATTTTTGGGTGCTAATTTATGAATATTTTTTAAGCTTTCTGCTATAGGCTTGCAGGATTGCTGACTGCTGATTGCTGACTGCTGAGTGCTGCCCGCTTTACTTTGCCAGTGGAATGGTGAAGCTGAAAGTGGATCCAACGCCCGGTTTGCTTTCGACGGTAATGCGTCCTCTGTTCTTCTCTACAAATTCGCGGCATAGTATGAGTCCGAGCCCTGTTCCTTTTTCGTTGGCAGTGCCTTTGGTGGAGCATACTTTTTCGTCGAGCCTGAAGAGTGATTTGAGGGTTACCGGATCGATGCCTGTGCCCTGGTCGCTCACCACTATCTTTACTTTGTCTTTTACTAAGTTGGCTTTTACGGTAATGGTAGTTTGTTCGAATGAGAACTTGATGGCATTCGACAGGAGGTTGCGCAGTATGGTGCGTATCATGTTGCTGTCGGCATAAACCATAGCATTTACTTCAATTTCAGTCTGGATGCTGATTCCTTTGATACGTGCCTGGCCCATTGACTGGTTGAGTGTGTCGGCGATGAGTGGTTCAAGACTAAAGGCTTCGGGGTTGTAGGTAGTGCGTCCGGAATGTGTTTTTGCCCAGGTAAGCAGATTGTCGAGCAACTGGAATGTAGATTCAGTGGATGATAGTATCTGCTTAAGCATCATCTTGCGGTCGGCATCCGAAAAGTCGTCGTATTCATCATTGAGCAGTCTTGAAAATCCGAGGATGGAAGTAAACGGACTTCTGAGGTCGTGCGCGATGATGGAGAAGAAGCGGTCTTTTGCCAGATTGGCTTCTTCGAGCTGCATATTGAATGACTTTTCTTCGGTGATGTCGATGATGACACCTGTGGCACATTTTTCTTCGGGCAGATATCGTCCCCTGATCCTCAGCCAACGTACTTCGGGTTCTTCGAGTGGTTCTTCGTCAGGTGTGTCCTGCGGAAATTCAGATGGAAATTCGGATGGGAATTCGAGAGGCATACCTTCTTCATCAATCCCTGTATCGCCATTAAGAAATACCCTGAATTCGGTTTCCACCCAGTCGGTGTTAGATTTTAATGAAACCCAGGATTCTTCAACCAGCCCTTTGTCGTCGGGATGAACGGCTGTGAGCATGAGCGGAATTGATACTTTTTTTTCGGGGATATTGAGTAACCTGCTGCATACATTACTCCACACTACATGATTAGAAACGGGATCAAAGTTCCATACCCCTGCTTTTAATGTTTCGAACGCTAGTTCGTAGCTATTGTCTTTTAGTTCACAGCATGAACAATGGATTTTTGTTTTAGTTGGGGCCTCATTCATAATCATGAATTTATGTTTCGGATGCAACTTTTATAATAAAAGCGACTATTTTAGAAATAATCATATAGTCATGTTTTATTTAAAAGGTTAAAATTAATAATTATTTATCATGTATCACCAAATTTATTTTTCGCCGGCAGCCGGGAGGCATAGTTCAGCATAAAATATCCGGCAATACCGGCAAGAAGCGAAGCGATGATGATGCCCATTTTTGCCTGTTCGACCATAAACCGGCTTTCGAATGCCAGTTCGGTAATGAAAAGCGACATGGTGAATCCGATGCCTCCAAGTAGTGAAACTCCGATTATGTGGTACCAGTTGGTTCCCTGCGGCAGTTCGGATATTCCTATTTTAATGATGAGCCAGGTGAAGCCTGTTATGCCTATCAGTTTGCCAAAGAAGAGACCGGTTGCAACGCCCAGTGTAACCGAATTACCGATGTTGGCAATGCTTTCCTGGGTGATGGTGATCCCTGCATTGGCTAAAGCAAAAATTGGCAGTATGATGAATGATACCAGCGGATGCAGTGAATGCTCCAGTCGCTGAAGCGGTGTGGTGGCTTCGCGGGTTAGTTGCTTTATCCTCGCGAGTATGGTTTGTTGTTCC
>JAEYSM010000048.1 GCA_023434665.1 Bacteroidota bacterium | reverse complement strand
AAATGTATTATGTATAGAACCTATATTTTTTTAATTGTATCTTTACAATTTTTCGTAGTATTCGTAAACCCTTTAAGAGCCCAATTTTTTGATCAGAATCCTGAAATTCTTGATAGAGGGAATCTTGTTGTAACATATTCATTACTCTGGAGTGAGGACTCATTAAACCGGGATTTCCAGCGTCAGGAAGATATGTATCTTATTATTGGACCATCGTATAGCCAGTTTGTTAGCAAGAACCTTCTGTTAGGCTATTTGCAGGGACGTGCAATGGAGAAAGAGGGCAAACTAGACCACTTTCTAAATCTGCCGGCAGATCAAAGATATCGGGCGCGATTCTTATACAACATATATAAAGACTATAAAAATTCAAAGATCATCTACATCGGACACATTCTTCCAACGCGATTCAGGTATGATGAACAAATGAGCGATATAAAATGGGAGCTAGGCATAGATACATCTCTCGTTTTAGGTTACAAGGTTAATCAGGCATTCACTATATATGGTGGAAGGGAATGGGTAATATGGTATTCAACTGATTTACCCTTCAATGATGGCCCTTACAAATTTTGTGGTTTACCTGGTCTGATACTGAAAGCTCATGACAAAAATATGGATTATGTTTTTGAAGCGGTTGTTATTGAAAAGTTGAAAGAAGATATGGACATCGAAATGTCGGTCCGGGATATTGTTTTAACAACACGTCAGAATTTCCTTAAGGCAGAAGAGAATTTCAAATATGAAATCGGCAACAGGGTCAAAGAAGCAGGGGTGCAAACTGAGGTTCAACAAAGAGCAGCAAAAAACATGCTTAAGAAAAACAACCCTATCGAACTGAAATGATTGAATTATTCATGAAACTTCTGAAATGTTATACCAAAAGATTATTGCTTACCATCTTTATTTTGGTAGTAGCTAAAATCGGGTGTGGACAAGCAATAATCTCCGGGCAAATTATTGATCAGAATGCACAACCAGTAACGAATGTTAATGTCCTTGTTTATCTAGCGGATACAAAAATCCTGGTAGCTTATGGTATAACCGGCATTGATGGAAGATTCAATATTAAATCAACGGCTAAGGCAGATAGTCTTGATGTTACTACCAGTTCCATAGGTTTTAAAAAAGTGATCAAGCGTATCGGTAACAATAGCAGCGAATTAATATTTGTTTTAGAACAGGATGTAAAACAGCTTGATGTTTTTACGGTAAGAGCATTACCCATCGAGAAACGGGGAGATACGTTGAGCTATCTGGTTAGTGCTTTTTCAAGCATCAAAGACAGAACAATCGAAGATGTTTTGAAAAAGATGCCCGGCATTGAGGTTGAGAAGGACGGGAAAATACTTTATCAGGGAATGCCGATACAGAAATTTTATGTTGAAGGACTTGATTTAATGGATGGACGCTACTCGGTCGTAAGTAGTAACCTTCCACAAAATTCGGTTGCAACTGTTGAAATATTTGAAAATCATCAACCACTGAAAATTCTGGAAGACAAAGTTTATTCACAACAGGCATCACTCAATTTAAAACTGAAACAGGATATCGTTACAACCGGTACAGGTGTTATTGGTACCGGCTTTAATCCTCTGCTTTGGAATGCCAAAATTACTCCAATGACATTCACAAAGAAATTTCAGTGTCTATCATCGTATCAGACTAATAATACAGGTGAAGATGTTACCAGACAGCTAAGGACTTTAAGCAAAAGAGACATTACGAGAGATTTGGAGCTTCCTGATGACATGAGTTCAGTTGTCGGATTGTATTCTGCCCCCATCCCTGATATAGATGAACGGAGATTTCTTGATAATTGTGTTCACCTTTTAAATTTTAATGGGCTGTATAAACCCGGTCAGGACCATCAACTGAGGTTAAATCTTTTCTATATAAACGATATTCAGAAGTATGAATCTCACTTTGAGAGGAAAATTTATCTTGCAGAAGATACTTTAAGTTTTGAGGAAAGTATTAAAAACAGAATGCACAGGCAGAGTTTGCAAGGTGTACTGAATTATGAAAAGAATGCAACGAATGGATATTTGCAGAATGAGTTCAGTTTTAGGACTGACCGGAACCAAAATCAGGGATACTTTTTCAACACTAATGAGTCTGTAAATCAAGAAAACAGGGATCCGCGAAATTCCTTCTATAATAAATTTCTGTTTATACATCCCATTAGGAATAATCTGTTGGAATTTACTTCTTATTTTTCGTTTGATAAAGGAATGCCAGATCTAATGGTTTACCCTGGAAGTTTTACTCAAATATTTAATTATGGTCAGCCATACGAAACCTCTGTCCAGGAAGTTGATCAGAAGCGTTTTTTTGCCGATCATTCAGCAGGTATAATTTTTAACAAAGGCCTTTTTAAGATTAGTTCCAGGTCCGGGATAACCTTTGTCTCGAATTCTTTAAATACTGATTTAAAGGTAGTGGTAGAAGATATAAAGCACAGCGCAGGTACTGGATATCAGAATGAACAAAGAGCCACCCGGGTGAAGATTTACACAATTACAGGTTTGGAATTCAAGAAATCAGGATTTACAGTAAATGCCAGTATTCCAATTAGTTGGCAAGACTATACATTACAAGACTTTAAGAGAGAAAGCCAGCGAAATTCTTCAGGTTTGTATATTGATCCAGGGATCTCGGTGTATTACAAATTCAAGGGGTTCTGGACGTTAAATGGCTCATGGTCATACACTAACAAAATTGGAGAGGATGAAAGGCATTATTCTGGATTTATTTTGCGTGATTTTCAAAGTATTATTAACAGCAATGCCCCTGTATCAAAATACTCATTGTCAAGATATAAAGCTGCTGTTTTATACCAGAACCCATTAAATTCAATGTTTGGATCTATTCATTACTTATTTACTGAGAGTAATAATAATTTGCTTTTCAGGAACCTCGTAGATACCAGCGGAGCGTTATCTTTAGTGGCAGTTGAGTTCCCTAACGTACAAATGATACATAGCATACAGTCGAAGTTTTCTAAATTCTTTGGTAGTTTAAAAACCACTGTGGGTTTAAGGTTTCTGTTTACCACCCAAAACGGCAAAGTGCTAATAAATGATGAAGTAAATACTGCCTCAAATTATATCACTGATGTTAAGCCGTATATTGATGCGCGGATTTTTTCATGGTTAAATGGAGAATATAGTCTTGGTTTAATGAGATTAAACACAAGAATTCATGGAGGTCAGTCTAGTGGCAGGAATTTGACCACCCATGTCCTAAATCTTTATACTGTATTCCTGAAAAATCAGCAGTTAAGTCTTACATCTGAATACTATTATATTTATAGTCAACCTCATTACTTTATTGACCTGAAATACAAATACTCGATATCAAAAAAGAAAATCGAAATTGAAGCCGGTTGGTATAACATTTTCAATTCCACCGATTACATCAGTTACCAATCAGGTACATATACAATTTACGAGACGGTATTCCGGCTAAGACCATCCCAGCTAATGGTTAATTTGTATTTTAACTTTTAGGAAACAATTGGACAATAAGTCAACTTTAAGCGATTCTCTTACACAGTAAAGAAATGCGATTTCAGAAGTACCACTCTTTATAGAACTGCTCAAGAAACCTCTCCATATATTCATGCCGCTCAGAAGCAAGCTTTTTGGCAGTTTCAGTATTCATCAGCTTGCTTATAAGCAGTAGTTTCTCATAGAAATGGCCTATTGTATGGTTTGATGCTACTTTGCCCGAACCAGTCTCCTGATGTGACTCTACGCCTGAAGGGATAGATTCTCTACCCGATTCCCCCGGATCGTAAAGAGGCCTGTTTTTGAATCCCCCATAACTGAAAGCACGTGCAATGCCCAGTGCGCCAATGGCATCCAGTCGGTCGGCATCCTGAACTATCCGGAACTCTATAGAATCAAAACCTCCTGCAAATCGTTTCCTGAAAGATATATGCTCAATAATTTTAATAACATGGCCGGTAAGGTCCTCAGGTAAATTTACCGATTGAAGGAACTCCCCGGCCATCTTTGGTCCAATGGTTTCATCACCATTATGAAATTTGGCATCAGCTATATCGTGAAGCAAGGCTGCCAACTCTATTACAAGCAAATCGCCTTTTTGTTCCGCTTTGGCAATATGCAGTGCCACTTTTCTTACCCGCTCTATGTGATTCCAGTCATGTCCCCCTTCGGCATTTTCAAGTTGCCGGCGAACAAACTGAGCGGTCTTTTCAATGATCTCCTGTATTGTATTATCAAATTTTTCCCTGCTCATGCTTTTATAGTAATGTAGCAGGCAAAGTTATCTTAAAGTTTAAGAAAATCCACCGGACAAACCCTTTATCCTTTAATTGCAGTTTACTGAGCTTTGCGGATCAGTTGCACGTCGCAGTCAATCTTCACATTGTCGCCAACCAGCCATCCGCCGGCTTCAAGAGCAGCATTCCAGTTAAGTCCCCAATCTTTGCGGTTGATATTTCCTTCAATGGTAAAACCAGCCTTGTGATTACCCCATGGGTCGGTCATTAATCCGTTGTATTCAACCTCCAATTCAATTGGTTTGCTGATTCCTCTTATGGTTAAATCTCCTTTGAGTTTATAGAGGTCTTCGCCGGTCTTTTCAACTGATTTTGACTTAAACAGTATTTCACCATGGTTTTCTACATCAAAGAAATCAGCACTACGAAGATGCTTGTCCCTGTCTTCATTGTTAGTAGAAATAGAGTTGGGATCGATTCTGAAAGTCAGTTCGGCAGTGGTAAAATCGTTGCCGACTGTAGTAGCATCCAGTTCATATTTGTTAAAACGGCCTTTAACATTAGTTATCATAAGGTGTTTAACCTTAAACTCAATCTGAGTGTGCGTGGGATCCAGTTCCCATTTGATTCTTTCTTGCATAATTATATGATTTAAATACTTTTAGTTTCGTTTACTAACTATAAAAGATTGTAATTTTGATTCATGTTTTGATGGAAGACAGTAAACAAATATCCGCTAAAAATGTTCGCTGTCGTTATATGACTATCCTTAATTAACTCTATGATAAAACTCGTTGTATCTGACCTTGACGGTACCCTGCTGGATGACAAAAAACAACTTCCTCCCTCTTTTTACGATATTTATACACAATTACGGGACGAAGGCATAACATGGGTTTTTGCCAGTGGTCGCCAATACTACACGATGGCCGATCAGTTTGGCGATTACCTTCCCGACATCTATCTGTTGGCCGAAAACGGCTCAATGGTTATGAAAGGAAATCAGCTCATCCATATAGATCCGTTGGATGAAGTATTGGTGCCTGAACTTATCAGGCGAGGAAGAGAAGTCAATGATGCATGGCCAATCCTTTGTTGTCAGAATTCCGCTTATGTGGAGGACGATCATGAGCCTTTGCTGAAAGAAGCACGTAAGTACTATAAGAAGCTTGAAATGACTGACGATTTAGCTAAAGTTGATGATAAAGCACTGAAGTTTACCTTGTGCGACTTCATAAGCTCCGAAGAGAACAGTTATCACCACTATAAAGATTTACAGGACAAGTGCAGGGTTGCCGTTGCCGGGGAGATATGGCTCGATATGACCAACAAGAGTGCAACCAAAGGCAATGCCTTGAAGTATATTATGCAGCATTGCCATGTTACTCCCGATGAAATCATAGTTTTTGGTGATTATCTCAACGATATGGAAATGCTGAAGCTGACTCCGAACAGTTACGCGATGAAGAATTCACACCCCGACTTATTTGAAGCTGCAGCCCATGTAACCCGTTTCGACAATAATGAACATGGGGTTGTTAAAGTTCTTGAAGAGTACTTTAAATTATAAGAATAACTTAGCATTTTGCATTCAGTAGCAGGATTGAGTAGCAGGATTGATCAATCCTCCATCTTATTCCTGCATCAGCGAGTTATAGGTTAACCAGGCCATTAATCCTGCGCCGGTTTCGAGACTTGACTCATCAATATCAAATAACGGCGTGTGCAGGTTGTGTGTAATTCCTTTTTCCTGATTAGCTACACCCAACCGGTAGAAGCATCCCGGAATCTGCTGTGCGTAATAGGCAAAGTCTTCGGCTGTCATCCGCATATCAAGTTGAACCACATTCTCATCACCGAGGTATTGTTTGGAAGCCTTATATGCCATATCAGTTGCCTGCACATCATTTACCAGGAAAGGATACCCTTTGTCGATAAAGACCTGACAAGTGCCACCCATGCTTTCGGCAATACTTTCAGCCATGCGTGTGATTCGTATATGGGCTTCGGCCCGCCATTTTTCGTCAAATGTCCGTAAAGTACCTTCAAGCTTTACTTCCGATGGGATAATGTTGGTGCGTCCTTCTGCAATGAACCTCCCAAATGATAAGACAGCCGGCAACGTTGGCGGAGCATTTCTGCTGACAATCTGCTGTAATGAAACTAAAATATGAGAGGCAATAAGGACAGGATCAATATTGAGCTCCGGAGTGGCGGCATGACCTCCCCGACCCTTTATGGTCAGGTAAACTTCATCAGTTGAAGCCATATAGGGCCCTGATTTAAAACCTACTTTGCCTGCTTCCAGTGTAGGCAAAACGTGTTGTCCAAGTATCTGATATGGTTTGGGATTTTCAAGAACTCCTTCTTTAATCATCATTGATGCACCACCGGGAAATTTCTCTTCGGATGGTTGAAATATAAGTCTTACAGTGCCTTGAAATTTATCTTTCAGTTCCTGAAGTATAAAAGCAGCGCCCAGTAGGCATGTCATATGTGCATCGTGGCCGCAGGCATGCATGATGCCGGGTTTGCATGATTTGTATTCCTTGTTGTTTTCTTCTGCAATAGGCAAAGCATCCATATCGGCCCTCAGCGCGATGGTGAAACTCTCAGGGTTATTTCCTTTAATATGGGCAATTATTCCGTGACCTGCAATGCCTGCTTCAAAAGGAATACCATGCTTTTCAAGCTGTGAGGCTATGTAGGATGCTGTCATTTCCTCCTCCATTGAAAGTTCAGGATTCTGATGTAAATGGCGCCTGATTTCAATTAATTCAACTGATAACTCTTTCGCTCTTGATTTGATTAAAGAAATTATTTCCATGATATTTTTATTTAGCAATCAGCAGTCAGCAAATCAGCAGTCAGCAGTCAGCCGGGTTGACAGCTCTTATTCAAAAGTCTGCAAATCGTGCAACCGCTTGTAAACTCCCTGCTTAATTATTAAATCGGCATGTGTGCCTCTTTCAACAATCCGCCCATGCTGCATCACGATTATTTCGTCGGCAAACTGGACTGTCGACAGTCTGTGTGCTATAACAACCGAAGTCCTGTTTTTCATCAAACTGACCAATGCTTCCTGTACCAGTCGTTCGGATTCAGTGTCGAGTGCTGATGTGGCTTCATCCAAAATAAGTATGGGAGGATTTTTAAGCACAGCCCTGGCAATGCTAAGCCGTTGTCGTTGTCCACCCGACATTTTAATTCCCCTGTCGCCAATGTTTGTCTGATACCCTTCGGGCATCTGCATGATGAAGTCGTGTGCATTGGCCACTCTTGCGGCTGCAATTACCTCCTCCTCACTAACATTGGTCATTCCGAATGCAATGTTGTCAATTACAGTTCCGTTAAACAGTATCGTTTCTTGCGAGACAATTCCCATAAGTGACCTCAGATCATTGATCATCAAATCCTTAATTGGGATATTATCGAGTAGTATTTGTCCGCCTGTGACATCATAAAACCTGGGCAACAGATCAACGAGCGTCGATTTACCGCTTCCTGAAGCGCCAACCAGTGCTATTGTTTTTCCTTTTTCAATTCTGAGGTTGATGTTTTTAAGCACTTCATCCTGCTGATACCTGAAACTTACATCTCTGTATTCGAGAGCCTCATTGAAAGTGGTGATGCTGATGGCATTTGCTTTCTGCACGATAAGCTCTTCTGCCTGCAGAACCTGCTCAATACGCTCAACTGATGCCGCTCCCTTCTGGATATTATAGGCGGCTGTGCTTAACGCTTTTATAGGATTTATTATCTGAGAGAAGATTGCAATATAAGAAATAAAAATGGCAGCATCCATGCTTGATTCAGGGCTGAGAATGATGCGACCACCGTACCATATAACAAATACACTGACACCGATTCCCAAGAATTCGCTCAAAGGAGAGGCCAAATCACGTTTGCGGTATAATCTCACCATCAGACGATTATATCTGTGATTTATTTCCCTGAAGTTCTTGTCGGCCCAGTCAATGGCAGTAAAAGCCTTTATTATCCTTAAACCACCAAGTGTCTCCTCGATAGTAGAAAGTAACTCCCCCATCTTTATTTGTCCCTTGGTGGATGTCCTTTTAAGGCTCCGGCCAACCTTTCCGATAAGCAATCCACTGATTGGTAGTAAGATCAACACCACCAGCGTAAGCTCAAAATTCATCAGAAAAAGGGTTACCAGATAAGAGATGATAGTTATGGGATCTCTGAAAATCATTTCAAGTGAACTCATGATTGACCATTCCACTTCCTGCACATCCGTTGTCATGCGGCTCATAATATCGCCTTTGCGCTTTTCACTGTAGTATGATAGCGGGAGTATTAAAACCCTTTTATACATTGCATTGCGGATATCGCGCACCACGCCGTTTCTTACTTCGGCGATGTAAAACATGGCCAGGTATCTGAAGAGATTTTTAAGGAAAAAGGTAACAACTATTATCGCGCAGATATAGGCAAGTGTGGTTAGTTCGCCGTATCTTTCAATCATCGAACTTATGAGATAATAGAAATTCAGCTTCAGCGATTCAAAATCGAGTGATAATGGCGGTGCCGATGTGACTGTTGCTTCCAGTTTAAAGAGAATGTTCAGGACCGGAATAATGGCTGCAAAGGAAACGAGCGAAAAGAGTACACCTAGTATGTTGAAAATGACATTCAGAGCGGCAAAGCCTTTATAAGGCAGAGCGTATTTAAGAACCTTGAGAAGATTTTTCATTGGTACCCCGTTTAATAATGTGTGGAGCGTGACAAAGATAAGGGGAATAGGTATATTTTTATTGTTTAAATTTGCATTATGGAATCTAAAAGACAACAAAAGATTTCCAGGTTGCTTCAAAAGGACCTTGGCGAAATCTTCAGAATATTTGCTCAGAATATTGTTTCAGGCTATCTGATAACTGTTACCAAAGTACATGTTTCGCCCGATTTATCAATAGCTAAAGTCTATCTGAGCCTGTTTGGGCCAACCGATAAACAAAAAGTATTTAATTCTATAAATAATCACAAGAAAGATTTAAGACATCAGCTTGCTGCACGCGTTAAGGGACAACTGCGCGTTATACCTGAACTTGATTTCTTTATTGATGATTCACTCGACTACATAGAGAATATTGACAATCTTCTGAAATAGTGACTTTCATTTAACCGGTCTTTGCCTTGAACCTACCATTCCATATTGCCTGGCGGTACCTCAAATCGAAGAAATCGCATAATGTTATCAACATAATTACCGGTATTTCGGTAATTGGGGTAACCATTGGCACCATGGCACTCATTGTGGTTCTTTCGGTCTTTAATGGGTTTGAAGGTTTGGTTGTTTCCTTATTTAATTCATTTGATCCGCCTGTGAAGGTAACACCCGCAAAAGGCAAGACATTCAGTTCAACTGCTTTTCCGTGGAATGAGATAAGTGCCATAGATGGTGTGATAGCAACTACCGGTGTGGTTGAGGAAAAGGCATTGCTTAAATATGGCACCAATCAGTTTCTTGCAACCTTAAAGGGAGTTGATTCAACTTATGAAGATTGGACCGGGCTCGACAGTATGATTGTTGATGGAAGCCTAACACTGGAGTTCAGAGATCAGCCACTGGCAATTGCCGGTCAGGGTATTGCCTATTATCTTGGTATCGAACTGAATGATTACCAATCAATGATTGAGGTTTACGCCCCCGGCAGAACCATTGAATCACCTGCCAATCCCCAGTCCGCTTTTAAGCGACTTGATATAAGGCCTGTGGGAATATTTTCTATTCAGCAGGATTTCGATACCAAATACATGATAGTTCCCATAGGATTTATGAAGGAACTGTTGGAATATGAGGACGAACTTTCATCGGTGGAGATAGCAATAAGTAGCCAAGCAGATATGCATAAGGTGGCTCAAAAAACCAAGGAGCTGCTTGGCAACTCCTATGTAGTTAAAGACAGGTTTGAACAACAGGAAACACTTTACCGGATAATGCGTTCGGAGAAATTTGCCATCTTCATGATACTGTCGTTCATCCTTTTTATTGCCACTTTTAACATGGTAGGCTCGATATCGATGCTTATACTTGAGAAGCGGAAGGATATATCGGTATTGAGAGCATTGGGTGGGGACAGGAAGCTCATACGTAAAATTTTTCTGACTGAAGGAAGCCTGGTGACGTTAAGCGGGGCAGTGGCGGGTATTGTGCTGGGAACTATAATTTGTGTTCTTCAACAACAGTTTGGTTTTGTAAAGATCAATGCCCAGGGTGGTTCTTTTTTGATCGAAGCGTATCCAGTAATAATGCACTGGCGCGATTTTATTAATGTTTTTTTAATGGTTGGCGTAATTGGAATGATAGCTACAATCATTCCGGTGGCAGGACTTCGCCATATAAAAGAGCAGCATCCCGGCATCGCAGGCAGGTCGTAAATCCTCATTCTGGCAAGGCTTTTAAATTATCTTTATAATTTAAGTATATTTTTTTCCTATTTAACGTTGCTTGCATCGCTTTTTCTTTATTTTTGTCCTCACTTCAAGGTTGTATTATTAAAAATTTCATTATGAAAAAGTTTTTACCCTCCGGAATTGCATCCCGTATGATTCTTCTTTTTGCATTTGTAAGCCTGTTGGGAACAGCTAATGCACAGATGATTCTGAACAATGCAAAGACTGCCTTTTCAGTTGAGGAAAGTTCTTTTACAGGGCTCAAAATCAACAACTCCCTCTCAACCCTCAACACATTCGATGTAAACACCGATGAGGGAATTTTCAGCCACCTGTCGGCTGAAAATTATGCTTATACTCTTGAGGAAGGACTTCCAAAGCTTCCTGTAATGAGAAAACTTATTTCCATCCCTCTGGGAGCAACAGTAAATGTACGCGTACTATCCTCTGTTGTTAAGGAATACAAACTCAGTGATTTAGGCATCGATAACTTTATTATGCCAGTTCAACCTTCTATGTCTAAAAGCAGTAAAGACCCTGTGAAGTTTGTGATCAATAAAGAGGCTTACAAACAAAACAGGTTTTTTGGCGAGGAAATAGCAAGTGCCGAAATTCTGGGAATTATGAGAAACACCCGCATTGCGCGTATCGACATTTCTCCTGTTCATTACAATCCGGTAACCGGTGTTATCAGAGTTTACGAGCAGCTGGAAATTGAAGTAAATTTTGATGGCGGAAGTTTTGCGGCAACCAAGGAACTGAACGCAAAAACAGCATCTCCTTACTTCAACCGTTTGTCAGGTGCATTTGCCAACCGTCTTCCTCAGATGAGTTCAAGAGATACTATGACCAAGTATCCGGTCACGTATGTCATTGTTTCTCCACGTATGTTCGAAGAAGCACTTCAACCATTTGTAGAATGGAAAACCAAGAAAGGTTTTAAAGTAATTGAAGGTTATACCGATGATCCTTCTGTTGGGTCAACCACAACATCTATTAAGAATTATTTACAGGGACTTTATGAAGCAGGCACTCCTGCAAGTCCTTCACCTTCATTCGTTCTTTTTGTTGGTGACGTCGCACAGATACCCACTTATGATGTTGGAGAACATGTTACCGACTTAACTTATTGCGAATACAGCGGCGATTACTTCCCCGAAGTGTATTACGGCCGTTTTTCTGCTACCAACCTTGCTCAGTTACAACCTCAGATTGACAAGACACTTGAATATGAGCAGTATTTATTCCCCGATCCTTCTTTCCTTGGTGAAGTTGTAATGATTGCCGGTGTTGACGGAAGCTGGGCTCCTGTTCATGCAAATGGTGCTATCAATTATGGTACTACTTATTATTTTAACGAAGCTCATGGGGTTTATAGCCATACATATCTGTATCCTGCCTCAGGAAGTTCAAGTGCCCAGATTATTCAAAATGTAAGCAACGGAGTGGGCTATGCCAATTACACTGCACATGGCAGTCCTTCGGGATGGGCAGATCCTTCATTCTCTATTTCTGATATAGCAGGCCTTCAGAACCAAAGTAAATATCCACTTATGGTTGGTAACTGCTGCTCAACCTCAACTTTCGAAACAACGTGTTTTGGTGAGGAAATTGTAAGGGCTGCAAATAAAGGAGCTATAGGATATATCGGTGGCTCAAACAGTACCTACTGGGATGAAGATTACTATTGGGCTGTTGGTTATGGAAGTATTGTAGTTAATCCCACTTACGAAGGTCGCGGACTTGGTGCTTATGACCGTTTATTCCATGATCATGGTGAAACATTTGATAACTGGTACACTACAATGGATCAGATGATTTTTGCCGGTAACCTTGCAGTTACAGAAAGTAACTCAAGCAGAAAGCAATATTACTGGCAGATTTACAACCTGATGGGAGATCCTTCTTTAACAGCTTACATTGGAGTTCCTAATGAAATGGCATGTACTTACGAAGCTCTGATGCCACTAGCATCTACCGAGTTTACCATTAATGCCGAACCTTATGCTTATGTAGCTATTTCGAAGGAAGGTGTTTTACAAGGTGCTGCAATTGCTGATGAAAATGGCGTTGCTGTTGTTCAACTAGATCCTATAACTGTTCCCGGCGAAGCAGATGTAGTGGTTACAGCACAAAACAGACAACCTTATATAGGAACTGTACTCGTTGCTTCTCCTGATGGTCCGTATGTAATTTTACAAAGCAAATCTGTTAATGACCAGAATGGTAATAATAACAATGTGATTGATTACGACGAGAACTTTGGGTTCAACATAACTTTAAAGAATGTTGGTAATTCAGATGCAAATAACGTTACAACAACCATTTCTTCGGGATGTGAGTACATTAATATAAAGAGCAATACTGAGGAGTGGGGAACAATCGCCTCAGGTGAAACTGCTAATAATCAGCTTGCTTTTGAAATTGAAACAAGTGAGTTTGTTCCCGATCAGTTTGTCGCTGTTTTTGATGTTGAAATTACAGATGGCAATGAAACCTGGGCTTCTTCATTCAATATGAAAATAAACGCTCCTGTACTATCCCTTAACAATCTGAGTGTTGACGATGCAGGAAGTGTTAACCCGAATGGGCGCATTGATCCGGGTGAAACTGTAACTGTTACCGTTCCTGTTCAGAATATTGGACACAGTACTCTTGAGGGTGTGTTTACATACTTCTTTAGTGACAGTCCTGAAGTAACCATTACCGAGAATGCATATTATACAGGTATAGTCAATCCTGATGCTCCCGGTACAGCTTCATTTGAGATAACAGTATCAGAGACTGCAGAGATAGGAACCGTTCTGAATTTCTTCGCAAGTGCAAACGCTGATCCTTACTTCGGTACAAGGTATTATGGTTTACCGGCAGGATTAGTAATTGAGGATTTTGAAACCGGTGACTTTAGTTCATTCGACTGGGTAAACAATAGTACAATTCCATGGACTATAAGCAGTACAGATTACAATACAGGTAGTTATGGCGCAGCTTCAGGAACAATTTCACACAATTCCTCGACCGAAATTTCAATTGTTATGGATGTGGCAGTTAATGATAACATTACTTTCTCACGCAAAGTGTCTTCAGAAAGCGGATATGACTACTTGAGATTCTTTATCGATAACGCTGAAAAAGAAAAATGGTCGGGTAATGTTGATTGGGGTACAGTAAGTTATCCTGTAACTCCCGGAACCCATACATTCAAATGGTCATATACTAAGGACGTCAGCGTAAGCAATGGTGACGATAAGGGTTATATTGATGATATTATATTCCCATCGGGTGCAGCTGGTGGTAGTGGAAATACTGAACTTACTGCTCATCCGTTTGCTTATCCAACAATTCCTTGCGAGGATAATCCAGTCCGCCTATTTGGATTTGTTACAAACGCAGAAGGAGATGTTACTTACACCTGGGAGCCTGCTAATCTTCTTAATAATAATCTGATTTATAATCCGATTGCTATACTCTCAGAACCTGTTGATCTTACCTTAACAATAACAACTGGTTTATTAAGTGACAGCAAGACTTTATCACTTGCTGTTAACCCGGAAGTTGCTGCTCCTGTAATTACTTTAAATGATGATATTTTAACATCATCTATAGCAGAAGGAAACCGTTGGTACCTGAATGATATATTAATTGAGGGTGCAACTGGTCAGACATATGAGCCACTGATTTCAGGGTATTACTATGCGACTGTTAATGTTGGCGGTTGTGAATCAGTTCCTTCAAATGGCCTTTGGGTAACCGTTGTGTCAACCAATGATATTGAGAATGCTGAATTTAAATTATTCCCCAATCCATTTAAAGATAAGATTGGCATTAACTTCAACCTCAATAACAACTCACCGGTGCGCATTAGTCTGGTTAACCTCCTGGGACAGGAAGTAAGTGTTCTTTATAACACAACCAGCATGTCATCAGGGTCACATAATCTCACACTCGACACACGTGGATTGAAGCAGGGTGTTTACTTCCTCCGTTTTGAGGCAGATCAAACTGTAAAACTCCATAAGATGATCAGGTTTGAATAACTTGCAGGCAATCATTAATTATCAATAATCAAACACACACAAGAATGAAATTGAGAAATCTATTTGCTGCAGTAGGATTTATGCTGTTGACTTTGGGAACAAGTGCCCAAACCTGGATGTCGATCAACCAGGAACAACCATCTGCTGCACGTGTGGAACTGATTAATGGAAATCCATCCGGTTCATCCTTTTCGGTTGAGCTGGATGGTTTTTTGTTACAACCAGTCTCCACCCCACGCGGTGAAGCTTTCACCGTTAGCGTTGAAGGTGCAACTCCGCTGCTCGAACAGGGAATGCCCGATCTTCCAAAGATCACTACCTCTCTGATTATTCCAAATAATGCTAACATGCAGGTTTCGGTGATCAGTTCTGAGTATCGTGATTTTGAGAATATCGAAATTGCTCCTTCAAAGGGAAACTTTACCCGCGATATTAATCCTGCCGATGTTCCTTATACTTACAGCAGAGTTTATGATATCAACCGGTTTTATCCTTATGAAACAGCTACACTCCGCGATCCTTATATCTTAAGAGATTATCGCGGACAAACTGTGGTCGTTCAGCCATTTGTTTATAATCCGATTACTAAAGTTCTGAGAGTATATTACAAAATGACTCTCCAACTCACAGAAAACGGTACTTCAACTATCAATGCTCTCAATAGTACCGGAACCACAAGGCCAATCAGTTCGGAATTCAAAAGTATTTATCTTGATCATTTCCTCAATGCTGAAACAGCAAACAGGGTGGCTCCTCTGGAAGAAGACGGCAATATGCTTATCATTTCTTATCCCGATTTTATGGATGAAATGCAGCCATTCATTGACTGGAAAAAGCAAACAGGTATGCCTGTTGAGATAGTTGATGTATCAACAATTGGCAGTAATTCAGCAGCTATTAAAACTTTTGTTACTGATTACTACAATAATAACGGCCTGACTTTCCTATTGCTGGTAGGTGACCATCAGCAAGTGCCAACCACAACCGGTGGCAGTCTCGGCGGACCATCAGATAATGCATACGGCTATATCCTGGGTAACGACCATTACCAGGAACTCTTTGTTGGTCGTTTTTCTGCTAGCACTGCCGATCATGTAATTACTCAGGTAGAACGTACACTTGAGTATGAAATGAACCCCGACCTTTCAGAAGATTGGTTCTCAAGAGGTATGGGAATTGGTTCAAGCGAAGGAACAGGTGATGATAATGAATACGACTGGCAGCATATGCGCAATATCCGTACTGTATTGATGAACTTTACCTATACTGCTGTTGCTGAAGTTTACGACGGATCTCAAGGTGGTGAAGACCTTCCGGGTAATCCTAATGCAACCACTGTTGCCAATGTTGTAAATCCCGGTATTACAATTGCCAACTACGTTGGTCACGGAAGTGATAACTCATGGTCAACAACCGGATTCAACAATAACAATGTTAATCAGCTTACCAATAATCACCGCTGGCCACTCATTATTTCAGTTGCTTGTGTTAACGGAAACTTCCTGAATCAAACATGCTTCGGTGAAGCCTGGGTACAAGCAAAGAATGATACTGGTCCAACAGGAGCAGTGGGAATATTCTGTTCAACAATAAATCAATCATGGGCTCCTCCTATGGAAGCTCAGGATAAAATGAATGATATTCTCAGTGAGGTTATAGCTGATAATATTAAAAGAACTTATGCAGGAGTAGCAATAAATGGCTGCTTCTTTATGAACGATGCTTATGGATCGGGCGGTAATGATATGACCGATACATGGGTTATTTTTGGTGACCCCTCAGTTGTTTGGAGAACTGCAATGCCACAGACAATTGCCGCAACACATGAAGATGTTGCTTTCCTCGGAACTGCCGAGTTTGTGGTAAATTGCCCGGTTGATGGTGCAAAAGTAAGTATCACAAAAGATGGTGAAATCCTTGGAACTGCAATTGTAGAAGATGGTACAGCTACAGTAAGCTACGAGACTCTTAATGATGTTGGTAATCTAAAACTTACCATCACCGCTTTCAATCATCTTCCTTATGTTGCTGAAATTGAAATTATTCCTCTTGAAGGACCTTATGTTGTTTTCAACAGTACAGTCATTAATGATGCAACTGGTAACAATAATCAGATGCTCGATTACAATGAGACAGTTCTGCTGAGTCTGGCCCTTAAGAATGTAGGCCTTGAAGACGTTGCTAATGTTAATGTTGTTATCAGTACTGAAGATGAATTTGTTGTATTAAACGACACAGAGGAATTATATCCACTCATCCAGGCAGGTGAAATTATTAACATGGAGGATGCATTCGGACTTACCGTAGTTGCCAATGTTCCTGAAGGACATAAAATTCCTATCAGCTACACTGCAACTTCAGGGGATGATGTATGGACAGGTACTTTTAATTTGACAGCTCATTCCGTAGTTCTTGAATTTGCCGGCTTTACAGTTAGTGACGAGACCGGAAATAACAACGGTAAAGTGGAAGCAGGTGAAACTGTAATTCTCAATATGAGCATTCAGAATAAAGGAACTGCCACAGCTACAGGCGTTTATGGTTTACTCAGCACAACAGACGAATTTGTTTACATCAATGTTGACAGTGTTCAGTATGGTGTTCTGGAGCCCGGCGAAACCCTTCAGGCTGCCTTTATGGTAACTGCCCATCCAAATTCTCCTACAGGACATCAGGCAGAAGTTGATTTTGCTATGGGTGCCGATTTTGAGTTTGCTGCTGCTGCACAATCAACTTTTGTGGTCGGACAAATTCCTGTCTTAATCATTGATCTTGACGGAAATCACAATTCTGCTCCTGTTATTCAAACAACACTTGAAAATATTGGTGTTACTTCTGAAAAGGTGACCGCATGGCCTGATGACATTAGTGCATATCAGTCAGTATTTGTCTGCCTTGGAATTTACAGCAGCAATACTGTCCTCACCAATGCACAGGGAACTATGCTTGCAGACTTTATGACTAATGGTGGTAAGGTTTACATGGAAGGTGGTGACACATGGCATTACAACACTCCAACTCCTGCCCATGCTTTCTTCCATATCTCAGGAAATGGAGATGGATCAGGTGATTTAGCTACAATCAGCGGAGTTGCCGGAACATTAACCGAAGGCATGACATTCTCTTATAATGGTGATAATGCCTATATCGACAGGCTACTTCCCGGTGAAGGTGCACAGGTTATTCTTACCAACAGTTCACCTGTTTACAATACAGCTATTGCTTATGATGGCGGTAATTATAAAACCATTGGAGCTTCATGCGAATTTGGTGGTCTTGTAGATTCAGGCGACAGATCAGTGAAGGACTCATTGATGACTGAAATCATTAATTATTTCGGCCTGGTAAATTCTTCTGCCTTATTTGCCAACTTCGTAGCATCGGATATGGTAGTATGTGAACCTTCAGAAATTACATTCACCGATTTCTCAGCCGGTAATGTCATTTCATGGGAGTGGAGCTTCCCGGGAGGTGAACCTTCATCTTCAACAGAACAGAACCCTGTTGTGAATTATAATGTTGAAGGCACCTATGATGTAACTCTTACAATTTCTGATGGTACAACCTCTCTTTCGACTACCAAAGAAGGATATATCGTTGTTCAGAACTGCACAAATACAAACGACCGTCGGGTTAATTCAGTAATGGTTTACCCGAATCCTGCAAAGGATTACTTCGAACTGACACTGCCCGAAAATCAGACAGTTACCGAAATTAGCCTGTTTTCGATCACTGGAAAAGAAATCAGTAAGAATGTAATTACTGGTTCACATTATCAAATGGACGTAAACAACTTACCGGCAGGTATATACTTCGTGAGATTGAATAATCAAAACCTGAATGAAACTATTAAGATTGTTGTTAATAAATAAGCATTAGATTAAGAATAGTAAAAGCCGCCTCAACAGGCGGCTTTTTTTATTAGAGTGTGATCCCCATTTGCTTCATCAGAAAGGTGGCATTCATATTACGGGCGATGCCATTCTGAAGTTTATAACTGAAACTAAGCTCATTGTTTGTAATCTCAGCCTCAAAACTATAGTTAGCAATATTATTTGGGTAAGATTGTTCCAGGGTGCCTAAATCGAGATCATGTGTCGCGATAAGTCCCGATGCTCTATGTGCGGTCAGTTGTCTGAGTAGTGCTTTGGATCCCTGCTGCTTGTCATGCGAATTGGTACCCTTTAGTATTTCATCAAGTAAAATATAGAGCTGTTCGCCTTGTTGAAGTCTGTCGATGATCATTTTTAACCGCTCCAATTCAGCGAAAAAATACGACTTGTTACTGCTTAATGAATCCAGGGTGTGCAGGCTGGTGAATACCTGTGCGGGATAAAACGTGAAACTAGCGGCACAGACTGGCATACCGGTCATGGCCAATATAAGATTAATACCGGTGGTTCGTAAATAGGTGCTCTTACCAGCCATATTAGCTCCGGTTATTATATTAAAGGAACCGGTTCCCTGGATGTTAATTGGATTATCTATTCTCCTGGTGGGATCAATTAGAGGGTGACCTGCCTCAGTTGCCTTTACATGCAATGGTTCATCTGAATATGCAGGAAAACAAAATTTCGGATTTGTAATAGTAAAACCTGCCTGACTTGCCAGCGCTTCCATCTCATATAAGGTGTTAAACCAGACAGGCATATGATTCTGATGGTCGAGCTGCCATAATTCATAGCGTCGCATTTGCCTGATATCCCATAATAGTAAGTAATTAAGGATAATCCACATAAGCCAGTTGAGGCGAGCGTCCATTGAAGTTATAATGCGGCTAAGTTGTCTTATGGCTTTACCGGCAGTTATTCCATCAGAGTTAAGACTGTTCTGAAGGTCAATAAGCAGAGTTGACCTGAAAGATTCTTCTTCAATAAGATTCAACCTTTTAGAGTGACTTAACAACATTTCGGCACGACGGCTTACCTTAGAATGTGTCTTTAGGATTTTACCTGCATATATACCGGATATAGCCAGGGGTAAAATCAAATACCATCCGAAGGTCCCTATGGATATGTAACCAAGGGATAACAAAGCTATCATGGAGATTGAAAGTACCGGAGTCAGGATTATGAGTACCTTAAAGAATGGTGACAGAAAAAGAGGCTTTAATACTTCAAAAGGAAGTTGATCTGAGAAAGGGGATAAATTGTCCTTCTGCATCCCAAAGATCCTGAAGTTCAGAAGCCATTGAGGCTTATCAGAGAGTTCCTTTACGGCCGTTTGTCTCTCCTTTATGACATCGGGTGAAAGTTCAGGATTCATCAGGAGGTTAGCCAGCCTGTCACTGCCTCCCCTTGTTGTGGTTCTGTTAATTGCAGCGAATAAGGATGATTGTCCAAAAATGTCGAGGTCATAAGTATAAGGATGTTGTGGGTCAATATATTGATCACCAGCGGGAAATACGTAACGGTGATCCATTGCAGCAACTTCTTCTTCCAACGCTTTTCTGCGGTTCTGCAGGTAACTGAGCTGCGCCCAGGCTTTTTGCTGAAGTATGATGAGAATGATAAATCCAATAAAGAATGCCAGTGATAGCAACAGAAGGTTTTGAATTGTTGTAAGTCCCAGATAAAATGTCAACGCCATAGCGATAAATGAAAAAAGCCTTGTCCAGGATATGATCCTGCTTCGGTTCTGCATGCCGGTAATCTGCTTGCTGCATTCCTGCAGCCAAATATCATAAGGAGGATTCATCATCATTTCATTAGTAAAGTTAATAAAGAAGGAGTTAGCCGGTTTTGTTGACAGATAGCAGCTGATAGGGTTTTTTACAAGAGGCTGTTAGATGATAGTCAAATTTACAAAAGTGATATAAAAAAGAAGCTGAAGAGGATAATTAAATACCCTACTTCAGCTTCTTCCCGAATATATGTCTTAATTAGTTTGGGTAACACCCACCGGTGCAGCCAGTGATTCAACTCCTGTGGAGACTTTATGTTCTCTGCGTTTAACGAGGGTCAATTCATCTATAATGTTTTTTGCACCTGCATACTTATCGATGATGAAGAGTATATATCGGGCATCCACATTGATAGTCCTTTGAAGTTCAGGCTCAAATGCGATGTCGCCACTCATAGCTTCCCAGTTACCATCGAATGCTAAGCCGATAAGTTCTCCGTAAGCATTTAATACAGGACTTCCTGAATTACCGCCTGTAATGTCATGGGTGGTGATGAAACAAACCGGCATTTCACCATTTATACCATATGGCCCGAAGTCTTTTGCTTCATAAAGTTGCTTTAATTTTTCGGGCACTACAAATTCCCAATTGTCCGGATCTTCTTTTTCCATAATGCCTTTCATTGTAGTCACAAAATCATAATGAATGGCATCGGCAGGATAGTAATCCATCACTTTTCCATAAGTAAGACGCATTGTTGAATTGGCATCGGGATAGAACTTACGGTCGGGTTGCATTTCACGCAAACCTGCAATAAACAGTCTTTCAGCTCTTTGAAGCTTTTCATAGGTTCCTTTCAAAGCCTCTTGTGTTTCTGATGATGTTTTCCTGAATATGCTCACCAGGTTAAACACCGGATCCTTTTCAAGTTTCTTAACATCAGGATTTGCAAGAAAAGCAATGAGTGCTGTCTGGTCGTCGAACATAGATTTTTCAAACATTCCGGCTACCAGTTTACTATAGTTATGCTTGTTTTTCTCAATCAGTCTTCTGAATTCTGCAGGCTGCTGATTAACCGGCACAACATCGTAATACATGTTAAGCATTGAAGTAAGCATTTTTATATCGGTAGGCAGGTTGTAATTCTTAAAGTGGCGATCAACTGCTTTACCCAGATTCTCTTTTATACGTGATAGTCTTTCAGTATTTGGATTTTCAGCTTTCATTTCATTGGCTAATCCAGTGAATGAATTGGCAAGTGACATTATATCGGCTCCACGGAAGATTGCCTCTGAAAGGAAAACGCGCTGTACTGTGTACTCATCAATGGTTTGATAAGCTGAGGCGAAATCGGCCAGAACGTTACCATAAAGAGCCTTACGTTCGGGTGTTGAATTAATCCAATTGCTGAACTCCTCCTCAATCTTTAACTTTTCATCGTACACTTTTAGTCGTTTCAGACCTCTTGTTTGTCCGGTGAAATATTTCCAGTAGTTTGCTGTGCTGGCATACTTGCTGGCATATTTGATACCCACTTCTCTGTCAGCATCCATATCCTGGCGCATAATTGAAAGTTTCTTTGCCCGCACATTGACAAATGTAGGATTATAGTTATTAATTGAATTGTTAACGCCCCATGAAGTCATGAACCTTTCAGTACTTCCGGGATATCCCATTATCATTGAAAAATCGCCTTGCTCAACTCCTCCTGTACTTACAGGCAAATAATGACGGGGTTTGAGAGGAATATTATTTTCAGCGTAATCTGCCGGCTTACCGTCGGGTCCTGTGTAAACTCTGAAAAGAGAGAAGTCGCCGGTATGACGGGGCCACATCCAGTTATCGGTATCAGCTCCAAACTTACCAATTGATGAAGGAGGTGCTCCAACAAATCTCACGTCACGGAATACTTCGTAAACAAAAAGATAATATTCATTCCCTGCGAAGAAACTTGCAACCCTTGCCTGATATCCGGTTCCATTTTCGGCATCATCGGTGATGAGCTTGGACTTGGCTCTTATTTTTTCAGCCCTTTCTGTCTCTGACATATCATTGGTAATACCCTCTAGAACAGTAGCTGTCACATCTTCTATCCTGACGAGGAATCGTGCAGTAAGTCCTTCGTTAGGTAGTTCTTCTTTCATACTCATTGCCCAGAAACCATTTGCCAGATAGTCGTGATCAATTGTGCTGTGTGACTGGATGGCTCCGTATCCGCAATGGTGGTTGGTAAGGATAAGGCCCTTACTGCTGATAATCTCACCTGTACAACCTCCGCCAAACTGAATAATGGCATCTTTGAGACTAGAGTTGTTGATACTGTAAATTTCTTCAGGTGTGAGTTTCAGGCCCTCCTTCTGCATGTCGACATAATTCAGTCTCTCAATAAAAATAGGCAGCCACATACCCTCATCGGCACGTACAAAACTGCTAAATAAAACCAGTAAAAGGAATAGTGTTTTTTTCATAAAGATCTATGTGTTTCTATACAAATTTTTCTCCTTTTTCGATCATGACATCGTTGACAAACTGTCGGATCTGTTGTTCATCCTGCTTTCGGCAGATTAGCAGGGTCCCTTCATCTTCCACCACAATATAATCATCAAGACCCTGAAGCACAACCAACTTGTCTTTAGGCATATTAACTATACAATTGTGGCTGTCGTACATCATTACATTATTACCTACTATAGCATTCCCGTCATTGTTTTTTGCGCGTGTATCATAGAGTGATCCCCATGTACCAAGATCACTCCATCCAAAGTCGGATGACAAAACATAAACGTTATCGGCTTTTTCCATCACTCCATAATCAATGGATATATTTTTACACATTGAATAGGTTTGTTCAATAAATGCTGCTTCCTGTGGTGTGTTGTATTTACCTATACCCGCCCTGAACAAGCTATCCACATCGGGTAAGTAATTTGCAATTGACTGCATGATAGTCTTGAGTCGCCAGATAAATATCCCTGAGTTCCATAAAAAGTCGCCGGAAGCAAGGAATTGCATTGCCATTTCAAGTTGCGGCTTTTCAGTAAAAGTCTTCACCTTTTTTATCCTCGTATCAGTAGAAATATTATTCTCCTGGAACTGAATATAACCATATCCGGTATCGGGTCTGTTGGGTTGGATGCCCAGTGTCAGCAGCCAGTCGTTCTTTTCGGTTGCTTCAAGGGCAGCAAGTATGACTTCGGTAAAAATATCTTCTTTCAGGATGATATGGTCAGATGGAGCAACAACCACATTGGCATCGGGATTCCGCTGCAGGATAGTGTAATTAGCATAAGCAATGCAAGGTGCAGTGTTACGGCGTGATGGTTCACACAATACCTGTTCGGATTTTATTTGTGGCAATTGTTCCAGTACCAGTTGCTGATAGCTTTCGTTTGTAACAATATAAATATTTTCAGGAGGGCAAATTTTAAGGAACCTGTTGAAGGTAGCTTGAATTAAAGTTTGACCTGTCCCCAGTATATCAATAAATTGCTTAGGATGATCTTTGCGGCTCATGGGCCAGAAACGTGCGCCTACTCCGCCAGCCATTATAATGCAATAGTTGTTGTTATTCATAATATTTTCAGTTGATTATCTTCAATAAAAACAGGTATTATTCGACAAAGTTAAAAAGTCCGGCCGTTTATTCGCCTTTCTGAGGGTGAATTACTGCCATCGGATTGAAAAGATAGGTCTTTTTATTGTCCAAACAATAACAACGGTAACGTTTACGAAGTTTTTCTATTACCTTAAATTTCCTTCCATCAGGCAAAGTAAAAATGGTCTCGGGCGACAGCATCGAAACAGTTATTTCTTCTTTGAAAGGATCATATATTTTCAAAGCCTGAGCCAGTGCAAGGCATGCAGTACTAGAGGCTTGTGGATTATTTAGGTAATTGGCAAAGACTTTATTCAGATCATCAGGAAAGATACATGCATCGATATAAGGTTGTGCAATTTTCCGATAGGCAAGTTTCCATGCTCTGCCATGAGGTTGCATCCGGCGCGTATAATTGAAATGAACCTCAGCGTGCGCCATTTCATGCAAAAGAGTAATAAGAAAGTTAAACGGATTCAGGTCGTGATTTATAGAAATATGACAAGGTTTTCCTGTAGGAGCACTTTTGAAATCACCTAACTTTGAGCGTCGGCTGCGTGTAATACGAAGAACAACAAAGTGTTTGTCAAACCATTCGACGACAGGCTCAATGGCTTTATCAGGAATATACTCGCCAAGTGCCTGGCGCAGAGTTCTATTTCTGTTCATTTAAGCACAAAGGGGAATCAATTGGTGTGGGAGAATACATACATCCACAATCCTGAAAACGTTTGCCCTTACGGTACTTACTTTTTTGCCATGCCGGAGTGGAACAGGAAGAAGCAACAATAGAAAAAAGTATTAAAGATATACCGGTCCACAACCTGATCTTCGACTTTAAAAGGTTCATCTGGTGCAAGTTTTAAATCGTTATAGCAAAAGCAATTACAATTATCGGCTCAAAAGTAATAATAATTCAGCAAAACTTTTGGGATATTTGTTATTGAAGAGCAGTATGGCTGATGTTGGTGAAATAGAATGACTGGTTTGTTTAACATTACGGTGATCAGGAATGAAGAGAAATGACTAATTTAGCATTTGCCATTGATACCTTATGAAGAAATTCTTTACTGAGATAGGCCAGTATATGCATCTTATGCGGCTGGTATTCAAAAGACCTGAAAAACAGTCAATTTATTTCAGGCAGATTCTTATTGAAATTGAAAATCTTGGGCTTGATTCTTTAGGGATTGTTGTCTTGATTTCAACATTCATGGGTGCTGTCCTGGCCATTCAAATGGCTTTTAATCTCGACACCCCACTGGTTCCGGTCTATACCATAGGTTATGCTACCCGCCAGTCGGTAGTCCTTGAGTTTTCTCCTACCATCATCTCATTGATACTTGCAGGTAAAGTCGGCTCCAGGATTTCATCAGAAATAGGAACCATGAGAGTTACCGAACAAATAGATGCCCTGGAAATTATGGGAATAAATTCTGCCACCTACCTTATTTTTCCTAAAATCATTGCCTGTCTCTTCTTTAATCCGGTTCTTATCATGATTAGTATATTGGTTGCTAATGTAGGAGGCTGGGCTGCAGGATCATTAACCGGATTGGTTCCATCGGCTGAATTCATATATGGAGTTAAGGCATTTTTCGAAGGATATGATGTATTCTATTCTTTGATAAAGACAGTGGTCTTTGCTTTTCTTATAGTTTCGATATCAGGTTATCACGGATATTATACAAAGGGTGGTGCCCTCGAAGTAGGTGAAGCCAGCACAAAAGGAGTTGTTCACAGTAGCATAGCAATAATCGTTTTCAATTTAGTACTTACAAATCTCCTCCTGGCATGATAGAAGCAGTTAATGTAACCAAGACTTTTGGTGAAAATAAGGTTCTTGATCAGATCTCGGTTAAGTTTGAAACCGGTAAATGCAATCTGGTAATCGGCCAGAGTGGTTCCGGCAAGACCGTATTAATGAAATGCCTTGTGGGACTCTTCGAGATTGACAAAGGAAAAGTAATGTTTGACGATAAAGTGCTCTCCAAAATGTCGTTCGACGAGATGAAGCTAGTTAGACAAGATATTGGAATGCTGTTTCAGGGAGGGGCTTTGTTTGATTCGATGACGGTAGAAGAAAATGTAATGTTCCCCTTATCCATGTTTACCGATCAGAGCCTCTCAGAGCGTCTCGACAGAGCTAATTTCTGCTTGTCGAGGGTTAACCTTGAAAATGCCAATAAGCTTTTCCCCGCTGAGATAAGCGGTGGGATGAAGAAAAGAGTTGCCATAGCAAGAGCTATTGCTATGAATCCAAAATACCTCTTTTGCGATGAACCAAACTCAGGCCTTGATCCACAAACTGCCAATGTAATTGATAATTTGATCAGTGAAATTACTGAGGAGTATAACATGACTACTGTGATCAATACTCACGACATGAATTCGGTGGTTGAAATTGGTGATAATGTTTTTTACATCCATAAAGGACAGAAATGGTGGCAGGGAAATAAGGATTCAATTCTGCATAGTGATAATAAGGAATTGAATGAATTTGTATTTTCGACCGAACTAACCAAGAAGATTAAAAATAATATTAGTAGATGAGTCAAATCGACCTCATTATCCTGATTATCGTAATCCTGGGCCTTATAAGAGGACTTTTCAAAGGTTTTGTGATGAGCATAACATCGCTGGCCGGTTTAATATTTGGATTTTACCTTTCGCTTAGATTTGCCTGGTACATAGAGATATATCTAAGAGAAGCCACTGGAAGCAACTCACCTTTAATGCACATTCTAGCTTTTAGTTTATGCTTTGTGTTGGTGATGATTCTGGTTTTTATCGTTGGAAAATCATTTGAAAAAGCGTTATCACTCACTCCTCTTGGATGTGTTAATCGTATAGCAGGAGGGCTGTTTGGAGCTTTTAAAGGTCTTTTGCTGGTATCAGCATTTATTTATGTGATCGAGATAGCCGACAGAAATTCTGTTTTTATAAAGCCCGATGTTAAGGAAAATTCAGTAATGTACAAACCACTGGCTAAGTTAGTGCCATCACTGGTTCCGCAGGTAAAAAAGGGTTTAGAAAAGATACGTGCCTCTGAAACCTATAAAGAGGTAACCTCCTGACGATAATTTTCAAATTATGGTATTAAGGCCAATTAAACTTCCCTGAGTGAGTGCTATTTATCAGGCTCAACCTGTTGTTTGTCGTATTGCAGAATCTCCTCGTTAACATAGTCAAGAATAATGCCTGCTTCGCGAAACATAGCTTCAGATTCTTCCCCACTATGATATTTATGCTCGCAAACCACTCTTAAGATGCCACAGTTGATGATCAGCATGGCACAAGTACGACATGGTGTCATCCGGCAATACAGTGTAGCGCCTTCCAATGCAATACCCAATCGGGCTGCCTGACAAATAGCATTTTGTTCAGCATGCACAGTCCTTACACAATGGTTAGTGACCTTTCCGTTTGAGTGCGTGAGTTGCTTAAATAAATGACCCACATCATCACAATGAGGTAAGCCTATTGGTGATCCCACATATCCTGTTACCAGTATTTGCTTATTCCGGGCTATTACACACCCGCTTCGGCCTCTGTCACAAGTAGCTCTTTTGGCTATTGTATTAGCTACTTCCATGAAATACTCGTCCCATGTGGGACGAATATAGCCGGATGTTGTTGTTTCTTTTGACATAGTATCTTAGGAATGTCCAAGTGTTTCACTACCGTCAGTCGACCAATCATAATTGTACAGACCTTCGAGTAAACGTTGTTTTTTTTCTTCGGGTGTCATTTCGAGGTAAGCATTCTTTTCAGCTTCCCACTGCATGCGTTCTTTCTGGGCAACAGCCTCAACTTCAGCTCTGTGTTTAGCTTCTATATTACGTTTGAGATACTCTGAAGCAACTGCCGGGAATAATTCAAGTAATAGCTCATCTTTCTCATTAGAAGCAAGCTGAACACCACCATACTCAGGGAACACCGGATTATCCTGTGGTTTGTAATTGCTCGTATCGTATGGCGTCTCTTGCTTTACTCCGGCAATCTTTTCACGGAATTCCGGATCAACAGGAACCGGAGTCTTGCCGTACACACCCTTTACCAGATTAACAAATTGTATTGATTTGGAGGTATACCATGGCTGACCTTTTGACTCATCGATAACACAGTTAACCGCTTGTGCCCCTACAATCTGACTGGTTGGAGTAACCAATGGCGGACAACCCGCATCCATTCTGACTGTTGGAATTATTTCAAGAGTTCGTGGTAGTAGTTTTTCAAGCTTGAGCTGTTTAAGCTGAGCCAGCATATTGGTGTACATACCTCCTGGAATCTCTGCTTCCTTCACTTTAAGGTCAGGTTCGGGGAAATTAAAGAACTTTTCAATTGCCTGACAAGCACTTAAAAGCTCTGATTCCTTTTCTGCTTTGGCATACTCAATTGCCTTATCAAACAGACTGTCAATTTCTTGTGGCAATTTATCCTTTGTGATATCGAATTCAATAGGCCATTGTTTGTAAGGATCTACATCGGCGAGTTCCTTTCTGATCAATCTAAGTTGTGCATCAATTTTAACCACTGCTTCCAGGTTGATGCCAGTCTCAATGCCCATTTTATCGCAGAAAATCTGAATAACCTCAAAACTGGCAGCCGCAGGACCACCGGCAAATGTCATGATACAGGTATCAACGATATCAACTCCATTAACTATAGCCATCAGTGTTGAAGCAAGACCATAACCTGGAGTGCTGTGCGTATGGAAATCCACGGGTATCTTAAGGTTTTGTTTCAATACCCTGACTAAGTGACCTGCCCTTAAGGGAGGAATTAAACCTGCCATATCCTTAATTGAAACCATATCAGCTCCAAGATCCTGCAATGTCATTGCTTTTTCTAAGAAATACTCATCTGTAAAAATCCTGGTCCGTAACTTCTTACCTTTCAGAGTAGCTTTAATCTTATCTTTTGTAGTAAAATGAGGATCTACAGTATAACAAACAGCGCAATCGGCAATCCCACCATTTTGCTTAACAGCTTTGATGGTACTTATAACATTATCGGTATCATTGAGAGCATCGAAAATTCGCATGATTCCAATACCTGATTTAATGGCATGACTGTTAAAACCCTCTATAACATCTTCAGGATATGGATTGTAACCAAAAAGATTACGACCTCTTGAAAGAGCGGTGAGTTTAGATACATCTCCAATTACTTCTTTGATTTTTTCCAAACGTGTCCAGGGATTTTCATTAAGATACCTCATTATTGAGTCGGGAACTGCTCCCCCCCAAACTTCCATTGCATAAAAACCTGCTTCTTTATATAGTGGTAAAACTCTGTCGACCTGGTTCTGAGTCATTCGGGTTGCGAATAGTGATTGTTGTCCGTCTCGTAGTGTTAAGTCTCTGATCAGCACTTTCTTCTTCATAGTAATTGTTCTTTTAGTGGTATGCAATATTCGAAGCCCCTGTTTCCAGAAGCATTCGTTTATTTATTGTTAATGAATTAACATTACAAAGGTAAAAAGATAATTCATTTTAAATGCATATTTATGAAATATTTAGAAATTTCAAGTACGCACTTAAAAAATAACAAGAATTAAGCCAAATGTTTCATTTTCAAGACGTTTGATTATTCGTTTTTCCAAGCAATCACTACCTGTAAAGCTTAAACAGTAAGCAATTCGTCGCGTTTTTATTCAGCCCTATCCGAGCATACTCTATTAACGTGCTTCAAAATACACTATGAAGAGAATTAAAGACTAATGAGGGAAAGATAACCCGGGAAAACAATATACAGGCATCTTTTCAGAACCTGTAATAGAGTGATAGAACCAGCGCATCGCTGTACTGACCGTGTTCAAAAAGCCTCCACACATCACCGTCTCTTTTTTCTTTGCGGATGGAGAATAATGAATTGTTTGTCCTGAAATTGGCTCTGAGGCGTTCGGTAAGATTGTATGAGAGTCCCAGTATGAAACAGAGGTTACTTTTGTCAAAAGGATCATCAAGTACCCATCCATTACGCTCTTCATAGCTGTTAATCAAAAAATTCATAGATAGCCCGGTTTCGAAGTTAAGCTTTTCGCTATATATCATTCTGTATAGCAAAGGCAACTCTGCATAACCCAATCGCATCAGGTAAGAATCCATGCGGTCTTTCTCATAGTTAGGATTCTCACGACTGCCTTTTTGTATGTATGACAACTCCATTTGAATCTCGTGATGGACAGTGAACTGAAGGCTAACCCATCCTCCGGCAGATATACCTGCTTTGTTATATCCGCTGAACAGGTCTCCGGCTACCTGGCTCCCCACGAGGCCGGCATGAACACCTCCTTTAAAAATCTGTGCACGACCAACTGCAGCACATAAAAGAAAGAATAAAATTAAAATATAAGACCTGAAGTTTCTGCTATGTAGAAAGATTATCATAAACGGGTTTTATAAACTGACTTATTACCCGCTAAATTACTGAATAATATATTAGTAACGGCACACTGCCGGAGATCCATGAGAATCTTTTACTTCACCAAACCAGACAACTGCATAGTCACCGTAAACTCCAACTCCCATTGCTTTCCATTCCGCATCATGCCACTTACCCTGATTGATAATTATCTCACGGTGCCCTTTACTTGACTTCCATCCTTCGAGAGCATCCTTCAAAAAGGCTTCACTATCGGCGTAATCATAAGTTGAAAAGTATGCTATCTCATACCCATCCCCTTTGTAACTGGTAAGTTCTCTTGGTTTATCCCACATACATGCTGACTTTTTATGGTCAGGTGTGTAACAACATGATGACCAGCGGGGATCCTGTGACCAACTGTGCAAATTGCACTTCCCTCCTATTCTGAAATTTTCTTCCAAATCCATTACATGTAACCGTGCAACATGAGATAAGGAGACAGAAAGAGGAATAGATGGCAGGTTTTTACTAGCCCTGTAAGCATTTATGAGTTCTGCCAATCGCTTCTCTTCCTGTGAAATACAGGTGATTTCTTTATTAACGGTTTTGGTTACCTGTGCTGAAGTGAACGAGGGGATGTTTGAAAAGATCAGTATTACAAGTAGTATGTAGGTTCTCATTATTATTTCAGATGATTTTGTCAGAGCTTAAGAGATTAATTTCATATCAAATTTAGTACCATGATTCAAATACTGGTCTGTTTCGCTACTTTAAACGTTTACTGATACCTAAGATTGTGCCTGGTATAATTAATAATTACTTAATTTTGAATTTCTTAATACTGATTGAAATGGAACAGCCCTGTATATTGCTGGTCGACGATGAACCGGATGTCCTTGAGTTTCTTAGTTATAATCTGATTAAAGAAGGTTACTATGTAACTACCGCACAGAACAGTAACGAAGCATTGAATTTTCTAAGAAACCATCAGCCACAGATGGTAATTCTGGACGTAATGATGCCTGGAATCGATGGTATTGAGACTTGTAGGGAAATACGAGCTATGCCTGGTAACGAAGATACCATTATCGTTTTTTTATCCGCCCGGGGAGAGGAATACTCGCAACTGGCAGGTTTTGATGCCGGGGCCGATGATTACATTACTAAACCAATTAAACCCCGCTTATTGATCAGCCGTGTTAAAGCGCTGCTTCGCAGAGCAAAAAATGCCGATGCAATAAATATTGTTAGTAATTCTGAGCTCCATATCGATAAAGAAAGTTATCTGGTGACTGTTAAGGGACAGGAAATTACTCTTCCGAAAAAAGAATTCGAACTGCTGGCTTTGCTTGCCTCAAAACCTAACAGGGTATTTACCCGCGAAGAGATATACACCCACGTGTGGGGCACTGATGTAGTTGTGGGAGAAAGAACTATTGATGTACATATTCGAAGAATCAGAGAAAAAATAGGATTGGATAATATAAAAACCATAAAAGGGGTCGGCTATAAGTATGAAGAGAACTCCTGATGAACCTCAGAAGATAGCTTCTAAACTGTCTTTATTTGTTACAATCTTTGTAATTCTTATATTTTGGGGAATATTCCACCTGGTATTCCCTCAAAATTCACAGTTTACAATTCCATTTGCAGCCATTCTGTTTGCAGGACTGCTTTCAGGTGTCTTTTCTTTTATAGTCGCAAATTACTTAGTACGAAATTACCTGGCTGAGAAAATCAGACTTATATTCAAGACTATTCGTACAACCAAATTACCTCAATCAGGTGATAAAGCTTTCTCTAAGAGTTCTCTCGATAAAGTAAACCAGGAAGTACTTAAATGGTCACAGGATAAAACTCATGAAATTGAGGAACTAAAAAAGATGGCGGAATACAGGAGAGAATTCCTTGGAAACATAACTCACGAACTTAAAACTCCGGTATTTAATGTGCAGGGATATATTATGACATTGCTGGAGGGAGCTATGGAAGATCCTGAAATCAACCGCCAGTACCTCATAAGAGCTGAAAAGAACCTCGACCGAATAGTGATGATTATTGATGACCTGATGAAGATTTCAGCATTAGAATCGGGAAAACTCAAGTTGGAAATATCGAGGTTTGATATTGTTGAACTTGCCTGTGAAGCAATGGATCTGATATCAGATAAAGCTAAGGCTAAAAATATGAGTCTCAGCCTCCTGCATCCTTATGATTATTCTTATCCGGTTAAAGCTGACAGGGAAAGAATTAAAGATGTACTTATTAACCTGATAGACAATGCTATCAAGTATGGAAATGCAAACGGCCGCATCAGAATAAGTTTTTATATCATGGACACGCATGTTTTAACGGAAGTTACTGATGACGGACCTGGTATCGAGGCAGTAGACCTTTCAAGAATCTTTGAGCGGTTTTACCGCGCAGATAAAGCACGTTCCAGAACTGATGATTCTTCAGGAGGCACCGGGTTAGGTCTTGCTATTGTTAAGCACATAATTGAAGCTCACAACGAACGGATTAATGTAAGAAGCACTCCCGGTATAGGAACTACTTTTGCATTTACTCTAAAAAAGGGAGAACTTGATTAATTAAGAACCTTTGCTTAACTGTTCCTTTCAGTTGTAAAGACAACTAAATCTCTTAATGAATTGACTGCCGGAGAGTCATCAAAACTATCGAGAATCGCTAATGCCTTATCGCGATATTCATACATTCTCTGCTCGGCATAAGCAATTCCACCGGTGTCTCTCACTAACTCCATTAGTTCGAGTACCTTTTTTTCGTCCTGGTTGTGATTCTTAACAGTATAAATAATCCTTCTTTTCTGGATGAAGGAAGATTTATTAAGTGTGAAGATTAAAGGCAATGTCATCTTTTTCTCTTTGATGTCAATGCCGGTAGGCTTACCAATGTTAAATGTCCTGTTGTAATCAAACAAATCATCTTTTATTTGAAAAGCTATACCTGTTAGTTCACCAAACTTATGCATCCGGTTGATGAGTGAAGTATCATTACATACCGAAGCAGCTCCGGCAGCGCAACAAGAAGCTATTAGTGAAGCGGTCTTTTTTCTGATGATTTCAAAGTAAATATCCTCCTGGATATCAAGTCGCCGTGCTTTCTCAATTTGCAACAACTCTCCTTCGCTCATCTCACGGGTAGCTTCTGCGACTATTTTCAACAAATCGAATTCATTGTTGTCAAGTGAGAGCAACAGTCCCTTCGATAGTAGATAATCACCTATTAAAACTGCTATTTTATTCTTCCATAAAGCATTGAGTGAGAAGTATCCTCTTCTTTTATTCGAATCATCAACCACATCATCGTGCACGAGTGTGGCCGTGTGCAAAAGTTCTATCAGTGAAGCTGCCCGAAATGTTGAATCGTTCACTTCACCACAGGTCTGAGCCGACAGGAAAACAAAAAGAGGACGAATCTGCTTCCCTTTCCTTTTGAGTATATAACCTGTTATGGTGTTAAGCAATGGAACAGAGCTTCGCATTGATTTCCTGAATCGTTTCTCAAATTCCTTAATATGTTCCTCAACAGGTGCTTTTATTTCATTCAGCGAAGTCATCTCTTTTGTTTGGTATTCCAAAAGTATAGAATATTTGGGTAACTTTGTAAATAAAAACAGACATGGCAGGTTTCCTGTTTAATGAAATTGTATTCGGTCCGGTTAGTAGTCGTCGGTTTGGCGTTTCCCTTGGTATAAACCTGTTGCCCGACATAATGAAGTATTGTTCCTTCAACTGCATATATTGTGAGTGTGGACTTACCGATATCGACCAGGAAAAAAAAGTAAAGCTATACAGTACCCCCGATATATTGAATGCTTTAGAATCGCGCTTTAAAGAAATTAAGGAGAAAGGCGTTATTCCCGACAATATCACTTACGCCGGCAATGGTGAACCAACAATACACCCCGGCTTTTCAGAGATTATTGACCGGACTATAACTTTACGTGATAAATATTTCCCTAATACCAAGGTTACCGTGCTTTCAAATGCTACCCGACTTCATAAAGAATCAGTAAGGGATGCTCTCAACAAAGTGGATAATAATGTTTTAAAGCTTGATGCCGGCAGCGATCATATGTTTCAGCTGATAAACCGACCTGCTTCTCCAATTCGTATTGAACAGATTGTAAAAAATCTGGTTGAATTTAAAGGAAAGCTGATTGTCCAAACATTGTTTATCAGAGGCATTTATAATAATAACCGGATTGATAATACTACAAAAGAAGAAATAGACCTTTGGCTGAAGCATCTTAAAAAAATCGAACCCGAACTGGTGATGATTTATTCCATTTCAAGGGCCACGGCTGAAGAAGGATTAATAAAAGTGAGCCATGATGAGCTCGAAGCGATTGCACAACAGGTTAGACAACTCAAAATAGAAGCCGAAGTTTATTCCTGATCATAGGTTCTCCTGTTTAAAATGTTGTGGGATAAGGCGGTCTGAAATTTAATTTTGAAGAAATGCTTAACTATCCTGTTAAAATATTAGTCGCATTTGGAGAAACCATATCGGGCAACGAAGAGATATTCCAATGGCTGCTAACTAATGGGTATCCTGAACTTGCCGCCCTATCAAAAGCAATAAGAGGAAGTGAGGAAGCATTTCATTGGCTTTTAAAGAATGGGTTCAGACAGTACGCAGCACTCGATAGTGCTATCGACGATAATGTACAAGCATACAGGTGGCTAAATGAGAACCAGTATTTCTTTCTCGCACTACTTTCTGATGCATGCCATAATCAGCCCGAGGCAATTGCCTGGCTGACAAAAAATGATCTTAAAATATTTCTGCTAATTGCTGAGAAAATAAGATATTTCCGCGACAACCAGATATTTGATCATCATAAAATCCATTTCTGACCCAACTATGAGCTGAAACTCTGATAAGTAACAACTCAATGCACTAACTGCATTTAGAGTTACCGCAACTGTTGCATGTTACGCAGCCTTCCTTATATATTAATTCGGTTGATCCACAAACCTGACATGTGGTTTTACTGCCTGCCTTAGTGCCATCAGGAATATACTTTTTAAGTGATCTTACAACCCCATTTTTCCAGGTGTTGATGCTGTCCGTATCGAAAGTCAGATTTTCAATCAGGTTTACCAGGAAAGGAAGTGGCATCCCATGGCGTAAAATCCCTGAAATCAATTTTGCATAATTCCAGTATTCTTTATTGAAAGATCTTGAAAGACCTTCGAAAGTAATCTTATACCCCTCCTTATCAAGGAATTGAAAATCGTACCTTGATTTTTCATTGTCTTTACTCTTGATAACCCATCCTTTACTTACCCATGGAGGTAAAAAGAACCCTTCGGCTTTACCGGTAAATATTTCATAAGGCTTATTGTCGAGCAGCCCTATTACGGCAATCCACTTTTCGTAATCGTTTTGGAAACGTACAATATCAGCTTCCAATTTAATAGGACGAGGTGGTGCTTTGGTTTCGCGGAATAGGGATTCTTCTTTAGCCGGCTTATCATTTCCAACCAGAACTCCATCTCTTGAGCCATCACGATATATGGTCATTCCCTTACAACCACTTTCCCAGGCTGTAAGATAAACCTTACTAACCAACTCCTCGGTAGCTTCTTTAGGCAGGTTAACAGTCACACTGATTGAATGGTCAACCCATTTTTGTATTTCTCCCTGCATTCTGACTTTCTGTACCCAGTCGATGTCGTTGCTCGTTGCCTTATGATACGGAGATTTTTCAATGATTGGCTGAAGCTGTTCTTCATTATATAACTTAACCTCTTCAGGATCATAACCGTTAATCTTGAGCCAATCGAAGAATTTAGGATGGAACACATTGTATTCTTCCCATGAATCCCCCATCTGGTCAACCAATGAAACTTTAACATTCTTATCATTGGGATTTACCTTTCTGCGGCGCTTGTAGCTAACCATGAATACGGGTTCAATGCCCGATGATGTTTGGGTGCAAATACTTACACTACCGGTTGGTGCTATGGTAAGCATTGCGATATTCCGGCGACCATGCCTCTTCATTTTCTCATACACTTCGGGAGAAGCTTCGCGCAAGCGCTGAATAAATGGATTATTCTTCTCTCGTTCTATATCGAATACAGGGAAAGGACCTCTATCGCCTGCCAGATCGGCACTTGCCCCGTAAACCTCAACAGCAAGCGTACGGTGCACATCAACTGAGAAGCTAGTGGCCTCATCGGTTCCATAACGAAGACCCAGAGCGGCAAGCATATCTCCCTCGGCAGTTATACCTATTCCGGTACGGCGACCTTTCAGGGTTTTTTCCTTGATGTTTTCCCAAAGCTTTCTTTCAATCCGTTTAATTTCCTCCTCTTCAGGGTCCTTCTTAACCTTTTCGAGAATGGCATCTATCTTTTCGCATTCAAGATCAATAATATCGTCCATTATCCTTAATGCCAGGGCAGCATGTTTTTTGAAAAGCTCAAAATTGAAGGTGGCCTGTGGTGTGAATGGATTCTCAACATAACTGAAGAGATTTATTGCTATAAGACGACAGCTGTCATAAGGGCACAACGGAATTTCACCGCAAGGATTTGTTGAGAGGGTTTTAAATCCCAGATCAGCATAAGAATCAGGGACTGATTCTCTTGTAACCGTATCCCAGAATAGAACCCCGGGTTCAGCTGACCTCCATGCGTTATGGATAATTTTATTCCACAATTTAGGTGCATCGATGTCGGCAATCTTCAATGGATCATTCGAATTAATCGGGTACTGTTGCCGGTAGGTAGAGCCATTTTTAACGGCGTGCATGAATTCATCGTCTATCTTTACCGACACATTGGCACCGGTTACTTTACCCTGTTCAAGCTTGGCATCAATAAACTTCTCAGCATCGGGATGTTTGATCGAAATTGTCAGCATTAATGCACCCCGTCGTCCATCCTGAGCAACCTCGCGTGTAGAGTTCGAATATCTTTCCATAAATGGAACTATACCGGTTGAAGTCAGGGCACTATTCTTAACCGGGCTTCCGGAAGGACGAATATGGGAAAGATCGTGACCCACACCACCTCTTCTTTTCATCAGTTGCACCTGCTCCTGGTCAATTTTCATTATGCCGCCATACGAATCATAATTGCTGTCGCCACCAATTACAAAGCAATTACTGAGTGATGAAACCTGAAAATTATTGCCAATTCCAGCCATAGGGCTTCCCTGGGGAATTATGTATTTAAAATTCTTGAAGACTTCAAAAATCTCTTCCTGACTTACAGGGTTCGGATACTTCTTTTCGATACGTGCAATTTCTGATGCAAGTCGCCAGTGCATATCATCGGGAGTCTTTTCATAAATATTTCCATCACTGTCTTTTAAGGCATATTTATTCATCCACACGTTGGCGGCTAATGTATCTCCTTCGAAATATTGAGTGGCTTTCTCTAATATCTCTTTATCAGAATAGGCGGTATATTGAATCGGTTTCACTTCAGTCTTTTGCTCTATTGCTTGCTCCATCAGATTGTTTTGAATTTTATTTTGCTCTTCCACTTTATCCCTTGCCGGTCTTACCCTATTTTCAAGCATCTCATTATAGTAATCTTTCGTATTACTCTTGTCACCAGAGGTAGTAATATCATCCAATTGCGTGAAAAGATCGCTCTCCATGTTTTGGTTATTGTGGTTAGTTTTAAATACTTATTTGCTAATTATCAATTGTATCGGCTTAAAAGCTGACACTGAAACCATTTCGAATGAAAGTTAATTTTAAAACTATTAATAACGCGGATAGTTCGAAACGACTTATTAACAATAATCGGTTAATTAGTTGTTTCTCAATTGTAATGGGTATTAATAAAATTCTCTTCCGAATAATTATTTTAAATCTGATGGAAATTTTTTTTATATCGACCCCATAATTAATAGAATTCTTTCACTCCAAATGTGGTTTGCAAAGTTGCACATTTGGGAGCTAAAAGTGCAAGTCTCTCCGGCTGGAGTTATCCAAAAGTTATAAACAATAAAACTAAACACGATACAATTACTGCGAATTCAGAATTCAGAATTCAGCACTCAGCTCCATTCCCTGCTTCTTAGCAATCGCAATCCGGGTGTGATTGAAACTATTATCGAACCATCACCTCAGGTTCATTACCTTCAATGATAAAACCTCTGAACATTCCCTTTGTGTTAAAAGGCATTGAGATATTTCCATTTTTATCAACTGCAATTAATCCACCTGTTCCTCCCTGTTCTTTCAGTTTTTTATTGATAATATACCCTGCCGCCTGATCTACCGTTTCATTCAGATAAATCATCCGGGCTGAAACATCATAAGCGACCGAGTTCCTGATAAAATATTCACCATGACCAGTGCATGAAACAGCGCAACTCTCATTATTGGCATATGTACCTGCACCTATGATTGGTGAGTCCCCGATTCGGCCATAGCGTTTAAAAGTCATTCCTCCGGTTGATGTTGCGGCGGCAAGATTACCGTTTTTATCCAAAGCAACAGCTCCAACAGTTCCTTTGCGACCTTCACTCAAAGTTCTTTGCTTTACGCGTAGATATTCCTGATAGGACCTTTCTGTATCGAAGTATGAATTATCAACTATGTCCAGTCCATATAATCTTGCAAACTCGTCCGCTCCTTTCCCGGAAAGTAAAACATGATTTGAAGAATCCATAACCAGACGTGCTGCAAGGATTGGGTTTTTAATGATGGAAGTTCCGGCAACAGCACCGGCCTTTCCGGTTTTACCATCCATAACAGATGCATCAAGCTCATGCTTTCCTTCGGCATTATATACAGCTCCTTTAGCTGAATTAAACAAAGGACTGTCTTCTAATACCCTTACCGATTCAATTACGGCATCTAAAGCATCTCCACCATTCGACAGAATACTCTCACCGGCTCGTAAGGCTTCTTTCAGTTTATCGTGATAGGCCCTGGCTCTGTCAGGTTCCATATCCTCGGTTGAAATATTGCCGGCGCCTCCATGTATGACCAATACATAATTATTCTGGGCCATACCTGTAACGAATATCAGAAGGCTGATAATCAAAACAAATACTTTTGAAAACATAGGTTGTCAGGTATTAGAAATCAAGACTTAATGAGATATAGAAAATGGGATCTCTTATAACCAGATCTTCAATTCCCCAGGCATAATCAGCTCTGATAAAGTACCCAAGAATTCGTGCTCTTGCACCAAAACCCAGACCTCCTACCAAAGGTTCACGCTGTTCCCTGATAGTGATCTTTAAGGACCCACGCTGTATTGTCCGTGTAAATAAGGCATTCTCATCAGAATAAGGACTAGGCCCAGTCCATACGGTTCCAAAATCACCAAAACCGACTATCTGAAAACTATTCAGGAAGTCAGATTTAAGTGGTCGGTTAGCTAAATATTTAATTACAGGGAACCGGATTTCACTATTAATAAGAGCAAATGAATTACCGTTTCTTATATTCTGGTTAAATCCCCTCATATTGGTCGCAAGCGTTTGATATGCATAGTTTTGCGAATAATCAATCGGAGCTTCGCGTGTGAATTTAGGTGCTAACCATGTGTCAACTCCCCCCATATAATATATGAGTTTGCTCTTTCCGAATGATGTACTGGTAGCAAAACGATTTGCCCAGATAAGTGACCGGTGAATTGGAAGGTAATGACGAATATCGAATCCAAGAACTACCATATTGGTATTCCTGTTATCCCCCTCAATCTGATGATAATACTCACCGAAAACCTTAAAACGCAATCCGTCAAAAAGATTAAGTCCTAATGATCGGGTTCCATCGTATGTCAGGTCGAGTTTTCCCGAAACCCAGTATCTATTGATATCTGGTTCACGCAGATTGTACTGATCGGTTGACATAAAAATGGCCCTGTCTTTTCGCACTGAAGCGGTTCCTTTAATGCTGATAAGAGGGTTAAAAGGATACTTAAGTATATAATGAAGCTCATGTATCCGGTACCTGACAATTGAATATATTCCGGCCTGCTCTATTGATTGCCTGTGGAAATATATCTCACGATCGAGCCTGTGCTTAAGATTGGCTATGCTAATGACGTATTCATTATTCACCAGGTTAAAGTCGAGCCTCACCCCCGCCACTATTCTATAATCTTCAAGGAGATCAGTCATGCCAATTTTAAAGAACGCGTTCAATCCAGGCTGAAGGAATATTGGGCCTGTACCTCCTGAAAATGGTTGGTATGATGCACTTAGGAAAGAGAAATCGAGCTGATTAACCAACTCATTGATCATGTATTCCACATTGTAATTCCTGGCTTTAGGAGGCTCAAATCCATCGGTGGTAGTATCTTTCACAACAAGTGGCCTCTCAGTTGGTAAAGACTGGCTATCGGAATCTTCCTCTTCATCTGCCGGTTCATCCCTGTATACATTGATAAATCGTGGCAATGGCCTTACCGGAACAGTAACTGATTCTTCTTGTTGTTTCTTTTCAAGTAACGAAAGCCTTTGTTCCATAAAGGGAGTATTCTTTACTGTAAGACCCTGAATCCCTGAAGCGGGTACTTTTTCGCGTATCGAAACAGGCCATTTCTGACCCTCATGAATGATCTCAGCAATTTTTCCTGAACGTGCAGAAACATCCTGGCTGAATATATTGCGGGGATAATTGGTTGCCAGGAAATTACGGGTGAAATAACGGTAGTGGGTTGTTGTATCTACATGGGTGATAACACTGTCGAGCCGGGCAATGTACCGGTTGTTTATACCGTTCTGATCGCCCACATAAGTTATAAATCCCGGCTCATACTCCATAGCCAGATATTCATTTGCATTGGGGGTATCGGTAACTCTTCGGAGTACTTTCCCTTTCTTTGCAAAATTGTAAATAAAGAGGTCATGAGTCTGGGGAAGACCGGGCATTTTTAGCACCGGTTCATCTTCAAGTGTGTCATTAGTCCGATTTGAACTGAAGATAATTTCCTTTCCATTATTAATGAATGCCGGATTAAGGTCATTATAAAAGTCTTTAGTCAGCTGTTCTGAAGATCCTGAGGCAATATTGAATACATAAAGGTCACTCTGTCCACGCCTGATGGCTGAAAAAGCAAGACTTCTGCCATCGGGTGAGTATGACATTGATAAAATCTTCTGGTAACCAAAAATATTCTGTTTTAGATTCTTTCGGGTGTTCACATCAATCTGGTTCAACCAGATGAGTCCTTTCCTTTCTGTAATAACCGAAACAATACTCCCGTTCGGATGAAAATCAATAATCGGGTATGTTAAATCAACTTTTTCATCAAGTCTAACTCCCTGACGGTAAATTCTTCGTGCTTTATTATTGATGTTATCATACAACCATACTTTTGTCTGACCTGCCTGGTTGCTGACCCATGCAGCGTATCTCCCGGTTGGGTCAATTTTTACCTGATCATTTATTACATCCTTCTTAAGCTTCTTTTTAACATTATGAGCCGGCAGGTCCTGACGGTCAAGACTAGTCTCATACTCTGTTTTTAATTGGGCGTACCATTCCTTCAGTAGATTTTTGAATGAGATATTGAGCACATACAGAAAACCTGTCTCAACATTACGACTCATGCGGGCCAAATACACTATATTAGGAATGGCCTGCTGACCATATTTTTCGGCAATGTACTTCCATATTGAGTGCCCTGCATAAACGGCATCATCTCCGGTTAGGTGGTTAAATTTCCTGTATCTTCCTGTGAGCACTCCCTCTCTCACATAATTGTCAATTTCAGTATTCCAGTCTTCCGAAATATATGAAACCAGTCCATCAATGAACCATGAGGGCATGTTCATGACAGTTGAATTGGTTATTTGTCGTCCCAGAGAACCCCCATAAATTGTCTGATCTATCAGTACCCTGGCCATTCCTGCTTTCAACTGCTTTTCGAAACTATGATAGTTTCCATCGAAATACACGAACACCTTATTGCCAATAATATGCGTTATTCCACCAATGTTATACTGTTGTTCATTTAATAACCCAATATTACTTTGCTTCAGGTCGGTAAGCGAATTAAAGATTATGAACTGTATTTTGTCACTGTACCGGTTGTCGAGAAGGGCCTCAATTTCGGGCGAGACTTTTTGAGCAAAGCGTGCTGTGTAATTTGCCAGCTCTTTCCCATTTAGGTAATAATAGATATCGTATTCAGGAAGTTCATAGTACATCCACAGGAATTCGCCATACTGAACACGACTTTTGCCAAAGGGCATTTGCGAACCATTATAAAATTGTGCATTCGATGCCAGGGGAACCAAAAATGACGAAACTATCAGAAAAAGAATAATTCTGCTGGTTTTCAAATATTTCGGTGTGAAGCTTGGCTCGTGCATCTTGGTACTTTAAAGTATGCTAATTTACTATATAATTTATTAGGTGGCAAAGAACTTAACAAATTAGCAGGCTGTTGTGTTAATAAATACATTTATAAATTTGCATTCCAAACAAATAGCTTGTCGCGATGATTACAGTAAAAATCCTAACATTCAATCTTTTTTCGGTCAACACATACATATTATCAGATGAAACAAAAGAGTGCGTTATAATTGACCCGGGTTGCAGCAATTCTTCGGAAGAAAAGGAACTTGAGGATTACATTATTGAACAGTCGCTGAAACCTGTATCTCAAATCATAACCCACTACCACATAGATCATATCCTGGGTGTTGGATTTGTAAAGCATAGATGGGGATTGTCAGCGATTGCTCATGCAGAAGGAAATCTTTTCTGGCAGAATAAAAAGATGGGGTATGAGTTCGGATTACCCGCCAATAAAGTGGTTGAACCGGAAATTTTTACTGAAGAAGGCGAAAAGTTAAAGTTTGGGAATTCAGTACTTGAAGTGGTTTACGTACCCGGTCATGCAGATGGCAGTATTTGCCTGGTAAATCATGAACAGAAATTTGTAATTGCAGGCGATGTGCTTTTTTACGGAAGCATTGGCCGAACTGACCTTCCAACCGGCGATTATGACATCTTAAAAAAGGGTATTACCGAAAAGCTATATACACTAAATGATGACTATACAGTGTATCCCGGCCATGGACCAAAGACTGAAATAGGAATAGAGCGAAAGCATAACCCATACTTGTAAAATTGTTCCAGGTTCTTAACTGACTGCTGACTGCTCCATGTCTGAAAGCTTACTGCTGATTGCTGACCACTGAACTATATATTGATTCAACCTTGATCTACACCACTTGCGGTATCGAAACGGGCTTGATCTGCAAAAATATCGGTTATGGTGTAGATCGATATCGAAGTTGAATCGAAGACGAAGTAGATCGTGTTACAATTAATCTTAATGTAAGATCCATGTTTGAGAGCTTTTCGCTTATCGACTAACGTGTCTCAACACTTTTCATCATAGGATGTCCATATTTGGGCTCCTATCTAAACCACACTATTAAGGAAAGAAACTATCTCTTCCCGGTTTTGATCCTTCATGCACTTAAAGTGCTTTAAAGGACATTCCGGATAACCCAATTTGCTACAAGGGCGGCATTTGAGATCATTTACCTGGGCGATTAAAACCGGGGTGCCTGTTCGCACATACGGGTACATACCAAATTCAGGAATGGTATTTCCCCACACAGAAGCTATAGGCTTATTGAATGCAGCAGCTATATGCATAAGGCCTGTGTCATTAGTCAATACAGCAAGGGATTGTTTGACCAAAGAAGCAGATTCCATCAATGAGTATGTTCCACAAAGATTTACAGCTTTACCATTTGAGTTTCTTTCAATAAAACTTCCGCGCTCCATATCTTCCTTTCCCCCAAGGATAGCAACAGGATGATTAAGTTGCAATACAATATCTGTGACAATTTCGGCTGGTAAAATTTTAGTTTTATGGTTACCACCTATCACAACCGCTATATATCCTTGCTTGAGGATTGAAAGAGGACCGTCAAAACTAACCTCCTCAGACTCAGGAATAAAAAAATCAAGACCTTTATTATCAATAGAAATCCCTAAAAATGAAGCAGCCTGCATGTAGCGATCGACAATATGGACATTTGGCAGCCTGTTGATCTTAAACTTAACCATGAGCCACTTTTCGAAATTCAACTTGTTAAATGCCGTATAAGGCTTTAAGAGGTTTGTGAGCACTAAACCTGAACGCAAATTTTTATGCAGATCAATAATGTGATCGTACTTTTCCTTCTTCAGGTCGTTAATAACCTCACTAACTCTGCTTTCAATAGTATATACTTTGCTGATATATGGATTGCTTTCAATGATTGAAGCAAAGCGTTTTTTAGTAAGAAAGTGCACTTCAACTTCTTTCACCTGCTGGAAGATACAGCGAATTACAGGTGTAGTGAGAACGATATCGCCAATTGAACTAAAACGGATTATAAGGAGTTTGACTGGCATAGTATTGATTCTTAGTACAAAAATACATTAATCCTGTATGTATTCATTCAATAATCCCATTTAGTACCTTTGTAAAATGAATTTTGTTGATACACATACCCACCTTTATCTGGATGAATTCAATGATGACCGCGATAAAGTTATCTCAGATGCCATACAATCGGGTGTAAATAAATTTTTACTACCCAACATCGATAGTTCCAGTATCGGTGATATGCTGGCATTAGCAGATAAATATCCCGAAAACTGTTTGCCGATGATTGGACTCCATCCCACATCAGTGAAAGCAAATTATCTTGATGAACTGGCTATTGTGGAACAGTGGCTGAATGACAGGAAATTTTATGGCATAGGTGAATGTGGGATTGACCATTACTGGGATAAAACATTTACGGTTGAACAGGAATTTGTTTTCAGACATCATATCGACCTGGCATTGGCACACGACCTGCCGCTGATTGTTCATATCAGAGAATCGTTCAATGAAGTGATCAGAATCCTGAAGGACGTGAATAAAAGCAGTCTTTATGGTATATTTCACTGCTTTTCAGGATCTACTGAACAAGCTGTACAGGCAATCAAATATAATTTCAGTCTAGGCATTGGCGGTGTAGTTACATTCAAGAACAATAAGATGCAGGAAACACTTACGCATATCGACTTACAGCATCTTGTATTCGAGACTGATGCCCCTTTTTTGGCTCCGGTGCCTTTTCGTGGCAAACGCAACGAACCTTCATACATTCCATTAATAGCCCGAAAAGTGGCCGAAATAATGGAAACTGATATAGAAAAAATTGCAGAAGTCACTAGCCAAAACGCTTATAAATTATTTAAATTAGACCAGTGATAGTATCAGCGCCCCATTAAACAACTAAATAATGAGTAAAGTACAACAAGTTCCCAGGATCCTGGTAATTTATACCGGTGGTACCATCGGTATGCTAAAAGACCCAGATACCGGGGCGCTTAAACCTTTCAATTTCGACACTTTATACAAGCATATTCCAATTCTCGAGAAACTGCATTGTGTTATTCATAGTCACAGCTTCGATCCATTGATCGACAGTTCAAACGTAAAACCGGCATTCTGGATTCGCCTTGCTGAGGTAATAGAGAATAATTACCATGATTACGAAGGATTTGTGGTCCTTCATGGGACTGATACCATGGCATACTCTGCTTCCATGTTGAGTTTTATGCTTGAAAATCTGGGTAAACCAGTTGTATTCACAGGATCACAACTTCCTATGGGAGTAATAAGGACTGATGG
>JAEYSM010000088.1 GCA_023434665.1 Bacteroidota bacterium | reverse complement strand
CGTCTTGCAAATCAGGCTAATCAGGTTTGGAAAGTAGGTTACTCTGTTACCGGTAACGACCCTTCGGATTTCACTATAATTGATCAGATTACTGATCCTGAAATGACTTATACTCAAATGAGCTATGATCTGTCTGAGCATGGTGTAGCAAACGGACAATTTTATTACATGGCCATTCAGTTTAATGGTAAGTGGAGTTGGCCTGGTGTTGTGGATGATGTTCTTGGCTCGCCTTTAAACAAAAAGGACAAAGACTTAATGATGTTTCAGATGACTCCTTCCACTCAACTGGGATTTCAGGATGATGCAATTGATTTTAGTGTAGATTATGCTAATTATGGGTTCGATGATATTGCTGCAGGAGTATATCAGGTACAAATTTGCGCAAATATTGACGGCACAGAAACTATACTCGGACAAATAGCAGGCGAAGCTATTGAGGCTGGAGAATTGTCTACTGCTGTTGTTCCGGTTACTTTCACTTCTACCGGTATTTATAATGTTTATGCTAAACTTTTATGGTCAGCTGATGAGGATCAGGTGAATAATTTCAGTCCATTATCGACAATCGAAATTTTTAGTCCTACTATTGAAATAGTAAACATTGGGACTTTCCCACTGAATAATCCGACTCAGAGTGCCTATTATCCGATTAACTTTACTGATTCATGGATTAATAAAAGTCTTTCTCAAACAATGTATCTCAAAACAGAGATCAACACTGGAGGTATTATTGAGCGACTCTCTTATTACCGTTCATTCCCCGATAATCTTCCTCAAAGGAAAATAAAAATATGGATTGGAGAGACATCTCAAACATCACTCAACACATTCGTGCCTGCTTCTCAAATGCAACTCGTGTTTGATGGAAAACTCGATTTCAATGCAGGGAATGGCCGATATGACATTGATCTTACTAATCCATATGTGTATACCGGTGGTGGAAACCTCGTGATTACCGTTTATTATTATGATGGAAATACATACAGTTCCGGTGCCAGATGGTCGGTAATGGATCCTGATAGTTATATTAACCGAACTGCTTATGAATCATGGAATGGTTCATTTGATCCCGAGAACCCCACACAACTTGGTTATGTTACGCAATATCCTTACACAACATTATTATTCGAAACAGGCTCAGGTCTGGGCTCTATAACAGGTATCGTACGATATCAGTCAAATAATCAACCTGCCGATGGTGCTCTTGTGGAAATTACTAATCCTGAGTTCCCTGATGTGGTAGCACGCACATTTACCAACTCATCAGGAGAATATTCGCTTCCTTATGCAATGGCGGGTAACAATCTTACAATTACCATTAGCAAATATGGATATAATGATTATACTTATGCGGAGGTAAACCTCGCTGCAAATGGTAACCTGAATATGGGAACTGCATTATTGGAAACCCGTCCACAGGTTGCTGTTACAGGTTCAGTTTTAAAGAGCGACACCCAGACAGCGGCAGCCAATGCAACGGTGACAATTGTTGGCGACGACACCTATGTGGCAACCACCAATGCGTCAGGCCAGTTTAGTTTTCCATCAGTATGGGGTAATGACTCTTATGAAATTGAAATTGAGCTCTCAGGATATCAGACTTATAATAGTACTATAACAGTTCCGGGAACTGCATACACAGTTCCCCCGATAACAATTTTAGAAGTAACTCCGGTGCCTAACCTGGTGAACGTTATCGATGCCGGAGGGAATGCACATATTACATGGTATGCTGCGGGAGAACCTTATCCTATTACTTTCAGATATGATGACGGTGTTGCAAGAGGAGTTCTGATTACCCCCGGCACTCCCGAAATTGTTGGTGGCTCAGCATGGAAGTACAATGCAGAAGTACAAACAGTGCAATGGTACACCTATGAATCAGAAAACTACGCTTCCTCAGATGAGGTAATGCTGACAATTTTAGGACTTAATCCTGATGGTTCGCCGAATCCTTCAGATGTATTATTTACTGCACCGAACGTTAGCAATAATCTTGAATGGAACACTTATACACTTCCAACTCCGGTAGAGGCTCCTAATGGGTTCTTTTTTGGTATTTCGGGTTATAATAATTATACTTTGCTTGCTTATGATGACGGAGTAGGAGAACCTTATGAATTTACGCCACGCACACAATGGAGTAATGGCCTTGGTTCCTATAATCCACTCGAAAATGCTACTTCGCCTCCTTTGCACGGAAACATCTTTGTAAGAGCTGCCGGTCTTACTTCAGGCGAACCTCTTGATGGTATGAAATCAACCGGATCATATCTGGTGGAAGTTAACCATCCGCATGCTACACGAGCCGCCGGTGAAAACACGGTTTACGACAATAACTCAGGAGAATTATATACCACCATTGAACTTGAAAGTCCCCTTGTAACAATCTGTCGCGAAGCTGAAATTAATGTTCCGGAAAGTGAAAACCGTGCCTTCCAACATTATAATGTTTACAGAAGAATTTCTTCAGAGACTGATTGGACTAAGATTAATACATATCCGGTAGTGGGAATATCCTACCTTGATAATACTTTTTCTTCATTGAGTTATGGTATATATCAATATGCTGTTGATGCTGAATATTCAAACGGTGTATTGTCACCAAAGTCAGTCTCCAACTATATAGAAAAAGATATGCGTCTGGCTCTGCAACTTACTGTTAACAATAATACCGGAATCCAAACTTTATCGGAGGGTGCACAGATAGTTCTTCAGCAAATTGGTGGCTATGAAACGTACAGCAGTATTGCCAATGAGTCGGGATTAGCGTCTTTTACCGGTATTTTGAAAGGAAACTACAATTTATATGTCGAGCATGTAGGCTTTATCGATTTTATACAGGAAAATGTTAATCTTGATATGCCTGAAAATTCTTATTCACTATCCATTACTATAGAGGAAAGGATTGATGAACCGTTTGACTATGAAGTATTAACCGAAGGACAGCAGCTTGGACAAGCATTATTCATATGGAATCAAGAACCGTTTACTGATAACCTTGAAGCACAGACCGCGTTTGCAATTGATAATCTCGAGAACTGGACAATGTTCGACCAGGATGGTAAGGCTACAAATTATCCGGCTGCTGTTTCTTTTCCACATCTGGGTGAACCAATGTCATTCATTGTTATGAATCGTACAATGACAAATCCACCATTGTCTGAAGCTTATTGGGGTGCAAGATCAGGTAACCAGTATTTAGCCGGATTTGCCAGCCTCGATGGTAATACCGCCAATTGGATTATAAGTGAAGAACAGAATCACACACGTCCATTTACATTCTCTTTCTATGCACGGTCAATTACCGAAACCTATGGACTTGAGACTTTCCAGGTTGGTTACTCAACCACAGGAACAGCAACATCTGATTTCACATTCACTACTGGTTCTGTAACTACAGGTATTTATTGGCAGCAATATAGTTATGTAATTCCTGCCGAAGCTAAGTATGTAGCTATAAAGCATAACTATACAGGATTTGCTTTACTGATTGACGATCTGTCGGTTGGAATACATACTGATGGAGCTATACCGGGTCAGGGTTATAACGTATTTCTTGATGGTGATCTAGTTGCTGAAGGAGTGGATGTAAACAATTATATGTTTACAGATCTGAACCCCGGAATTTATACAGCAGGATTACAAGGAGTTTTCCACACCGGTACATCTGATTTGTATGAAATAGAATTTACACTTCCCGAAGGAACTCCGGTAGAATTTAATATTGTGGACGAGAATAATGCTCCTGTAGATAACGCGTTAGTTGAGGTTTTGTACCAAAGCAATGTCATTTTCTCAGCATTTACATCCGGCGGCGCAGCTAACCTGACGCTTTACCCCGGCAGTTACTCATATCGCATTACTAAAGAGGGCTATGCTGAGGTGACAGGTTCGTTCATCGTTGCTTCAAACCCTTTGACTTTTGATGTGACAATCAACATGATAAAATCGGTAATTTTTGAAGTTACTGACGATGAGAATACTGCAATACAGGATGCATTAATAACAGTTAATTCTGTTGTTGAAAGCACTGACGCAAATGGCACTGCAGAGTTCGACCTTGAACCCGGCACTTATCAATATACGGTCACAAAACCCGGCTATAACAGAATACTTCAGGAAGTTACAGTTAACCAGGATATGACTATTGACTTAACAATGAGTGCATTTGAGTGTGGTACTCCTCAAAACCTGGCATCAAATGTAAATGGAAATACTGTTAACCTTGTTTGGGATGCGCCTGTAATAAACTTTAATGATGACTGGTTACACTGGGATGGTGATTACGATAACAATAGCGTGGGAACCGGTGGACCTGTTGATTTTGATGTTGCTCAAAGGTTCGAACCCGTTGATCTGACATCATTTGACAACCATTTTATCACCAGGGTGGCTTTTGTACCTAAAGAAGCGAATTGTGAATACTCTATTAAAATCTGGACAGGTGGAAGCATTGCAGGTCCTGAAACTTTAATAATTGAACAGGCAGTTGCTAATCCGGTAATCGGTGCATGGAATGAAGTAATTCTGAATTCACCGGTTTATATTGACCCTGACATTGAATTATGGATAGGAGTTCGCTGCAACACAACCACAGGTCATCCTGCAGGTGTTGATGCAGGTCCGCATGTTAATGGTAAGGGTAACATGATTAACCTTGCCAATCAGGGATGGCAGACACTTATTGAAGCTGCTCCGAACCTTACTTTTAACTGGAGTATCAGGGGGCTGGTTGAACCGGTTGATGGATCAAGAGAATATACAGAACCTTTATTGGTAACCGGATTTAACATATATCGTGACGATGTTAAGATAAACACTAATCCTGTAATCAATAATTTTTACAACGACACGGAAGTAGCTATTGGTGAGTATGATTATTACGTGACTGCTTTGTGGAATGACGGTTGCGAATCGGGAGCTTCGAATGAGGTAAATGTCTCAGTAACTACATTGAACTGCCCCGTTCCTCAGGACCTTACCGCAATTCTTGGTGAAAATAATCAGGTTACCGTATCATGGGATCCTGAAGAAAATACCGAGTTCAGGTATGATGACAATGTAAGAACCGGACAACTTGGTTTCCAGAGTGGTACAATAAACGGGGTATTGGGAGCCGCCCATGATACACCGGCTGTTCTTACTGAAATGAGTTGGCTCTTGAGTGATGCTCCTGACGGAGGCGGTCCTCATGAAACTATCCAGTTATATATATTTGGCTTGAAAGCCGATGGTACACCTAATAGTGCCGACTTACTTTATACCGCAAGTGTAAGTAATACTGACGGAATCTGGAATGTACATGAGCTTCCTGCTCCGGTTAATGCCCCTGATGGTTTCTTCCTTGGTGTGGCTTATGAGGGTTTTGCAGGATTGGGTACTGATGATGGAATAGGTGATCCTTATATTTATCAAAACAACACTCATTACTTCATTGGTGATTACAATTCGGGCACCTGGTCAAAATGGGAAGCTTCAGGGTTTGCCGTCAATGGAATGATAAGAGCAATCGGAACTGAGGGCGCTGTTAAATCGTATGCAGTAAATTATGATGGAAGGCTTTCGGCTTCTGGTATGTCATCATCAGTTGCCAGGAATAGCGGAATTGAGACTGCTCAAATTGTCGGAAGTCAACTTTCAGAGCCTGTTGTTGCCGGAGAACCTCAATGGAACAATAGAAGTTCAATGGATTTTTCAGGCTACAATCTCTATAAAGATGGTGAATTGTTAGTTTCAAATTTGCAGACCAACACATATCAATATACTGAAACAGCCTCAGGTGAGCACTGTTACACAGCTACTGGAGTATATACAGAATGTGAGTCAGAACCCTCAAACGAAGCTTGCATCACAATAAGTGGTGATTGTCCTGTACCTCAGGATCTTACAGCTGAAGTTGATGAAAGAGTAGTTACAATTTCATGGGATCCTGAAACAAGCACTGAATTCAGGTATGATGATAATGTAAGAACTGCTCAACTGGGATTCCAGACCGGTACAATAGCCGGAGTTGTTGGAGCTGCACATAATACACCGGCTACAATAACAGAAATGAGTTGGTTACTAAGTGATGCCCCTGATGGTGGTGGACCACATGATGTTATTCAAATCTATATAATCGGTTTAAATCCTGATGGTAGTCCAAACAGTAATGATGTTTTATTTACAGAAAGTGTAAATAACACCGACGGTATATGGAATGTATATGAGCTGGAAAATCCGGTGAATGCACCTAATGGTTTCTTCCTGGGTGTTGCTTACAATGGATTTGTAGGACTTGGGACTGATGATGGTATTGGTGAACCGTATATTTATCAGAACGGCACACATTATTATGCGGGAGATTATACCACCGGCACATGGTCGAAATGGGAGGATTCAGGATTCCCATATAACGGAATGATCAGAGCCATTGGAACAGAGGGTGCAGTGAAATCCTTTGCTGTCATTGCAGATAATGAACTTCCTAACCATCAACCATCAGATGAATTTGCTAAGATTTCATTGAGTTATCTTGATGCTCCTTTAGTAGCTAAAGAACCTTTATGGTATGGTAAAGCGCCATCCAATTTCCAGGGGTATAATTTGTATAAAAATGGAATTTTACTTGCAGAGAATCTGCAAACAAATTCTTATCAATACACTGAGAACGCCAATGGAACTCATTGTTACACTGCAACCGGAGTTTATACCGACTGCGAATCACAACATTCAAATGAAGCATGTGTAACATTGGTTGGAATAAATGAACATAATTTGGATGAACTATTAATTTACCCAAATCCTGCCAGCACTCTTTTGAATATAGAAGGGAAGAATATCAGCACGATTATAGTATATAATACTTTAGGGCAACCTGTATTAACTCCTGTTTCGCCCGATACAAATCACGCAATAATTGATATATCTGATCTGAGTTCGGGATTGTATTTAGTGAGAATTATTGAAAACACAGGTTTTGTAAAAACAATTCAGGTAATTAAAAAATAATGATTCAGTTTAGTTTAAGTTCATGAATTAATGTTTGCGCTCTGACACCCGTTTAGTTAGCGGTGGTGATTATGTTGGGAATATGGTACTACCCCGGTACTCATATTCCCAACATTTATTTTTAATTATTGGTCTTTAGGTCATCTGATGCAACAACTCACTAAGAACATTCAGGGAGATAATAGATGTGAATTTCAGACGGTCTTTCCTAACGTTCCTGGGATTCACTAAGGAATTTTATATTCAGTAATGCAAAACCTGAGATAAAAATAAGCTAACAGTAACCCAAGCCTCGGTTAACTATAGGTAAAACCTAGAGTTGACTGAGAGTTGACTTAGGGTTGACTGAGAGTTGACCTAGAGTTGGTACCTGTTAAGATATTATTTTGTGAGTTGTTTCTGGGATTTACTATATCGTAAAGGCAGTTTCAGCAACAATCATTTAAATTTACCGACTGAAATATTATTCCTGAGAGACAGTAAACTCGACTACTATTATGATGCTGCTGACAATAAACTACGGCAGGATGTAATTTACGCGAAGAATTTAATCAAACGTACCGATTTTATCTCCAACTTTGTTATGGTAAACAATGCCCCAGCATGGATTAATTTTGACGAACTTTAAAATTACATCTGTTCTTTAAATATGTCTGATATTTGTGGTAAGTTTTAATCACTGTTATTTAATCTTTCTATGAACGAAGATATCCGTTGGAAACAGCGCTTTATCAATTTTGAGAAATCAATTAATCATTTGGAAACCGCCCTGAAAATTTCACATCCGGATATTTTTCAAAAAGCCGGTATCATTCAGTTTTTCGAGGTTACTTATGAGTTAGCATGGAAATTAATGAAAGATTATCTTGAATATCAGGGCTTTACTGATATTAAGTCCCCCCGATCGGCGATAAAACAATCATTTGAATCAGGACTTATCTTTGATGGGCATTCCTGGATGGAACTATTGCTTGATACAAATCTTACTGCTCATACATATGATGAAGACAAAGCAGCGCAAGTGGAAAATCTGATTAGGGATAAGTATTTCCCTGTTTTAAAGGAGCTTTATGTTATTTTTCGAAAGAAGTTATGATAGACAGGCAACTTTCACTCCCATACTTTTTTGATCTGGTTGACTATAACGTCATAAAGACTACCGAGTTAAAAGACCATATAGATCGGGTAGGTGTTAAAATTTTGTAAGGCATTTTACTGGCGCCAATAAACCTGAATCAGCTTCGTTAAACATTTCAATGCGTATCGTGTTAATTGTCAATTAATTTTTTCTATGATACGTAAAGTTCTTGTCGCGAACCGTGGGGAAATCGCCGTAAGGATCATGAGATCGTGCCGCGAAATGGGCTTGCAGACCGTGGCAGTTTTTTCGGATGCCGACCGTTCGTCAATGCATGTCAGATATGCCGATCAGGCTTTCAATATTGGTCCCCCATCTTCTACAATCAGTTATTTAAACATCGACAGGATTATTGAAGCTGCTAAACTGGCTAAAGCCGATGCAATTCATCCAGGGTATGGGTTTCTCTCTGAAAATGCCGCATTCTCCGAAAGATGTGAACGTGAAGGTATCATTTTCATCGGTCCTTCCCCTCATTCAATAAGGATGATGGGCGATAAAATCACTGCCCGTAAGACAATGATGGCAGCGGGTGTGCCGGTTGTCCCAGGAACGGTTGATAAAATACACGACGAATCGGAAGCCCTTAAGATTATTGAAGAAATCGGCCTTCCGGTGATGATTAAAGCTACTGCCGGGGGAGGTGGCAAAGGTATGCGCCTTGTCCGCCATGCTGAAGATATTCTGAGTTCTCTGCGTATGGCACAATCTGAAGCGCGTAATGCTTTTGGTGATGATGCAGTGTATATTGAAAAGTATATCGATTCGCCACATCATATCGAGTTCCAGATTCTGGCCGATAAGCATGGCAATACGATTCACCTGTTTGAACGTGAGTGCTC
>JAEYSM010000025.1 GCA_023434665.1 Bacteroidota bacterium | reverse complement strand
AATTTACCAAATCCGGTTCCTGCCGCTCAGATGGTTTATGATCACGTAGCCCGTAAAATTCTTGACACACCTTATGGAACACCAAACAGTTTACCTGCTACCATTGCAGCTGGCGAAACTGTAAGTTATCATTATTCTTACGTGTTACCTGCTACCTGGAATTATGATAATCTGCATGTAATTGGATTCCTCCTTGATTCAGAAACTAAAGAAATTTTAAATGCTGAGAATGTTATAAGCTCATGGGTTGGAGTTGAGTCAGGTCTGTTCGATAAGGCTGTCACTGTTTATCCAAATCCTGCCGGCGATTTCACCAAAATCGACTTTACCCTCAATCAGGCTTCAAAAGCTAAAGTTGATGTGTATGATATGTTTGGAAAATTGGTTTACAGTGTAAAAGAGAGTGATTTACCGGCTGGTAAAAACTCAATCACTGTTCAAAGCAATACTCTCACCAATGGAATGTATGTGTTAAAGCTGACTGTTGGTAATAATGTTATTTCACGTAAAGTTTCAGTGATTAAGTAATAAGGATGCCTTTTCGGGCACTATTCTTATATTTAATTAATTACAGAAGATGAGTTATATTCAAAAAGAACCGACTTTAAATGAGTCGGTTCTTTTTTATCTGGTTTTTTGCCACCAACCTTTCGGTTACTATTTCTTCATCAATAACATCAACTAAACATTAAAAATATCACTCACATCTGTGTCTCCTTTAAGATGATATGACCTTATGCCTGCTTTACGGGCCGCTTCAACATGCATAAGCGTGTCGTCAATAAATAAAGTCTCAGAAGGGTCTAATTTCCCATCATCTAAAATGAACTCAAAAATGGCCGGATCAGGCTTCACAGTGCCAATATTGTGTGAGAACCACATTTTATCAAACAATGTTGACATTTCGAATCCATAGCGAATCCTGAAGTCATTAGTGTATTTTTCAAAATGAATCTCATTACTGTTTGATAGTAAAAATAAATTGTACTGCTTCTTAAGTTTTCTTAAGGTAAGTATGTGATTTTCAGGAAAATCTAGCAGCATTTCATTCCATGCTTCAATAATCTTTTTCTCAGGAATGCTTTTATCTTCAATGGCTGACTGAATCAATTTTATAAAATCATCCGAAGAGATTTTACCACTTTCATAAAGAATGACAGCCATATCATCCTTCTCTTTGCGGGTTTTAACACCTGTAACAAAGCCAAGATCAGCAAGCGCTTTCTGCGATTTTGGTATATCAATATTCAGCAATACACGGCCAAAATCGAAGATAATATTTCGAATTCCATTCAAGTCGGGATAATTCATCTGGTTTTTTTTAGCATTTCCTATGAAACAAAGATAAGCCTAAATGTTTCATTAGTAGGATACTGTTAAAAGTTGAAAAAAATGATTTCAATTGTTGAATATATAGTACTCTTTTGTACATTTGCAATCCCAATCACTGAAATAAGTGATTACCGGGCCTATAGCTCAGTCGGTTAGAGCACCTGACTCATAATCAGGTGGTCCCTGGTTCAAGTCCAGGTGGGCCCACAAAATATTATTTTTCCCCTTACAGGTTTGTCTTGTAAGGGGTTTTTTATACTGCCACTTATATGTACCACTACTTCAAGTGAGCCATGTTTCTTTACACACATGGGGTCATCAACCAATTTTCCTTGTAGGCTTCGTAGATTTTATATTTGAGATGTAACGAAATATGCTTTCACTGACTGATATTTAAAATTTGGTTGAAAGTGGTTTTTGATTTTTCTTATTATCTTGCATTAAATTTAATTTATGGAATTTAAGGAGCTAGCAAAAATTCGCCAAAGTGACCGTAAATACACGGATACCCCGGTTGAAAAAGAAAAATTGATACAATGTCTTGAGACGGCAAGATTGTCGCCTTCGGCAAACAATTCACAGCCATGGAAGTTTGTAATTGTTGATGATCCATTGCTCCGCAAAGAAATTGCTGATTGCGCTTCAGGCATGGGCATGAACAAATTCGTTGCATCAGCTGCCATTATCACAGCAGTGGTTATTGAAAAGCAGAATATCCTATCCTCAATGGGCAGTGTAATTCAGAATAAACCCTACTACCTGATTGATATCGGAATAGCTGTAAATCAATTCTGCCTTCAGGCAAAAGATCTGGGTCTTGGCACATGCATCATTGGATGGTTTAATGAAAAGAACGTTAAGAAATTATTGCAGGTTGACCGAAGCAAACGCGTGCCATTATTAATAACCGTAGGATATACTGAGGGTACAACCAGAGAGAAAAAGAGGAAGCCGCTGGAAGAGATAAGCAGTTGGAATAAATATTAAAAAAACCGGGAAAGTTACCTCTCCCGGTTCGTGTTTGCCTCAGTAATCTTTTTTAAGTCAGCACATGATAAAGTGCATGAATAACACCCGGAATCCAGAATAACAGCGTAAGAATTACGTTGACAATAAAAGGAGTTCCTGCTTCATCATAGCGTAAAAATACGGCGAGAGGAGGAAGGATAAAGCTGAGAATTACCAACAAAATAGTAGCTTCACTTGCCTGTGGAGCAACAGGTGTAACAGGAGCCGGAGAAATTAAAGTCACTTCTGAAGCATCATTTGCAACAGCTTCAGTGGTTGCCTGTTTCTTTTTCCCTGCATAAGCAGCATCTGCAACATTCACAAAACCAAGCATAAAGACAAATAGCAGCATAATACCTGCAATCTTGGGTAAGGAAATTTTCATAATTTTACGTTTTAAGTTAAACATGTTTTTTGTGAGAATAAAGATAATGAATAAACACGGATTACACTACTTTGTAATTTTTCTTTTGTTTTCATGCTCCTGGCAGGCAAAATCACAGGAAAATATACTTACCGGAGCCATCGTTATCCAGAACGAGGAAATTCAAAGTTACAGGATAGTTTATACTGTTGAGAAAAATCATAGTATTACCGGACACTCAATTAGTGATTATCAGGGGAACACTGAAACAAGAGCTGCTATCAAGGGTAGTTACCAACCAAAAACAAAAATTTTAACATTTCAGGAAACAAAAATACTTTCAACAAAGATGAGTATCCCTCCAGATGAATTTTGCCTGATGAATGTGTCGGGGACACTCGAAAGGAAAGGGAAAAACTCCGTATTTACAGGAAAATTTACTTCATCGGCTATTAGTGAAGAAGTAATTTGTGAACCTGGCACCATCATGCTTATGTCGGAAAAAACACTGGAACAACTGGAGGCGAGAGCCTCAAAACTGTCTGAAAAACCAAGAACTCCCGATGTAAAACCCGTTGAAGAAAATGTTAATTGGGAACTCAAAACACATGAATTGTCATCGGGAATGACGACTGAAATATTACTTCGGAAAGGTGAAATAACACTCGATATCGTTGACGATAGGTTTCAGGATGGAGATAAAATATCGTTATATCAGAATGAAGCAAGAATCGTAAATGAATTTGAGATCACCAATAAGGTTAAAACCTTCCGGTTTGATCTTACCAAAGC
>JAEYSM010000083.1 GCA_023434665.1 Bacteroidota bacterium | reverse complement strand
TACCGGTTTCACACCTTCAGGTGGGTCATCCTGAGTGAGCGTTCCCAATACCGAGATGTTAAGCGGATTATTTGTCGGCACAAGCTTTTCTTCATTATAATCCCATTTAAGATCATGACCATTACCTTCAGGTTTAGCGCTCATATTACCAATATATCGGGAAATAGCAAGCATAACCACGTAATGAGGTTCAACAGGAGGAATGGCAGTAAGCGGATGATAAGGCTTTATGGTAAGAGCAATGGCCTCCACTTCATTTAAACCCTGAGCTTTAAACTCACTGACCCTGGTGTACCTCTCGTCATTCCCTGTCCCCACATAATCCATCTCCATTTTGTCCATATGCACCCTTATCGGATACTTAACCTCATATGCAATCTTTGAATAGTCCTCTTCATCTCTCAGCTTGAAATTACTATGTCCCGTAAAGACAGTAGCAGTCCCAACCGAACCTAACTGACCCCAGGCATTCTTGTCCGAAGCAATTTTCTCCATTGTACCCATAATTGCCCTTCCGACAACAGTACCTGAAATCTGCTTACTCTCCTTATACACCGGTGCAGGATCCCTGTCCGATTCTACCGGAACAGTGGTCTGAACATTAATGGTTACTTTAACCGCGTAGATATCCTCAAGTTCTACCTGTGCCTTCAGCGCATAACTCTGGATGAAAACAAAGAGAACAATCAATACATTCAAACGAAACTTTATCATAGTGCCAGATTACAATTTAATAAATTCCACCCTTCGGTTACGGGCTTTATTTTCTGATTTATCATTTGCCGCAATTGGCTGACTTTCACCGGCTCCGTCGGTAACCATACGCGATTCATCAATACCAAACGATTTGCTCAACTCCATTTTTACAGCCGCAGCGCGTCGTTGCGAAAGATCAAGATTTGCCTTGTCATCGCCATCACTGTCGGTATGGCCCACAATCTTAACCTTAACATCCGGGTTCTCTTTCAGCACGGTTGCTATATCATTCAATGCGCCAAATGACTCAGGTTTTACCACATCCTTATTTACATCGAAATTAATACCATAACTGATTAATTTACCTTCTGTTATCAATTTACTGCGTGTATCGGGAGCTGCCGTTGTAAATTTGATATTAGAGAAAAACGGACGATTTGCCTCATGATCATTAGCAAAGCGCAAACGGTTAAACTTTGTATCAGGAGCCAGCAAAGTAGGGATATCCATAATTTTGGCACCCTTATGGTAAATCCTCACTCTCCGGTTCTGAACCCAGATAATGATATGATTTACCTGCTCAGAAACCACACAATTCTTATCGCTGTTTCCATCGATCTCCGTATCGCCTTTCGGGCTGTATGCATCAGCCACCCACCTGTAATTTGAGAAATGTAATCTGACGCCCATATTGCCGGGAAAAGCAGATGCGTTAAACTCTCTCTCCTGTCCTGCCGGTTCACTGTATAAAACAACCGAACCCGATGCATACCAGTTGCTTCTACCCGGATTCCGTGCCTGATCTTCCTCACTAAAATAAGGAATATAATCAAACTCCATAATAAAATTAGATGGCAGATCCAGATTGTTAAGCAGCGTGAAATAACCCGAATTTGTGGTATGTTGATACCATTTACCGGGAGCTATACTGATAGTTTTAACTTCACCACTGGCATTGGTTGTCCAGTTAGCCGGGAAATCCCCAATAGCGTCCTGCGAAAAATCCTCATAGTACAGAATCTGATCACCCGGTACAAAGTCGTATTTGGAGAATGCAGTCAATACAGGAGCACTTTCCTTTTCGGATTTTACCGATTTACCCGAAGGACCATCCGAAGGTTGAGAGTCGTTTGTATCATCACTCTTAGCCTTGTTGTTTTTAGAATCATCAGAATCATCATTCTTGTTCTTGTCCTTCTTTACAGAATCTTCAGCCTTATCCATGGCCTTATTGGTTGCTTCGGAGGCTTTCCTGTCAACACGGTTCTCGACGGCTCTCTTCGAAGCATCTTTAGCGGTTTTACCCAGTTTGTTCATCCAATCCTGGGCATTGGCATTTGCTGCACCCATCAGCAATGCGATACATACAAACAAAAGAATTTTTTTCATAGAATAAGTGTTAGGTACAAATTCTTATATGATTGGAATCAAAATCCAATACATAAAAGTATTAACTTTTTGTTTACCCATACACGTTGAAAGAAAAAAATGCTTCTAACTCAACTAATTTCAGGCATGCTCATGCTGAATGCTGAATGCTGAATGCTGAATGCTGAATGCTGAAGAACAACCTTATAACGGTATATTCCCATGCTTTTTCCATGGGTTTTCCTGACGCTTGTTGCTGGTCATTTCCAGTGCCTCAATGAGCTTTGGCCGGGTATTACGAGGATATATTATCTCATCAATGTATCCGAGTTCGGCAGCCTTATATGGATTGGCAAACACCTCGCGGTATTCCTTCACCTGCTGCGCTTTATCTTCATCCGTCAGCTTGTCGCGGAATATTATATTCACCGCACCTTCAGCACCCATAACGGCAATTTCGGCAGTAGGCCATGCAAGATTAACATCCGCACCAATGTGCTTGCTCGACATCACATCATAAGCCCCGCCATAAGCTTTACGGGTAATCACGGTTATTTTCGGAACCGTGGCTTCGGCAAAAGCATATAGCAATTTGGCACCATGCCTTATTATACCTCCAAACTCCTGCGTAGTGCCCGGCAGGAATCCCGGAACATCAACAAAGGTTATAAGGGGAATGTTAAATGAGTCGCAGAACCTTACAAATCGTGCCGCTTTTGTGCTGCTGTTTATATCAAGCACCCCGGCAAGTACAGCAGGCTGATTGGCAACAATACCCACTGAACGTCCGTCTAAACGGGCAAAACCTGTCAGGATGTTTCCGGCAAAATGCGGCATTATCTCGAGGAAATTTCCATCATCAACTACCCTTGTTATGATTTCCTTCATATCATAAGGCTTGTTGGGATCAGCAGGTACTATTTCCTGAAGCTTTTCGTCGGTGCGGTTTATTATATCGGAAGTCGGCAAACGCGGAGGTTCTTCCATATTATTCGAAGGCAGGAAGCCAATTAGCTCCCTTATCATCATCATAGCCTGCTCTTCATCCAGAGCCATCATATGGGCAACACCACTCTTTGAATTATGGGTAAAAGCGCCTCCCAGGTCTTCTTTAGTCACTTCTTCATGCGTCACTGCCTTAATAACATCGGGACCGGTGACAAACATATAGCTCGAATTCTTCACCATCACGATGAAATCGGTAATTGCCGGCGAATAAACTGCACCCCCGGCACAAGCACCAAGTATGGCTGAAATTTGAGGTATCACCCCCGAACTCATCACATTGCGGTAAAATATATCGGCATAACCGGCCAGGCTTTCAACACCTTCCTGAATGCGTGCACCACCCGAATCATTTAGTCCGATCACCGGAGCACCCATCTTCATTGCAAGGTCCATGATCTTGATGACCTTGTCGGCATTGGCACGACTCAAAGTACCTCCAAAAACCGTGAAGTCCTGGGCAAACACATATACGAGTCTGCCGTCAATCTTACCATATCCGCTTACCACACCATCGCCCGGTATCAGGTTCTTCTCCATATTGAAGTCCCGGGCACGGTGCACTACAAACTTATCGAGTTCGGTAAACGTCCCGCTGTCGAGCAACATTTCAATGCGCTCACGTGCTGTCTGCCTTCCGGTGCTGTGGAGCTTATCAATTCTGTCCTGGCCACCGCCAAGTTGTGCTTTATGATTTTTTTCCTCAAGCTTCCCGTAAAGGTCCGAAAGCTCATTCTGTGATGTCTCACTCATGACTGATTGTTTCATTATTCAATGTGGATAAGTTCTTTGTTTGCTTCAACAGTATCGCCTTCTCTTACCGAAATTCTGCTCACCACACCATCAACGGCTGCCTTAAACTCACTTTCCATTTTCATGGCTGATATCACTATCATTGTCTGGCCCGCAGTTACCTCTTCCCCTTCACTTACAAGTATTTTCACCACCTTACCGGGCATGGGCGACATTATAGTTTTGCCCTCATCGGCATGACTGCCTTTCTCGCGACTCATTCTGTAGCGTGCCTGAGCATCAATCACTTCAAGATTGTAGGTATTATACAGTGAATTAACAGTAAAATGCCGGGGCGAAGTACCCGCTATCATCTCAATGTTGTACGACCTGCCTTTGTAAAGTATCGAGTAAATACCTTCGGAAACCCTCAGGGCATCAACTTCATAGATTTCATCGTCCACCAGCATTGTCACCATATTGCCATTCCGGGCAAACTCCTGCACATGTGCAACACGACCGTCAATCTTTATCTCCATAATCGGCTGTTTTCTTTTAACATCTTATCACCGGCTATCTCAACATTTTCCACCGACTCACCGGTTTATTCACCCCATCGTTTACTTTCACCTCCGAAAGCTTACGGTTATATTCCATAAAAGCTGCTATAAGTGCAATATCCTCGCACTGTCCATCGCAATCCGGTTCAGCCATCAGGAAATTGTGATTCTTTTCAATAAACATCGTATTGTACTTCCCGCTGATAAAATCTTCAGCTTCCATAATTCTTGCAAGAAAACGTATAGAAGTCTTCACGCCTGTTATTTTGTACTCATGCAGGGCCCTGCTCATACGGCTTATTGCCTCCTCACGGGTTTTAGCCCACACTATAAGCTTTGATATCATCGGGTCGTAATGAATGGGAATTGTATAACCTTCATAAACATAACCGTCATGGCGGACACCAAGACCCAGAGGCTCAGTGATATGCTGAATGGTTCCCGGACTAGGCATAAAGTTATTGTCGGGATCTTCAGCATAAATCCTGCACTCTATGGCATGACCTGTTTGCTTAAGGTCCTCCTGCTTGTATGGAAGTTCCAGTCCGTTGGCAATACCAATCATCTCCTTTACCAGGTCAACGCCCACAACCCTTTCGGTGATAGGATGCTCAACCTGAAGGCGGGTATTCATTTCAAGGAAATAATAGTTAAGATTATCGTCAACGATAAATTCGATAGTTCCCGCGCCATAATAGCCCGCAGCTTTTGCAGCTGC
>JAEYSM010000064.1 GCA_023434665.1 Bacteroidota bacterium | reverse complement strand
CATTGAAAAGGGACAGCAGGTAATTGATTTTGGGGAGTCAGCAGTCAGCATTCAGTAGTTGGCATTCAGCAATCAGCGTTCAGCAATCAGCGTTCAGCATTCAGCATTCAGCATGAGCAGTCAGAGTTTGACAAAGCGGGAGGCGTGAACACTATCGCTGGTCCTGACCGTTACATTATAGAGGCCGGGCTTGAGGGTGATGACTTCAATTCCCTGCATCAGGGTACTGCCTGAGCCTTCCATTATGAGGTTGCCGTTTGAATCATGTATCTGATAGAATCCATCCTTGAAAGTATCTGGTAACGTGGCCTTCACACTGTTGGTTACCGGGTTGGGGTAAAGTTTCATAGCAGGTCTTCCGGCATTCTCCGCCACCGATGTCGCCGATGCAGGCTTTATCTCGATGATCTTGTCATCATCCATGGCAGGATCACCGCGACCGTCCCTGTTGCTTGTCGATAAAAACACCCGTCCTTCGGGCGAAACACAAACATCCCGCAGTCTGCCCAGTTCATTGTTATACACAATGGTGGTGCCTGTCACGGTCGTACCCTGTTCATCCAGGTGCAGTGCCATCAATCGTCCCGCTTTAAGCGACGTCACCAGTAACGAGTTATTCCATTCGGGAATTGTTTGGTGCCCGTACCAGGCCAATCCTGCCAACGCAAGGGTAGGAGTGTAGGTCTGAATAGGCTCCCTCACGTTAAACTCCTCGCAAAATGCCATCTCACTGTCGGTATCGCACATGCCGTGGACATTAGGCCAGCCATAATTTCTGCCTGCTTCCAGGATATTTATCTCATCATCCGTTGACGGACCGTGTTCGGAAGCATAGATGATTCCCGAAGAGGAGATGTCGAGACCCTGTGAATTTCTCAGTCCCAGCGCCCACACATAGCTGCCCGGTGTGGGATTATCATCGGGAACCGTGCCATCGGGATTTATCCGCAGCAGCTTACCATTGAGCGACTCGGGATCTTGAGCCAGCGGCATATCGCCGGCATCACCGGTCGTCATCAGCAATTTGCCCGAATGGTCAAACACCAGCCTCGAACCGGTATGGTAGGTGTTGCCCGTGATATCGTTGATCAGGATCTCCTCATTCACCAGCTGTCCATCCTGCAGTGAATACCTTACCAGCCTTTCCCTGATTCCGCCCGATGCGGAATACGTGTAAACCAGATAAACAAAAGGGTTTGCCTCAAAATCAGGATGCAGCGCCATGCCCAGCAACCCGGCTTCACCTTCTTCGGCGACAGCCACTTCGAGCAGCACCTCACGTTCACGCGTATCAGGATTAATCCGCGACACCCTACCGCCGCGCTCGGTAATCTATATCATATCATCAGGACCCCACAACATTTCCCAGGGGGTATCAAGATTCACGGCCACCACCAGCGTGTCGAGCTGCGTATTACCGCCACTGTTCTGACCGGACAATTCTTTATTAAAGCCTGCCACCAAAACCAAAGTTAAAATACCAATTATCATATAGAAGTTTTTCATAAGCCACGGGTTGAAGAGTGAGTCATATTAGTTGTAATTGACACAAATACAGATAAGTACAACAAGAAAACAGTTGAGGAAATTGGAATGTTTGGAAGGGGTAAAAACTTAGCTTAACGAACATTGTGCCAATTAAATACTGAGCTCAGATAAGAAAGGAAGGTGATTTTCTGGTCTGAACCAAGTACTAGCTAAAAGATGCCAGCCAATTAGTGAGTTAATTTGTGACTAATATGCTGATTGCCAAGTCCTGAATGCAGAGTGTTAAAAAGAGGTATTTCACAAATTTCTATTTATTTCTTTCAATAAGCCTGCTTTCACACTTTTATCGTATTTATCAGAATGATAAACGATGATTCCTCGCTTATTGATTAAAAATACCGTAGGGTAAGTCCTTATCTCAAAAAGATTCCTTAATGTCATATCCTTGTCAGATATCATTATATCTACATAATTATTGCCGGATAAATAGCTTGAAAGATCACTCAGGTCTTTATTTATTGGATTTACTGCAACAATCTTTATTTTATTATTAAACTGAGACTTTAATTCCTTCAAAATTTCGGACATCTTTTGGCACGGAGAGCATTCTAAATACCAGAAATCAACAATTGTAAGTGTATTATCTGAATAGTCACATATAAAGTCTGCACCTGTAATATCTTTAGTCAGAAAGCCTGGAGCAGGAACGCCGATCTGTGATCTATAGTGATTTTTAACATTATGATTGTTAACGATAAAACCATTAGGGAAAAGAGTATCATTCAATAACCACTTGTCTTCAATATCAGTTTTGTATTGTTGGATAAGTAGCTTATTCTGTATATACTGATCTTCTTTCTTTACTGATATTTTTTCAGTTATCTCCGTTATAAGATATTCATTAAGAGAGATTTTGATTTCAAAGTTTTTGTGATGCAATGTACAATAATTCGAATCCAACTCAACTAACTTGCCACCTGAAAAAATGGTTCTTAATTGATCTTCCTTTAGGAAAAATATAGGCAGGTTTCTTAAATAATACGACAAATTATTAGAGACATGTTGCTCATGATCAACTTTATTATAAATACTTATGCTTTTAAATCCATATGATAAAAAATAGAAGTAAAATCCATCATAAGACAACCTATAAGTTGAATCTTCGTTGTATACCTTGATGTCGAAACGAAACGAATCATTCACCCCGGTACTTTGGAATTTCACTAGAATTGTATTCCTTACAGTGTCATTAGAAAATAATTCCTTAAATTTTCTTTCAAATTTTATAGTTCCCCTGTCAATTGTATTATAATTCCCTATTACAGAGTCTGCTAATTCCTTGATATTAAAATGTTCCTGGGCAAAACTTTTCTTATTAACTGAAATACTCAAGAAAAAAATAAGACAAAGGGTTGCTGTTTTATTTAGCAAATTCATATTTTAATCACTATTGTGAACTGATAAATAATTTCAAATTTAATCATTAATGTAATGAAAAAACTAAACATCATTTATTTTATCGAGGATAGTGCTGCCACCGCTGTTTTAAGCGACAGAAACATTATTCTGGCCGGCAACAAACACCGAAGTGAAAAGAAAACGTTCAGGTTTAAAATTTTAACAGAGAATGTAATTAATTATCTAAATAATATGATTATATTGCATGTGTATAAAAGTGCGGAGTCAGCACTTTAAACACTGACGCAAATCAAATGAAAAAACTCATCCTCATCTTTCTAACACTTTATATTGCAACAATAGCTCAAGCGCAAACAGCTTCAGATTACTACATGCCATTATGCGTGGGGAACCAAACAATACTGCACACCATCCATAACAATGATGGATGGGCCGGCCGAATCACTACCTACACAATCATCAAAACAGATGAAATTGAAGGCGAACTATATTACGTTGAAGAAGCACTTGAATTCGTCGTTAATGAACTGGTAGGTCCTGTTCCATTCCGTTACCTCTGGCTTAAAGAAAATAATGATGGTGAGATAATTGTAAAAGCATTTTCCGATGAATATCCCTTACTGGATTCGGCTGAGATATTGCCCGAACCTGAAGTTTTCTTCTCAAACAATATTCTCACAACCGGTTACACCAATATCATGAATAACGGATGGCACATGGAAATTGATTCAGTAATCAGCACCCACGCCATATGCGGTATTTTCGATGACTGCATACAAATCCGGCACACGAATTTAAATAACGGAGTAGTCGACAACAGGGGCGATTCCTATTATGCACGCGGTGTAGGACTCGTTGGCAGCAACAGAACATACCCATCGCACCAGGTTCATACGGCAGTATTCGCATCAACATTTATTACCGGATGCGATCCCATTGTCGATTCACTGCCCCCTCACGTGGTCGATACCTGTCTGGGACTGTATTTTGATTATTATGCCAACAACCTTCAGGTGGATACCCTTAATAAGACTCTTACAGTGATATGGGTTTTTCAGGATGGGATAAACACCGATCAGTTTACTGAAACATACGATTATCTGCACCAGGGAAATAACGTTATTGGTATTACCATCAACTGCGACAGATCATCTGAGACTTATTACAAGACGGTCAATGTTAGTTCATCATTACTTGGCATTGATGAACCCATAACTGAAAACATCCGGTTTACCATATATCCCAACCCCGCTTCCGGAATAATGACCGTAAAAACCACCACTGACAAAAATGAATCCTTACGATTGAATATTTATGATCTGACAGGTAAAAGGGTCAATACAGAAACACTCCATCAGAACCGGCAACAAATTGATATAGGAGAACTTAGCAACGGAATATACATGGTTGAAATTCAAAGCAAAAACCTTAGCGGACGACAAAAGCTACTGATTCAGAAATAAGTTTTACCAGACATCCGGATTAACTTTTAACTTTTGGACAGATTTAGAGTTGAACTTTAAAAATGTCCAAATATTGAAATTTGTCAAGTTAAATGTTTACTTTTGTCTTGCATTTGTCAAGTTATAGCTTTACTTTTGTTGTAATAATGTCAAGTTATAGCTTAACTTTTAACTATAGGCACTATGAACAAAAAGTCGTTACAAATACAGCAGCTTAACAGCAAAATGCATCAATATGCTGCTTTAAAGAAAATACCACCTCCAGATATTGGATGGATTAGAACTATCCGTATCACGATTGGAATGAGTATGGAACAATTAGGCAAACGTCTATCCATGACTAAGCAAGGCATTCAAAATCTTGAATTAAGAGAGGCGGAAGGTTCAATTACTATAAAATCTCTCAGGGAAGTAGCACGAGCATTGGATATGGAATTGGTATATGGCTTTATACCCAAGGACCATACTCTCGATCAGCTCATCGAGCGTAAAGCTAAGGAATTAGCAACTCAAATTGTGCTGCGCACAAACAACAATATGAAACTTGAAGACCAGGAAAATACGAAGCAACGTATTGAAAAAGCCATCGAGGAAAGAACAATTGCTATTAAGAATGAAATGCCTAAGAATTTATGGGATTAAGCTTAGATTACATTGATGGTCAGACACCACTTGAGGAAGATGAGAAAGAAAGTTTAATAATTCCTACAATTTCTACACGAGGGGAGTTAGATGAATTTGAACAGCAGAATATTGAACAAGCCCTTCTCTGGTCAATGAAGCGATCATTCAAATTAGAAGATGTTTTTGCTGAAGAATTCGTGAAAAAACTGCATAAACGCATGTTTGGAAATGTCTGGAAATGGGCAGGAACATTTCGACAAACCAATAAAAATATAGGTGTTGACAAGTGGATGATACCTATGCAATTGAAAACTCTACTCGATGACGCATTATACTGGAACGCAAATAACACTTATAATCCTGATGAATCAGCTATTCGTTTCAAACATCGATTGGTGAGTATACACTGTTTTGCTAATGGAAATGGCAGACACAGTCGCCTGATGGCAGATATTATAATAGAAAAAATTTATAAACAACCCCATTTTACTTGGGGAAGAGGAAATCTTAATAAGCAAAGTGACCAAAGAACAGCCTATCTTAATGCAATAAAAGCGGCTGACAATGGTGATATTCAACTGTTAATAAAATTCGCAAGGTCTTAACCGTGTATTCGAAGTACATAAGATACTAGCCACTTATGTCTTAAAATAGTCAACCAATTTGCTAAAAGCTTAATTTGCAACAGTCCACGTAAAGCAATTCAACCCACCCCCCATAGCAAGTATCCTATTAGGGAAAGTTACTTTAAAAAATTTCTCAATTACAACATCATTCACATCTTCAAGTGCTGGAACAATTATCAGATCTTTCACCCAAAGAAAGTTGATATAAGCCCAGTTATATTTGGACTTATAAGGCAAATCAGGCAGGGAAATCACTTCAAGGTCTGCACCAAGAAGCACCTGAAGGAACTTCTCCCTCCAATGACTTGTCCTCATGTTTATGATTGATGGTAAGAACAGTGTTCTCATCAACGAAACGAATAAGTCCATCGGAATGGCCACTCAATACTGCCATCGAAGTTCGCGGCCTTGCGACAACAAGGCAAATTTTTTAACAAATATTAACCGGAAGGCAGCGCTATGCTAGCGCCAATTTAGCCGCATCTTTCCATAAATAATGCGGCATTGGCGTGTCTAACTGCCATACTATATTTATTGGTTTTGAGCCATGATATTCCTTAATATGCCCTTCACCAATGAATACATACCCAGTTGTTAATCCAAATTCATCTGTAGCTCTCTCCCGCACAAACAATAACATTCGCTTGCCTAACGCTCTGTGATTGATGTAAGATTGACCTCTAGGAGTATTTTGTCCTGCACTATTTATTGATTGCCAATGAAAGAGTGTTTCACTAATTGCATAATCATTATACATTGTTGTTGGCGAGTAATCTTCTTCTGATTTAATAAGTTCAATGAAAAGAACTTCAGTGTTAAGTTCTTTGTTCTCTGCAGCTCCTTCACGAAATGAAGTAACTTCATTAAATTTCTTTAAACCAAATGCTGCCAAGATCTGCTCTCTTGTATATCGGGCATGCATTTTTAATGGTTGTGGATATGGAAGAGCAATGGGCAATTCGTTGATGTCAATATCATTAAGTAATATTTCAATAACTTCAATCACTTCTTCCATTAAAGGTTTGCAAGTACCGATGATTTCTATACTCTCTCTAATTGAGCTAAAACGATTGTCCTCACTCCAAAAATCGTTTTTAAGCATGAAGAGCATAATTTCTTCTTCCGACGAATAATGATCTTTAACCCTAAAGTTGCTTCTAGCCAACCTATAAATAAACTCAAAATAGCTTGATGATTTTGTAGAGAGCCATTTCTTAATTGCTCTATTTACGGCTTTTTCATTAGTAGATTCATAATTATCAATTACACCAGCCAGTTTACATAACTGTTTCCAACCTGGCCGATTACCACCAGCATAGATATGTTGAATGGGGATGTTATTAATCTCAAGAAAGTTCTTTAAGGTTAAGGGTAAACTACTGTAATTTCGAAAATCTCGAATTTTTCTGATCAGAAGATTTTGACTATAGCTGGTTGCTTTACGAATATTGTCTAGTATAATTTCTCTGGCTTTCTTCTCTAAAACTATTGAACAGCCTAAAGGTAAATGCGGGAAATTATCTTCTATTTCCTTGAAAACCGGAGTACTTGTTTTGCCGATCAGTGCCCTGAATTTATTCTCAAAATTATACTCAGGTCTTGCATTCCCGACAAAATCAAGAACCAATAATCCAGCTTTTCCTTCTGACAATCTTAATCCCCTTCCAAGTTGTTGCAAGAAGATAGTTAAACTTTCTGTTGGTCTAAGGAAGAGCACTGTATCAATTTCAGGTATATCCACTCCTTCATTAAAAATATCGACCACAAAAAGGTAGTTAATCATTTTTTCTCTCAACTGATGCCTTAATATCTCTCTTTTACTTGTATTATCACTTGTCAAGCAATCAGATTTTAAGCCTGCCATTGTAAACTTTTCATGCATAAATTGAGCGTGCTCAATGTTAACGCAATAGCACAGTGCTCTAACTTCATTAATGTTTACAGTGTATTTTTCCAGATTAGCAATGATTTCTCGAACACGTCTGTCATTAGCGGTATATAATCCTGACAACTCACTGGCTACATATCTGCCTTTCTCCCATCTTGTATTCGATAAATCAACACTGTCAGAAACACCAAAATACTGAAACGGACATAGCAATTTCAGATTAAGTGCTTCCGGTAATCTAATTTCAGCCGCTACACGATTATTAAAATCTGAAACAATATCAGCCTCATCATTTCTTTCAGGAGTTGCAGTTAACCCTAGCAGAATTTTAGGTTTAAAATATTGAATGATCGGTCTATAACTACTTGCAGCAATATGATGAACCTCATCAATAACAATGTAATCGTAATATTCAGGCGATAGATTCAAAGAACCGATTCTGTTATTAAGTGTCTGGACAGAAGCGAAGACATACTCATAGTTGCCAGGCACTTCTCCATCAACCCATAGCTCACCGAAATTGTTATTTTTAAGAATTCCTTGGAATACTGATCTTGACTGAGTTAAAATCTCTTTTCTATGGGCAACAAAGAGTAACCGGGAAGAAGTGCTTTGCTGTTTGAACCTTCTATAATCAAAAGCCGAAATAATTGTTTTTCCTGTACCTGTAGCTGCCACTACTAGATTTTTAAAACTATGATGCAACTGACGCTCAACATCTAATTTATCAAGAATCTCTAATTGAAAGGGATAAGGTTTAACATCAAAGTAAGTCACTGGTTGAGTGTAATCTTTAGTAATCTTAGCCTGTTTTAAGGCAGTATTCAATCGTTCCTGATGGATTTTCCCATCAAAAAGTTCAAAATCATTATTTTCCCAATAAGAATCAAAAGTTTTTTGAAATTTATCAATTATGTGACTTACCTCTTTTGTAGTGATTTTGAGATTCCATTCAAGTCCATCAGTCAACGCAGAACGTGAAAAATTTGACGATCCAATGTAACCGGTATGAAAACCTGTATTTCTATAGAAAAGATAAGCTTTTGCATGTAAGCGTTCATGCGCTGTATTGTATGAAATTTTAATTTGAGCATTAGGAAGTTGTGAAAGGAACTCAATAGCCTTATATTCTGTAGCCCCCATGTAGGTAGTGGTAATAACTCTAAGCTTTCCACCTCGAGAGGCAAATTCCTTTAACTCATTTTCAAGTATTATGATGCCTCTCCATTTGATAAATGAAACTAGAAAATCAATTCTATTGGATGAAAGAATCTCTTTGCGTAATTCACTTTCTAAAGATAAACCTACATTACCACCAGTAAATAATTCGCTTTGAGTTAATCGGGTATAAGGTGTAATTTCTTTAAGATGTAAATCAAGATCAGGATAATGCGCATCTATTTTTGAAAAAACTGCTTTTAAGATTTGACCTTCGGCTTCTATTAAATCATCTTGAAAGTCCTGAATACTTATAACATCTTTAAGAAATACTATTATTTGATTAGCAATTTCAATCTGCTTTTCAATTTTATGTTCACTTTTCACAAGATTAAGAGCTGTCCTGATTGAACCAGCCAAATGGTTTGAAATAACATGAGCAGCCTCCTCTTTGTCTATTTTTACTGACCGAACTTCAAAAGTATTATAATCAAGATCTTTCAATTTCTTTGCTACAAGTCTAGTAACAAGTTCCTCGTAAATACCTTCATTCATGTTTAAAGGTTTAAATATTGATGAACAACATTGATATCAGCAGCAGCCCAATCTAAGGTCAACAACTCTTCTTTTGCCAACCAACGGAATGCTTTATGTTCAGTGAGTACAATTTCTCCGCCTATGTATTCTGAAATGAAAGGAAC
>JAEYSM010000060.1 GCA_023434665.1 Bacteroidota bacterium | reverse complement strand
GACTATAAAGAAATGATTGATTACATCAGATGTCAGGACAGGAAGCAGGTTAAATCAATTTTCCTTGTACATGGCGAAACAGGTCCCCAGGCATTCTATAAGGAGAGACTTGAAGAAGTAGGCTACACCGATATACAAATTCCGCGCAAAGGGGATGAATTCGTACTTGAGTAGCTAAGTAAAAAAAAGGCTGTCAGAAATAAATGACAGCCTTTTTAGAATTAACTATGAATGTTATTCAGCACTGGCAACTTCATGAGCACCAGCTGCTTTTCTTGTAGAGTAATTAATTTTAAAAGCACCAACTTTACGCAATTCCTGCTTAACGTCGGTAACAACACCCATACGGGTATCAGAATCTACTTTAAGAGAAGTAGTTAGAAGTTGACGGTCGGCTTCATCGCGTGATTCTCTTTCAGCAAAGATGAAATCACTGATATCACCCACACCTCTGAAGCTGTCGTTTAATTGGATACGCGATTCAGTACCATATAAAGCTGACTGGATAGGAGGGCCAATGTAGATAAAACTAACCAAAGATTTCCTTTCTAACTTTTGCACTTCAGTAGCCTCGGGAGCTTTAATTTTCACCTTAAGAGTTACTTCTCTCATAGTAGTAGTAACCATAAAGAAGAATAGGATGATGAAAATAATATCAGGCATTGATCCTGTACTAATAGCGGGTAGTTCTCTAGAACCTTTTTTTCTAAAACGTGCCATTTAATTTCCTCCTACATCTTCTGGTTCAGCTTCTGAAATTGAGACTGGTATAGCCTTTTGAACTGCTGACATATCATCAGCGCCAAGTTCAGAAAATTTCTTACCGAAGCGCTGTTTTGCCAGCTCATCGCGTAGTTCATTAACAGCGGCAGCAAGTTCATTTTGAACCTGAATATACATTGCGTAAGATGTACCGCGGTCATTCTTAAGAGAAATGATCCCTCTTGAAACAGGATATAAACCTAACCCTTCAATATTTTCTTCTCTTTTTTCAGGAAGATTTGGATCATTAGTAGGGTTGCTCAAGAATTCTTTTGTCTCAAGCCTAAGTGTTGATATATCACCTAATCTTCCATCCACCATTAGTCTGTCATTCTTATTTACAAGAACATTAAGGACATTACGTTCCTTAACATCAGGTGGTTCGGCAGTAGGATCAGGTGGTGGAGGCAACCTTCTCGAAATACCTGAGTCAGTATCCATTGTAGTTGTCACAATGAAAAAGATCAGGAGGAGGAAGGAAATATCCGCCATTGAACCTGCATTAATTTGTGGTGTTTTTCTAGCCATGATCTTTCCTTTACGACTTTATCTTAACCAATTGGAGATTTGTGAATAAATAATCCCGATCAACACACCTGCAAATGTTATATAAGTGGCTATTAATCCAGCTCCTATTACTTTGGAGAGACCGGGTGAAATGCCGTATTTAGTATAAACTGCACCTGTGTCTGGAGATGAAAGAGCATAAGAAATAACAAATACTACCAATAGGATTCCGATACCTACTAAGGTACCTTTTGCTGACTTGATGTCACCGGCCATTTGCAATACCGGGAATACTATGACCCCTATTATTGATAATAATAGCAGGAAATAGACTACATATAATCCGATGTTTATGAAATCCATTGTTTTAAGCTTTTGCGTTTTTGTTTCTTACAAGAATGTCCATGAAAGAGATTGTTGCATCTTCCATAGAATTAAGAATTGATTCAATTTTTGACAACAGGTAGTTATAGAAAACCTGAAGAATAATAGCAACGATCAAACCGAATACGGTTGTGATAAGAGCGATCTTCATACCACCAGCAACAACAGTTGGAGAAATATCACCTGCTGCTTCAATAGCATCAAATGCAGAAACCATACCTACAACAGTTCCAAGGAATCCAAGCATTGGTCCTAATGCGATGAATAATGCAATCCATGACATGTTTGCTTCCAAACGTCCGGTTAGCACTCCTCCGTAAGTAACGATGGATTTTTCAACCATTTCAAGTCCTTCGTTGTATCTGTCAAGTCCCTGATAAAAAACGCTGGCAACCGGACCACGTGTATTCTTGCAAATTTCTTTTGCTGAAGCAATTCCTTCAGTTTCGATAGCTGTTTCAACTTTGTTAAGAAGCTTTTGTGTATTTGTTGAAGAAAGATTCAAATAAAGAATTCTTTCAATAACCAATGCCAAACCAACGATAAGACAGAGAAGAATTGGGAACATCCATCCAGCACCACCTTCGATAAATTTTTGTTTTAATACCTGGTGGAAGGATTGAGGTGCTTCTTCTTCAGCAACCAATGCTTCAGGAGCCGGTGCAGTTTCAGCATCAACAGCCTGGGCGGTTGTATCTGTTTGTTCGGTTTGAGCAGGAGCCTGGTCCTGAGCTATAACAGTGTTGATTACTCCAAATGTGAGCATTCCTGCTACTGTCAAAAATGCAACTAATTTTTTCATAGTTAATTTGTTATTGTTTTTGTGTTTGTTAAAGAACTTGATAGTTTTCGGTTTATTGTATTGATTAATAATTCCTCACGCAATGCGGAGAGAATGGGATTCGAACCCATGATACGCTTTTGGCGTATACACACTTTCCAGGCGTGCGCCTTCGACCACTCGGCCATCTCTCCGTAACAGGTTCAAAGTTACACTCCTTAACCCATTTTCAGCTTGCTAAATTACAAAAAAATGTAAACAATGAATTACCACTGATTTTTTTTCACCATTAACCAATCTGTCTCAGTTAAAAAGATCGTAAAGATACTGCAATTTTTATTCAATTAGTCAATGGTTAATTCTCCTCTTAATGGGATTTGTAATAATCGCTTCAACTTTACTGTTGTGAAGCCTTTTGCTAATAAATACATCATTTTAGCCACAGCCGATTCAGTGGTAATATCATATCCTCCTATCACTCCTATACCTCCAAGATATACACTTGTTTCATATTTACCCATCTCAACCGACCCACCCTTGCA
>JAEYSM010000086.1 GCA_023434665.1 Bacteroidota bacterium | reverse complement strand
CTCTTCCCATTCCGAACAGAGAAGTTAAGCCCATCAGCGCCAATGGTACTGCCAACACGGTGGGAGAGTAGGTCGTCGCCAACCTTTTAACACAAAGGCTGCCTCATTGGGCAGCCTTTGTTGTTTTAAAATTTCCCCTACCCTTCTTATTCTTTTGTTACTTTTTCTTGCCAGTTCTGCTTTTTTAGATAAATTTGCTTGTACTTCTTGTTTTATGCATAATCTCATTCATTATGTTTCTGATCGCTGATAGCGGTTCTACTAAAACCGACTGGCTATTGTTGAATAATACTAATAGTATTTACTTGTCAACCCCTGGTATCAATGCCTATTATATGTCGGCAGTGGAAATCTCTGATATGCTAGACAGAGATTTGGCTCCTTCAATTCCTGCGAATGAAATCACTAAGATTTTTTTCTACGGCTCAGGTTGCTCAACTGAAAGCAAGTGTTTGAAAATCAAAAATATTCTTGCTAATATCTGTCCAAATGCTGTGATTGAAGTTAACCATGATATGTTGGCAGCAGCAAGATCGCTATGCCAGAATAAGCCGGGTATCGCCTGTATTCTTGGTACCGGTTCAAATTCATGCGTTTACGACGGCACTCGAATAACCCGGCAGATGGTGTCATTGGGTTACTTTTTTGGAGATGAAGGAAGCGGGACTCATTTTGGCAAATTGCTTATCACGGATTATCTAAAAGGACAAATGCCGGTACATATAAGCGACAGGCTGGAAGAACAGTATAATCTTTCACTTGAATTCGTATTGGATAGTATCTATAATCAATCTTCACCCAATAAATTTCTTTCGTCATTCGCACCATTTATCCGGGAAAATAGTAAGGACATTTATATAACTGAACTAGTTGCTCATTCATTTTCTGATTTTCTGCGCGTAGGTGTGCAAAATTTCACTGGTTTTCAGGACCTTGAGGTAAATTTTGTTGGTTCTGTCGCCTTTCATTTCCAGGAAATTTTACTTGAAGTTGTACTTAAAAATCAATTGAAAATTGGTAAAATTCAAAAGTCCGTTATTGAAGGACTAAGAGATTACCACCTTATGAACTAACTTCAAGCATTAATAATAAATAATTTAATTAAACAACCACATATTCACATGAGATTACGCCTCTTTATTTTCTTTTTTACCATCATTGCTTACAATCAGGCAATTGGTCAGCATCAGGCACAAATATCAAATTCTGTAAAGATTAAAGCTTTAGATGAATATTTCAATAAAGCAATTGAAGATTGGGATGTGCCCGGAATGGGGATCGCTATCGTGACGAAGGATGATATTTTATTATCAAAAGGATACGGAGTAAAAGATATTAAGACCAACGAGCCGGTAGATGAGAATACTATTTTTGCTGTCGCTTCAAACTCCAAGGCTTTTACCGGGGCTTCACTGGCAATTCTGGTTGAACAGGGGAAATTAAAGTGGGATGATAGAGTGATTGAGCATATCCCTTGGTTTCAGTTGTACGATCCATACGTTACTTCGAACATGACGATTCGGGATCTTTTGACGCATAGATCGGGATTAGCAACATTTAGTGGAGATTTGGTGTGGTATGGAACAACCTGGCCGGCCGAAGAAGTGGTAAGGAGGGCAAGGTTTCTGAAACCTGTTTCCGGTTTCAGAACCTCATTTGGATACTCAAATATAATGTATTTAACAGCAGGACTTATAATTGAAAAAGTTAGCGGAAAATCATGGGGTGATTTTGTTAAGGAAAATTTCTTTCAACCCTTGGGTATGAATTCCTCCCTTACATCGATAAAGCAGTTCAATAATAAGACCAATCTGGCGCAACCACATACAACTTTTGAAGAGAAGACAGTTAGAATTGATTATATGGACTGGGATAATATTGCGCCGGCAGGAGCAATTATTTCATCTCCGAATGATATGGCTAAGTGGATTCAGTTACAACTGAATATGGGCAAGATTGGGGACAAACAAATTCTTTCATCAAAATCACTGAATGAAATGTGGCATCCGTATATCACGAATAAAGTATCGGAAATGTCGATGCAATTATGGCCAACCACTCATTTCAAAGGTTATGGATTAGGATGGTCTTTAATGGATTACCATGGAAAGAAAGTTATGTCACATTCTGGTGGTTATGATGGAATGATATCATATACTGCTTTCTGTCCTGAAGGTAATATGGGACTGGTAGTTGTTACAAATAAAAACTCGAGTCTTTATCTCCCGATGATGTACAAGATACTTGATACATTCCTGAGCTCTGATACCACTGATTGGAGTCAGGTGTTTCTAGGCAGGGAGAAAATGATGAAAGATTATACTTCAAAACAAGAACAGGAAAAAAAAGATAAGAGAGTATTAAATACAAAGACAAGTCTTGATCTTGAAAAATACACAGGAATCTATACAAGCGAATTATATGGTGAAGGAAAAGTAAGTTTGAGAAATGGTCAGCTTTATCTTGAATTTATTCCTACTCCCCTATTCCATGGTGAACTGAACCACTGGCATTACGATACATTTACAATCCAATTTCCTGAAGTGCCATCGCTTCCGCAAGGAACTGTAAATTTTATACTTAATGCGGATGGTGAAGTAGAGCAGATGAGAGTGGACATTCCAAATCCTGACTTCGATTTCACAGAGTTGGAATTCAGGAAGTAGCTTTAAAAGGAGTTTCTATTTCATCGGAGTTATGCCAAATATGGAGCACTTATTCCTCCATTTCAGGTTTAAATATCAGTGAAGCTGAGTTTATGCAATAGCGCAAACCTTTGGGCAATGGGCCATCATTAAATACATGGCCAAGGTGACCACCACACTTTGAACAAACTACTTCAGTGCGAATCATTCCATAGCTTTTATCAAGATGTTCGTCAATGGTGCCTTTTGCACTTGGTTCAGCAAAACTTGGCCAGCCACAACCGGCATCATATTTTGAACTTGATGAAAAAAGTTCCTGATCACAGGCTGCACAGTGGTATGTACCCTTTACAAAATGTTGATCATAAAGCCCTGTCCCCGGACGTTCGGTTCCTTTTTCTCTCAAAACCCTGTATTGTTCATCTGTTAAAATTTTCTTCCACTCTTCATCTGACTTAAAGATCTTCTCAGTCAATTTTTCTTTCTCTTGCATATTTATGCTTATTGGAGTACTTTTATTGCATGACAGGCAAATAGATAATAATATTAAACCTGATATTTGAATTATAGTTTTCATCGTTTTTAGGTATTCCGATATTATAACATAATAACGTTATAACCTGACTTTAAAGTATAATTTGCTTTCGCAGAATCACTTATGATCTAAAATAACAATTATGGAATGGTTTTGGATAACTTTAGGCATCATATTATGTCTTGTAGGGATAGCTGGATCAATTTTACCGGTCCTTCCGGGTCCCCCACTCAATTATGCAGCACTGGTTATCCTGCATTTAACCAGAATACATGATTTTTCGTATCGATTTCTGATAGGATGGTTGGTGATTACAATAATTGTGGTCGTACTCGACTATCTGATTCCGATATATGGTGCAAAACTATCGGGAGGCTCTAAAAAGGGAGTTTGGGGCGCAACAATCGGTTTATTTGTAGGAATCTTTTTCTTTCCACCATTCGGGTTGATTTTATGGTCGTTTATCGGAGCTGTACTTGGCGAAATAATAGAAGGGAAAGACCTTAATATCGCTATAAAAGCAGGAACAGGAACATTTCTTGGATTTATAGCCGGTACAATCGTTAAACTCGTGGTCTCGTTAGTAATGACTTTTCAATTTGCAGCTGCCTTAATATAGCAGCCATAAGAGGTCGGTTGCCTGACTTCTAACTGCTGAATGACATCAACAAAAAACCACTTAGAACTCAGGATAGACAATATCTTCAAGGAACAAGCCGCAGGCTGGAACTGATTGCCCTGCATCAGAACGAGATCCTTCAGAAAGAATTTTGCGAAATTCTGCCATTGATATTTTTTGTTTGCCCAATTCCAATAGTGTGCCCACCATCGCTCTGACCATATTCCTCAAAAATCTGTTAGCGCTTGTGGTATAAATAAGGTATGAATCGCGTTCCTCCCAGTAACTTTCAAATATTGTACACAAATTCGTCTTGTTTTGTGTGCCGGATTTCGCGAAACATGTAAAATCATTATACAGCATAATCTCAGCTGCACCTTGTTGCATCAGATCAAGATCAAGTGGAATTGTTAATCTATAGGATAATCCGATCGCGAAAGGATCATGATTCCGGTTGATATAATATCTGTATTTCCTTGAAACAGCAGAAAAACGCGCGTGAAGATCATTATTGACCCTGAAAACCTGATAGACGGCAATTGAGTCTGGCAACAAATGATTAAGACGATATGTGAGATCTTGTAACATTATATCATCCAATAAAACTGGATAGTCAAAATGAGCGAAATATTTACGGGCATGCACACCGGTATCAGTTCTGCCGGCACCAATAATACCTATATCACGACGTAATAAAATTTTCAAAGCTTTCTCGGTCTCTCTTTGTATGGTATTGGCATTATTTTGCGATTGCCAGCCATGAAAGGCTGCTCCATTATAAGCCATATGAATAAAATACCGAAAAGTTTCCATATACGGAAAGACAGATTTATGAGACCCAAAGGTAGGTAAATTCCATGTTACAGGAAATAACTTCAATACTCCTTTCTTAGAACCATTATAAATTAGCACTTTAAGGCAAAAAAAATATCTCTATTGTTAATTGATTCACAAAAGAATTTTTATATTTGAGTGATATTCTAAAAGGATATTTTAGTCACACTCAATTAACTAAACATTCATTTTTTTAAACAATGGAGGAAATTAAATGACAACAGAATTGCTAGTAAAGGAACTTGTCGAAAAGAATGGCAGGTCTCGCAACAGTCTGATGCCAATTCTTCAGGGAATTGTGCAGAAGGAGCATTATTTGTCGGAAGAAGCCATGCTTACGGTAGCAAAAGAATTGGACCTTTCAGCTGCAGACGTATATGGTACTGCTTCTTTCTATACATTTCTTGACACTGTTCCGCGTGGAAAGAACATTATCAGGGTTTGTAAGACTATTACGTGTCACATGAAAGGCAAAGATGAAGTGATTAATGCTCTGAGCAACCACTTAAAGGTGAAGGTAGGAGAAACCACACACGATAAGAAATTCACATTGCTGACAGCTAATTGCCTGGGTTGGTGCCATAAAGGGCCGGTAATGCTGGTAAACGACGATGTTTATCCCGACCTGACACCTGAAAAAGCAATTGATATCATTCAGACTTACGGGAAAGAAGAATAGGAAACCTCTAAATCAAAATCAAATGGAAAAGTACTTAAAAAAAGTTGATATAATTTTCGAGGACAGTCAATCGATATCCTGTATGTCAGTTCTCGATAAAACCCTTAAAAGGTCACCAGATGAAATCATCCTTGACCTGATAGACAGTGGTTTAAAAGGAAGAGGAGGTGCTGGATTTCCAACAGGACTTAAATGGAAATTTACCCGCAATGAAGACAGTGATGTAAAATATGTGATCTGCAATGCAGATGAAGGAGAACCCGGGACCTTCAAGGATAGAGAAATAATAGATCGCGTACCTGAGAAAATCTTTACCGGCATGACTATTTGTGGTTATGTTATCGGTGCAAAAGAAGGCTATATATATCTACGTGGTGAATACAATTTTCTTCTCAAAGGAATTCAGACCAAGCTTGATAAGTTCAATGAGTTACTCAAACAAAAACACATTGATTTCATTATTTATTTAAAAAGTGGTAGTGGAGCTTATGTTTGTGGTGAAGAGAGTGCTCTATTTGAATCAATGGAGGGAAAAAGAGGAGAACCTAGAAATAAGCCGCCATATCCTACCGTTGCCGGTTATAACCACAAACCTACTGTGATAAACAATGTGGAAACACTGGTTTATACTACTATGATCTGTCACATGGGTCCTGAAAAGTTTAAAGAACTGGGAACTAAAGACTCCAGAGGTTCGAAGGTGTTTAGTGTTTCGGGTGACACACCCATTGCAGGAATCTACGAACTTGAGCTTGGGATGCCATTAAATCAGTTTGTAGATGATTTTGGAGATGGTGACACCAAAGCTATTCAGGTGGGCGGAGCATCAGGACACTGTGTTCCCAGAAAGAAATTCAATGACACTATTATTGGATTTGAAGGTATTCCTACCGGAGGATCAATGATGATCTTCAATAGTTCCCGGTCAATGTACAATGTCTTGCATGATTATCTTGAATTTTTTACTGAAGAGTCATGTGGGCAATGTACACCATGCAGAGTCGGCTGTCAGCAATTATTAAAAGGAATTGAGGCTGTGAAACGAGGAGAAAAACCGCCATCATACCTTGATGATCTAAAGAACCTTACCAGCACAATGAAAATTGCTGCTAAATGTGGTTTGGGACAATCAGTAGGTAATCCTTTCAATTCAATTGTCGATAACTTCAGAGAAGAGATCATTTATTAAGCACCTCTAAAAACAGCGTAACATGAACAAGTATTTAGTAAACCTAAAGATCAATAACATGCCCGTTTCTGTTGAAGAGGGCACCACTATACTTGATGCGGCCAAACAATTGAACCTTAAAATACCCACTCTATGTAATCATCCCGACCTGACAGTAGCCGGTAATTGCAGAGTTTGTGTGGTTGAAGTAAAAGGGGCAAAATTACTGGCAGCATCTTGTGCAACTCCTGTTTCAGAAGGAATGGAAGTTTTCACCAATAGTGAAAAAGTAAGAGTCTCACGAAAGCATATTGTGGAACTCCTTCTATCAGAGCACAATGCTGACTGTACGAAGTGCTTTAAAAGTGGGAATTGTGAATTACAAGACTTAGCTACGGAATACCGTATAGGGGATCATGTATTTATGGATTTGGTTAAACCCGCTTCAAAAATTACCGATCACTCTTCACCATCTATTGTTAAAGACGACAGTAAATGTATCAGATGTCAGAGATGTGTAAGAACTTGTGAAGAGCTTCAGGGAATTTCAGCATTAGCCGTCACCTATAAAGGAGATCATCAGAAGATTTCGACATTCCTGAATAAACCAATGAATGATGTAGTTTGCTCGAACTGTGGACAATGTATTAACCGTTGCCCGACCGGTGCCTTAACAGAACATAACTATATTGAAGAAGTCTGGAAAGCAATCTATGATCCTACAAAGTTCGTGGTTGTTCAAACAGCTCCTGCCACCAGGGTTGCTCTTGGAGAAGATCTTGGTCTTCCAACTGGAGAGAGGGTTACAGGACAAATGGTTTCAGCACTTAAAAAACTCGGATTCAACAAGGTGCTTGATACTGACTTTACTGCCGATTTGACCATCATGGAAGAAGGCACCGAGTTATTAACCCGTTTAAAGAAAGCATTAGTTGAAAAGGATGACAAAGTTTCATTACCCATGATGACTTCATGCTCTCCGGGATGGATCAAATTTCAGGAACACATGTTTCCCGATCTTCTTGAAAACCTATCGACCTGCAAATCACCACAGCAAATGTTTGGTGCATTAGCCAAAACTTATTATGCTGAAAAAATCAACATAAAAGCGCAAGATATGATAGTAGTATCTATCATGCCATGTGTAGCTAAAAAGTTCGAATGTGAAAGAACAGAAATGCGCGATTCAGGGTATCAGGATGTGGATTTTGTGCTCACAACCCGAGAACTTGCAATGATGATTAAACAAGCAGGTATTGATTTCAACCATATTGAAGAAGAAAAGTACGACAGCATTCTGGGAGAATCCACAGGTGCGGCTGTAATTTTCGGAGCAACAGGCGGAGTTATGGAAGCAGCACTTAGAACAGCCTATGAAATTGTGACAGGCCGCGAAGTTCCATTCACAAATCTTAATATTCAACCTGTAAGAGGCATGGAAGGAATTAAGGAGGCAACTATTAAAATTAAAAATGTAAAACCTGAGTGGGACTTCCTTGAAGGTGTAGATTTAAATGTTGCTATTGCACACGGTTTAGCCAACGCTCGTAAGTTGATGGATAAAGTTAAAAGCGGTGAAGCAAATTACCATTTTATTGAAATTATGGGATGCCCTGGAGGTTGCCTGGGAGGTGGCGGTCAACCAATACCTACTTCACCTGAAATCAGAAAGAAAAGAGCTGAAGCAATTTATGGTGAAGATTCAGATATGCCTTTGCGTAAATCTCATGAAAATCCGGAAGTTGTTGAAGTTTATCAACAATTCCTTGGAGAACCACTTGGCCATAAGTCCCATGATCTGCTACATACTCATTACAGAGCAAGAAAGCGGTACTAAGCCATTGAATACTTTGGTTGCCTTATATTTTTAATAGAGTGGCCAAATAGATTGAACTAATTATTTTACCGATGCCAGTAAAAAAGGCTGGTCGATAAAGAATCGGAGAAGAGAAATTATCCTGTATGATTATTTCGATTCTCCGATTCTGCTATTAGGATTTATCCCATCTATACATATGTTTATAACTATGTTATCTTCATTTTTAAAGCTGCTTTTTAATGATAAAAGGTTCAAAAAAATCTTATTTAGAATCAGTCTAAACATCTTTAATATCAAGGATTTAAGTTGCCTATTGTTATTTTATTAACAATGTTATTTTTTTCACAAAAATGTAGTTAGATACAAAAATAGTATTTACCTTTGTAGCACCATTTGATTTTGACCCCGCACTATCATGTGCTTAAAATTGTAAAAATGAAACTTAAGGAAGTTGTAGAATTACTAAATGCGACAGTGGTATCTGGCCATCATCATCTTGATTCTGAAGTAGAATACTCCTTCGCTTCAGATCTTATGAGTGATGTACTGACGGTAGAAAAAGAAAACATCCTTCTTCTTACCGGTTTGGCTAATCTTCAAACAATCAGGACTGCTGAGATGTCGGAGATTACCAAGATTGTATTCGTTCGCAGGAAAAAAGCAACTCCTGAAATGCTCCAACTTGCCGAAGAAAATGAAATGGCATTAATTGAGTGTGACTACTCTATGTTCAAAGCTTCGGGCATGCTATTTACTGCAGGAATGAAACCTGTTTATTAAACTAAAATGGAATTCGAATTTAATGTTGAAGGAGGAAATTTCATTAAGGCTGGCACTGCTTCGAGTCAGCTAAAAAAAATATTGAAGCAATTGAATGTAGATCCAAAGATCACAAAAAGAGTAGTGGTTGCCCTTTATGAAGCAGAAGTAAATATTGTTGCCCATGCTTATACAGGAATAGTTTACATAACCATTACTACTGATCAAATCTTCATTCGACTGGTTGACGAAGGCCCTGGGATTCCGGATATTGATCTTGCAATGCAAACCGGATATTCTACCGCTTCAAGTGAAGTCAGAGAAATGGGATTTGGAGCAGGGATGGGCCTTCCCAACATAAAAAATAACTGCGATGTACTGAATATTACATCCGAAGTTGATAAAGGAACTATTGTTGAACTGACATTTTTTCTTAATTGAAACATGAAAAGTCGGGAATTTCATCATTCATTAAAAATTCGTGAAGACCTATGTGTAGGTTGTTCACACTGTATGAATGTGTGTCCCACTGAAGCACTTAGAGTGAAGAATGGTAAAGCTATTCTATACGAAGAAAAGTGTATTGATTGTGGCAAGTGTTTCGGCGAATGTCCATCTTCAGCAATAATTATCGACCATGACGATTTTGACTTCATTTTCGATTACAAGTATCGTGTTGCTCTTGTTCCGGCCATCTTTACCGGACAATTTCCTGAGGATATAAGTTTCAGGCAAATACATAGTGTTCTTCTTGACATTGGTTTTACTCATGTTTATGAAGTTGAAAACGGTGCAGAGCTCTTACCTGAAGCTATTAATAATTATGCAGCAGCGAATCCTGATATTAAACCAGTTATATCTTCTTTTTGCCCTGCTATCGTCAGGTTAATACAAGTAAAATTCCCGTCACTCGTTGAAAATCTATTGCTTTTAAAGGCACCACTCGACATCTCTGCCCTTTTTCTGAAAAAAGAGTTGACAGACGCTGGTATATCTGAAGATGAAATTGGCATATTCTACATTACTCCTTGTGCTGCTAAAATCGCTGCTATTAAACAGCCCGTAGGGGAGTCTTCCTCCCCTATTACGGGCGCTATTAATATGGATTATCTGTTTAATAAAGTTTATCATCAGGTAATTAAAAAATCTAACCAGACTTGTACAGTGCCCCTAACTTCTCTATTATCAGAAAATGCGAGAAATTGGTCATTGTCTAATGGAGAAGCCAGGCATATAAATGGAAGGGTCCTTGCCATAGATGAGATCCATAATGTCATTAACTTCCTCGAAAAGCTTGAAAACGATGAGATCCCGGATATTGATTATTTGGAGTTGAGAGCATGTGACCAAAGTTGTGCAGGTGGTGTACTTACCCCCGGAAATCGTTTCCTTACAGTTGAAAGACTACAAAAACAAATTCATAAGAATGAGGAACGGTCATCTAGTCAAAAGCACCCTGAAGCATTCAGGGACATTCGCGAACAAAAAGAATATCTTACCACTCATATGGGTGTTGAGGCCGTTGCCCCACGATCAATGATGATGCTGGACGAAAATATGATGGAGGCAATGAAGAAAATGGATCAGGTAAACCAGATCCTTAAAGTTCTTCCAATGATTGATTGTAGCGTTTGTGGATCACCAAGTTGCCAGGCTCTTGCACAAGATATTGTAAAAGGTGAAGCTGAATTGAAACAATGCATATTCATACAGCGGACAATGGAACAGAAAGGGGAACTAGACCCTGCAGAAAGCAATATGATTCTCAGAAGGATATGGGGATTTGAAAAAACCAACAAATACCGAAAATTAAAGTGATGACAGTAAAAGAATTATCCGAAAAACTCAATTTAAAAATAGTTGGCGGAGCAGAAGGTATAGCAAACGAAATAACAGGAGGGTACACTTCTGACCTTCTTAGTGATGTAATTGGGCGCGCTGAACAAGGTAATGTATGGATAACCCTTCAGACTCATAAAAATGTGATGGCTATTGCCTCACTTAAAGAACTTTCATGCGTGGTTATAGTCAATGGACTTGAGCCTGCTGAAGATATGCTGGCACAAAGTAATGAAGAAAATATCCCTGTTCTCGTAACTACTGAATCAACATTTAAAGTCACAGGCAGAATTTTTAGTCTTATTAATCAATAAAGTCAGATGAAACAGTTCAGAGCTGATCTTCATATTCACACAATCTTATCTCCATGCGCTGATTTAGAGATGAGCCCGAAGAATATTGTCAGAAAAGCGAAAGAACTCAATCTAGACATTATTGGTATAACTGACCATAATTCGACATTACAATGCGAAATAGTTAGGAAAGAAGCACAGAAAGAAGGATTGACAGTTTATTCAGGAGTGGAAGTAACTACCCAGGAAGAAATTCATTGCCTGGCTTTTTTCGGTAATACTGAAGCACTAAATAAATTTCAGGAATACATTGACCAAAACCTTCCTGATTTTAAAAACAATACTGACCTTTTTGGATATCAGGTAGTTGTTGATGAAAATGAAAATATAATATACGAGGAAGACAAGTTGTTGATTTCGGCTTTGAATGCTGACATCGATTCTATAGAGATTATGGTTCATAAACTGAATGGCATTTTTATTCCCGCTCACACAAATAAGCCGGCTAATAGCTTGCTGAGTCAGTTAGGTATTATTCCCCCATCTCTTAAAGTCGATGCTTTTGAAATAACAAACCAAATTACAAAAGAAGCTTTTTTATCACAGAATCATCTCAGTGACAACACCGTAATAATACGAAACTCTGATGCACATTTCATTAATCAGATTGCATCTATTGCAACAATTTTTGAAATGGAATCTCCTGATTTTAGCGAATTCAGATTAGCTCTTAATAACTTAAGCGGAAGAAAGGTGGTGATGCAATGAAAGATATTTCGATGCATGTGATGGATATAGCTCAGAATTCGATATCAGCTGGAGCCAGTCAATTAGAGATTATTATCGATGAGGATGTAGATAATGATAATTATAGTGTGATTATTAAAGATAATGGCCGAGGAATGTCCAGGGAATTTGTTGCCAAAGTTACTGATCCTTATACTACTACCCGCACTACCCGAAAAATTGGACTGGGCATTCCTTTATTAAAACAAAATGTTGAAAGAACAGATGGTGAATTCAGGATTGATAGCGAGGAAGGTGTTGGCACGACCATTTTTGCTTCCTTTGTACTTACTCATCCTGACAGGTTGCCATTAGGAGATATTGCCGGCACCGTAGTGCTTCTGACTTCAGCCAATCCTGAACTTAATATACTATATCGCCATAAGACAAATACGGGTGAATATATTTATGATACAATTGAAATTAACAGTACTTTAGAAGGGATATCTATTACAGAACCATCAGTAATAAGATTTCTCAAAGAAATGATAAATGAAAATCTCCATTCAATAGGAATTTTAAGATAAATACCAAATATCAAACAAATAAGTTAATCAAAACATCATGACACAAGTAAAATCACTGGCTGACCTTCGTAGAATGAAAGAGAATCTGCAAGGGAAAATGAGTTTGAGGGAAAAAAGCAACGATCCCGAGAGCATCGTACAGATCAGAGTTGCCATGGCAACATGCGGAATTGCTTCAGGAGCAAAACAGGTGATGGAGTTCTTTATAGAAGAACTTGACAAAAGGAATATTCAGGCTGTAGTCACACAATCAGGCTGTATGGGATATTGCTTTGCCGAACCTACAATTGAAGTCACCTTGCCTGGACAGGATCCTGTTGTATACGGATACGTGAATGAGAAAAAAGCTGACGACATCATCGAGAAGTACATCAAAAATGGTGAGTTTGTTGAAGGAATCATTCCTGTAAATTATGAAACAGTTCAAAAGTAGGAGGAAATAGAACTATGGCAAAATATAAAATGCATGTATTGGTTTGTGGCGGAACTGGTTGTCACGCTTCTGAGAGTGACAGATTGCTTACAAACCTCAAAACCATTGTAGCAGATAAAGGACTTGATAATGAAGTTCAGGTAATTGCAACCGGTTGTTTTGGATTTTGTGAAAAAGGACCAATCGTAAAGATAATGCCTGATAACACATTCTATACTCAGGTAAAGCCTGATGATGCCCGTGAAATTATAGAAGAACACCTGATCAAGGGTCGTAAGGTAAGCAGGTTGCTTTATGTTAATCCGGAAAATAAGGAACATGTAGCTGACTCAAAACATATGGGGTTCTACAAAAAGCAACTCAGGATAGCCCTTCGCAACTGTGGATTTATTGATCCGGAGAATATTGATGAGTACATCGCCAGAGAAGGCTATGAAGCATTGGGCAAGTGCTTGAGTGAAATGACACCACAACAGGTAATTGAAATAATGAAAAAATCAGGACTTCGTGGTCGTGGTGGTGGAGGTTTCCCAACTGGTTTAAAATGGGAAATCACGAATAAATCAGTCAGTGACATTAAATACGTTGTATGTAATGCTGATGAAGGTGACCCAGGTGCATTTATGGACCGCTCAATTTTGGAAGGTGATCCACACTCTGTAATTGAAGCTATGGCAATTTGTGGTTACTGTGTTGGTGCTTCAAACGGTCTGGTATATATCAGGGCTGAATATCCACTTGCTATTGAAAGATTAAAGACAGCTATCAAACAAGCACGTGAATATGGTTTACTTGGAAATAATATCCTGGGAACTGATTTTAATTTCGATATTGAATTACGTTATGGTGCTGGTGCTTTTGTTTGCGGTGAAGAGACAGCTTTAATTCATTCCATGGAAGGAAATCGTGGGGAACCAACCATGAAACCTCCATTCCCTTCCGTTTCAGGTTACTTTGGCAAACCAACTAACGTCAATAATGTGGAAACATTTGCTAACGTCCCGGTTATCATAAATAAAGGTGCCGATTGGTTTGCAAGTATAGGAACCGAAAAATCAAAAGGAACCAAGGTATTCGCATTAGCAGGTAAAATAAATAACGTTGGTCTTATTGAAGTTCCTATGGGAACAACACTACGCGAAGTTATATATGAAATCGGCGGTGGTATTAAAGACGGAAAAGAATTTAAAGCAGTACAAACAGGAGGTCCTTCGGGAGGTTGTTTAACCAAAAAACATCTCGACACCCCTATTGATTATGATAACCTAATTGCCAGTGGTTCAATGATGGGATCAGGTGGTATGATCGTAATGGATGAGGATGACTGTATGGTATCTGTTGCAAAATTCTACCTCGAATTTACAGTTGAAGAATCTTGCGGAAAGTGTACCCCATGTAGGATTGGTAATAAGAGATTACATGAAATCCTCGATAAGTTGACAAAAGGCAATGGTACTCTTGAAGACATCGATCGTTTAAGGAATCTCAGTGCCGTAATTAAAGACACAGCATTATGCGGTCTTGGTCAAACATCGCCGAACCCTGTACTATCTACGATAGATAATTTCATGGAAGAGTATATCGAGCATGTAACTGAAAAGAAATGTAGGGCTGGACAATGTAAGGCATTGATGCAATACTACATCATTCCTGAAAATTGTGTTGGTTGTACTGCATGTGCCCGTAACTGCCCAGTTAACTCAATTTCAGGCGAAAGAAAGGGTATTCATACCATTAATCAGGAGGTATGTATTAAATGCGGTGCCTGTTTAGAAAAATGTAAATTCAATGCAGTGGTAATTAAATAATTTCGGACGATAATGGAAACAATTAAAATAAATATCGACAACAAAATCGTTGAAGTAGCAAAAGGCTCTACAATCCTTCAGGCTGCTAAACAGGTTGGTATACACATTCCTACTCTGTGCCATCTTCACCTCCACGATCTTAATATTGAAAATAAACCGGCAGGTTGCAGGGTTTGTGTAGTTGAGGTTGCGGGAAGAAGAAATCTTGCTCCTGCCTGCGCAACAGAATGCTTTGATGGAATGGTTATTAATACTAATAACATTAAAGTGCTTAATGCACGGAAAACAGTTCTCGAGCTGATTCTTTCAGATCATCCGACCGACTGTTTAATTTGCGCTAAAAATGGAGATTGCGAATTACAATCAATGGCTCAGGAATTTGGTATCCGCAAAATTCATTATGAAGGTGAGCAATCAACCTATAGAGAAGACACCTCTCCTGCTATCATCCGTGATGTTGATAAGTGCATTATGTGCCGCAGATGTGAAATGATGTGTAATGATGTTCAAACTGTAGGTGTTTTATCAGCAGTTAACAGAGGCTTTATGTCAGTAGTTGCTCCTGCCTTTGAAATGAATCTTGATCACAGTGAATGTACTTATTGCGGTCAGTGTGTAGCTGTTTGTCCAACAGGTGCATTAACTGAAGTTGACCATACAAATGCAGTTATCAGGGCTTTAGCAGATCCTTCAAAAACTGTTGTTGTACAAACAGCTCCGGCAGTACGTGCTGCATTAGGTGAAGAGTTCGGTTTGGAACCAGGCACACTTGTTACAGGAAAACTAGCAGCAGCACTCCGTCAACTTGGATTTAATTATGTGTTTGATACTGACTTTGCAGCTGACTTGACTATTATGGAAGAAGGTACTGAGCTGCTTGATCGTCTGAATAGACATCTGAAAGGCGATACCACAGTTGCTCTTCCGATATTAACCTCATGCTGCCCGGGTTGGGTAAATTTCTTCGAACATCAGTTCCCTGAAATGATTGACATACCTTCAACTGCAAGGAGTCCTCAACAGATGTTCGGTGCTATTGCAAAGACCTATTTTGCTGACAAGATTGGTGTAAAACGTGAGGATTTGGTTGTTGTTTCAGTAATGCCTTGTCTTGCTAAAAAGTTTGAGTGTCAGAGAGATGAATTTAAAACAAATGGCAATCCAGATGTTGATTATTCAATTTCAACCAGAGAGCTTGCTCACCTTATTAAGCAACTTAACATCTCATTCAACGAATTGCCAGACGAAGATTTTGATTCGCCTCTAGGAGAATCGACAGGTGCTGCTGTTATTTTTGGAACAACAGGTGGTGTTATTGAAGCCGCTGTTAGAACTGCTTATGAAGTACAGACCGGTAAAAAACTCGAGAAAGTTGACTTCCATGAACTACGTGGTATGGAATTCATCAGAGAAGCTACTATTGATTTTGATGGTCTGCCAATCAGGATTGGAATCGCTCATGGATTAGGAAATGCCAGAAAACTCCTCGAAGAGATAAAAGCAGGCAAATCAACTTATCATGCAATTGAGATTATGGCTTGCCCAGGTGGATGTATTGGAGGAGGTGGACAACCTCTGCACCATGGAGATTCATCAATCCTTAAGGCTCGTCAAAAGGCTATATATTCAGAAGATGAAAGCAAGGTAATTCGTAAATCTCACGAAAATCCTTATATCATAAAACTTTATGAGGAATTCCTTGGAAAACCATGTGGAGAACTTTCTCATCACTTGCTTCACACTCACTATTTCGATAAAAGTGTTGAAATTAGCGTGGTAGAATAAGTTATTTTTGAAACAAATAAAGAAATAAAATCATGGCAGTTATAAAATTATCAGCAAGCAAAATTGATGAACTCAAGGATGTTTGTAAATCATTCAACAACGATAAAGGAGAATTAATCAATGTGCTGCATAAAGCTCAAGGCATATTTGGTTATCTGCCTGCTGAAGTACAAGAAATCATCGCCAAGGAATTAAGGATCTCAGTTGCACATGTTTATGGTGTTGTTTCCTTCTATTCTTTCTTTACAATGACACCTAAAGGTGAGCACCCTATTTCAATCTGTCTGGGTACAGCTTGCTATGTTAGAGGTGCAGAAAAAATCATTGAAGAGTTTAAGAGAGTTTTAAATATTTCAGTCGGAGAAACTACTCCTGATGGCAAATTCTCACTTGCTTGTTTAAGATGTGTTGGTGCATGCGGTCTAGCTCCTGTTGTACTTGTTGGTGACAAAGTTTATGGCCGACTATCTGCTGATAGTGTGAAAGATATCGTGGCAGAATATACTAAATAATCAGATTTTGATTATTGTTTGATAGCAAAAGAGGCTGCCTGGCAGCCTCTTTTGCTTATTACATGGTTAGTTCTTTTAACTATTCTAAGACTTCAGTCACCAATGAAGCTGCTTCTGATAGCAGAGTGGCTGAATAAACTTTTAATCCTGAATTTTCAATCAGTTCTTTTGCTTCCTTGGCATTTGTTCCTTGTAACCGAACAATAATCGGTATATTAATATTCCCGATGTTCTTATATGCGTCTACAATTCCTTGTGCAACCCTGTCACCCCTAACAATTCCTCCAAAGATATTTATAAGAATAACCTTTACATTGGGATCTTTCATAATTATTCTGAATGCCTGTTCTACCCTGGCTGCATTTGCAGAACCTCCGACATCCAGGAAATTTGCAGGTTCACCTCCAGATAGCTTTATAATGTCCATAGTGGCCATTGCCAAGCCTGCACCATTTACCATGCAACCAACATTACCATTAAGCTTTACATAATTTAGATTGTATTTACCAGCTTCAACTTCTGCTGGGTCCTCCTCAGTAAGATCTCTCATGGCGGCATATTCCTTATGTCTGAACAGTGCATTGTCATCCAACCGCATTTTACAGTCCGCTGCATATATCCTTTCATCAGATGCTTTGAATAATGGATTTATTTCAAGCAAAGCGGCATCAACAGAATAGTAAGCATTGTACAATTTTTTTACGAATGCGACCATATTATTGAAAGCATTACCCTCAAGTTCAAGGTTGTATGCTATCCTTCTGGCTTGGAAATCTAGCAATCCTGTTGAAATGTCAATTTCTTCAGTAAAAATCAAATGAGGTGTTTGTTCAGCAACAGCTTCTATATCCATTCCTCCTTCGGTAGAATACATGATCATATTCTTCCCGGATGCACGATTAAGCAGAATACTCAAATAATACTCTTTAGGTTTTGCCGGACCAGGATAATAAATATTTTGTTCTATCAGTACCTTACTAACCAGTTTTCCTTCAGAAGAAGTTTGAGGTGTTATTAAATTCATTCCTATGATTTGAGATGCATAGGAACTTACCTCTTCGAGAGATTTTGCGATCTTTACTCCCCCTCCTTTTCCCCTTCCACCTGCATGGATTTGTGCTTTTACAGCAAAAACTTCTGAGTTTGTTGATGTTTTTAATCTTTTGGCTATTTCAAGAGCCTCTTCGGGTGAATGTGCCACCTCACCTTCAGGAACAAGTACATCAAACGACCTTAAAATTTCCTTGGCTTGGTATTCATGCAGGTTCATACTTTATAGATTAGGATTTAACTTATCTGAATATATCTTTTTGACTCCCTTACAAACAAGCGTAGTCCTTTTGGGTTCAATGTCATGATACAATTACTTCTGTTTGAGGATAAAAATGTAATATAATCTTTCTATGATGTAATGCAAATCTATGGCTGAAATCCAATCTTTGTAAACATGGAAAATCCCTTTCAGCTGAATTTGGAATTAATTCAAGATGAAATTACAGAAATCTTAACTTGTTCTGAATTTCAAAAGGGAGAATTATGCTATCGTGTTATTCATGATGATTCTGACACAAAAATTATTTTAATAGCAACCAGTAGGAATACCGAGCTCGAATCTTTACAGATTCACCGTTTCATGCACCTTGAAGTAGTTGTTGGAAGTGTGTCTTTTAAAAATAAATTACACAGTACTAACTTACATGCTGGTCAAAAATTTTTGACAGACGAAAACAGTTATTATTTAATAGAAAGTATTGAACCTTCAGTATATCTTATTATGGCTGCAAATAATTTCTACTCTATTAATCATAAATTACTATGTTAAATCTACAAACATTTACTACTAAATCTCTGTTTATCATATTGTTAACAATGATTTCAATGACCTTCAATTCATGTGAATTGATTGGAAACATCTTCGAAGCAGGTGTTTGGGTCGGAATTATAATTGTTGTTTTAATCATTGCAATAATTATCTATATATTCTCAAAATTCAGTAGGAGGAACTGAATTTAGAAGACGAACTAATTTTTCTCTGGAAGCTGTTCCCTTTTAGGAATAGTATTGTGCAATAGTACTTAATGTACTAACGGCAAATTTTATGCACCTTACCAATCAACATTAGGTGGTGGTCGTATTGCTTCAATTTGCCATTCTAATCTTACTAAATAAAACTAATATAACTAATGAATTATAATATACTTGGAGGAGCGAAATATCTTGTAGTTGGCAGTGGCTTTTTTGGCTCGGTAATAGCAGAAAGAATTGCTAACTTACTTAATCAGAAGATTCTTGTTCTTGAAAAAAGAGCACATATTGGCGGAAATTGTCATTCAATTGATGATAAAGAGACCGGAATTCATTATCACCTTTACGGGACTCATATATTTCATACATCAAACGAAAGAGTATGGGATTATATTAACAAATTCACTGAATTTAATGGATACTTCCATCAGGTACTGACAAGGCATAAAGGGAAAGTTTATCAAATGCCGGTTAATCTGGAAACTATCAACAGCTTCTATAATGTAGATCTTAAACCATACGAGGTTAAGAACTTCCTTAAAAAAGAAATCGAAAAGGAGAATATCCGGGAGCCCAAAAATTTTGAAGAAAAAGCAATCTCAATGATGGGAAGACCATTGTATGAAGCTTTTATCAGGGGATATACTCTTAAACAGTGGCAAAAGGATCCCAAAGAAATGCCTGATAGTATCCTTAAAAGGCTGCCATTCAGAACCAATTACAACGAAAGTTATTATTATAGTCGTTGGCAAGGTATTCCTGTGGACGGATATGGTGAAATTTTCAAGAAAATGCTAGATCATCCAAATATTGAAGTAAGGCTTAATACCGACTATTTTGATATCAGAGACCAAATAAGTGAAGATATTATGGTTATCTATAGTGGTCCAATTGATCAATTTTTTGATTATAAATATGGTAAACTGGAGTATAGGACACTTAGATTTGAGATGGAAGTACATAATGTTGAAGACTATCAGGGCACGTCAGTCATGAACTATGCTGATGTTGAAGTACCATTCACGAGAATACATGAACCAAGACATTTGCATCCTGAAAGGACTGATTATCCAACTGACAAAACATTGATAATTAAAGAATTTTCACTGCTTGATGATGGCACTAATCCATATTATCCGATTAACGATGAAAGAAATCAAAACTTAATCTTAAAATATCGGGATGAAGTAACAAGGTTAACCAACGTTAAGATCAGCGGTAGATTAGGAGAATACAAATATTTCGATATGCATGACACCATCAACCATGCACTCGAATTATTTGATGAAATTTCTCAATCTCATTTTAAGAATACCTCAGTCTCATTAACTAATGGGAATAGAATGTGATCACTTCAAAATCAAAAGTTAAGAACCATGAAAAATATAAACCCTCAAAGAAAGAAAATTGAGCATCGCGGATTTGATCTGAGTGCCACAAAAAACTTTGGATTAGAAATGAAGATTGTTAAAAACTTTAATAGACCATTACATAAAGGAATTCAAAGTAAAAGTAATGATAAATCAAAAAATCAGGAGGTATAAATGAATCAAAGGAACAAAAAACCAATTATACCCCAAATTGAAAATAATCAGAATGAAACTCTAAAGTTTCAATTAACGCGGTCAATCACAGGATCACAAGCGACACGTGGTTTTGAAAAATTAACCGAAAAGCAGATATCAAATGTTGTGTGTTTCTCACATTTAAGATGGAACTTCGTTTTCCAAAGGCCTCAGCATCTATTAACACGCTGGGCGCGAGATGTCAATGTTTATTACTTTGAAGAACCTGAGTTTGCAGATCAGGATACTATTTCCTTGAGGGAAACGATTGACGGCAATGTTACAATACTTACACCGGTATTAAAACATGGAATGAGTGAAACAGAAATTAATAAGTATCTAGAAATCTTACTGCTTAAGTTTCTTAAACTAAATAATATAAAGGATTTTATAGCGTGGTATTATACTCCTATGGCAGTTAAATTCACTCGCAATATAAAGCCTACCCTTATCATTTATGATTGTATGGATGAACTTTCAGGATTTAAAGGCGCCCATCCGGATCTTACTAAAAATGAGAAATTTTTAATGGATATTAGTGATGTCGTTTTTACAGGAGGTCATCATCTTTACGAACACAAAAAGCATTTGCATGACAATATCTATCCTTTTCCAAGTAGTATAGATCAGGAGCATTTTGAAAGTGGAAACGGAAAGATTGATCCTTTTGATCAGCAAAAAATACCACATCCTCGTGCAGGTTTTTTTGGTGTAATTGATGAAAGACTGGATATAGATCTGCTTGAACAACTTGCTCTTGCAATGCCTGATTTTCATTTTATTATGATTGGACCTGTTGTTAAAATAGATCCTGCAACGTTGCCCGGACATTCAAATATTCATTACCTGGGGCAGAAAAATTACAAGGAACTCCCCGCCTACATAGCAAATTGGGATGTAGCTATATTGCCTTTTGCTAAAAATGAAAGTACAAGATTTATCAGTCCCACAAAAACACCTGAATACCTTGCTGCCGGAAAACCTGTTGTTTCAACTTCAATAAGGGATGTAGTAAAACCATATGGCGAGAAAGAGCTTGTACAAATTGCTGATGATGCTATGGAATTCTCTGATGCTATCAGGTTTGCTCTTAAACAACGACATGATAAAAACTGGAAGAAAAAAGTAGCAGATATGCTTAAATCCAATTCCTGGGAAATTACTTACAATAATATGAGAAAAATTGTTGGTAAGAGCCTTATGCAAAAGGATAAGATTGAAGAAAATCTTTTCCAATTGAATCTCAAGCCTAATAATAATAAACTAGGTTTGAGGGAGTTGAAAAACTTAAGTAATGAGACAAGCTGATTATAATAATAATCCGGTAGAAATATGGGGAGGTGTCGAATGTTCTGTTGTTCGCATTGATGGAACAGTTCATGACCAGTTAGGAATGAATGGTCATGAAGACCGAATTGAAGACCTTGACCTTTTTGCTGATATTGGAATAAAAAAATTAAGATACCCTCTTCTTTGGGAGAAGTATGTAAGTCAAAAAGAAAACTTTTTTGCACTACATGATGTACGGCTGGAGAAGCTCAGATCACTTAATATAGAACCTATTGCAGGCCTATTGCATCATGGAAGCGGCCCTTTCGGTACCGATTTGATGCAACCGGATTTCGCTGAACGCTTATCAGGTTATGCTTATACTATTGCTAAAAAATATCCATGGATTGAATATTATACCCCGGTAAACGAGCCTCTGACTACTGCCAGGTTTTCAGGATTGTATGGAATTTGGTATCCACATAGAAAAGATGACTATTCATTTTCACTGATGTTCCTGAATGAATTAAAGGGGATAATTCTTTCCATGAAAAAAATTCACCAAATAAATCCTCAGGCTAAACTTATACAAACTGAGGATATTGCTAAGATACACAGTACCAAAAGACTTTCTTACCAAGCAGAACTCGAAAATGAACGAGTGTGGTTAACTTATGATATACTTTCAGGTAAATTTGGCCCTGATCATCCCTTCTGGCAGTATTTTCTTGATGTAGGAATTGACCTGAAAGAATTAGAATTCTTTAGGACAAATTTTTTCAAACCTGATATTTGTGGATTCAACTATTATGTAACAAGTGAACGATTTTTAGATGATCGGATTGATGATTACCCGACAAGACTAATTGGTGGAAATGATTACCATGACTATGTTGATATCGAGGTTGTAAGGGTTGGCGAACGTAATATGGTTGGGATTGAAAACTTATTGAGAGAAGCCTGTGAAAGATATGATCTTCCGGTAGCATTAACTGAAATTCACCTGGCTTGTACACGAGAAGAGCAAATCAGGTGGTTTTATGAAGCATATAAAGCAGTAGAACGTCTTAAGAATGAAGGAAGAAAAATTAAAGCTATTACCGCCTGGTCTTTATTAGGCAGTTTTGATTGGAATACTTTGCTTCAATGCAAAGGTAAATATTACGAATCGGGCATATTTGATATCAGGTCGGGTAAACCAAGAGCAACTGCACTTGCCGGTTTAATTAAAGAACTTACAGCAGGCAGATATCCCTCTGAACACCTCCTAAATATACCTGGCTGGTGGAATCGCGATATCAGAATCAAATACAGAATTCCGGAAAATCTTGCAACAAAAATAACTGAAGAATTTAAGTTCTTTAAGTCTGTGAAACCGGTAATTGTGATTGGAGAAAAATCTCTTTCAACCTCTTTTGAACAAATGTGTATTTTAAGAGGGATTCCGGTAATTACACTACATAATAAAGGACACTACCTATACAATAATGAAGAAACATTAAAAATTATACAGGATTATAAGCCATGGGCTATTGTTTATACTGCAGGATATACAAAAATCGATGAAGCCGAAATATCACCGCTTGATTGTTACAGGGAGAACACCATGTACCCACGTATGCTTGCTCAAGTCTGTAAAGCATATGATATAAGAATGCTCATTTTATCATCAGATCAGGTATTCAACGGAAAAAAGAAGGAGCCCTACCTGGAAGAAGATCCAACTGACCCGATTAATGTCTATGGAATGTCGAAGAAACTTGCAGAGGATAGTATCTTAATACTTAATCCCGAAGTACTTATAATCAGAAGTAGTCTGTTGTTAAATCCCTTTAAGAAAGACGACTTCCTTTTTGAATTGCTATTTAAGAGTAACAAACAAAACAGATATCTGATTTCGGATATAACCCTGTCGCCGGCTTATTTGCCTGACTTGATAAATACAGTTCTTGACTTATTGATTGATAATGAAAAGGGCATTTGGCATATATCAGGACCAGATGCAGTATCCTATTATGATGTAGCAAAGATGGCTGTTGAAATGGCAGGAATTAATACCGTTAAACTACACTCCATACCATTAATCCGGCTTGTTTCACATGCAAGGAGGCCTGCATATACTGTTCTCAGGAGCACAAGTGGAATTGTGCTTCCCGACCTTGAAAATTCTATTGCAAACTACCTGATAGAAGCTGAAAAAACTTATAGAGCTTAAACACTTGAAATAACTAATAACCAACTACTATGAAAAGATTCATGTTTGCTACAGGAATTGAAAATAGCTACCCGACCATAGAATTACCTGACGGCAGTATCAAGAGAGTTGATGAAATGGAAAAGTCAAGTCACTACCAATACTGGGATACTGATTTTGCCTTGACTAAAGAATTGGGAATAAATGTGCTTAGATACGGACCCCCATATTACAACACAAACCAGGGCCCAGGATTGTATGACTGGAGTTTCACCGATGAGGCATTCAATGCAATGAAAGAGCTTGGAATAACACCTATTGTTGATTTGTGCCATTTTGGAGTGCCTGATTGGATAGAGAATTTCCAAAACCCCGGTTTTCCGGAATATTTCGCTGAATATGCTGAAGCTTTTGCCCGTCGATACCCATGGTGTACAATCTACACACCAATTAATGAGATATTTATAGCGGCATCATTCTCAGCACAATACGGTTGGTGGAATGAGCGTCTTTCAGGTGACAAGCATTTCGTGAATGCATTAAAAAATTTATGTAAAGCTAATATCTTGGCTACTAAAGCAATCCTTAAGGTAATTCCGGAAGCTGTCTTCATTCAAAGTGAGTCAGCAGAGTATTTTCATCCCGAGGAACCTGCCTGTATGCCTCTTGCAAATTTGCTGAATGAGAAGAGATTCTTATCTCTTGATTTGGTTTATGGCCATCCTATTAGTGTTCCAATGTATGAGTACCTTCTTGAAAATGGAATGACCAAAAGTGAATATCACTGGTTTATGAATCATGCCAGTGTATATAGATGTATCATGGGAAATGATTACTACATCACTAATGAGCATCTTGTAAAAGCAGATGGAACAACTATGGCTTCGGGTGAGATTTTCGGTTATCATGTTATAACTCACCAATATTTCAGAAGATATAATCTCCCAGTTATGCATACAGAAACCAATATACTTGAACCACTTTCAAACGAATGGTTGAAGAAACAATGGACAAATGCCTACCAGCTTAAGCAAGACGGAGTCCCGTTGCTTGGATTCACATGGTATAGCCTTACTGATCAGGTTGACTGGGATACTGCACTAAGAGAAGATAATGGTAAAGTAAATCCCCTGGGATTATACGACCTTGATAGGAAAATAAGACCTGTTGGGAAACTTTATAAAAAAATAATTGACCAATGGAGTGATATTCTTGACAGAGAACCCTATGGTTTCCAGATTTAAAAGTATTCTTTAATTAAAAAAAAGAGGCTATCAATATTGATAACCTCTTTTTTTTGACATAGCACAATTATGATTGAAACTCTTTTAGCGATTCCATTAATTTTTTACGAGTAAAAAATATTCTACTCTTAACAGTACCTATTGAAAGGTTCAAGTTTTCAGCAATCTCCTTATACTTGTATCCTGCAGCGTGCATCTCAAAAGGCATTCTTTGATCCTTTTCCAATTTAGAAATGCCTGCTTTTATTTCTTTTGTCGAAATTTCAGACTCAGGAGATCCAAAGTCAGATTTCTTCGGAATGTTCAGGTAATACAAGTCTTCAGAATTATCAACTATCGTATTAGCTTTCTTATTTCTGCGGTAGTTATTAATAAATGTGTTTTTCATTATCGTGAAAGTCCAGGCTTTGAGATTAGTTTGATCGGCAAACTTGTCTCTGTGCATCAGTGCTTTCAAATAGGTGTCCTGAATCAGATCTTTTGCTTCTTCTTTATCATTTGTCAATGTGTAAGCGAAGTAAAAGAGGTGGTCGTGTAGACTTATTAATTTGCGGCTGAATTCCATTTTCTTACTTGATTTTGAGATTGATTTTTCGATTGTTTTACGAGTGTTTTATAAACATCAAGTGAAGTATTGATTGAAAAATAAATTTTAATCCTTACTTGATAGCATCATTAATTTTGCGTGCTGAATCCTGATGTGTTATTAATGTGGGCAGTGTCTTCCCGGCAAAATCCTTTAGTGATTGATCCTGACCATTTTCTGATTGTCTTCTGAACATGTCAGTATCCTTTTCGTGCTGATCTACCATATGGCTCATATATTCCTTATCAAATTCAGCACCCTTCTTTTCCTTGATTTTGTTCATCTTATCCAAATGGTCCTGATCGAGTGTTACGGGAAGTGTAACATTCTTTTTAGCAGCAAGTGCTTTTAACTGGTCATTTGCTTTTGTGTGATCTCTTACCATCATAGCGCCAAAATTCTTTACTCTCGAATTCACAGCATTTTGCTGTGCATACCTTCCCATCTCTATTTCCAGTAAGCTACTATAAGCAGCTTTTTGCATAAACTCACTATCATCATCCCTATCGTCACCCATTCCCATATCCATATCATTATTCTCACTCATTGAAATACTATCGTTATCATCATCCTGATTTTGGTTTCCTTGACTATTACACGACAATAGGAAGGCAGATAAAAGCATCACCAGTAAAAAATGTAGTTTGTTGACTTTCATAAAGGATTATTTTAGTTTTTAACCTAGAAATTTATACAAGAGTGGATTCCGGTCCTTACCGGTCAATTTTTCATTTCACAAAAGTGATTCTGAATGGGATAAAACCCGTTACACGATTTTCATGAAATGTTACATCATTCATAGTTGATATTTCAACATCTTTTTGGTCAATCGTTTTAAAAGCCCAAACCTACAATCTATACATATGCAACTCTTTCGGTGATGTGAATAATGAAAAGAAAGTCAAAAATTATATAACACCCCTTCCATCAGTCTTCTTCATCTTTGTAAAAGTTCAAACAATATAAAAAAGCAAGGCAAGGTGGAAAATCAAAAGAGGAAAAGCGAATCAATGCTGACAGGAATGTTTAGAGACCGTGCAAGTGCTGAAAGAGCTTATAATATAATGTACGAAAGAGGATACCGGGATAATGATATAAATATAATTATGTCAGACGATACCCGCGAAAGGCACTTTCAGGAAGGAGATAAAGAATCGACTGCTTTTGGAAATAAAGCATTATCAGGTGCTGGCACAGGTTCTGCGATTGGAGGCGCCATAGGTGCCACTGCAGGAATCATAGCAGCTATCGGTACCAGTTTGGTAATACCTGGTTTGGGAATGGTCATTGCCGGTCCTATTGCAGCTGGCCTAGCAGGAGCGGGAGCCGGTGGTTTAACCGGTGGACTGGTTGGTGCTTTAGTTGGCTCTGGAATTCCTGAAGAGAAAGCAAAAATTTATGAAAAAGGTGTAAAGGATGGTCAAATTGTAATGGGAGTTAAACCCCGAAACGATGAGGATGCATCGATAATAGAAACAGACTGGCGCAGCCATGAAGTTCGTGATATTGACAACAATTAATTAATGTTTAATAATAAATACAAACAATCATGAAAAGGACACAAGGAAATAAAACAGGTAAGAGTACATCTAATCCACAAAAAGAATTCACACAAGAAGAAATTCGAAAAATTTTATTGAATTCAATTAATGAAGACTGGAGAAAGATAAGAACAGAAAACAATTTTGATGCTGAATACAGCCTGCTTCAGTTTTATGCTAAAAAGAACCAGAATCGATTCTATACAAAACCTTTTGATAAGGATTTAAATGATCTCCTTATTGAGAGAAGTAAAAAGCAGAACATTACTAAAACAGAGACATTGATTCTGCCACACTTAAAAAATCATTTACGATATCCTGGAAATACACCAAAGGCAAATTAAAAATTGTTCATCCTTACTAATTTGAACTAAAATGAAAACATTATTTTATATCTCAGGAGCTGTATTAGCAATTTGCTGGGCAATAGCTTTCATTGTTTTTCAAGCACCAGATTCAATTCATTTGGTATTGCTCATTGCTTTTCTTGCAATTTTAAAAGCAATGCGACCTGAAAAAGAGAATAGAATAACTCATATTGAAAATGGAAGAAGTTACATTGAATGAAACACCTTCATTTCAAACCTGAGAGATATTACAATAATGTAAAATTTTTTGTTCGGTCTGTAATGTATTTTTAATCAATGAATTAGAACTTTGAGAAAAGTAAAAATCTAAAAACTAAAAACCACTATAAACCTTCTAAAACAACGATAAATGACTGCCCAATTGATTTTCCCTATAATGGGATTGACCAAAATCAGACTTATAGTAAAACGCCATTATAAATGGCTGGTTGAACTTGTAGGTACTGAATTAACTCTGGAAGTCAATGAAGACGACTTTGTGATTGACCAAGCTACTTAAAAATTATTGACTTTTTATTAATGCCCTTGAGTGTTAGTTATATAGCATTCAAGGGCTATTTTATCCTATATGGGTGAAGATCAGATAACTATAACTAAAAGACAATTAAGGGCGGCATTAACAGATGTCTCGAAAAGTGCCGAGATCGTTAACCTTGAATACACCTCTGACGCCGAAACAGGTATCCATAGAGAAAAAAAAGGTAACAAATTTGAATATACGTTTCAGGGAAAAAAAATCACGGACACAGAACTTCTATTGAGGATAAAAAGTATTGGCATTCCTCCTGCCTGGACAAATGTATGGATTTGTATGTCGGATAATGGTCACCTTCAGGCGACAGGTTATGATACGGCTGGAAGGAAGCAATATAGGTATCACCCAATGTGGAATAAGATAAGAAATCATACCAAATTCTTCAGACTCCTGAACTTCGGATTAAAGTTAAATGAAATCAGATTGCGCATTAATCAGGACTTAAACCTACCAGACATTTCTAAAAATAAAGTTCTTGCGACTGTTGTTAATATACTTGATTCTGCTTATATCCGCATAGGGAATTCAGTTTATGAGAAAACAAATGGTTCATTTGGACTAACTACTCTAAAAGATAAGCACGTAAAATTTGAAGGCTCTAAGATTAATTTTTGCTTTATTGGCAAGAAAGGGATTAAAGCTAATATTACTATTAAGAACAAACGCCTTGCTAATATTATTAAAAAGTGCAAGGATATCCCAGGACAACATCTTTTGGCATATTACGAAAACGGGGAAATTAAGAAAATTGACTCGGGCATGGTCAATGATTATATCCGTGAAATATCCGGTGAAAACTATACTTCAAAAGACTTTAGAACATGGGCTGGTTCGACTGCTGCAATCAGAGCACTGATTGAACTTGGAGAATCTGAAACAGCAGCCGGTACTAAAAAAATAATTAATCAAATGTTTGATATAGTAGCATCCGAATTAGGAAATACGCGCAATGTTTGCAGACAACATTATGTTCACCCAATTATTACTGAACTATACGAAAGCAGGAAACTAAATCAATATATAAAGATGAATGAAATGGATGACCTGAAAAATTTAAAGCCAGAGGAAATCATCCTTATTAATATACTTCAAAAAATCACTCTAAAATCATAATCACTTCATTATCAATATAAAAGGTGATAATTATACAACATAAAGGAAAAAGTATATAACAATAACCAAATGAGATAATTTGATCTTTGTAAGCTTGAAAAACAATATAAAACTAACATAACTCAAGGAGGACATTCAAAATGAAAAAGATAAAATTCTTAGCGATACTTACGACGGCGGTGTGCGCTTTCTACTTTACATCATATGCACAAACGACGCAGAGTACAGATCGCAGCAGTACGACTACAAGTACCCAGGACAGATCAAATCAAAGTTTAGATAAAAATAAAGATAACCAATCTTATCAATCTAAGCAATCGAGTCAATCAGCACAATCAGGTGATGAAGTATCTTTAAATTCAGAACCTGATATTGAAAAATCAGCTCAGGGATACAAACTTCAAGTATGGGTAAGTCCTGAGGAAGATGACAATATGGGAGCTGATAGTGATAGACCAGGTAGTTCAATGACAGGATCGGATGTACGTAATAGTTCTTCACATAGTGGAGGCACCTTTAAAAATACCGGAGAAGGTAATCCTTCAACAGTAGGAAGTTCAACAACAGGCACTACTGGAACATCAGATACAAGTATTGGTGGTTCAAGTGGTTCAACCGGAACAACAAGTGGTTCAGATAGAAACTCTTCGGGTACCATTCGTTCTACAGGTACAATTGGTACTTCAGGAACTATAAGTGATACCTCTAACAGAAGGACATCCGGAAGTGACAGAAACAATTGGGATGGATCTACTTCAATGAATACTTCTGATAGGATTGGTACAACTGGCACCACAGGTACAACTGGTACAACAGGCACCAGTGGCACTATAGGAGCAACAGGATCCATTGGAACATCAGGTGTTTCAGGTTCAGCCGGAACAACTGGCACAACGGGTACATCAGGGACAATTGGAACGACAGGTACATCAGGTGTTGCAGGTTCAGTTGGAACTCCTACGCCCGCTACTGGTAATTCTGGTTCAACCACTTCAGGAACCACTGGGTCGAATGCTACTTTAGAGAATGATCGAATCAGTGGAACGCATACCACAAAAATTGATCAGAATAACCAAAGTGGAACACTTACTGGTAGTTCTTCAACTGTAACAACAGGTTCCAGTTCATCGACTGATTGGAGAAGTTCTTCAAATCAGGGTGGACAGTCAGATCAATCAACAGCTATGAATTCAGATGATCAGAAAAAGAAGGTCTATGTAAAAATAGTTGACGAAAGTACCGGTAGAGAAGTGAAAGCTGAAGAGATTGAAATGAAAGTTACTACTCCAAGCAAAAAGAGCTTTACTACTGACTTAAAAGAAAAAGGCGAACATCATATGGGCGAATTAACCCTTAATGAAAGCGGAACCTATAACATTCAGGCTACTGTTAAGACTGATGATAATAAGAGCGTCGTAATTCCTTTCACTTATGATTCGAGCGATCAAGTGGATTTCGACCAGGATTAATTCAGGCTAATTTGTTAATTTACTTCAAGGCTGGTTATAATAACCAGCCTTGTTTTTTTTAATTAACTTTGTGATAAATCTCAACAAGTGTATGATAGAAGCGATTGACTTACATAAATCCTACGGATCACTGAAAGTATTACAAGGTGTAAGTTTGAAAGTTAATAGAGGAGAGATAATATCTATAACAGGTGCATCAGGAGCTGGAAAATCAACTCTCTTACACATACTCAGCACATTGGACAAACCAGATAAAGGTATGGTCTCCGTCGATGGTGTTAATCTCCAAAGTTTGAATGATAAAAAGTTATCTGGATTCCGTAATAGTAAAGTTGGATTTGTGTTCCAATTTCATCATCTTTTACCTGAATTTTCAGCCCTTGAAAATGTATGCATTCCAGCCTTTATTGCTGGGACTCCAGTTAAAATAGCCCGAAAAAAAGCCACTGAACTACTTGACCTCCTTAAAATAAAGGATAGAATTGACCATAAACCATCAGAACTTTCCGGTGGAGAACAACAAAGAGTTGCTATTGCCAGAGCTTTGATAAATAGCCCATCTGTACTTATGGCTGATGAACCTTCAGGAAATCTTGATTCGACAAATGCCCGCAATCTTCACAGTCTGTTTTTTGAATTAAGAGATATTTTTAATCAAACTATAGTTATTGTTACACATAATGAAGAATTAGCTGAAATGGCTGATAGAAGAGTTTTTATGAGAGATGGTCAAATTTTCAGCAGTGAATCAGGAACGATTCAATAAATTTTCATCTTTAGCGTTATTAGCAAAGAAATCCAAAAAATGAGTCACTATAAGTTATTAATTACATTAATAGTTGTAATTCTACTACCTTTTACTCCCGTTTTCAGTCAGTCAGCAGATCGTGAAAAGCTTTTACAATACGAAGAAGCGATTCTGAAAGGAGAAGAGTATCTGCAGGCAAAAGACTATCCCAAGGCTAAAACTGAATATCAGAAGGCTTTATCAATAGATCCTTCAGCCAAGTATCCAAAAGATAAATTAGCCCTAATAAGGAAATTTTATATTGATCCTCAAGATGAGATTCTTTATAAAGAGGCAATTGCAAAAGGAGATAGTTTTCTCGAAAAAAAGAATTTCAAAGGTGCAAAGGAACAATATCAGTCAGCATTACTAATTAAACCTGACGATAAGGTTCTCCGTGAAAAAATTTCAGGAATTGATAAATCTGAAAGTGATTTTCTTGCAAAAACAGCAAAGTTTGAAGGGCACATTACTTCAGCAGATAAATTATATAATGAGAAAAAATATGCTGAGGCATTAGTAGAATATAAGAATGCTAAAAAAGTACTACCTGATGAAAATCACCCGAATATTAGAATTCGGGAGATAGAGTCGCTTATTGCGACTCAAAAGAATATCGATGAACAGTATCAAACCAGGATAACTGAGGCAGATGAAGCATACATGAATAGAAATTACCAGCAAGCAATTTCAAAATACCAACAAGCTTCAGCTTTGAAACCTAATGAAAATTATCCAAAGAGCATGATTCAAAGAGTTAATGAATCAAGGGCTGATGCAATCGTTCAAAATAAACAAGATTCTATTCAAGCTATCAGACTTGCAGAAGAACAAGCTTTAAGGATTAAAGAAGAAGCACGGTTAGCCGCTGAACGTAAAGTCGAAGAAGATCGTTTAGCAGCTGAAAAATTAGCTGAAGAACAACGCACAATTGCAGAGCAGAAAGCTGAAGCAGAACGGTTAGAAGCAGCAAGATTAGCTGAAGAAAAAGTAATAGCCGAACAGAAAAGAGTCGAGGAAGAAAGATTAGCAGCAGAGCGTCAGGCAGAACTTGACAGTCAGGCTGCATTAGCCGCTGCAAAAGAAGCAGAACAACGAATACAGGACTCCATAACAGCTGTCAGAGAAGCCGAAATTGAAAAGGCTAGATTAGCCGAAGAGGCAAGAGTAGCTGCAGAGCGACAAGCAGAACTTGACAGGCAGGCTGCATTGGCCGCTGCAAAAGAAGCAGAACAACGAATACAGGATTCTATAACAGCTGTCAGAGAAGCCGAAATTGAGAAAGCTAGATTAGCCGAAGAGGCAAGCGTAGCTGCAGAACGTCAGGCAGAACTTGACAGGCAGGCTGCATTAGCCGCTGCAAAAGAAGCAGAACAACGAATACAGGACTCCATAACAGCTGTCAGAGAAGCCGAAATTGAAAAAGCTAGATTAGCCGAAGAGGCAAGAGTAGCTGCAGAGCAACAAGCAGAACTTGACAGGCAGATTGCATTGGCCGCTGCAAAAGAAGCAGAACAACGAAAACAGGACTCCATTCATTCTATAGAGCAGGCAAAAATAAAAGCTGAACAGGATAGGTTATTAGCACTAGCAGAAGAGAAAAGACTTAAAGAGGAAGAACAAAAAAGACTTGCTGATAAAGACTATTATGATGCGATTGATAAAGGCAATACTTTATATACACAGCAAGATTATCCATCAGCAATCATTGAGTATGAAAGAGCTTCTTCTCTTAAGCCATTAGAGTCATTCCCTAAAGAAAGACTGATCCAGATAAATAACATCTTACAGGAAAGGAATAAGAACAACCTCGAATCTTATAATAAATTCATTTCAGCAGCCGATCTGGCATACCAATCAAAAATTTACGACAAAGCAATTGATGAATTCCAAAAAGCTTCAACTTTTCGACCACAAGAAACATACCCATTGCTTATGATTGAAAAGATCAGAAAACAAATGGAGGACAATGCAATAATTACTATTCTGGAACAACCAACCATTATGACAAACTCAATGGAAAAGAGATTCCAGTTTAATCCAATAGAAATGAGGCTTAGGAAAAACAATTACATCATTCTGAAAGCAAGAAAAACTACCGAGCATATCCCTAAAGTTTTTATCAATTACGGCAAAGACGGACAGAAAAGTGGCGGCATTGTAATGAAAGGAATAGAGAATGAAGAAACTACCGATTACTTATTAAGAATTAGTGTCCAGGATATGTGGTATCGCGTTGATAATAATTGGATCAGCATTTATCCTGAAGGTGGTGATATTGAAATTACGAGCATCCTTATATCCCAAGGTGATGTTCAGGTTATAACTCCCTGAGAATTTCCCAAAATGTAGCACAAAGACGGTTTCCTTGTTTGCACTTTGATAATTATTTCGCACATTTGCTGTTAGAAATTGCATCCAAATGGAAAGGTACTTCGACAGCTTCAGGAGAAATATAATTGGTTTTGATCAGGAATATGAGACCCCTTATGGAACCAAGAAATTGATATATGCTGACTGGATTGCCAGTGGACGTCTTTACAGGCCCATTGAAACCAAATTATCATCAGACATCGGTCCCTTTATAGGAAATACTCACACAGAAACCAGTGAGACTGGTACATCCATGACTCGCGCTTATCATCTTGCCCATAAGATTATTAAAAAGCATGTTAATGCAAGTCAGGATGATATAATTATCACTTCCGGCTTTGGAATGACAGGGGTGATAGTAAAATTCCAAAGGATTCTTGGACTCAAGATGTGCAGGCAATTGACTGACCAAAAGTGCTTTAAGGATACTGGTAAGCCAGTAGTTTTTGTAACGCACATGGAGCACCACTCCAATCATACTTCATGGTTTGAGACAATATGCGATGTGGTGGTCCTTCAGCCGGATAAGAATCTACTGGTTGATCCTGAAGAATTGAAGAAGCAGCTTGAGCTGTATAAAGACCGACCAATTAAATTAGGGGCCTTTACTGCCTGCTCTAATGTTACAGGTGTCAGAAATCCAGTTCACGAATTAGCTAAAATAATGCATGAATATGGTGGTAATTGCATTGTTGATTATGCAGCCTCAGCACCTTATGATGAAATAAATATGCATCCGGAAAATCTTGAAGAACGACTTGATGCCATTCTTTTCTCACCTCATAAATTTCTAGGTGGTCCAGGTTCCTCCGGGGTTTTGATTTTTAATAAATCAATGTATAATAATCGTATCCCTGATCAACCGGGAGGTGGAACAGTTGATTGGACCAATCCCTGGGGAGAATTTAAATATGTGGATGATATTGAAGCCAGAGAAGATGGTGGCACACCTGGATTCATGCAAGCTATACGCAGTGCTCTTTGTATTGAGCTTAAAGAAATGATGGGTGTTAAAAACATACAAAAGAGAGAAGAAGAATTACTGGAAAAAGCTTTCGAGGGATTGAAGAGAATACCCAATTTGTTTATTCTTGCCCCGGCTCAAACCAAACGATTAGGCGTTATTTCCTTCTACTTCAACAACATTCATTATAATTTAGTGGTTAAACTTCTAAGTGACAAATATGGAGTTCAGGTAAGAGGTGGTTGCGCATGTGCAGGTACTTACGGACATTATTTACTTGACGTTAGTTACGAGCACTCTAAACATATAACTGAACTTATAAACCACGGTGACCTTTCACAAAAGCCAGGATGGGTTAGATTGTCATTACATCCCACAATGACTAATAAAGAGCTCGATATCATTATTAATGCCCTTGCCGAAATTCAGATTCATCATGAAGAATGGATCAAAGACTACGTTTATAATAAACGGACAAACGAATTCCTGCATGTTCAGGGTTCAGACAATATAAATGAAAGAGTCAATGAATGGTTTAAAATAGAGAACTTTACATCTGCAATTGATGAAAAGTCGATCTATTATAACTAAACCATACCCTTTATTTTAAGGTAATAAGTGTAATTTCAGGAAGTATCCCTACCCTACCGGGATAAGCAATATGTCCTAATCCTATATTTACATATAATTTGGACTCATGGCCTTTTAACGATCTTTTCTTATACATTCCACCCCAATTCTTATATATATACTGAGATGGGCTCCACTTAAGTCCAAGACCTTCAAACCCTATTTGCATTCCATGTGTATGACCGGAAAGTGTGATATCAAACTGAGGATATTCTTCTAAAATTTCAGCTTCCCAATGTGTTGGATCATGAGACATCAAAATGCTAACATCAGTGTCAGGAGCCCCTTTCATGGTCGCGACCATATCACCATAGCGATGAAATCTGTGTGTTGCGCTCCAATTCTCAACCCCTGCCAACAATATTGAAGCTCCATCAATTTCCAGGACTTCATGCTCATTTCTCAAAAGCTTCCAGCCAATTTTTTTATAAAATTGTTCCAGAATTCGGAAATCATTTTCCTTACTGGTTTTGCTATCCCATTCAACGTAATCACCATAATCATGGTTTCCCAAAATTGCGTATACTCCATAAGTTGACTTAACATTTTTGAGAATTTCGAAACCAACGGTTTCAGTAGCACTAAAATTTACCATGTCGCCAGTAAAAAGTACAACATCAGGATTTAGTTCATTAATCATCGAGACAGCTTTCTCAATTGGTTTTAATGTTGTCCAACTACCAAGATGAATATCTGAAATTTGAACTATCCTAAATCCCTCTAATGCTTCAGGAATGTCTTTTACAACAAGGTCAAATTCACGAATTTTAAATTTTGAAACCCAGTGGATACTTCCAATAAATAAACCAACAAAAGCTAAGCTTCCTAAAATTATTGCCATCCTTTTAAATAATTTTTCTAAATTCAATAAGTAATGTGAGAATTTTGAGTGTTTGCCTGAAACTCTTCTAAATATTCCAAAGAATAGAGGTATGAGTAGTATTGTAAACAAAACGGTTTTTGCTATTATCCCCATTAAAGCAAAACCAGGCAAGTAAACTTTCCAAAAACCATTCCATTCCTGAAGTGGAATAAATGATGCAACTAACAGAAAAACAGTTAAAAGCACCACAGGTAACCACCACAGGAAAATGAGGATTCTCTTTAAACTTTTATTGTAAACAGGACTCACATCCTTTACAAAATTAAATACCAGGTATTCTATAAGGAGAAAAATTCCAAGGCCTGGAATTCTACCTGAATATTGAGGCAAAGAAGTTCTCAAGAGAAAGTAAAGCGCAACCATTAGGATTAGAGCAAAAAAACCAATCCAGTATTTTCTACGAACCTTTATTTTCAAATATTTTAAATTTTCAGCAAGAAATCAGACTCAATTTTACGGTTGCAAAAATAGTCAATTTTTACTATTTCGCTCTCAATCTTAATGAATTAGCAATTACTGAGACAGAACTAAAGCTCATAGCAACAGCAGCAATCATAGGACTTAATAAAATGCCAAAAAATGGAAATAATAATCCAGCAGCGATTGGGACTCCAAGGATATTATAAATAAAAGCAAAGAATAGATTTTCCTTTATATTCCTCATAACATCTCTGCTCAGTTTTTTAGCTCGTGCAATTCCATTCAAATCACCACTTACGAGTGTAATTTCAGCGCTTTCCATCGCTATATCAGTACCTGTGCCCATAGCTATTCCTATATTGGCCTGAGCAAGCGCAGGAGCATCATTTATCCCATCACCCGCCATTCCGACAAAGTCTCCTTCTGCCTGTAGTTTTTTTACAATTTCGTACTTTTCTTCGGGTAAGCAATCGGCCTTATAGCCGTCAAGGTGCAATTTATCTGCTACTGCTTTAGCAGTCAATTCATTATCACCTGTTAACATAATTACTTTAACCCCCATTTTCTTCAGATCACGTATAGCCTTATGAGAAGTTTCTTTAATCCGATCAGCCACACTTACAATTCCTTCTACTTTACCCTCTATAATCAAGTACATTACTGTATGTCCCATACTCTGCCATTCGCTAACTATTGTTTTCTGCGACTCTTCCAATCTAGCTGAAACTTCGTCTAACAAACGGTTATTTCCAAGCAATACTTTCTTACTTTCAACCACTCCTTCAACTCCCCTGCCGGTTATAGCTTTGAAATCAACTACATTAAGAATGTTTAAATTCCTCTCTTTTGCACCTTTAGCTATTGCTTCTGCCAATGGATGCTCACTATGTGCATCCACTGAAGCTGCATATTGTAAAACTTCATGATCTTTTAAAGCTCCAAATGTTATTGAGTTCTGAAAAGCAGGTTTGCCTTCTGTTATGGTTCCTGTTTTATCAACCAGTAATGTATTTACTTTGCTGAATTCTTCCATTGCCCGTGCATCTTTGACAAGAATTCCTGATTGGGCACCTCTCCCTGTTCCAACCATTATTGACATAGGAGTTGCAAGTCCAAGAGCACAGGGGCATGCAATTATCAGGACTGAAACAGCATTTACAAAAGCATAAACATAAACTGGTTCAGGACCGAAGAATGCCCATACCATAAAAGTTATCAGAGAAATAGCAATAATAATCTGAACAAAATATTTAGCTACAATATCAGCCAAACGTTGAATTGGTGCTCTCGAACGACTGGCTTCATTAACAAGCTGAACAATTCTTGCAAGAAGCGTATCCAGACCGACTTTTTCAGCCTTCATAATAAATGTTGATTTCCCATTCAGAGTTCCACCAGTTACTTTATCACCAACTTCCTTTTCAACTGGCATAGATTCACCGGTAATCATACTTTCATCAAGTATTGCATCACCCTCAGTAATAATTCCGTCTACCGGAATTTTTTCCCCTGGTCGTACACGTAAAAAATTACCGACAATAACCTGATTCAGCGGAATTAGTTCTTCTTCACTATTTTCTCTGATTATCCGAGCCATTGCCGGGGCAAGATTTAACAATGATTTTATTGCTGATGAAGTTCTAGCATGGGCACGTAATTCCATTACCTGACCCAGGAGCACCAGAGTTAGAATTACAGTTGCGGCTTCAAAATATAAATGTACCTTCCCTGTCATATCCCTGAACTGATCAGGAAATAGTCCGGGGAATAGCAGGCCAAATACACTGAAAATGAAGGCGGCTCCAACACCGAGGCTAATCAGTGTCCACATATTTGGGGACCGCCTTCTCACAGAGTTATATCCTCTAATAAAAAATTGCCAACCCGAATAGAATACAACTGGTATTGAAAATAAGAATGCGATCCATCCAGTTATTTGGTTATATTTCACTAAAAAGTCATGCATCTGGGGAATCATCTCACCCGTACCAATAACAAAAACAGGAATCGTAAAGACTACAGCTATAATAAATTTCTGAAGCATCCTTTTGTATGCAATGTCCTCCTGATTTCCTGTCTCAGACTTTTTACCATAAGTCTCCTCTTTAATTAGATGCATACCACAAACAGGACAATAACCAGGCTTATTGTAAGTTTTATCACCTTCGCACCGCATTGGGCAATAATAAGAATCACCAGACTGGCTCTTACCACCAGAAGAAGTCTTGTCAGCATCAGAGGAAGGGACAACTTGTGTAACATTCTTCCATCTTTCGGCAGCAGTTTTATCATTTGTCGATACCAGGAACATTTTGCAAACCGGACAACGACCAGGTTGATCATATAAAGTGTCTCCCTCACATTTCATTGGACAGTACCACTTTTCTCTCAGTTTATTTTGGTTCATTTGACGAACCTCATTTGCAGGCTTTAGAAACATACCGCAAACAGGACATGATCCAGGATCTCTGTATGTTTTATCACCTTCACATTCCATGGGACAAGCATAACGAGTTTGTGCTTCAGAGGTTTGAAATTCAGACTTATTCTTTTCCATTCTGTTTTTAGTTGTTCACTCTATAACAATCCATTGGTCTTCAAGTTTTTTATAAGCAGCTACCTTCAATTATAATTGGGTGTACCATCCAATCACATATAGTATGAATCTTTGAATTGAAGTTAAAGTCTTATTACCGGTACCAGCAGGAACGCTCAATAAAGCGGATTTGGATATTTATTATGGTTAAACAAATAAAAAAGTGCTGACTCATTAAGAATCAGCACTTTAAAGAGTCGGGGCGAAAGGATTCGAACCTTCGACCCCCTGGTCCCAAACCAGGTGCGCTAGCCGGACTGCGCTACGCCCCGAAATTATGTCGGCCTTGCGGTGAGGGGGGGATTCGAACCCCCGGTACCGTTTCCAGTACGACAGTTTAGCAAACTGTTGGTTTAAGCCACTCACCCACCTCACCAACGGGAGTGCAAAAGTACAAAAGGAATCCTAATTAACAAATTTATTTTTCGATTTAACCCCAATACTTGTACTTTTTTTTTAAATAATAAGCCAGGAATTGCAAATTACGGGTTAATCTTAATAAATTAACTCAGATTATGTCAAGTAAAGACATGTTAAAAGAGCACTTTCCGATTTTAAAGAAGTTGAATCTTCTCTGAATCTTTAAGATGTAGTGAATATTTGTCAAAAAAAAACTTAATATAATGATAACACGAAAAAATCAGGATTGATAATCCAAAAGAAGATTTTAACTAAAGGGAGAATGACAAATGTTAAGAGATAAAGATCTGAATTCTTATTTTATAGTACTAGTTTGTGCACTAACACCAGACCCGAGGAAAACACTCATTTTCTCTAAAAGCATATGCTTATCAATGGGCTTTGCAATATAATCAGAACAGCCGGAGGCATAACAAAGCTCTACTTCATTATCATAAACATAAGCAGTCTGGGCAATGACAGGCAGATCTTTTCTTATACTATGAATGGCAATGGTTGCATCGAAACCGTTAATACCCGGCATATTAATATCCATCAGAACCAGATCAATATTCTTCTTTTCTCTAACTATATTGATAGCTTCGTCTCCTGACGATGCCCACAGAATTTCAGCATTAGTATGCCGCAGAATTGTCTTTAGATAAAGGAAACTGCAATCAGTATCCTCAGCAATCAATATTGTTTTTCCATGCCAATCATAGATTTTAGCATTCGAAGGCTGCTGAAAATCTGTGAATAGTAGTTGTTTCATTTTGTTATACTTGTTGACATCAAGATTGCATAGCTAAATTACACAAAATCTTAATGTAATTTATCCTTTTATGTCAAAATCTCGAAAAAGTAACCCACCATAAACCGAAAAATTAATAGATAGTTTAAAATATTTCTCTCAGAGTGCTTGAATTATTTCTTTTTATTACCTTTGCAGGCGAATTCAACAGCCCTGATTGTTAAAATTCAGGTTATGGTCCGGTAGCTCAGCTGGATAGAGCAACAGCCTTCTAAGCTGTGGGTCACAGGTTCGAATCCTGTCCGGATCACAAATCATTTCACAGAAGCCAGCAATGCATGTTTACCCGACTCCTATCATCGCTTCTATTTAATTTTGCCCGGCTATTAAGTTTTCTGCCTTTTAATCTTCTATATATCAAGTCTTCATTTTTTGCATTTTTTATCTTCCGGGTAATTGGATATCGTAAAAATGTAATAATCCAAAATCTGTGCCGTTCATTTCCCGAATTGAAATACAATGAAATAAGTTCCTTGACCAGAGGCTTTTATAAACATTTCTCTGATGTTTTTATTGAAGTAGTAAAAGGTATTTCATTATCGCACGCCGAATTCGTTAAAAGATACAGAGTTGAGAATATAGAGCTCATTAATCAATATCATCAACAGGATAAAACTGTAATTGGATTGACTGGACATATTGGTAATTGGGAATGGCTTGGTCTTTTACCATCACTAGAAAAGGATCCTGTTTACACGCTTTATAAACCATTAAGAAGCAAAGTTGCTGAAGGAGTTATCACTAAGATCAGAAGCAGGTTTGGAATGAGATTATTATCAATGTCAAATGCTGCCAGATTCATCCTTAACACAGCTAATAAAAGAAACTTCTATATTTTCATAGGCGACCAATCCCCTACCAGAGTTGATAATGCATCCGAATTCAACTTCCTGAATCAGAAAACTACTTTTTTCACTGGTGGCGCAAAGTTGGCTATAGCAACAAAATCTGCTATTGTTTACATTTCAATTAAAAAAATGTCAAGAGGTTATTACACATTGAAGCTTATCCCTATTGACTATCAGCCAATTTTAAATGAAACCTCTAATAAGCTTAAAGCAGAAAACTTTATTTTGAGCGAGTACGCTCGATTTCTCGAAAAGGATATCAGAGATAATCCTGTTGCATGGTTATGGTCGCATAAGCGTTGGAAACATCCTTAAATGGAGCTTCTGATATCTTCAGTGATTACAGAAAGAAATACATCAGAGTCATTAGGCAACCACTTTATTTTAATTCCTCTCTTCTCCATCCTTCTGTACCAAGTCATTTGGCGTTTTGCAAATTGATGTATCGCTGTATTCAACAATGCAAACATCTGGTTATAGTCTAACTCGTTGAGAAGATACATCGCAATATATTTGTACTCCAATCCGTAATATTTCAGTGATTCATAACTCAGGCCATTCGAATGAAGGACTTTAACTTCTTCAATAAGGCCTTCATTGAGTCTATCCTTTAACCTCTTTGTTATCGTCTCTCGTATTTCTTGCCTTGATGCATCCACTCCATAAATAAGCGTAGTCCTCGGCTGCTGATCATAACCTGTGACATGTTCCGGTTGGTGATATGATTTGTCACCTTCAGAACTAATATTATTAATCAAGAGTTGACTACTTGATGCGGATAAACTATTTTCTTCAAGTGCTATTTCAAGAGCCCTTAACAATCTGTCCCTTTCAAGAAAATCTGTTTTATTGTGAACCTTTTTGAGTTTCTCAAGTTCTGATATCAACTCTTCATTTGTAAGCTTCTCCGCTCTTTCTCTAAAGTGATTATTCACTTTAACTTCCTTTAAATTATATAAACCTAAAGCCACTTCCAGATACATACCGCTGCCACCGCAAACAACCGGCCATTTATCCTTTTGTCTGATTTTCTCAAGTGCCTTCTCAAAATCATTTTTATAATTGAACAAGCTATACTGCTGCCCTGCTTCAAGAATATCAATAAGATGATAATTCACACCCTTATATTCTGCTAAATCTTTTCCAGTGCCAATATCCATTCCTTTATAAACTTGTCTGGAATCAGCCGACAGTATTTCTCCACCAATGTGTTGTGCTATATGAACTGCAAGTTTGGTTTTTCCGGTTGCAGTGGGTCCCAGTATGACAATTATTGGTTTCATTAAAAATATATTAAACGGATCCTGATAGCTTTTGCAATTTCCTTTCATTTACAAACATAAAATCTCTGATCAGGTTTAAGTCCTTTACTTCTGATCGCATAAAGCCTACTTCTAAAAGCCTTTCCAAAACATCAATAATCTCCTCTCCTGGATTAAAGTTCCGACAAAGGAATTCCTTCAGTCTGAACTCATTACTTTCCTTACAATTCATTTCCGAAGATTTCAAATATTGCAGAATCTTTAAACCATCAACTTTTTGAATAGCAGCTTTAATAAATGATTTTTCATTTTGACAATTATCTCTAAGAGGATTCCATATTTTACTAACATCATCACTATTACTACCTATATCATTAAGCAAAAAAGTATCTAAGGGCGTTGTAACATCTTGTTTAAATAGCTCACCAAATCTGTCAAATGAAGCTTTTATCTCAAGAAACTGATCTTGTTTATAAATTGGGTAACTGCTCCAATCCCCGGCTCTACCTTTAATCATTGCTGGTCCTGTCCCAAAGTATACCCTGTCTGAAAATCTGCTACCAGGGAAAATCATTTCATCACAATCAACTATTATCTTCCCAGCTTTTCTTAATTTCTGAATGAAATAAAAATCCTCCCCACTCATCTTAGGGGTGATTCCCCGCACTTTCCGATAAATTTTTACACGACAAGCCATCCCTGAACCAATAGCAGAAAAGGCATAGGGATTTTCGATAAGCAACATGTTAAGGGCATAATTTCTCATATAAATCTCATACCTGAGCATACACTTATCAGTTATCTCATCACCTGTCAATAAATGATAATATGGGGCTGAAAAACCAATGGAATCAGGGTATTTATTAAAAGCATTGAGCACCGCCTTAACATACCCGGGATTATACAATGTATCGGCATCAGCAGTGATAATTAAATCTTCTTCATCTGCGAGTTCGCTGGCCATATCCATTGCAACCTTTCTTGCAAAACCTACACCATGCTTTTTACCTATCCACCCCTTTCCTTTAGAACTTTTATCTATACAAGTTATACGTTTATCACCTATGGATGCGATATACTCTATTGTTTTTTGATTTTCCAGGCAAATAGAAATTCTTTTATCTAAATTCCACCATTCGTCAGGTTGATTAACGCAGACCACAAGGTGCATATTAACATCCTCCTGAGAAAGCAGATCATCAATAATTTTAAAGATATTGTTAAACTCGTTTAAAACCGGTAACGCGGCATAAACTTTAATTCTTCTTTTAATGTTATTATCCAAGGTAATAGAGAGTTATTTTTAAGCAAATGTAATACATCGCTCTATGGAAATGAACGAAGTTCTTGATAAACTTCCTTCTCATTTAATGAGTCTGGTTATCGAACAGCCCTACAATGAATATACATTCAGAGATCATGCTGTATGGCGTTATGTCATGCGTCAGAATGTAAGGTTTTTAAGTAAAGTGGCACACGGTTCTTATGTAGATGGTTTAAGCAAAACCGGAATAAGCATTGATCAAATTCCGCATATGTACGGAATGAACCGAATATTAAAAGAAATCGGATGGGCAGCAGTTGCTGTTGATGGGTTTATTCCACCTTCCGCTTTCATGGAATTTCAGGCCTACAGAGTTCTTGTTATTGCTGCAGATATACGGCCCATAGATCAAATTGAATACACTCCTGCTCCTGATATTATTCATGAAGCAGCAGGACATGCACCCATTATAGCAGATGAAGAATATTCACAGTACCTTCAATTTTTTGGGAAAATAGGTTCTAAAGCCTTCTCTTCTGCAAGAGATTATGAACTCTATGAAGCAGTTAGACATCTATCAATTCTTAAAGCCGATCCATATACTTCACGAAGTGAGATCGAAAAAGCTGTAAAGCACTTGGATTATATCAGTTCAAGCATGGGAGAACCTTCTGAAATGGCCCTAATACGAAATCTACATTGGTGGACAGTAGAATATGGATTAATAGGAGATTTGCGTAAACCCAAAATTTATGGTGCAGGTTTGTTGTCATCCATTGGTGAGAGTTATAATTGCCTTAAGGAACATGTCAAGAAGATTCCTTATACAATAGAAGCAGCTCAATATAATTTTGACATAACTACACAACAACCACATTTATTTGTAACACCAGATTTTAAGCATCTATCTGACGTTCTGAATGAATTTGCTGATAAAATGGCTCTTCGCACCGGAGGTATTAGTGCTGTAGAAAAAGCTGAAAAATCTAAAAACACAGCCTGTCTTGTATTGGACTCCGGACTTGAAATATCAGGTACTTTTGAAAATTGCCTTATTGAAGATGACAAGGTCATCTATTTAAGAACATCCGGACAAACAGCACTTTCTTATGATAATAAAGAACTACCGGGTCATGGTAAGATCTTTCATAAAGATGGCTTTGGCACTCCGGTAGGATCGCTGATTAATTCTGCAAAACCACTTTATCTTCTAAATGATTCAGAGCTTGAAGAAATCGGAATTATTGAAAGCCGACCAACCGAGCTTGAATTTGTGAGTGGGATTAAAGTTTCAGGCGTTTATCAAACCAGGAGGAGAATTGACGAAAAGACCCTTATACTTACCTTTAATAACTGCACAGTGACTTATCACGACGAGTTACTTTTTAAGCCCGAATGGGGAAGATATGATATGGCTATTGGAGCTGAGATTGTTTCAGGATTCCCAGGCCCTGCAGATCCCTCAGCGTTTGGATTAACTTATAAAAAGCCTTCTGAAACCACTCATAAAATCAATTATACTGAAAGCGACAAGCTTCTGTTTGGTTATTATCAAAAAGTAAGGGAATTAAGAGAAAACAGGAATGATATTTCAATTTCCTTAAATGAAATATGGAACACCATAAAAGTATCATATCCAAAAGAATGGTTGCTAATGCTTGAAATTCTCGAGTTATCAGCAAAGAATTCAGACTCTGAAGAATTAACTATTGATCTTTACAATCATTTGAATGCATTGAAAAATACTTATCCTGAAATTGGAAAAGTGATATCGGATGGATTAGAGAATATCAACCCTGAAGTGATTATTAGTGAAGCTGCATCAAGAGGAAAATGAGTTTTCTAATTTTGTGGGCAGTATGGTAGTTTCACATTCCCCGAATCCTATACGAATGTTTCCTTTTTTTGAATAAGCCTTGAAAATCACTTTATCATAGTCTTCCAGGAAACTTCTCTCTTCCGGTCCAATTTTTATCGGATGTTTCCCATTCTGAGTTAGTTCTAAAAGTGAACCGAATGAACCAGGTATACTTCCGCTTATTGTGCCTGAAGCGTACAAATCACCTACATTGATGCTGCACCCGTTAATAGTATGATGTGCAAGTTGTTGACTCATACTCCAATACATATAACGAAAATTGGTTGCACTAACCAAAGTCTTTAAATTATCCTTTGGTTGAATATAAGCTTCAAGATTTACATCAAAATTACCAGGCTTATTGGTTTTTAAGTAAGACAATACTTCTGGATTCTGGATGGGCCCCTCTGTTCTGAAATGTTCGAGTGCTTCCATCGTTATTATCCATGGCGACATCACCGATCCGAAGTTCTTTGAAAGAAAAGGGCCTAAAGGAACATACTCCCACGATTGAAAATCTCTGGCAGATAAATCATTAAAGAGAACTACACCAAAAATATACTCTTCAGCCATATCAACAGGGATGGAAGTACCAAGAGTGGTGGTTTTACTTGTGATAAATGCCAATTCAAGTTCAAAATCCATTTTCCTACTAGGAGTTAAAATTGGCAATGATTCACCAAAAGGTAACACTTGTCCCTTGGGTCGATGGATATTAGTTCCAGAAACAACAATTGTTGATGCTCGACCATGATAACCTACAGGTAGATGTCTCCAGTTTTTTGGCAACGGATCAGAAGCATCCCTGAACAGACTTCCAACATTAGTTGCATGCTCAAGGCTGGAATAAAAGTCAGTATAATCATTCACCTTAACCGGCAGCTGCATTTTTACCGTTTCGATGGGCAGGAGATATTTACGCACAAATTCGTCATGTTGATTTACTTCACCATCTTCTTTGAGAAGCACCTGAATTTTCTTCCTTACCCGGTTTGTCACAGACTTTCCTAATGCAATAAATTCATTTAGGGCATTATTCAACATAATGCCATCCATGTGCGCATTTATGTCATCAAAGTAACCATCCCTATTTAATGCGTGAAGATTGATTACAAAATCGCCAATACGGCTAGCGGCTACTGTTGAGCCATCAGTCAGGCAAGCAATCCCAAAAGGAATATTGTCAATTGAGAAATCACAATCTGTACCTATTTTGAGCCAAGTTTTTGTCTTTTCTCCCGAGATATTTGAGATCATTTTAATGTACCTCTTTTGCTTTGCTCCAATTCAATAGCTTCAAATAAAGCTTTAAAGTTTCCCTTTCCAAATGACCTTGCTCCTTTGCGTTGAATTATTTCAAAAAACAGAGTTGGCCTGTCAACTAAAGGTTTTGTAAAAATTTGAAGCAAATATCCATCTTCATCTCTGTCTATAAGTATTCCGAGTTTGCTTAAGTTATTCAGATCTTCTTCTATTTCTCCTACCCTGTCTGTAACAAAATCATAATACCCTTTAGGAACTTCTAGAAATTCAATGCCTCTTGATTTCAGATCTTCAACAGTTCCTATTATATCATCAGTTTCCATTGCGATATGCTGAACACCACTAGTACCATAGAAGTCAAGGTACTCTTCTACCTGAGATTTTTTCAATCCTTCGGCTGGTTCATTAATTGGGAACTTGATTCTCTCATTACCATTACACATAACTTTACTCATCAAAGCGGTATATTCTGTTGAGATATCTTTATCATCAAAACTTATCAGTTGATTGAACCCCATCACATTTGCATAAAAATCAACCCATTTATTCATTTCTCCCCAGCCTACATTACCAACCATATGGTCAATATACCTTAAACCAGTGGGTGTAGATATATTTTGGGTTTCCCATTTTGCAAAACCCGGGAGAAAAGCACCTTTATAATCCTTTCTTTCAATGAAGAGATGAACAGTCTCCCCATAAATTCTAATACCAGAAGTAACCACTTTCCCAAATTCATCTTTAGTTTCGGTAGGTGGAATATAAGAAACCGCACCTCTTGAGGTTGTCTCCTTCCATGCTTTATTAGCATCATCCACCATTAGAGCTATAGCTTTTACGCCATCCCCATGCATCATAGCATGCCGGCTTACTTCATTTTCTCCTTTAAGGGAAGAGGTGAACATCAGACGGATTTTACCTTGTTTAACAACATAAGATGTCCTGTCGGTTTGCCCTGTTTCTAAGCCTGCATAGGCTAAAGGTTGAAAACCAAAGGCCATCTGATAAAAGTAAGCGGCCTGTTTGGAATTCCCTACCCAAAATTCGATATAATCAGTACCATTTAAAGGTAAAAAATCTTGATCTGCTGACATACTTCTGCTTATTTAAGAAATTTAAAATTGTTCTGATACATTAAATAGTCTATTCAACCCAAGATTTATGATAACCAGGGTCTTCAAGCCCAAGAGCTTGCTGAGTGATCCATAAAGGTTTGAATGTATCAACCATCACTGCTAGTTCTTTCGTTTCCTTCTGGCCCAGACTCTTTTCAACAGTTCCCGGATGAGGTCCATGAGGTATCCCTATGGGATGCAACGTTATCTGACCTCTTTCAACATGTTTACGACTCATAAAATCTCCATCCACATAATAAAGTACCTCATCTGAATCTACATTACTATGGTTATAAGGGACAGGGATAGACAAAGGATGATAATCGTACATACGAGGGACAAATGCACAAATCACAAAATTATTCGCTTCAAAACTCTGATGCACTGGAGGAGGCTGATGTATACGACCGGTTATTGGTTCAAAATCATGAATTGAGAGTGCATATGGATAATGGAATCCATCCCAACCAACCACATCAAAAGGGTGACTTGCGTAATGATAGGGGAATATCTCATCATCCTTTCTTATATATACCAAAAAATCGCCTTTTTCATCATGAGTTTCAAGGTTTTGTGGCTTTCTGATGTCTCTTTCACAATAAGGAGAATGTTCTTCTAATTGACCATATTTATTGACGTATTTTCTTGGAAATCTGATATGTGAAAAGGATTCAACAATAAACAATCGATTGTTTTCTGTTTCGAATTCGATCTTATAAATTATCCCTCTAGGGATAATAAGATGGTCACCATATTTGAATGGAATTTGCCCATACATACTATGCAAAATACCTGATCCCTCGTGCACAAATATCATTTCGGCTGCCTGACTATTTTTGAAAAAATAATCCATTGTGCCCTTTTTAGGAGAAGCAAGCGAAATATAAAGATCATTATTAACCAGGACCGGAACTCTGCTTTTTAGATAATCTTGCTCGGGAACTACTTTGAAACCTAAAAAGCTTCGGTGCTTCATATTGTTTTTAATAGCTACTTCTGGCTTCACATTAATTGGTTCATCCACAGTCAACACACCAGTTGGAGGGTAATTATGGTATGTGATGGAATAAACATCTGAAAATCCCTCAGTTGAAACAAGTTGCTCTGAATACAAGGTTCCATCATCTTTCCAAAACTGAGTATGACGTTTCTGTGGTATGCTTCCTAATGTATGATAATGAGGCATGTGTTGTTACTTTTTAGCATCAATTTCTTGCTGCAATAACAACCTCTGGCTATAAATGTTTGATGAATAGGTATCAACGGATGCTAATAGAATCCAGCTAGCAAGATGAATTCTTAAACCGGTAACATAAAATATGAAACGGATAAGTGATGGTAGACAATCTAATCTATGTAATTAATGATTTTTATCACCAAGTAATGGAACAAACCTAAAAGTTCCATGCTGTGAAATATCTACCGATCCATCAGCCTTCTTAACAACCAGAGTCATCACCTGATAATCATTTTCATCCACAGGAATAACCAGGCGTCCCTCAGGTTTCAACTGATCTATCAAGGGTTGGGGAATGAATGGTGCTCCAGCAGTGACTATAATTCTATCGAAAGGAGCAAATGCAGGCCAACCTTTATAACCATCACCAAAATGAACCTTTACAATACATCCTATTTTAGGCAAGAGGTCTTTTGCTTTATTGTACAGATTCTTTTGACGTTCTATTGAAAAAACCTTTGCTCCCATTTCAAACAGGATTGCAGCCTGATAACCGGATCCTGTTCCTACTTCCAAAACCTTGTCACCTTTTCTTAATTCAAGAAGTTCTGTCTGAAAAGCAACTGTATATGGTTGTGATATTGTCTGGCCCTCTCCTATAGGGAATGCCTTGTCTTCATAGGCATACTCAAGAAATCCAGAATCAAAAAAGAAATGCCGTGGTAACTTTTCGACTGCTTTGAGGACACGTTCATCCCTGATTCCTTTAAGCTTAATAGTGTCCATTAGCTTCTTCCGCAACCCTTTATGCCTGAATGTATCGACAAGATTTGAAGTCATTTGTAAAAGTCGGTTATTTTTGCCGCTAAATTACTAATTTCGCCCTGTTGAAAAACATAACAAACTAAATCACTTGATATGCTTAAAATAGGAGTTGTCGGAGCTGGTCATCTTGGAAAAATCCATATAAAATGCATCAAACAAATAACAAAATACAATCTTGTAGGTTTTTTCGATTCTGATCCTATAAATTCTCATAAAGTCGCTGATGAATATGGTGTTCAGGCATTTGCTCAATTAGATGATCTTGTAAACCAAGTGGATGTTGTTGACATTGTGACTCCTACTCTTTCACATTTCGAAATTGCAAATAGCGCTTTACGAAAATTTAAGCATGTTTTTATTGAAAAGCCTATTGTAACAACTCCTGCTGAGGCTCTTGAATTAATCAGAATTGCAGAGGAAGCTAATGTCAAGGTACAAGTGGGACATGTTGAACGTTTCAATCCTGCGTTTATTTCTGCATCAAAATTTATACATCAACCCTTATTTATTGAAACGCACCGACTTGCACAATTTAATCCCAGAGGCACTGACGTACCTGTCATTCTCGATTTGATGATTCACGACCTCGATATTGTATTGAGTGTTGTTAAGTCAGGTATTCATAAAATAAGTGCTAGCGGTGTTGCTGTTGTAAGCGACACCCCTGACATTGCTAACGCCAGAATTGAATTTGACAATGGTTGTGTAGCCAATCTTACAGCCAGCAGGATCTCAATGAAAAATATGCGAAAAAGTCGCTTTTTCCAACGCGATGCTTACATTTCTGTAGATTTCCTTGAAAAGAAAGCTGAGATAATAAGGATGACTGAGAATATCGATAATGAGGACCCTTTTGCCATGGTTCTGGATATGGGCATGGGAAAGAAACCAAAACAGATTTTAATAGAAAAGCCGGATATTATCCCATCAAATGCAATACTATCTGAATTAGAGAGCTTTGCACAGGCTATTATTACCAATGGCATCCCTCCTGTAACAATAAATGATGGATATCAGGCACTCGACCTTGCTTACCGCATAATTGAAAAAATGAGCTTCTCAATTAAAATGACCGAGTGATTTAGAAAAGTTAATTTTTGTTAACTTTTTAAGCAATAAAAGTATAATCCTTCCGTTGATTCTTCACGGTACAACCACAATTTTTCGCATGACAATTTTTACTCTAAAGAAGTTTATTTTTTTTACATCTCTCTTATTTGTAATAGCGTTTTTGTCTGGTTGTGAACCGAAAGATGATGAGAACCTGGTACCATCCTATATCTATATAGATGAGATTGACTTAAATACAGTATATCAGCAAGGGTCATCTTCATCCAAAATTACAGATGCATGGATTTATATTGACGGTACATTTATCGGTTCGTTTGAATTACCTGCCACCGTCCCAATTCTTAATACAGGAAAACAAACCATCAATATTAGGCCTGGTATAAAACTTAATGGAATCAACAATACCCGAAGCGTTTACCCTTTTTTTACACAATTAAATAAAGAAGTTGTACTGGTAAAAGATAGTGTTGTAAATATCACCGGCACCACTGTGAACTACGTTCCAACGGTCAAATTTCCATTTCTGGAAAATTTCGAAATATCCGGAATGTCTCTCGATACCACTTCCAAAAGCACTGTAGGAATATCTAAGACAAGTGACCCTTCACTGATATACCCGGAATCTGATAATACTTATTCAGCTATCGTGCAACTTGATAAAGATTCTTCCATCTTTGAAGCGGTAACTCGAGAGAAATATGATTTTCCGGGTAACGGTAGTTTTATATTTCTCGAAATGGATTATAAGATAAATCATGAAATGGTTGTAGGAGTTTTTTATCTGTCTCAGGGCTTAAAACTTCAAAGACCCTTATTGATACTAAACCCAACTGAAGAATGGAATAAGGTATATATAAACCTCTCTGTCCCTAAATATGACACACCAAATGCAACTGATTTTCAAATATTCTTTGGTGCACAGAAAAACACAGGAAGTGAAGAGAGCTTATTCTTATTGGACAATCTAAAAATTGTGCATTTTTAAAACATTGAAATGAACCGAAAATTACAAGTAGCTCGTTATATTATTGCCGACCTATTAGCTGCACTGCTGGCTTGGGCTACTTTTTTTGTTTACCGGAAATATACCGCTGACCCTAATATCTTCGACCATCTTGAAGTAATTTATCTTGACAAGAATTTCTGGTATGGAATGGTTTTTATACCAATTTTCTGGCTTTGCCTATATATTATGATGGGCACTTATCGGAGAATATACCGCAAAGCCCGATTACGGGAACTTGGCCAAACTCTTTTGATTACAATTATAGGTGTTATTATAATCTTTTTTGCTCTTATAATAGATGACGTCATTACAGAGTACCACCATTACTATGCCTCAGTTCTGGTACTCTTCTTCTGTCATTTTATTCCCACTTATACTTTTCGATTAATCCTTACCTCAATAACTACGTACAGGATTCATAATAAGATAATTGGTTTTAATACAATTATCGTAGGTAGCAATGGAAATGCTATCGGAATTTATAATGAAATAGAAAATCAGGAAAAATCAAGTGGCAATCACTTTGTTGGGTTTGTTAATGCTGCCCCGTATAAAGACTATAAGCTAGAAAAATTCTTACCACATTTGGGACAAATCAACCAGCTAAAACAAATTATAATGGATTATGAAGTAGAGGAAGTCATCATCGCAACTGAAAGATCTGAAGTAAAGACAATTGAGCAAATTATTACCGAGGTTGAAAGTACGAATGTCATTATTAAAGTGATACCTGATATGCAGGATTATTTGCTAGGTACCATTCATTCTACCTCAATTTTTCACACACCACTCCTCGAGATATCACCCGATCTGATGCCTGCCTGGCAGCAGTCACTTAAAAGATTGATGGATATTTTTGTGTCTATCATTGCAATGATAATCCTAATACCTGCATATCTGGGAGTCGCTATTGGAATAAAATTAACATCACGAGGACCTATATTATATAGACAAAAGCGCATAGGAATTCATGGCAAGCCTTTCACAATGATTAAATTCAGAAGCATGTATTGTGATGCCGAACAGAATGGTGTTCCCCAATTATCTTCCAAACAAGACCCACGAATAACTTCTTTTGGCCACTTCCTGCGTAAAGTAAGACTTGATGAAATACCTCAATTTTGGTCTGTACTTATTGGTGATATGTCACTTGTAGGCCCCAGGCCGGAAAGACAATTTTTTATTGATCAGATTGTTCAGAGGGCACCCCATTATCGATTACTTCAGAAAGTAAAACCAGGTATCACCTCATGGGGTCAGGTAAAATACGGTTATGCTGAAAACGTTGACCAAATGATTGAACGCCTCAAGTTTGACATCCTTTATATCGAAAATATGTCACTTGCAATGGACTTCAAAATCTTAATCTATACTGTTTTAATTGTACTTCAGGGAAGAGGCAAATAATTACTGAAATAAAGTCAAAGGATTTTTATTAAAGTACAGATAAGACTACCATTTTGAAGTACAGAAGACTATCAATAACTTACAAATTATATAGTACCGTTCTCAATTCGCTGAACGATGATTTCTATATCCCTGTCTTTTCCTGCAGGATCATATTTTTCCTTAAGATTATATCCAAAGAGTCTACTCAGGTTTTGCCAGAAAAAAGCAACAAACCGACCACGCAAATCTTTAACAATATCATAAGTAGGATTTCCAACTTCTCTGTCCACCAGTTTCAATAGAATATGCCCTTGAGTGATAGTAAGCTTTTTTAATTCATCACCAAATTCGGCTTTTAGATCCTCTTCAGCTTTCTTGTAAATCTTTTTCTGTTCCTTCTCTGTTAAGCCAACCATCATATTATCGTATTCTCGCAGCTTAATTCCTGCCAAGCGTGCATATGGGTATACCTTTTTAACATTCCTTACAAGTCGGTCATAACGTCTCTGTTCGCTTGGCGACCTGTAAATGACATAATCTTTAATATGGACTTCTGGCAACGACATCATCGGTATAGTGTCACCCTCAATCACTCTTGCTTTAAAAACACGATCATACGGCAACTGTGCGAAAGACGTTGCGGAGAGAACTACTCCAAAAAAGATGCTATAGAGCAACCTATTCATTAATCCAACAATTTATCTGCTATTATTGCAAAAAAGATGCCAATAAATTGTATCTTAAGCTCTGTTCAATCAGGCAACACGAAGCTTGGAATGACTGATTTTCTTAAGCATTTGCTCTGCATAAGGAAGTGTAAGCTTAAACTCTTTTGCACTTTGGTCAGATGGCAGATTATACATTGCATCAGTTAAAAGAGCTTCCATTATAGAACGTAATCCACGGGCACCTAACTTAAATTCAATTGCCTTATCAACAATATAGTCCAAAACTGAATCGCTGATAATCAATTTTATACCATCAAGTTCAAAGAGTTGAGTAAACTGCTTAATAAGCGCATTTTTGGGCTCAACAAGTATTCTACGAAGAGCATCCTTATCAAGCGGACTTAAGTATGTAACAACAGGCATACGACCCACTAACTCGGGTATTAGTCCAAAACTTTTAAGATCCTGAGGTGCAATGTATTGCAAGAGATTACTTTTATCAATGTCCTGTTCTTTAGCCGTAGAATAACCAATCAGGTTAGTCTGGATTCTTGAAGCTATTTTCTTTTCCACTCCATCGAAGGCACCACCTGCTATGAAAAGAACATTCTGTGTATTAATCTGAATCATTCTTTGCTCGGGATGCTTGCGTCCACCCTGGGGTGGAACATTCACCACTGCGCCTTCAAGTAATTTTAGAAGAGCTTGTTGGACACCTTCTCCTGAAACATCCCTGGTTATTGATGGATTGTCACTTTTACGGGCAATTTTATCTATCTCGTCAATAAAAACAATACCTTTCTCTGCTGCCGCTACATCATAATCGGCCGCTTGAAGTAACCTGGATAGAATACTTTCCACATCTTCACCAACGTAACCTGCTTCGGTCAGAACTGTGGCATCAGCAATGCAAAAAGGAACATTCAAAAGTTTTGCAATTGTCCTCGCTAAGAGAGTTTTTCCGGTACCGGTTGCCCCTACCAGAATTAAATTTGACTTCTCAATTTCAATTTCATTAGTATGCGAAGGCTGATTTATTCTTTTGTAATGATTGTAAACAGCTACAGAAAGAATCTTCTTTGCTTCTTCCTGACCAATAACATACTGATCAAGAAAAGCTTTTATTTCAATAGGTTTATACAACTTCATTTTGCTAAAGTCTTTATCCTTTTGAGCTTTTGATTCCTCCCTTATAATGTCTTCAGCCTGATCTACGCAATAATTGCAAATATGGGCCTCCAACCCAGAAATGAGCATCAAGGTCTCACTTCTGGGACGTCCGCAAAATGAACACTTTTCTTCTTTCTTAGGCATAACAAATTTTTACTTCAACAATCCTGATTCAACTATACCCTGCCTCTGATAAGAACTTCATCAATCATGCCATAATCTCTGGCTTCCTCAGCTGTCATCCAGTAATCGCGATCAGAATCCTTTTCTATTTTTTTAAAAGGTTGCCCTGAATGATCAGCAATTATCTCATAAAGTTCTTTCTTCAGTTTCAGAATTTCACGGGCAGTGATTTCAATATCAGAAGCCTGTCCCTGAGCACCACCCATTGGCTGATGAATCAGAATTCTGGAGTGTTTTAATGCTGTACGTTTTTGTTTAGCACCTGCGCAAAGTAAAACAGCTCCCATTGATGCTGCCATACCTGTACAGATAGTAGCCACATCAGGAGCGATATATTGCATCGTATCATAAATGCCTAAGCCGGCATATACACTTCCTCCAGGTGTATTCAGATATATCTGAATATCTTTCTTTCCATCAACTGATTCAAGAAACAATAACTGGGCCTGAATAATATTGGCAACATAATCATCAATGGGTACTCCAAGGAAAATAATCCTATCCATCATCAATCGAGAAAAAACGTCCATTGTAGCAATGTTCAACTGGCGTTCTTCGATAATCGTGGGGGAAATATATCCCTTAGTTATTGATTGATATTTACGAAGTGTAGTACTGCTTACACCAAGATGCTTGGTAGCGTACTTGTAAAATTCATTGTTCTCCATCACTTATTTATTTTGTTGAGGTTAACTTAACAAACTCTTCATAACTTAAGTTTTCAGACTTTGGTTGAAGTTTTTCCTTTAACACATCAAGTAACTTCTTTTCAAAAAGTTGATTCCTTATCCGGCCAGCATCTTCTTTATTCTTCATGAAAGACTCGGCAATGCTGTCAATACGGTTCTTCATTTCCTCATCCATTTCCTCCATTCCCGGTCTTCTGAAATAACCTCTGAAAACATCTTTAACTTCTTCTGTTGATACCTCAATCTGATGCTCAGAAATTATTCTGTTTTCAATTAACTGCCAACGTAATGAACGGCTGTAGCCTTCGTAATCTCTTTCCACATCTTCAGAAGTCAATTTGTCAGGATTAGTTTCAACAAGCCATCTTTTTACAAATTCATCAGGTAATGCAATATTTGCCTTCTCAATAAGAGCTTCAATTGCGTCATTTAAGAACTTCCGATCAGATTCAGCAACAAACGATTGATTTGCTTCTTTTTTAATTCTCTCTAAAACATCTTCCTCTGTTTTAATATTCTCACCTGGGAAAATTTTCTCAAAAAACTCCTCATTAAGATCGGCAGGCATCATTCTGTCAATACCGGTAATTGTAAAATTAAATGATGAGTGAGTTGTTTCAGCCTTTTCAGGTGTAATTCCTAAAATCGTCGCTTTTTCTGAACTATTATCAGCTAATTTATCTGAATCAATTACAAGAACATCTCCCTTTTTAGCTCCAATAATCTTTCCAAGAGTTTCTTCATTTTTAAGTAAGGAAGTATTTATGGTGCCTGAAGAGGTTAAACCTTCTTCTAGTGGTGTACCTTCAGAATTCAATTCAACGAAATCGCCTTTGACAAGGTCATTTTTTGCAACTTCATCAACTTCTGTAGCAACTCCTTGTCTCTGCCTGATATCAGCAAGATAATCTATTGCCATCTTATCAGATGCAACAATGTTCGTGTAGTTTACATTTAACTCAGGTGATAAAGTGAGCTCAAATGAGGGAGATGTAGCAATATCAAAATAAAAACTATAATCTCCGGGAGTAGCAAAATCAACCTCTTCTGTTTTCTCGGTATTTGCTAATGGATTTCCTAAAAGGTTTAAATTATTTTCTCTTATATAATTTTCAAGGGAATCACTTAATATCCTGTTGATCTCATCAGCAGTAGCAGCTTGTCCATACATTTTTTTGGTCAGACCAAATGGTACTTTTCCCGGTCTGAATCCAGGCATTTGTGCTTTCTTCTGGTATTCTTTTAAAACCTTATTAACTTTATCTTCGTAATCAGCGGTCGACAGTTCAATTTTAATAGTCGCAGTTAAATCACCTGTTTTCTGAAGTTCAATGTTCATCGTTTTCTTGCTAGTGGTTATGTAAACAAATCAAATATTACAGTTTCTAAAATAAACTGCAAAGGTAATCAATTTATTTAAAAATTATTCGTTAGTCCCTTCGTATAACTTCGATTGTGAAGTTTGCAACCAGTGCAGCCAGAGCTCCAACGGCAGCCAATACAGGAGCAAATACAGCTCCTATAATCCCAATCGTTACAGGAACTTCCAGAAATGTTTTTCCTTCTGAATCTTTGATAATAATCCTGCTTACATTCCCTTCATTAATGATTTGTTTGATTTTCGATAATAGGTCTTCACCCTTAACTTTATATTCTTCTTTCATGGTTTATGGTTTAAAAAGTTTATTCTACTATAAATATAAAAAGCATCGCCGGAATGACGATGCTTTAACAAAATAAAATAAGGTTTTATGCAAGTCCAGTTGAAATAAGGAATGTGGTTGCAAAAGCTACGATTGCATATAGTTCCGGGAACACGGCCAATACCATGGTTTTTCCAAAAACATCATATCCCTGGGCAATAGAAGCTATTCCATTAGCACAAACACGACCCTGCACAATAGCAGAAATTAAACCAACTGTACCCAAAGCAATACCTGCAGCTAATATCGCCATTCCATTTAAGACTGACATTTCTGGAATAATTACACCAGAGTTATTGATAATAAAAAAACCTGCAAAACCATATAATCCCTGAGTACCTGGAAGAGCACTCAGAATCATATAACTTCCGAAAGCATCATCTTTTTTCTTTAATGCTCCCAGTGTTGCATTCCCTCCAATTACGACACCCATAGCACTTCCGGCACCCGAAAGAACTACCATAAGTGCCAGGCCTATATAAGCCAATATTACAGCAGTCGTCATAATTTAATCTCCTTTGATTTGTTTGTTAGATTTGTAACTATTTAATTTTCTTAATGTTTTGTAAATGGATTGTATTTCTTTCCCCCACCTGTAAACCCTGCATTTTTATAAAATTCTACGAACGTAAGACGCATGGGATGAACAAAAGCACTTAATCCCGCTAATGCCAGATTTGCCCCATGCCCAACTATCATTATTAGTACAAATAAAATAGGTCCCAGCACAGGATTCACATCAAGCAATGGCAAAGAAATGCTATTTATAACATATCCTAAAATACCGCTCGATGCGCTTAGTGCAAACAATCGAATATAAGATAGCACGTCCCCAAAAATTCCGGTGACAGTACTATACAAATCCCATATTCCTTTACCTAATCGTGCAAATACATTTATATCTGGGTCACTAAAGAAGAACATTAGTGCAATGCCCAGATAAATTATATAAAGTGAATATTCACCTCCTTGTTTAAAAAGCATATAATCTAATGCACCGAAAATCCCTAATAAAACACCTATTAGAGATAAAGCGTATTTAAATCCAAATAAAACAGCTCTATTATATGCTTGAATAACCATTCCATAAATGATCTGTACCATCCCTATTGCAAGTGCAAGATAGAAAATAGATAGGTCATCAAGCATAAATTTATGGATCGGCTCAAATATACCAATTTGTTCCATGTCAAATCCTGCAATCGTTCCTCCTATCGTTCCAAAAAACATTGTTGCAGCACCCAGATAAATTCCAAGTGTCAAAAATGGTTTCAATGAGGCGGACACATATCGTCTTAGAAAAATTCCAGCTAATATTAGGAATATTCCATATGCAAGGTCACCCATACAGAAACCAAAGAACATCATAAAGAAAGGAGCAAAGAAAGGTGTTAAGTCTTTCTCAGCATAATTTGGCATTGAAAAAATTTCAGTAATAGGCTCAAATAGCTTTGCAAACTTACCGTTCTTTAATAGTATAGGTGGATTATCTACTGGAACAGGTCTATCTTTATAGTATATTATCCCATTGGAAATGAGATAGTTCTCCAATTCATCATCATTTGTCACTGGAGCAAAGCCATTAAGAATATAGAGCTTATCGTCTGCTTCCTTTACTGTTTTGATCATTATTTGCTGATATTCCACTTCATTGAGAATCTTCTTTCTTAATTGCTCAAGTGTAGGAATATATTTTGCAGCATAATCATCAATCTCTTTGTTTGTGTCAGCAATTTCCTGTAAGGTTTGAGAAAGATCTTCTCTCAATTGTGATGGAGAAACAGCAGGCACCTTTATCTCATCAGCATCAAAATCATCAATTGTATCTTTATTCAGTATAGTTACAAAGTACACTACTGACTGAATACGATTTATTTCGATAATATTTGGATTTTCCTCCATTTCCTGCGTAAATTTTCTTGCAGGGGTTGAGTAAAACCTCATCATATAACCTTCATTATATAGCTTTTGAATTAAATCGGCAGAGTAATCACCCCAGGGTTCTAATAACGCCAATTCCTTCTTTAGCAAAGTAACCTTCTGGTTAAGTTTATCAATCTTTGTTTGCAATTCCTTAACTCCGGTTACTATCTCTTCTCCATTCAGGACTATTTCTGACTCCACACGTTCAATTCCTCGTTTTGCAAGAAAACGGATAATTTCATTTACCTGTGCATCAGCCACCATTTTATTCCGGATAGTATCATCCATATCACTCTTAGTGATTGACACATCCACCATACCCAAATTGGCAAGGTCCTTTAGAAAATCATCGTACTCTCTATGGTAAAGTACAAACGAATATTTATTCATTGGCACTATCATAGTGAAGCCTCCATTGTTTGTCTGGTTTTTACTATCTTTTGAGCAGACTTTGACAGATTCTCTTCATCCTCCATAAATCGCTTGATCTTTCTTATCGCCTCTTCATAGCCCGGAATTTGCACCTTTTCATAAAGGTTGACTTTCTGGGTAGTTTTTCTGCGCGCATGATCAAGCAATTGCATGGTTCTGAAATGAAATTCACGTTCAATACCAATCCTTGCCAGGTTTTGAATAACAGAAATACCGCCGGCATACCATGATGGTTTGTTAAATAAACTATATGATCCAACCTCAAATTTAACCTCATTAAGTATTGGAATGCGCACTCCAGCAATTTTTTTAATTGATAAGTCCACATCTTGTACTTTCACCAAGCCAATATCAAATTCATTCCAAAGCCGGGACATGGAGGAGTAAGCCTGTATGCTGTTTTCCAATTCATTTTCACGAACAGAGGCTGCATCCTTGGCTTTCTTCACTTCCATACGAAGAGCCGACTCTTTATTCTTTATTGTTGGCAATGCACGAACGCGAACCTTCAGTTGCTTATTAAGCTCCTGGAGTGACGTTTTGTTATATTGAAATTTTATTGCCATTTCTCCTAATTGTTATGACGCATTCTCAGGCCAGTACAAATCAACAAACTCTTGTTTAATACCTACTTCAGCCTTACTAAAATGTTTAGCAAACAATCCCCAACCCTTATCAAGCATCTCAGTTGTATCGATATTCACATCAATTGCCAAGAGATTTTCAGAGTACTCATGAGCAAATTTCATTGTTCGCTCATCATAAGCTGTCAAGTCGAATCCGTTCTCAAGCTTAGTTTTAGCATTTGCAGCATCTGCATACAAACGAACAGCGGCATTCATTACTTGAGGATGATCTGCTCTTGTCTGTTTTCCGATTACCAGCTGTTTTAATCTCGAAAGTGAACGGAATGGATCAATAATTACTTTTCCAATGTCGGTATCTCTTCTCAGGAATAATTGTCCTTCTGTAATGTATCCTGTATTATCAGGAATAGCGTGAGTGATATCCCCTCCTGAAAGCGTTGTAACCGCAATAATAGTTATAGAACCACCGTCAGGGAACTGAACAGCTTTCTCATAAATCTTTGCCAAATCACTGTATAACGATCCAGGCATACTGTCTTTAGATGGAATCTGATCCATACGATTGGATACAATACTCAAGGCATCAGCATACAAAGTCATATCTGTTAGCAGTACCAATACCGTTTCTTTCTTGTCATAAGCAAAGTATTCAGCAGCAGTAAGTGCCATATCTGGAACTAGCAAACGCTCAACAGGAGGATTTTCGGTAGTGTTAACGAAACTGATAATCCTGTCAAGTGCGCCGGCATTATCAAATACATTCTTATAATAGAGATAGTCGTCATTGGTCAAACCCATTCCACCTAAAATAATCTTGTCAGCTTTTGCTCTCAATGCTACCATCGCCATTACCTGGTTGAATGGTTGATCGGGATCTGCAAAGAATGGAATTTTTTGTCCTGTTACAAGTGTGTTATTAAGGTCAATACCTGCTATACCGGTTGGAATCAATAATGAGGGCTGAATACGACGAACAGGATTAACAGAAGGTCCTCCAATTTCTCGTTCTTCACCCTCAACAGCCGGCCCGCCATCAATTGGTTGTCCGTAGGCATTAAAAAATCTTCCGGCTAAATCATCACTGACTTTAAGCATTGGAGGTCTTCCTAAAAATGTTACTTCAGCATTAGTAGGTATTCCTTCTGTACCCGAAAAAATCTGGAGTGTAACATTGTCTCCGTTAATTTTAACAACTTGGGCAAGACGACCATTAACTTCAGCCATCTCATCATATCCAACCCCGGTAGCCTGCAGTGAACAGGTAGCTTTAGTAATATGGGTAAGCTTTGTATAAATCTTTTTAAACGCAATGGTTTCCATCAGGCTGCTTTCCTTTCATTTAGGGTGGCCACTAATTCATTTTCAAAATTGTTGAACTGTTCTGATTTGAATTCTGAATAATTCATTTGTTTTAACAGATTGATAATCCTTTTGAAATAAGGGTTAACTTCTTCAAATGAATCAAATTCAAGTGCTGTTTCGCAAATTTTCAGTACCAGGTTCAACATGTATTGCTGACGGTCGAGTGGTGTTGAACTATCAACTTTATCAAATGCATCTTGCTGAAGAATCACAAAGTCAATTACTTCCGAACGCCAGTAACGCAAATGATAATCTATTGGGACACCGTCATCTCCAAGAATATTAATCTGTTCATTTGCTTCTTTACCTCTTAGTAAAAGATTACGGGTCAGCTCAACTTTATCAATCCAATCCTGTGAAATGTGATCTGCAAGGTATTCCTGGAATTCACTATATTCCAGATACTTTGAGTAACTATCGATAGGATCTACAGCAGGATATCTTTTACTGTCGGCTCTTTGTTGAGACAAAGCATAAAAGCAACGAGCTGCTTTCTTTGTGGATTCAGTAACCGGCTCTTTTAAATTTCCTCCAGCTGGTGAAACTGTGCCTATGAATGTGATAGACCCTGTTGCTCCATTATTTAATCTGACATAGCCGGCACGGGCATAGAAATTACTGATAATAGCCGGTAGGTCCATCGGAAATGCATCTGGTCCGGGCAATTCTTCCATTCTATTCGACATTTCACGGAGAGCTTGTGCCCAACGAGAAGTTGAGTCAGCCAATAGAAGCACTTTTAGTCCCATTGAACGGTAATACTCACCAATAGTCATTGCCGTGTAAACAGAAGCTTCACGAGCAGCTACCGGCATATTAGATGTGTTGGCAATAATAGTTGTACGTTCAATCAGTTTACGGCCGGTACGTGGATCGTCAAGATGAGGGAATTCATAGAAGATTTCAACAACTTCATTCGCACGTTCACCGCATGCAGCAACGATAATCAGGTCGGCTTCTGCCTGACGTGATAAAGCATGCTGCAGAACAGTTTTGCCAGATCCAAAAGGTCCTGGAATAAATCCTGTACCGCCTTCAACTATCGGATTCAAGGTATCAATAATTCTGATTCCTGTTTCCATTAACCTAAATGGGCGAGGTTTTTCATTATAAGCCCTTACTGCAAGTTTAACCGGAAAATGCTGTATCATAGTAACAGGAAATTCTTTTCCGTTTTCATCTTCGATTACAGCCATAGTTTCTGAAGCGGCAAAATTACCAGCTTCAGCTAACCATTTAACTTTATATTTCCCTTCTAATTTGAAGGGTACCATTATTTTATGATCTATCCAGTTTTCCTTAACAGAGCCTAGCCAAGAGCCCGCAGTAACCATGTCACCAACCTTTGCCAGTGGCTTAAAATCCCATTTTGCATTAGGATCAATTGCTTCGGTATATTCTCCTCTCTTAAGGAATACCCCGTCCATTTTATCAAGATCATGTTGAAGACCATCGTAGTTTTTAGATAAAATACCAGGACCTAAAGTGGCCTCAAGCATATGTCCTACAAATTCAACTGCATTTCCTACTTTTAATCCCCTGGTACTTTCAAAAACCTGCACATATGCAGTTTTACCAATTACCTTAATAACTTCTGCCATCAAATTCTCGCCTGAGAGTTCAATGTAACATATCTCGTTTTGAGATACCGGGCCATTGACCTCAACCATTACTAAGTTGGCAATGATCCCCGACACTACTCCTGTAGTTCTGACTTTATTTTCCATCATTTATTGAAAATTCATTAGGAAATTCATAACCCGATTGTAAATCTCCCAGCAATTTTCTGAACAATTGTTCGCCTGTAGCCGGGTCTAGTTTGAGCCATCTTTCAATCATCATGATTTTAATCATGTAACTGAAAATAACTTCTATAGAGAAATAATTAAATGTGTTCATCTCGTCTAATACTGTCCACCTGAGATGATCTATTGCTCTTTCTCTTCCAGCAATATCACCATTATCAGCCAATTGGTTGAATCTTTCAAAATAGAGCCATTCGGCAATATCATCCATACTGCGACCGCTCTTAAGTCTCAACACTTCAGCCAATCTGGTATTACCTGTAATTTCATTCTCAAACGGAATATTGAATTTTAATGCTGTATTGTAAACCAACATGTTCTTTAAATCAACGTCAAAAGCGAACCATTCAGCAATGAACTTATTATCAAGTTTCAATGCGTCGAGGTAATATAGCTCCGTCAACTCATTCTCTGCTGACTTTTCTGGTATTATTCTGGTTTCATCATTATAACTTCTGATGAACTCTTTCATATATGATCTTACAGGTGACTTCTCATCTGTAATGATTTTATCAGGATTTACAATTTCAAGAATTGCCAGCTCCAACTCTTCCTCTGTATAAATACCGAGAGAATCCCATGGTTGATTGTTCTTCTCAAGAAGATTAAGCAAATTCTTGTTATCATGTGGTAAGAAAAGCCATTCAATGTATTGATAGTCTTTCTTATGCAATTGAGATTGGAGATATTCTCTCATCTCCAGACTACCAAATTGCAATTTGCCTTGATCTATAGTAAGATCAGGCAGTCCTGCTACCAGAAAATAATAATTACGCGCACCCATTACTCTTCTCCGAATAGAAGTTTAATTGTTTTGGGTCTCATGAAGCCTTTTAAGTAATTCGCAAAGTCTTCATCGGTAAAGCTAATGAAATAGCTTTCATCTTTTGGACTGATTTTGAATCCCGATGTCATTGAGGAGTCAAAATCTATTGCAATACCTTTGTTAAGTTCCGCTTTAATTTTATCAGTGAAGAAAGCATCCATCTGATTCTTATCGGATTCAGGTAATATAAGTTGAACATCTGTATTGAAACATGAAGCTACCTTAAGTATCAGAGAACCGACAAACGCCTTGTCTTGCATAACATCCTTAACCGGCTTTTCAATTGCACTGGTAGTAATCTGTTCTACAATTTGTTGTTTTAACCGGTTGATGGCTTGTTTGGATGCCAATTTAATTTCTGATTCAGTATTACGTTTTATTTCAGTGCTGTTAAATTCAGCTTTCTTTATGATCTCTGACGCTTCCGATTGCGCTTTTCTGATAATCTCTTCTGCACTCTTATGTGCATCTTGGACAATCAGTTCAGCATCTGTTTTAGCTTTTTCGATTCCTTCAGAGTAAATCTTTTTAGTAAGTTCCAGAAGTTTGTTTTCCATATTAACTCATTTCTTTCGGTAGGCAAAATTAATTAATTTTCGTTTCAGTTGTTAATTAAAAAACAATTAATTAACATTCCGATTTTCAATCATTTATATCTATATTAAAGCCAAGTATCAGTTAAGTTTTATACGCTTATAGTCACTAAATTTATATATGCTAACACCAAAATTTTCATATCCCCCATCCTGAGATTTTATAAAAATCATATCGTTACTTAATCCTTTGTTGTTGAAGTCTTTAATACATTCAAGGAATCCCTCTCCGTAAGCATTCATGGCTGACAAAAAATATAACATAGTATCATATCCTAAAAATGCATACTTGTCAAGTTCAGGCTCAGCAACATATCTTGACCTGAATTTCTTTAAAAATCTTCTAACATCAGGATTTTCATAATCTACAAACCAGGGATTAAAAAAATGGGTGTTCAGCTTAACCAAATGATTATAATCGAGTTCAAAATTCCCCCACTCTGATAATCCAACTACACTAATCTGGTGGGAGTCAGCTTTTTCTGACAAATCTCGCAACAGTGCGGGTAATACTGCCTGATCATTGGTCAAAATAATGACTATATTTTTTTGAGTATTTGACAGGCTTTTATTGATTCCGTTCCATCCTGATGAACTGTAAATTACTTCATGAAAATTTTTAATTGCAATCCCATTTGAAGTAAACGCTCCTTTAATTACCGTTGACATACTATTATTCTCATCCTGGTTTCTTCTCACAAGAATAATATTGTCGTTATAATGGGCTTGTTTAATATACTTGGAGAGAGCATTGTATTGCGCCCAGTTTGAAGGTTGCATTTTTACAATATACTCATTATCTCTCACCAACGCAGTCCTTCGCGAAAGCGGGTTTATTATCGGGATTTTGTTGGTTTTTGCAAATTGAGCACAAACATCAAAACTTTCGGCAAAAAACGGACCAATTATCAAATCCATATTCCTCATATGGAGTTGATTTAAGACCCTTCTTGTTTTAGTTACACCACTCCCATAGTCAGTATCAAAAACATGAATTTTTACTTTCATTCCAATTGAAGTCAATGAATCAGCTGCTATCATTGCTCCTTCATAAAACTGAATAAAATCAAAAGATTCGATTTCATTAACTGTTTTTAAGGAAGTCTGATCCGAAACTCTTATACTGTCAACCAATTCAAGTTTCATGGGAATCATCAGGGCGATATTATATATATTATCATTGTGAGCCAAAGGTTGACACACTCCTCCCCATACTTCTTGTATTGCTTGTTGATTGATTGGTCGTCCCATGATTACTGTGTCAGGCTTGACAAACGGTCTTACCTTCATGGTTTGCATTGGGATCCTTAATTCATCTCCTTTGCGAAGTTCGCCGTCAAAATCAGGATTTGCAGCAAGTATTTCATCAAGACTTACATTATACATTTTTGAAATACTGTACAACGTCTCCTTTCGTTGTACTTTATGAATTTTATAAGTTATGTCGGTTACCTGCACTTTCAAGCCATTACTTCCATTTCCTATAGCAGGTACCATCAGAACCTGACCGATTTTTAACCCATCTTTTAATGAAGGATTAAGTCTCATAAGTTCATCAATAGTAGTATTATATTTACGCGATAATCCGTATAGTGTTTCCTGGGGCAACACAGTGTGTTCAGCATATCCCTCTGTAATAACCCTTTCGGCTTCCTTTATCTGAGGAATGATTATCCTCATACCTACTTTAAGTGTATCTATAGATTCGTTTGCCGAAATCAAGTCTTTTACGGGAATTTTGTATTCACGCGCAATTCCATACCATGTTTCTTTTGGCTCCACAATGTGAAATCCCTCGTTATGGTCAGTCCTCTGAACTGTATCAGGTTTTTGATTTGGCAAAACTGACTGACTGCTTTTAACAGGAATTCTTATTACTCTGCCCGGTCTTAAACCTGATGAAACCTCAGGATTTGATTTAAGGATTTCTACATTGGTTACTCCATACAATTGCGAAATTGATTGTACAGTTTCGCCCGACTGCACAAAATGCATGTACCATGACTCACCATTATACGTCTCAATGATCGTCGACTTTTGTGAAACTTGCTGAGCTTCAGCAAATTCATAAGAAATAAGACAGGTAAGAATTAATCCCAGAATAAATCTCATTCTAAAGTATTGTTTAAGTCCATTATTCCCATTCAATCGTTGCAGGTGGCTTTGAGCTTATATCGTAAACTACTCTGTTTATACCTTTGACCTTGTTGATGATTTCGTTAGAAACTTTTGCAAGAAATTCGTAAGGTAAATGTGACCAATCTGCTGTCATACCATCGGTAGATCCAACTGCTCTTAATGCGATGACATTATCGTAGGTTCTTTCATCCCCCATTACACCTACCGATTTAACTGGAAGAAGAATCACAGCAGCTTGCCATACTTTATCATAAAGTCCTGATGTTTTAAGACCTTCAATAAAAATACTGTCTGCTTCCTGAAGAATTGTAATCTTCTCTTTGGTAATTTCTCCAAGTATTCTTATTCCAAGTCCCGGTCCGGGGAAAGGATGTCTGTTAAGAATCTTTTCACTAATACCAAGATTAAATCCTACTTTTCTTACCTCATCTTTAAACAAACTTTTGAGTGGCTCTATTACTTTAAGTTTCATAAAATCTGGCAAACCTCCCACATTATGATGTGATTTGATAGTCGCTGAAGGTCCATTAACTGAAATTGATTCTATTACATCCGGGTATATAGTACCTTGTCCAAGCCAGCTAACCCCGGTTATAAGATGAGCTTCATGATCAAATACTTCAATAAAAGTTTTACCAATGGCTTTGCGCTTAAGTTCAGGATCAGAAAGCCCGGCTAATGCCTTAAGAAACTGGTCTTCTGCATCTACACCTTTAATGTTGAGACCCATATTTTTATATGACTCAAGCACCTGGTTAAATTCATCCTTTCGTAATAAACCATTATTAACAAAAATACAGTGGAGATTGGCTCCTATCGCTTTGTGAAGAAGAATTGCCGCAACTGTTGAATCAACACCTCCGGAAAGGCCCATAACAACTTTATCATTGGCTAACTGATTCTTAATGTCACGTACGGTCGTCTCAATAAAACTGGCTGGTGTCCATGATTGTGAACAACCACAAATATCTATTACAAAATTGTGCAACAAGGTACTTCCTTCAGTAGAATGATACACCTCAGGGTGAAATTGAATTCCCCATGTCATTTCATTCTCTATCTGAAATCCAGCCACTTCTACATCCGATGTGCTGGCTATTATCCGGAAATCCATTGGCCTTTTCTTTATTGTATCACCATGAGACATCCAGACCTGACTACCATGAGTCATTCCTTTAAGGAGAGGATTGTCAGTCTCAATGAACCCCAGGTTGGCACGTCCATATTCCCTGCTGTCAGAAGGCATTACTTCACCTCCCATAGTTTGGGCCATTAATTGAGCTCCATAACAAACGCCAAGGAGAGGAAATCTCTTTCTCAAACCCGAAAGATCAGGTCGGGGAGCTAATGGGTCTCTAACTGAAAAAGGACTTCCAGATAAAATAACACCTTTAACATTTGATGACAATTCCGGTAGTTTATAGTAAGGATGTATTTCGCAATAAACACTCAACTCCCTCACTCTTCTGGCTATCAATTGAGTGTATTGTGAGCCAAAATCTAATATAATGATCGTTTCTTGCATGAGTGCAAAGGTAATGTTTCTTTCTAAAATCTTTAATGTACTTAAAAAGAGGAATCCGGATTATTTACTTATTTGACGCTTTACGCTCAATCTGACTTGCGTCAGTTTAATTAGTTTTGCAATTCCGAATATTAAGACGAATACAAAAATAATAGTAGCCCCAGAAGGAATATTAGAGAAATACGAAATAAGCAATCCTCCAATTGAGCCTACAATTCCAAATATAATAGAGAGTATGATAATATTCCTGAACTTCTTAGTAAAAATATTTGCTGTTGACTGAGGGATAGTAAGAAACGAAATTACTAGTATAATTCCTACTAATCTGATATTCAAAACTATCGCTAGGGCAACCAGACTTATTAATAAATATTTAACCGTGTTGACCGGGGCTTTATGTGAGCGGGCATATTCCTCATCATAGGCAATGTATAGGATTAAATGATAAAACTTGGTAAATACAGTTATAAGGACAACTGCCAACGCTCCTATCATCCAAAGATCTGTCTTGCTGACATTGAGGATGCTACCAAACAGGTAGGACATCAGATTTGGTGCGTAACCTGGTGTAAGAAATGTAAAAATTATACCAATAGCCATACCAAACGACCAAAGAATTCCAATCGCTGAATCTTCACGTACGTTTGATCGCATTGAAACCCATTCTATTCCAAGAGCAGACAAAATGCTAAAAATTGCGGCACCCAGCATCGGATTAATCCCCATGAAGTAAGCAATACCAATGCCTCCAAAAGATGCATGTGTGATCCCACCACTTATAAAAACCATACGCTTTGCCACAATATAGGAACCAATTATTCCACATGAGATATTAGCTAACAATGCAGCAATCAATGCATTTGTAAAAAACTGGTACTGTAATAAGCCGGACAAATCATTAATCATGAGGATGTGTGTGATTATGCTCTCCCAGAACAGTATGCGGAAGATTACCATGAGTAATCAATTGAATTGGGCAATTATATGAATCAAGCTGAGTTTGAGTGATCACATTTGAACGATGATAATGCAAATTTTGATTTACGCATGCTATGGTTTTTACATAGCTTGTAATTGTTCCGACATCATGAGAAACCATCAGAATCGCCATCTCTTTGTTAAGTTCTTTAAGAAGTTCATACAGGTCTCTCTCAAAACTATTATCAACAAATGTATTTGGTTCATCCAATATCAAAAGGTCGGGTTCTGAGATTATAGCTCTACCAAGTAAAACTCTCTGCATCTGCCCTCCCGATAATTCTCCTACATTCTTTTTAGCTAGTGAAAGCATTCCCATCTTTTCGAGTACATTTTTGGCTTTTTCTGTATCCGACCGTTTAAAACCTCCAAGAAAATGCTTTTTAGACATCAATCCCGAAAGTACCACTTCGATTACAGAAACAGGGAATGACTTGTCTGTCTGAGTAGTCTGAGGCAGATAACCAATATGTAAAACTTTACCTGAATTTTCCCAGAATATTTCTCCTTTTAAAGGCTTTATAAGACCAAGGATAACTTTTACCAAAGTTGTTTTACCACCACCATTTGGTCCGATTACACCAATAAAATCATTAGCAAAAATTTCGAGATTTACGTCCCGGATCACCACCTCATCCGAATAACCAGCGCTAACGTTCTTGATATTTAATATTGGCTTCTGACTCATTCTCTTGTTGTTTTGAGTATTACATCAGAAATTTTCACCAAATTCTCATCAACTTTTTCTGCTAATGGATCAAAAGAATACAAATTGATACCTAGTTGTTTAGCTAGTGTTTCAGCACTTCTCTTGTCAAATTGTTCCGAATATATGACCACTCTGATTTTCTCTGAACCGGCTATATCAACAAGTTCTTTCATGTAAGCAGGACTGGGCTCTTTACCCTCAAGTTCAATAGGAATCTGATTTATTCCATAATCTCTGGCAAAGTAACTTAAAGATGGATGATAGATCATGAACGATATATTTTTACCCACTGATTGAAATTTATCGCTTAACAAATTATCCAATGAATCAATTCGTGCTATAAAAAGACTATGGTTTTTTGTAAACTCACTTTCAAAGTCTGGTTTTAGTTTTATTAGTTCCTCAAGAACTATAAGGCTTTGTGCTTTTAAGGACTTTAATGAGAGCCATATATGGGGGTCCACTCCACTATGAACGGATTCAGAATGTGCTTCATCTTCATCAGAATTATTATGATTATGGGATTCATGATTGTGGTGACTGTGATTTTTTTCTGCAATGATTTCGGTTCCTTTAGAGATATTCACCACTTTCAGATCAGGATAGTTTTCAATAAGTTTGGGAAGCCAACTTCGTTCGAAATCAAGTAAGCCTGTAATAAAATAAACTTTTGATCTGCTTACATCCTGTAGTTGCCGGGCTGACGGTTCATAAGTCTCAGGTCCATTGCCATCAGGAACAAGAATATTTATTGTAAAGTGATCTCCTGCAATTTCCTCAACTAAAAATTTCTGTGGGCGTATACTTACTGTTAATGATTGCTTGTTGGATTCTTGTACTCTTGTATCACAACTATAAAGAACAATCAAAAGAATTAAAAAATAATATACTCGCATAAATCCGATTATGATGACTTACAAAATTACAAATAAGTAGTACAGTGCGTACATTTTATAGTCTTTTGTCCAAATCATGCTGCTAAATTGAGAAAAATCTTCATGATGTAGAATTTTATACACATGCTTAAATATTTATTACATAACCATAAGTGTTGATATTTAATGGTTTAAGTAATTATTTAATGTTTGGCTTTACATTTGAACAAGGAAGACTAAACAATAAAACAAACTAAACCATGAAAAAACTATTCATCATCGCTCTTGTTCCTTTCATCTTTGCTGCTTGCGAAAATAAAGAACAAACAGCCAGAATTCAACAGTTGGAAGAAGAGCAGCACTTGATCATCTCTGAAACACAAACCAAAGATTCATTGATAAATGACTTCATGCAAACTCTGAATGAGATTGAATCTAATCTAGCTGAAATCAAATCAAGGGAAAAACTAATAAGTAAAGAAACTGCTTCCGGAACAGAATTAAGTAGATCTTCTCGTCAAAGAGTTAACGAAGATATCAGACTTATTAATGAATTGATGGCAGAAAACAAAGAAAAGATTGAATCACTCAATAAGAAACTTAAGCAATCAAATATAAAAATTTCAGAGTTTCAAAAAATGGTTGAATCTATGAATCAACAACTTGCAGTTAGGGATATGGAAATTGATTCGCTCAAAACCGAACTTTCTACTCTGAACTTCACCATTGCAGTGTTGAATGACACCATTTCACAGATAAATAATCGTAATCTGGCATTAAATACACAGGTTACCGACCGGACCAACGAATTGAATACTGCTTATTTTGTAGTAGGAGAACGCAAAGAGCTTATAGAGCACAATATACTTACTAAAGAAGGCGGAATATTAGGAATAGGACGTAGCCAGCGAGTAGCAGGTGATGTAAATCTTGACGAATTTACAAAAGTTGATATTCGCAATCTTAAATCAATTCCTCTTGATGCAAAAAAAGCAAAAGTAATGTCAGTTCATCCGGCAGGCTCGTATGAACTTATTGGAACAGATAAAAAAGTAAGCGAGTTAGTAATTAAAGACCCTGCCTTATTCTGGCAAAAATCAAGAATGCTCGTTATTTCCACCGATGTTTAATAATTGCCCCCTATAATAAATTATCCCCCGTCAATAATCGATGGGGGATTTTTTCGTTTATATTAGTAAGTTCATTAAGTATGAGAGCTAACAAATCAACCGGCATTAAGAAAAAGATTGCAGCAGGTTTTATTATCTTGCTGCTTTTTGCGTTTATTGGGATTTATTCGGTAATCCGGCTTGCAGTGCAACTTTATCCTTCTGAGTCAGGTGTTTCAGGATCTGTTAGTAAACTTGCATTAACAAGCAACCTATTATCAAGCATAATTGAATCTGATGGTCAGGCAAGAGCATTTATTAATACCGGGAATAGCGAGTACCTTAAACACTTTAATGACCAGGAAAAAATTACCAAAGCTCTCATTGATTCACTTAAATTAACAAGCGTCGACAATACCAATCAATACCTCAGAGCTTTAACAGTTGATAGTTTATTAGAATTAAAAAGAAACACTCTTGAGGAATTTTTCAATTTACGTAATAAATCTGTTCCAACTAAAAGTGTTGATCTTGTAGAAGTTATAAAGGATTATCGTGATACTATCAGGATACCAAGTCAAACCATATCAAAAACGGTTACAGAACAATTATCTCCGGTTAAGGAAAAAAAGAAAGGATTTCTACCTCGGCTATGGCAGGGCATTACCGGCAAAAACAAGAAAGATTCTTTAACTACACCTGAAAATTCAACTATTGTAAAATTTGATACGATTACTACTTTTCAGACATACAGGGATACAACAATATCAAGAGTAAAAACTCAACTACGTAGGATTGAAGCACGTGAAAGTAAAACAAGGCAATTTATCATCGACAGAGAACTTAAATTAATTCAGGCTGATCAGGACATAATGAATGAAATAAGGGCAATTCTTTTACTCTTTGAAAAAGAAGAAATTGCCAATACCATCGCAAGTACCACTAAAGGGCAAGAAGTACTCGATAAATTGTGGCTGACTGCACTGATACTAGCCGCACTTGGATTAATAACCACTGTTGGCTTTATCATTCTCATATGGAAAGACCTTGCGAAAAGTGCTTTCTATAGAAGGCAACTTGAGGAAGCCCGATCTTTTGCCGAAAGTCTACTTAAAGTTAAAGAGCAATTCTTGGCTAACATGAGTCATGAAATAAGGACCCCTCTAACCTCTATTATCGGTTTTACTGAAAGATTAACAGAAACAAGCATTAATCATGAACAATCCAAATACCTGAAATACATTAATTCTTCATCTGAGCATCTCTTGGAATTGATTAATGATCTGCTCGACTTTTCAAGGATTGAAAGCGGAAAACTTTTGCTTGAAAATAAAACATTCAACCCCTCAGATCTTATAGAGGAGGCATTCAACACACTATCCTCAAAAGCTAAAGCAAAAGGATTAGATATTACTTTATCAATGGCATTACCTGAAGATATTAATCTTCAGGGCGATCCACTACGGTTAAGGCAAATAATTATAAACTTACTTAGTAATAGCATCAAATTTACTGAAGCAGGTAAAGTATTACTTCAATCAAAGGGTCACTATGAAAGTGACGGACAGTCTTATGAACTGATTATTCGCATTGCAGATACCGGTATAGGTATCCCTATTGAAAAGCAGAAAATGATATTTGAGGAATTTTCTCAGGTCGATCCCGGAATAACCAGAAAATACGGCGGATCAGGTCTTGGTCTAGCCATCAGTAAAAAACTGATCGATTCAATGGGTGGATATATCAGTGTTATAAGTCAACCTGAGAGGGGAACCATTTTTACAATTCGCGTAACGTTACCAGTTTCACCAATTACTTTTGTAGAAGAAACTCATTTTTCTTACAATCCCGTTTCAGTCAACCTGAAGGGAATAAGTATCTTACTTGCTGAAGATGATTTCAGTACCAGGATTCTAATAAGAGATTTGCTTTGTAAATACAATGCAAAAGTTACTGAAGCAAACGACGGCAGGGAAGCATGGGAAATCTTCAGGGCTGAACCAACAACATTTGATTTACTCATAACAGACATTCAAATGCCTGGACTAAGTGGTCCGGAACTGATTAATAAAATTAAATCTTTATGCCGGGATGAGGACATGAGATTACCTCCAATTATTGGACTCACAGCACATGCCAACTATAAAGACATTGAAGAGTATATCGCTCTGGGTATGGATGAGGTGATACTTAAACCTTTCAGGAAAGAAGAGCTAATACGAATTCTTAATAAAACCAGCATCAGGACAACTGAGAGTCATTTACATGAAGGATCTGGTGAAAATAAGATGCTTATGGCAGAGATTAAACCATCTGTGAATATGTCATATCCTCAAACAGTTGACCTCTCTGGATTCCGTCAGTTTGCCGGAGATGATGAAGACTCACTGAACAGGATTATTGATTCACTGATTGTTAATCTAGACACGACTAAAGAAAGCTTAAAAGAAGCTTTTTCAGAAAACAACTACACTGAACTTTCATTATTAGCACACCGGATTCAACCCAATATCAGACTTTTGGGTGCTTCAAAAGTTTCCGATCTTTTGAAGAAACTCGAATTGACCAGTAGGAATGAACCCGATGAGAAAGAAAAAATCAAGCTACTATTCAACGAATCTATATCAAATCTTACACAGCTGAAGATTGATCTGGAGAAAGCACAAAAAGCAACTAAGTAGGGTCTTCTTTACTATTGGAGAGGAATATTATACTGTCTCATTTTATTATAAAGAGTCTTTCTATCGACATTGAGCACCTTGGCCGCCTTTGATTTATTAAACCTTACTTTTTCAAGTGTCGTAATAATCAAATCTCTTTCACTTCTGTGGGCAGCATCTCTTAAGTCAACTGGAGGTGCTTCAGCATTTACTTCCTTTATTGAAACCTCGGGAAATTGAATATTTGTGGCAATAAGAGCAGAATGCTGCAATGCCTCACTCACTATTTCCTCAGGCAATGTGTGTTTCAGCACTGTGTTTCCTTTCGATAAAAGTACCGCCCTTTTTATAATATTCTTGAACTCTCTGAAATTACCAGGCCATGAATACTTCATAAAGATATCTATCACTTCTTTATCAAAATACTCAACATTTTTATTTAGTTCTGAATTTGCATACTTCAGGAAATGCTGGGCAAACAACATCAGATCTTCAGGACGATGGTGCAATGGTGCTACGGTTATTGCAAATTCGTTAATTCTGTGATAAAGATCTTCACGAAAATCGCCCCTGGCAACCGCTTGTTTGAGGTCTTCATTAGTCGCAGTAATTATCCTCACATCAATGCTTACTTCGTTGGTCGAGCCTATTCTTCTGATCTTTCTTTCCTGAATTGCCCTGAGTAATTGCACCTGGATATCATAGCTCAAATTTCCTATCTCATCCAGGAAAATTGTTCCTCCGTTAGCAGCTTCAAACTGTCCTTGTTTATCCGAGAAAGCACCTGTAAAAGATCCTTTCATGTGGCCAAAAAACTCACTCCCCGCCAAATCCCTTGGTAAAGCACCGCAGTCGATGGCAACAAATGTTTTATCAGCTCTTACGCTTTCCAGATGAATCTTTCGTGCAATAAATTCTTTACCAGTTCCGCTTTCTCCCATAATTAGAACCGACATATTAGTTGGAGCGACCAAACTAACATACTCGCTGATTTTACGTGCAGCCGGACTTAACCCCTCTACAAAAAAACCTGATTTATCAATACTTTGAGCACTTTCTACTCTGTCAGTATCAGGAGGATTCAAAGCCCTTTTTATAGTAATTAGGATCTCGTCGGGATTAACAGGTTTAGCAACATAGTCAAATGCCCCCATCTTCATTGCCTGAACTGCTGTCCTTATGTCTGCATATCCTGTCATTAAAATTACCGGAACATGCGGACTCTCACGCATTACAGTTCTTAATACTTCCAATCCGTCATTATCAGGCAATCTTAAATCTGTCAGTATTATATCTGGCTTGAAAGAGACTATTTTCTTTCTGCCTTCTCCATATGAAAATGATTGCTGAACGGTGTAGCCATGCTTATTCAAAAATGTATCAAGCATTAAACAAAAAGTAACATCATCATCAACAATCAACACCTTACTCATAACCACACTATTTGTTAGTTTTCACAATAACGTGAATGATCCTCAATTGTTTCATTCAAACAATTCAAGCTCTATTCAATACCGGCATAATACTTCATAAACTGAACTCTTTCATAAGCTGCAGGATTTTCGATCCTCTGATAGCTTAACTTACCTATAAAATCTGATGTTTTCTCGTACCCTTTCCTTTCCATCCAAGATTTTAAAAATTGGTTCATTTCCGAGATTCGATCAAAACCATTCTTATACAATGTCGATACAACTTGGACAGCTTTTGCACCCACCAGCATTTGCTTTACTACACCCGTTCCATCATGTATCCCTGTAGAGGCACAGATATCACATTGTAAATTCTTCGAAAGCATTGCGATCCATCTTAAAGGCGTAGTAATTTCTTGCTGAGTGCTAAAAACATGCGATGTATCTACTTTCAGTTTCTCAATATCTATATCCGGAGAATAGAACCTGTTGAACATTACAATTCCCTTTATTCCCGTCCATGACATTTCGGTTACAGTCTTTGCTAAAGCAGAGAAGTAATAACTAATCTTTACAGATACAGGAATATTAACAGTCTTTAATACTTGTGTAATAATGTTTGTATAAAGCTGTTCATTATCAGAACTCATTCTGTACGGATCACTGGGCAGAACGAAAATATTCAGTTCGATTGCTGAGGCACCAGCTGCTTCAAACTTCCTTGCGAATGATGTCCATTCATCACCTGAAATGCAGTTAATGCTTGCAATAATAGGCAGTTTTACAGCATTTGAAGATTGATTAATCAAATCAAGGTATCTGTTGAGGTGATGCTCTTTGCTATAGTTGGAAATATAGTCAAATGCTTCGGGATACATTGCTTCATTATGATGCACTTCGTGTAAGGCTTCCTGTCTGATTTGTTCTTCAAACAACGATTTCAGGACTATCGCTCCTGCACCTAATTGTTCAAAAGTCTTAATATTCTCAAGCTTATTTGTCAATCCTGAACTTCCAACGATTATGGGGCTTACCAGATTTAGACCCATATAGGATGTAGTGATATCTGCCATAGGAGAGCTTTTAAATGTTTATAAGAAACAAATATAGAAATTTCAACACCATTAATTCAACACAAGCAAACCTATTTTTATAATTAAAATGGTGCTTCTCCCCGATAGATAGTAACCTTTAACAAGAAAATTAAATCTTAATTTACTTTACTGAGTTTGGTAAACATAGTCTCTTGCTGCATCACTCTTATAGCGTGCATGAGTTCATTATCGATAGGACTGATGATTTCAAAATAACTGGATGCGTCCCAAATATTCCGGGCGATTAAGCCTTTAATTATATATTTAATTTCATCTCCCGATTTTTGCAATGCATCTTCTTCAGGAATCACGTTCCTTGTTGCAGCAAAATCGATAAACGTTTTCATTAACGGCTCATCTATACCAAAATTAGTCTTAAAACTGCCAAAATCCTTAAATTCACGGACTATTTTTCCTCGATTATTTTCCATATAGTTCAATACAAATTCGTTGAATACTCCTTTGCGCCACAAATCAGTATAAAACTTTGAACTAGTGGTAGTATCAAGTGGAATGAAAACATCTGGCATAATTCCACCTCCACCATAAACGATTCTCTTTGAAGGAGTATAAAATTTTAATGAATCGGGAAACTTAATACTATCAGCCGACATAAATTCTCCATGCTTAAAACGATTTGTTAAATCAGCATAATAATCCTCAGATCCTGCTTCATATGGCTTTTGAATACTCCTGCCTGAAGGTGTGTAATAGCGAGCAGTTGTTAATCTGATTACTGAACTGTCGGGCAGATTAAAAGGTCTCTGTACCAGCCCTTTACCAAATGACCTGCGTCCTAGTACCAATCCTCTGTCCCAATCCTGAACGGCACCTGCCACAATTTCACTTGCAGATGCACTTCCCTCATTAATCATTACAATCAACTTTCCGTCTTCAAAGTTGCCTTTACTTGTAGCTTTAAATTCTATCCGTGGACTTCTTAGCCCCTCAGTATAGACTATAAGGCGTTGTGCCGGAAGAAATTCATCCGAAAGATCAACTGCAATATCAAGATACCCTCCTGAGTTATTTCTCAGATCGAGAATAAGGTCTTTCATACCCTCAGCCCGAAGATTCTTAATTGACTCCTGCATTTCTACCATAGATGTCCTTGCAAATCTCGTAAGCCTGACATAACCAATGTCATCTGTCAGCATAAAAGAAGCATCAATACTATTTAACGGTATTTTATCGCGGGTAATAGTAAAATCAACAAGAGGCAGTTGGTTATTACGTAATATACCTACATTAACTTTAGTACCCTTATTACCACGAAGCTTCTCCATTACATAAGTGTTGGTAATTTTCTTACCAAATGCTTCTTCACCATTTATTGTAATGATTTTATCCCCGGCCATCACTCCTACTTTTTCTGAAGGGCCACCGGGAACAGCAGCAATTACCAATATTGTATCATGAAAAAGCTGAAACTGAATTCCTACTCCTTCAAAATTTCCCACCAGTGGCTCATTGGCTCGTCTTACTTCATCTTTTGATAAATATAAGGAATGAGGGTCTAACTCCTTTAACATGGCTACAACAGCAGTTTCAGTAAGTTCCGACTGATCAGTGGAATCTACATAGTAGTAATTTATAATCTGCAGTAACGAGGTAAATTTTTCAACATTTTGTCGTGTTTCTTTGTTCTGTGCGTTTGAAATTATAGAAGTTAAAAGTGCACCTGCTAAAAGAAAACAAACCCATATCCTATATAATGTCCTATCACTTATCATGATTGTTCTTATTTTTCTTGATGTTATTGCAAACAAAATTAAGCCTTATTGATTTATTAAAGTTAAATTTGATTATTTATTGTAAAGTTCTTAACATTTTTTAGCTTCAAAACTGCAAAGTAATCAGACAATGTAACCTTTATTCAAACCTGACAATGAGATTTATACACCTGATGAGCTATTTATTGGTTGTCACCATTGGTTCAATTTTAGTCTCCTGTAAACATGAACCTGACCAGCCTCCCATCGACCCTAATCCCCCTGATACCAACACAGTTGTAGAGTGCGATCCTGATTCAGTTTATTTCGTAAACGAAGTCCTGCCAATTTTTCAATCCAGTTGTGCTATGGCCGGGTGTCATGATAATTTAACTGCCCAGGAAGGAATCAATCTTTCGACTTATGAAAGTATCATGGCAAGTGACGAGATTCGTCCCGGAGATGCAGCCGATAGTGACATTTATGAGAGAATAACTGATAACGATCCCGACGACAGAATGCCACCTCCTCCTTTTTCACCCTTAAATGCAGAGCAAATAGCATCAATACGAGATTGGATTAATCAGGGGGCAAAAAACAATGAATGCACTGAATGTGATACAACTAACTTTACTTTTTCCGGCTCTATTCAACCCCTTCTAAATTTAAACTGCGTGGGGTGCCATAATGCGACCACTGCCAATGGAAATGTCAGGTTGGATAACTATGCCTCGGTTGCTTTGGTTGCAGAAGATGGTAGATTATTTGGAACGGTTTCTCATGCACCTGGCTTTACACCGATGCCTTTTAATGGCAATAAACTCAATGAGTGTAATATTACCCAACTACGTAAATGGATCGAGGCAGGTAATCCAAACAATTAAAAAAAATCGATAATGAGAAGAATAACTCAATTTTTTTGGTTGATGTGTTCATTTATAATTCTCTCGTCATGTTATAATGATAGTGAGGAGGAACTTTATCCGGGTACAGGAGGTGGAATCTGTGATACTTCAAATATAACATTCTCCGGCACAATACAACCAATACTGGCTTCGAACTGCAATCACTGCCATAATTCATCCATTACTTCAGGAGGTGTGGTTACCGATAGTTATCAGGCATTACTTCCTCACGTTCAAAGTGGCATATTCCGAAAAGCTGTTAATCATGAACCAGGTGCAACTCCAATGCCTCAAAATGCACAAAAACTGCCGGCATGCGAGCTTACAAAAATTAATGCCTGGATAAATGCAGGGGCCCCAAATAACTAAACCATGAAAAAAACACACAACACTTTCTGGCTTTTAGTAGTATTACTTTTATCCTCAAATATAGTATTCGGACAAGATGACCTTATGGACATTTTTGGGGAAGAAGAACCAACTACAGAATATTCAACCGCGACTTTTAAGACGACACGGGTTGTTTCAGGACACTCAATCGAAAATCCGGCCAATGGGGTCCTTCTATTTACGATCTCACATCATTTTGGACGATTGAATCAGGGAGCCTATGATTTTTTTGGTCTTGACCAGGCAACAATCAGACTAGGACTAGAGTATGGCATCAACGATATTCTAAGTGTCGGCATCGGACGCAGCACTTATCAAAAAACATTCGATGGATTCTTGAAAGTGAAATTATTACGCCAAAGCAAAGGAGTGAAAAATATGCCTCTTTCCGTGAGTTTATTCACCGCATCTGACCTTTTCTCATTAAAGTGGCAGGATTCTGAAAGAACCAATTACTTTTCATCACGCCTTTCATTTGTTAACCAAATACTTATTGCACGAAAATTTTCTGAATCATTTTCCTTACAGTTAGCCCCTACACACATTCACAAAAACCTTGTTATGGAGAAAGGAACAAATGATAATTTTGCTATTGGCATAGGTGGACGCTATAAAATTACTAAGAGATTGAGCATAAACATGGAATACTTCCATAATTTGCCCGGATATGTAGCTGATAATTTTGAAAACCCTCTGGCAGTAGGCGTTGATATTGAAACTGGTGGGCATGTTTTTCAGTTGCACTTTACTAATGCTCAACCCATGTTCGAAAGGGCTTTTATAACTGAAACTATGGGCAAGTGGAACAAAGGGGATGTGTATTTTGGTTTCAACATCAGCAGGGTTTTCACCATAAAGAAACCTAAAGAGTTTAAACAGTAAAACTTATAAGCCGCCCAATATCATCTCCCAGCTTTATAGATAATGTCAACTGACGAAGAAAAAAAACAAATTGTATCATCCTCACTTATTGCAGCCGGAATAGTTGCAATTCTTTGGATTGTAAAGCTAGCTGAGGAAATATTGGGTGTCTCACTATCATTTTTTGGTCTGTTACCCTTAAAAGCTGAAGGACTAAAAGGAATATTGTTTTCACCTTTACTTCATGGAGGTTATAAACATCTGATTTCAAACTCTATCCCATTGTTTCTTTTGAGTGCGGCGCTGTTTTACTATTATCGCAAAAAAGCCTGGCAGATATTTATCCTGTCATGGCTTATTACGGGTATCTGGGTTTGGCTATTTGCCAGAGGAAACTCATACCATATAGGAGCGAGTGGCGTAGTCTATTCTCTGACAGCTTATCATTTTGTATCAGGTATTATTCGAAAGGAACCGCGTTTAATTGCTTTTAGTTTACTTGTGACTTTCCTATATGGGAGTTTTGTTTGGGGTATCTTCCCCGCATTTTCACCCGGAGAAAGAATATCCTGGGAGTCGCATCTAATGGGAACAATAGCCGGAATTATCCTGGCATTCGGATACAGGGATGTTGGTCCTCAAAGAAAAGTCTATGAATGGCCTGATGAAGATGAAAATGAAAATGAAGAGGATCCAACCAATATAAGTGGAGAAAGCCAACAGCAATATACCTCAACATCTACTTCTGAATAATAAAAACCTGGTTTCCCTTTCCTGATTCACATTAATCAGATACCTCCTTAATTTCTCTCCAGTCTTTTCAAGTACTCAGATCAAAAGTGTATTTCCATTACTCTATGCCAAATGATTAATGGAAAATTAGAAATTAAAGGCTTTTTTAAATAACTTATAAGGGTTTATTACCCGTCTTTTTACGCTAAAAACACGTCTAGGATACGCTTAAGGTATGCTTAATGTTGTACTTAAACAAAAATAAAGGTTTACTTTTTTATAATTAAAAGAGAGATGAATTAGATAAAGATGTGGATATGGAACTAACAGCTACAGTACTATGTATGGAAGTACTTTTTTAAACACTTCAGGCTTTGTGCTTAGAATTTCTCCTATTTCAACTAGTGTCCTGAATTCGCCTTTCTGGATACGTTTATCAATAATCTTTTTGGCTAGATAGTAATCTAAATAAGGACATTTTCTTAAATCATTCAGCGAGATTGAATTGATATGAATAAACCTTACCAAATTAGTATCAACAATAACCTGATCTTCAATCTGAGTATACCTTATGCTATCAATTCCGTAAACTTCTCGTAATTGGCTTTTGAAGTAAAAGCCTCCTAACTTTTCGCGATACTTGATTATGCGTGAAGCGAACACAGGCCCAATCCCATATATCTTTGTCAATTCAGCTGAATCGGCACTATTTATTTCAATGACTGTTTTAGGTTTTAATGGGAGTTGAGTAGAAGCAGATCCTGAGGATGCAACCTGAAGTTGAGTTTCAGAAAAGCTTCCTTTGCCTGAGAGCAAACGTTTATCAATAGTAATATATGGTTCGAATATTTTATAAGTATCGTCGTCAATAATGAATAGTTTCTTAAAATCTTCTTTATTATAAAATTTACCGCCTTTGCCCCTATACTTAAGGATCACCTTAGCCTGCTTTTCAGAAAATCCCATCTTAACCCAATCTTCCTTATTTGCAGTATTCGGATCAAACGGGAAAGGTGTAAAGCGCTTTTTTGAATATGAACTTTCTACATCGGGAGTTTTGAATACGTCGCCAGAACCATATGAACCACCGGAATTATTCAGTGAATTGGAATTTAGACTATCTAGAAATCGATTCACTTCAACTTCAAAGAGCGCATCAGAAACACTACTTTCTTTGTGGTTATAATTGATTACTAAAGAAATGGCTGAAACCAGGGCCATTATGCCTAATAGGACCAGAATTCCGTTCCTTTCAGATTTTGAAAAGTAGAAATAATCTTTAAGCTTATTCTTCAAATTATCTTCTAAATATCTTCAGTCTCATCATCCTGATGAGGCTTTGTTACCAACACCTTATAGAAAAAATACCCAGTCAACAGAATAGCTACCGATTCCACTATTATCATCATTATTAAAGCACTTGTGTTCATTATTTCCATTCCCCCTTTCTTTTTCTTTTTCGATAGGCAAAATAAACCAGGATAACAATAAAGGCAAATAAACTTAATAGTAATAAACGAGCCATGTCTAAATAAAATATCCTGTTGATGACTTTGCCTGTATACAGCACATCACCGATATTAATCTGGTTTCCCAAGGATATTGACAATTGATGATTTTTATTATTACTGACATATATTTTAGTGGAAATCCTACCTTCAGGTGTAATGCCTCTGACAAGTATGGAGGTTTTTTTACCAGTACTGTTTTCAAATATCGAATCAACTACACCAGTATTTTCAGCAAAGAACTTATCTGCAAACCACGTTTCGTTAGGACCGATACCCTGATGCCTGAGTTGTCCGATAATACTTTCGTTATGTAATGGCCATCCCTTAATACTTATCAAACTCCAATTATCATCAACAGGCCTAAGCATTGCACCAAAAAATACTAGTATCAGAGTTACTGGAGTTACATACTTTATGATGTATTTATATATCAAAGGAACTTTAATATCTGCTCCGGAAGTTATTTCTCTCCACCCCTTCTTCATTCCGAATATCCATGCAAACAAAATGGATTCGAATAGCGCAAAGATCACCAATGAGACTGTACCTGCCCAATAGTCGTATTCATCAAACACTCCCTGATTAAAGAAAAACACAGTAGGAAGTCCTAATAATAATATTACAATTCCAAAAGACCATGCTGCACTCTTTCTCGACCAATTGAATTCATCCATTAAAAAGCTGATTCCGGGTGTTCCCATTGCCAGAGAACTTGTTATACCAGCGAAAAATAGCATACCGAAAAATGCAAAACCTGCTAATGCTGAAATGATAGGCCCCCATTGTTCAAAAAGGAATGGCATTGTTCTGAATCCTAATCCTAAGCCTCCAATATTTGTAAGTTCAATTACATTGTCAATTCCAAGATAACCTACAGCAATAGGAATAATGATAGAGCTTCCCAATACTATTTCAACAAACTCATTCATCCACCCGGCCGACATAGCATTTAGAGCAATATCCTGGTTTTTGCGGACGAATGAAGCATAGCATTGAATAGAGCCCATACCTACCGAAAGGGTGAAGAAAATTTGACCGGCTGCTGCAAGCCATACTTTTGGATTCGATAAAGAAGTAAAATCTGGTGTCCAAAGGAAATTCAATCCAACAGTCCCGTTATTAACCGCACCATAGGAACCTGATTTTAGAGTAATTCCTTTGATTGCCAGAAAAATACCGAAAAATATTAATAATGGAACACCAATCTTAGCTACAGTTTCAACTCCTTTATTTAATCCCCTACTCAGTATATAAGTATTCAAGGAAAGACATAAGAGAAAAAACAACAAGGCTTCATATGGTATTCCGGTTGTAGAAGTTGTTAGATCAAGGTAATCACTAAAAAATAATGCTACCTGAGTTTGACTCAATGAGTCGAATGAGCCGAACAGAGAATGGAACATATATGAGATTGTCCAGCTCTCAATATAGCAATAATAGGCCGCAATGGCTATATTCGAAAATATACCAAATACACCCACATACCTCCATATCCATCTCTTATCAATACTCTGAAGAATGAAAGGAGTAGAATGATGTCCTGCCTTTCCACCAAATCTTCCCGTTGACCACTCAATAAATAAAAGTGGAATACCCATTACAAGGAATGAAACCAGATATGGAATGATAAAAGCACCACCACCATTTTGTACTGCCTGAACAGGAAATCTAAGGAAGTTACCGAAACCTACTGCGTTACCGGCCATTGCTAGAACTAATCCTACTCTGGAACCCCAATTCTCAGTGTTACCTCCCATGAATAGTAACTTTTAAGTGACAAATTATTTAAGTAGTTGCAATATTAAGAAAATAAAAAGAACACCAAATATTTAGCAAGTCATTTAATTCAAATATTTGAAAGGAATTCAGGCTTTTTAATAATCAGATTTCCTATTCTACATTGAAGACATTTTTTCTTATCACAATAACATGTTTTCAATCCCATGAGTGCCTGGGTTTGAAATGCTGACTGAACTTTTATTCCTGCTTTTGCCCATTTTTCGATAGTGGAATTTCTTTCACCGGGAATTTGATCAAATAAACTCAATGCTTTATGACATTTATTGTCATCACCATTCGAGCTACCATAAACAAATATGAATGGCAGTACGGCATTGATTATAATAAGATAAACTGCGCTTTTACCTAAATTTCCTGACTTTGTAGTTGATGGATTGTCAAAGATGTAATGATTCAACCAATAATCGGAAGGTTTAACTTTCATTGCTTCCTGCATTTCGTCTACCGTTGGGAGTGAAATGATATCAAAAAGCTTTCCACCTGATTTATGTATTAGTGCAGCAAACTGTGCTAGTCGTATTGTTGGAAAATTAACCGGTCTAAGCCGAAGGAATTTCCATAAAGAAGAGCTTATTGGTACCAGTTTGTATTTTTTTCTCAGAAAATTATATTCACTAAACAGTGATTGTGCATAGGGATCAATCAAGTCCTGTGAAAGCAAGCCGGCTTGTCCGAAAATCAATGCTTCAGTCTGAAAAAGACTATTACTATGTTTGATTAAAATCTTATACGGCAATGACCTGGAAAGCATCTCGAAGGGTAAACTATTAATGCTGAAACCAAAACTACGGGCAACCATTTGATAAAATGCTTCCTCCCAGTCAGTTTGAGATCTTTCAAGTGCCTCGTTTATGAAATCGGCTTTCTTCTGCAACTTTTCGATCAGCATTCTTTCAAGCCACAGCGTGAGATCTATCTCTGAGATATTCTTAATTTCTCCAATGCAAGGCACAAAATCAGATTCCTGAAGAAATTTTTGGTAAGCCTCAAATAGCTGAAGATTAATTTTACCAGCTAATTCACATACAGGCATTCCTGCCGGATTTGCGTCCGAATCATGATTGTACACAACATGAAGAACAACGTTTTTGTATGACTCATCATGTTGATGACCATGTTTGAACCAGTCAGATGAATTAATATGAATTTCAACATTCCCAGCCCATTTTGTATTGGAGATGATTAAACGGGCGTCAGAAAAATCCGGGCCCGAATTAAAATTATGGTAACCCGGGCTAATGATTTGAATTGGTTCTCCAAGTGTAGTTGACAGTGAATCAGTGAATAATCCATTCTGCCATAAGTAATGCAAGAAGTCTTCTGTCATGATTAAAATTTGTGAGAAAGTTAAAAATATCTTTTGTTTTCAGGCCTACAATTTGTTATATTTGAGTAAGGAATTGAAATTATTTACTATTGGCAAATTGTAAAGTTTAACATACCTTTGCACACATAACTTTGGTATTCATGGATAGTCCAAGTACTTTGATTTCCGGCATAGAATATAAAATAAGGAAACTGATTGGGCAGGTATCTGAACTACAAAAGGATAACAAGGTCTTAAAAGATGAGATTATAAAATTAAAAGAACAAATTACTAATCTTGAACTTTTGTTAAATGAGCAAAAGGAACGGATAAAAATATTGAAATTAGCGAAATCATTGAGTAAAGAGGAAAGTAAGACAGAAGTTAAACTTAAAATTAATGAACTTTTGCGGGAAATCGACAATTGTGTGAGACTTTTAAATAAATAAACTGTTAATTGGGTAATGGATGAACTCTCAATAACTGTGGTAATCGCAGATAGACCATATAAGCTTAAAATAAGCAGAGAAGAAGAAGAAGGTTTGCGAAAAGCCACGAAAGTGATTGAGGAACAAATTGAAAACTATGCTAAATACTTCCAGTATAAAGACAAACAGGACCTGCTGGCAATGGTTGCATTACAATTTGCCGTCAGCTCTGTAGAATTGGAGGAGCAATTAAAGTATAGAGACAATGAAATGCTGGGGAAACTAGCAGAAATTGATAAAGTATTGACGGAGTACATTGATTAACAGTTACTTTTGTAAAAGTTTGAGCATTAGTTCTTTGAATGATATTAAGATATCCCGCATTGTATCGAATTGTTTGTAAACTCAACATTTTCAACTTTGGGGCAAAGCTCAGTTAATGGATGAAAAACAGGCCTTAATCCGGCTTCGGCCGGTCTCCCTTATGGGGGCATTGGAAGTTTGACGTCCCTGGCAGCTCCAATCATGTAGTTTTGGGGTTTACCAAAACTCACGATCAGTGCGGGTTTTTTGTTTTCTTTCACTCCATAGCTCAACATATATAAACTAACCAAATTAAATAATGGAAGCAGTAATAATAGGTATCGTAGCGGCATTAATTGGTATAGCTGCGGGAGTAATAATCACAAGTACTTTTCTAAGAAAAGCAATAGAAAAGAAAAGTGAGAATATACTCAGAGACGCCGAAGAAAAAGGAGAAATGATCAAGAAGGATAAAATCCTTCAGGCAAAAGAGAAATTCCTTCAGATGAAATCTGATTACGAAAACAATTTTCAGGAAAAGAACAAAGAATTTCTTAAAAATGAAAACCGACTAAAACAAAAAGAAGCCTCACTATCACAAAAACAGGAAGAAATACAAAGAAAGCAAAAAGAAGTCTCTACAATTAAAGATAATCTTAACGTACAGGTTGAGATTATTACAAAAAAACAGCAGGAGCTAGACAAAGCAATTAAACAGCAAGTCGATCAGCTAGAAGAAATTTCAGGTATGTCGGCTGATGAAGCCAAAACTCAGTTAATTGAAACATTGAAAGATGAGGCTAAAGCTAAGGCTATGGTACATATTAAAGATATCGTAGAGGAAGCTAAATTAACTGCAAACAACGAGGCAAGGAAGATAGTAATTGAAACTATTCAACGAACTGCAGCCGAACATGCTATTGAGAATAGCGTTTCAGTTTTCAATATTGAAAGTGAAGAAATAAAAGGTCGGATTATTGGCCGTGAGGGAAGAAACATACGTACACTTGAATCTTTAACCGGAGTAGAAATAATCATAGATGATTCTCCCGAAGCTATCATACTTTCAGGATTTGATCCGGTACGAAGGGAAATTGCACGACTTTCATTACATAAACTGGTAACTGATGGTAGAATTCACCCTGCCCGCATTGAGGAAGTAGTTAGTAAGGTTAAGAAACAGATAGAACAGGAAATAATAGAGACTGGCAAACGGACAACCATCGACCTTGGAATTCATGGTCTTCATCCTGAACTTATAAGAATGATCGGTAAAATGAAATACCGCTCTTCTTATGGTCAGAACCTATTACAACATTCCAAAGAAGTGGCTAATCTGTGCGCTACCATGGCAGCAGAACTCGGTTTAAGCCCCAAGAAAGCGAAACGTGCAGGATTGCTTCATGATATAGGTAAAGTACCTGATAATGAGCCTGAACTTCCACATGCTATCCTGGGTATGAAAATCGCTGAAAGATACAAGGAACCGGCTGATATTTGCAATGCTATCGGAGCGCACCATGATGAAATAGAAATGGAAAGCCTTATAGCTCCTATAGTTCAAACTTGCGATGCCATCTCAGGAGCGCGTCCTGGTGCTCGCCGTGAAATTGTAGAAGCTTACATTCAAAGGTTAAATCACCTCGAAGAACTGGCACTTTCATATCCTGGGGTTGTAAAAACCTATGCTATCCAGGCAGGAAGAGAATTGCGTGTTATCGTAGGTGCTGATAAAGTTTCGGATGATGAAGCCAACAAGATTTCTTATGATCTCTCAAGGAAAATCCAAGATGAAATGACTTATCCCGGACAAATTAAAATTACAGTTATCAGGGAAACACGAGCCATTAGTTTTGCAAAATAAAAGATACCTGTTTTTATAATTAAACCCTCTTCAGTAAAAAACTGTGGAGGGTTCTTTTTTTACCACTTCTGAAATTATGGGTCAGTAGAAGCAATTTTATTACAAAGCAATAATATCATCAATAATTGAAGCCTGACGGTATCTTTCAATAATCTCGGAAGGGCTCATCATCATCTCCCTTATTGTAACGGAGATGTAATTACCTTTAGAGGAATGGCGTGTGGTTATATTAGATTCATCACCGAAGATACTTTGCAATATGGCATAACTTCGGTTGTTATCTGTTATAATAAATTTGAATAAATAAACTTGTGGCCATGGCCCATGCTTGTCGAGTTGTGTTTCCAGTCTATTCAGAAAATCTTCATTTATCGCCATTTCAGTTTGTTTAGCTCCGAGTAGTGGTGTTTCAAATCTGGTACAAATTGTTCTGTTTAGCAAGAATTACATCATTTTCATTCTTTTCAGAAGGAAAGGTAAGAGAATTTGCTTAAACCCCTCATTTATATTAGCGTCAACAAATTCGATTTGATATTGTGCGCATCTCTTCAAAAGTTCTGATCTGAATTTAGCAATTCTTATAACATAATCTTCCTTTATCTCCTGGGGTCTTATTTTAAGTTCCTCCCCTGTCTCAAGATCAATGAATTTGTAAGGCTTATTATCAAATGCGAAATCCACTTCCGACTTTTTATCAGTGACATGAAACAGGATCACGTCATGCTTATTATGCTTTAAATGCTGAAGGGCTGAAAAAAGTTCTTCGTCAAAACCGCTATCAAACATGTCACTAAAAATGATTACCAATGAACGCTTATGTATATTCTCAGCAATCTGATGCAAAGCCTGCGATGCCCTGGTCTGCTTTCTGGTTTTCTCCTTATTGTATTCGAGAAGTTCGTTCAACTTTGAGTAAAGGAATTTTCGATGTACCAAATTAGAATGAGCTTCAGTATGAACATTCACTTCGTCGGTGAAAATACTTAATCCTGAGGCATCTCTTTGCTTGTGTAATAGCTGTATAACAGCAGCAGCAGCGTAAACAGAAAATGTAATTTTATCAGGATTTGTTATTGAAGGATTTGCAATTGTGGGATAGTACATCGAGGAGGAACCGTCAATGACTATCTGGCATCTTAAATTGGTTTCTTCTTCAAACCTTTTAACATACATCCTATCCGTACGGCCAAATAATTTCCAGTCAATATGTTTTACAGACTCACCCTGATTATACAACCGGTGTTCAGCGAATTCAACTGAGAACCCATGAAACGGGCTTTTATGCATTCCGGTAATAAATCCTTCAACCACCTGCCTGGCCAAAAGCTCCAGGGAAAGCAATTCTTCGAAACGAACCTGTTCAATGGGCATATCTGATAGATAAAAAGTATTATCAATAAATAGCAAATGGGATGCAAGCACAATTGCATCCCATAATTTCTAACAACAATAAGTTTAAATTAGCTTCTCAAGTTTACCAGCTAAAACTGATTTTGGAGAGACGCCAACATGCTTATCTACAACCGCGCCATTTTTAAAGAAAAGAATAGTAGGAATATTTCGGATGCCATACTTAGCAGTTGTACTGGGATTGCTATCCACATCGAGTTTTCCAATGACAGCTTTTCCTTCATAATCATGACCAAGTTCTTCTACAATTGGTCCTACCATACGACAAGGTCCACACCATTCAGCCCAAAGATCTACAAGAACGGGTTTGTCTGAATTTATTACGATTTCTTCAAAATTCGCATCGGTTAATTCAATAGCCATATTATTCGATTTTTTATGATTTAACTAATTCTGTTTTCAAAGATAATAGAATTATTTTAACTGATAGCAAGCTCAACTTCTTTAATATTCTTTTGAACTTCAATTGCAAAACGAGGAGAAACAGGAACTTTAGAAACAAGCCGTACAGTTATTTTCTCCGCTTCATCCAATATCTCGTAAGTAAGAGGAATTGCACCACTATTCGCACTTATAGTGCTTTTTAATTTGTCAATAAGACCTTCATTAACAGTAAATGCACTAAGTTTTACTAATATTTTCTTGGTTAATTTTTCAAGTGCTTCTGATAAGAGTATCATTGAAGAAATTTTAAAATCAAGCCTTTCAGCATCCTTATATTTCTGAATAAAGGATCCTTTAATTAATACAGTTGTTCCTTCAACAAGAAAATGTTTAACCCGGAGATAATCTTCACTGAAGATAAAAATTTCGACATTATCACTCATATCTTCGATAGTAAACCTCGCATAAGGCTTGTTGTTTTTTGAAATTGAATGGTCAGCTTTTAGAATCATGGCTGCAACCACAAGCTGCTTACCAAGGTTGGCCTTACTATTTTCAGATTTAAGGTCAGAAACAGTTGCGTTGCAGAAAGATTCAATTTCAAGATTGTAATCATTCAGCGGATGTCCGGAGATATAAAAACCAGCCACTTCTTTCTCGTAGTGCAATTTCAGAGGCGTTGGCCATTCTTCGCATTCAGGAAGTTTTATTTCAGGCATTTCAACCTGTGAGACACCTCCAAAAAGACTTACCTGAGCACCCATTTTATGAGCCTGGTACTCACTAGCATTTTTAATTACTTTTTCGAGGAAAATTATACCCTCACGGTTTTCCTGTAAGAAATACTGAGCCCTGTGGGAATTTGGGAAAGTGTCAAAAGCTCCTGCTTTTGCCAACACTTCAAGACTTTTCTTATTTACAGTTCGAAGATTTACCCTTCGGGTGAGATCAAAAATATCTTTATATGGGCCGTTAGCATCTCTTTCTTCAATTAAAGAAGTTACTGCATTCTCTCCAATTCCTTTGAGGCCTCCAATACCAAATCGAATTTCATTTCGACTATTAACGGTAAACTGATAACCTGATTCATTAACATCAGGGCCTAGAACGGGGATTCCCATTCTTTTAGTTTCCTCTATAAAAAAGACAAGCTTTTTCTGGTCGTTTAAACTGTGTGTCAGCACAGCAGCCATATACTCAGCAGGATAATGAGCTTTCAGATAGGCAGTCTGGAATGCCACAAAGGCATAACATGTAGAGTGAGATTTATTAAAAGCATATGATGCAAATGCTTCCCAATCGGTCCAAATCTTTTCGGCTACTTCTTTTGCGATTTCATTCTTTAAGCACCCCTCAACAAACTTAGCTTTGTTTTTTGCCAGAGTTTCCTGATTCTTCTTACTGATAGCCTTTCTTAATGTGTCGGCATCTCCTTTTGAAAAACCGGCTAATTTCTGCGAAAGCAGCATCACCTGTTCCTGGTAAACAGTAATGCCATATGTCTCTGATAAATACTCTTCCATTGCCGGAACGTCAAAGACTACTTTTTCACGACCAAATTTTCGATTGATAAAATTGGGAATATGTTCGATGGGACCTGGTCTGTATAAAGCATTCATAGCGATTAAGTCCTCAAATTTGTCGGGCTTAAGTTCTCTGAGATGCTTTTGCATCCCTGGTGACTCAAACTGAAAAGTCCCATTAGTCTCCCCTTTCTGATAAAGTTCCAGAGTCTTCTTATCATCGAGGGGTATTGAATCAAGGTCAATTTTTACTTTATGATGTGTTTCAATGAGTTTTAGAGCATCTCTTAAAATGCTCAGAGTCTTCAGGCCAAGAAAGTCCATCTTAATTACACCTGCCTCTTCAATTTCCTTGCCTTCGAATTGAGTAATCAGAAGATTCGTTTCTTTTGATGTAAGAACTGGTATAATATTTTTAAGATCCGTTGGCGCAATTATTATTCCGGCAGCATGCATTCCTGTACCTCTTACACTTCCTTCAAGCTTGACGGCCTCTCTAAGCACTTCAGCTCTTAAATCGTTGCCGGAAGCTATTTCTCTTAACTTCCTTATACCATCTATATCATCCGGATTATATTGTTCCTTTTCAGCTAAACTATCTTTTCCGGTTATTGGGACAGATGACATTATCCTGTTCAATTCTGTACCAGGCCGATCGGGAACAAGTTTGGCCAATGCATTTGAATCACTTAGTGGAAGATTCAGAACTCTGGCAACATCCTTGATCGAACTCTTAGCTGCCATACTTCCAAAGGTCACTATCTGGGCAACTTGATTTTTGCCATATTTATCAACTACATAATCTATTACTTTCTGACGGCCTTCGTCGTCAAAATCTGTATCAATATCAGGCATGCTTTTACGATCAGGATTAAGAAACCTTTCAAAAAGCAGATTGTACTTTAGCGGATCAATATTAGTTATTCCGATGCAATATGCTACAACAGATCCTGCAGCAGAACCACGACCGGGGCCAACGAAAACTCCAAGATCTCGACCGGCACTTATAAAATCAGCTACAATTAGAAAGTAACCGGTGAAGCCCATCTTTTTAATTGTATCAAGTTCAAAATGTAGCCTCTCGGTTATTTCAGTTGTTATTGTACCATACTTCTTTCTGGCTCCTTCAAAAGTCTTTTCATACAAATACTCAAACTGATCAGTCCGCCCTTCGGGTAATGCAAAGTGCGGGAGCATTATATCCTTTTTGAGATTCAGCAATTCAACCTTATCAACAATATCATTTGTATTATCAATTGCCTCGGGAAGATCCTTAAAGGTTTCAGACATTTGCTGGGTTGTCTTGAAGAAGAATTGGTCATTATAGAATGCAAATCTCTTTCCTTTACCCGACACGTCATCATCATCGTAATCCTTAACCGAAGGAGTACTTTTCAATTCGCCTGTATTTACACATAACAGAATGTCGTGTGCTTCATAAAAATCCTGTTCCACATAGTGTGAATCATTTGTAGCGATAGTCTTAACTCCATACTTTTTGGCATACTTGAGTAGCACTTCATTAACTTTGTTCTGATCGGGAATACCATGTCGTTGTAATTCAACATAATAATCTTCACCAAAAACATCCAACCACCATTTAAAAACCTTTTCACCTTCTTCTTCGCCTTTATTAATAATAGTTCTTGGTACTTCAGCCGCGAGACAACAAGTTGTTGCAATAAGACCTTCATGGTATTGAATAATAAGTTCTTTGTCAATACGAGGATACTTACCGTACAATCCGTCAATATATCCTAATGAACAAAGTTTCACTAGATTACTATATCCTTTAGCATTTTTTGCAAGTAATAACTGATGATAACGCATATCTTTCAGTTCTCTTGAAAACTGCTTCTTGAACCTGTCTTCCACTAAGTAAAACTCACATCCAACAATTGGTTTAATTGTCGGTGCCTGTCCAACAATATTATATTTTTCAGCTTCAGCAACAAATTTAAAAGCTCCAAACATATTGCCATGGTCAGTTATTGCAATGCCCGGCATGTTATCGGATACTGCTTTCTTGAACATTTCTTTAATATCTGAGGCTCCGTCTAAAATTGAAAATTTTGAATGCACATGTAAATGGGAAAACTTGCTCATCTCTCTTTAATCCTTATGAAATCAATCAGGTACAATTTTTGTTTTATCTCGGTAAAAATAACCATTTACTATGGCCTTCGGCTCAAATGTTGATAAGTTTATCTTTGTTCAAATTATACTGCCTTGTCTATTAAAATAAAAAGAAAACGCATTGGCTTGAAATTCATTGCGTTGATTACAATTACACTGGTATTCGCTACTATAACACTCTTCTTTGGACTTCGTAATATTATATTACGAAAGATTATTGACCAAAGGTTACATGCAATTGAAACCAGATATAATCTGAAATTCGGATATTCAAATGCTCACTTTTCTGGCATCAGAACGATTGAAATACAGAACTTTGCGGCTATAACACCGGCGCTCGGTACACAAGTTGTGCAAGACACTTTGAGTAATCAGAATATTATTCAGGTTCCTAAATCAAGTTCTCAGGATTCTTTATTTAGAATCAATATTTTGCGTTTAAGCTTCAAACCCGTTTCACTTATATTGGGAGATTTAAAAATAACGAATCTAAACCTAATCAATACCCTTATAAATCTCAAACGTGAAGGTGATAAAAGTAATTATTTATTTCTCCTCGACAAGAAAAAGGGAACCACAATAAAGGGCCAAACTCCCCAAATAGAAAATAAATATGGATTACGCGTCTCAAGACTGATGAATGCCCTTTTCAATTTGATTCCTTCTTCAATATCAATTAATGAGTTTCGAATTAATGCTTTGCTGGACCAGAGGGAAATTAATTTCTATCTCCCGAGATTAGACATAGGAAATCACATTTTCAACACTACTGTTAATATCACTGAAGAAAACGAAACTGCGACCTGGAAAGTAAATGGTACACTTGACTCTGAAAATCATGAAGTACTAATTTCATTTTCAGGCACTGAAGAAAAGATTACAATTCCTTATATTAAAAAGCGGTGGAACACAATATTTTCATTTGATTCTGCTGCTATTAGCTTTAGTTTTGAAAAACTGCCTAAGGATTTGGCCAGTCTGCATGGAAGTGTTTATCTGAAAGAACCTCTGTTAAATCACCCAAGGATCTCGCCTAGTGATGTAAAGGTTGAAAATGGTGAAGTCGATTTCAGCGTTCTGGTAGGCGATAATTTTTTTGAAATTGACAGTTCTACTTTGGTGTCTTTCAATAAGATTGGATTTCATCCTTATGTAAAATACTCAATACTGCCGGAAAAAAGAATTGATATCCGCATTAATGAGCCAGATATTGATGCAGCTGATTTCTTTGAGTCACTTCCGGCAGGTATGTTCACTAATCTGGAAGGGATTAAAGTTAAGGGGTCATTAAACTTCATGTTGGAATTTAACATGGCAGTAAACAACCCGGATTCATTGTTATTCGAATCGAAATTAAGAAGCCGGAATTTCAGAGTTCAACAATTTGGAAAAACAAATCTTGCCTTTATAAATGGACCGTTTATATACATTCCTTACGAAAATGGTTACCCTGTAAGAGAAATTCTTATAGGTGAGGAGAACCCAAATTATAGGGCACTCGACCAAATCCCAGCTAATCTGAAGTATGCCATTATGACATCGGAAGATGGACAATTTTATAACCATAATGGCTTTGTTCCTGATGCCATCAGGCATAGTATTATCACTAATATAAAAGAGAAGAGGTTTGCAAGAGGTGGAAGTACAATCTCAATGCAACTAGTTAAAAATATCTTTTTAAACAGAAGTAAGCATATAACCAGAAAACTGGAGGAAATGCTTATAACATGGATTATTGAGTCTCAGAGATTGGTGTCGAAAGACAGAATGTTTGAAGTATATTTGAATATAATAGAGACTGGCCCAATGACATATGGAGTAAATGAAGCTGCACATTTCTACTTTAAGAAAGATGTATCAAAACTGACCCTTGCCGAGAGCATTTACATTGCAAGCATAGTTCCACGTCCAAAACTTTTTAAATACTCATTTGATAAAGAGGGTAACTTGCGCGAATATTTGAGCAATTACTATTCATTAGTATCCGGCAAGATGCTTAGCAGAGGATGGATAACTGAATATGAATATAAGAATTTAAGTCCGGAAATAATCTTAACAGGCCCTGCAAGGCAGCATATCGTGACTGATTCGGTACCAGCACCAGATGAAATTATTAAAGAGCGCAAAGGGCTATTTGACTTTTTTAAGTTGAATATCTTTAAGAGAAAAAAGAAAGAAGACAGTCAGTTATAATGAAAATTTTCGTTACTTTGCACCCCGAAAAATAACATTTTTAACAAATTTAAATTAAGAGTTTATGCCAACAAAAATGAGATTACAACGCTTTGGTAAAAAGGGAAGACCTTTCTACCACATTGTAATTGCGGATGGTCGTGCACCCCGTGATGGAAGGTTTATTGAAAAAATCGGTACTTACAACCCAGTTGCAAGACCTGCCGAAATCGTTCTTGACTTCCAAAAGGCTTATGAATGGTTACGTAAAGGCGCAGATCCAACTCCAACTGTTAAGAACATTTTATCAGAACAGGGAGTTTTGCATTATAATCATCTGATGATAGGTGCTGAAAAAGGTGCTTTTACTAAAGAAGTTGCTGAAGTAAGATTTAATGAATGGAAAGAAGCTAAACAGGCAAAATTCATAAGTAGTCTGAAAGCTGAACAGCTTACCGAAAAGGAATCAAAGAAAAAACTTATGGAAGCTGAAGTTAAAGTTAATGAAGCACGCGCTGCTGAATTAGCAAAAAAACGCCAGCAAGAAGCAGAAGCAGCTTCCGAAACTTCAGCAGAAGCTGTTGAAACAACCGAAGAACCGGCTGCTGAGGCATCAGAAGAACAGGCGCCAACTGAATAAATCGGTATGGAGGGCTACTTTTACCTTGGTAAAATAATTAAACCATTTGCCGCTAAAGGAGCTCTTCTGGTCAACCTTGACGTTGATTACCCTGAAGATTATGAAGAAATGGAATCAGTTTTCGTTCTAATGAACGGAAAATTGATTCCATTTTTTATTGAAAAAATCGATCTGAAACATAATAATAAGGCGGTTTTAACATTTGCCGATATTGATTCAGTCGACCAGGCTTCAATTCTGGTGGGTTGTGAATTGTACCAACCCCTTTCAATGTTACCGGAACTTACAGGAAACCGATTCTATTATCACGAAATTATAGGTTTTGAGGTACACGATAAGAATCATGGTTTAATCGGTAAGGTAATTGAAGTTCTTGAATACCCCCATCAAGCAGTCCTAAGTATTGAGTTTAGAAATAAAGAAATTCTTATACCGATTACCGACGAAATAATTACAGGACTCGACAGATCAAAAAAACAACTTTTTACTTCAGCTCCTGAAGGTCTTATAGAATTGTATCTGGAATAGTATGCCATTCCATTTTAAGCAGTTTGTTGTTGATGATACCCAAAGTGCCATGAAAGTGGGTACCGATTCGGTATTACTCGGAGCCTGGATTAATTATAACGGAGCTTCTAATATTCTTGATATTGGCACCGGCTGTGGTTTATTGGCACTTATTGCTGCACAAAACACAGATGCTTCAATCGTGGGCATAGAAATCAACGAACAAGCATATTATCAGGCCTTATCAAATTTTGCTGCCAGCAAATGGACTGAAAGGCTTTCATGTATTTTAGCGGATTTTCGTGATTACTCAAAGGAACTGTTTGCGCATAAGGAACTTGATGCACATCCGAGAGAAGCTAATGAGAGAATGATTGGTTCAAGCGTTAAAAGAACTTTCGATTTGATTATTTCAAATCCTCCTTATTTCTCAAATTCTTTAAAGTCAGGTGTCACAGGCAGGGATAATGCCAGACATGATACTGGATTACCGATTAGCGACTTGATTAAAAACTCAAAACATTTACTTTCTGAGCAAGGTAGATTAAGTGTCATATTCCCTTATTCTGAGTATACTCAGCTGGATTTATTATGCAAAAATGAAGGATTGTTGCTTACCAGACAAACATTTGTAATTCCAAAGCATGGGAAAGAACCAAACAGGATTTTATTGGAATATTCCAACATTTCTTTTGCTGACTGTGAAGTAAATGAAATTATGATAAGGGATGAGCATGGAAAATACACTCCCGAATATCTGAAATTAACTGAACCATATTATTTGCATCTTAAACAGTAGTTTCTGAGACTAAAATATGAATCAGAAACTACTTTGTACTTGGCTGGCCTCTGGTAATGCGTTCACTCAATCTTTCATTGAAAATATAGTAAAGCCTGAAAGTAAACATTCCGTTGTACTGATCACGTATATTTGGATATCCGGTCTTTGAGTCAATTACTTCTCGCGTTGCGATGGGTCGGATAGAATAAGCATATCTAAAATTGAAATACAGCCGTTCTACTGTCCGGAATTTTACATCCAAAAGGAAATTGATATCACTTGAACGGTAAATTTCGCTGTTTAGAGTGGTGCCGGTTTGCTCAATGCCGTTCCGTTGCTCATATACTTTAACCAGACCTCCCCATGATGCTCCAAGTCCGAATGTAGCTATATTCTTATCAGTATATTGGACCAGAAACGGCACATCCAGGTAATTTAACTTCAAATCGTATGACCCATCTAATGAGTCTATATATCTTGCTTTTTGTCGGGAGCCCTTCTCGCTATATACATTCTCAACACTCACTGACCAGTTTCCTGTAATTGGCACAATGGCTGCTGCTCCAACATTTAAACCGAATTTATGGTAGCCAAAGACCTCATCACCATCAACCTGAGAGGCATTAACTCCACCAATTATGGCACCCATAATTCTTTGTGAATACACATGCTGTGCGGTAAACATCAAGATTGCAAACACAATAACAACTACACTTCTTGTTTTATTCATTGTTAATTCCCTATACAATTACATTTTTGCTTCTTTCATGGATAGGGATATTCTTTTTCGTGGAATATCAACATCCATAACTTTTACTTTCACTTTTTGGGTAAGTCGAACTACTTCATTGGGATCTTTAATATAACGATCTGCCATTTGACTTAGATGCACAAGTCCATCCTGATGCACTCCAATATCGACAAATGCACCAAAAGCGGTGATATTGGTTACAATGCCATTTAGTATCATTCCCGGCTTAAGGTCTTCAATGCTATTTATATTCTTGTCGAATTCAAATAAATCAAACTTCTCTCTTGGATCCCTGCCTGGTTTAGATAACTCATCAATGATATCTTTAATTGTGGGCAAGCCGGCTTTTTCGGTTACAAATTCTTCAGGTTTGATTTTTTGCACTAGTTCTTTACGACCAATTAGTTCACTCACACTGCAATCAAGAGATTTTGCCATCCGATGAACCAGGTGATAACTTTCGGGATGAACAGCACTACTGTCGAGAGGATCTTTTGCATTCCTTATTCTCAGAAACCCTGCAGCTTGCTCAAAAGCTTTATCACCAAATCTACTGACTTTAAAAAGATCATTTCGTGAATTAAAGACACCATTTTTCTTTCGGTACTCAACAATTTTCTCAGCAAGTGATGGCCCTAGTCCTGAAACATAGCTAAGCAATTGTTTACTAGCAGTGTTTAGTTCAACTCCCACAAGATTAACACAATTAACTACAGTATCTTCAAGACTTCTCGAAAGGGCACTTTGATCAACATCATGCTGATACTGCCCCACTCCTATTGATTTAGGATCTATTTTAACCAGTTCGGCTAAAGGATCAATCAGCCGCCTGCCAATTGATACAGCACCTCTTACAGTTACATCATATTCGGGGAATTCTTCTCTGGCAACAGGTGAAGCTGAATAGACTGATGCTCCACTCTCATTAACCATGATACAAATAACCTGATGATCAAAAGGAATTCTCCTGACAAAGTTTTCAGTCTCACGACCGGCAGTTCCATTACCAATAGCTATTGCCTCAACTCCATATGCAGAAACAAGATTCTTTAATTTTGAAACCGCAGGTCCCACTTCATTCTGAGGTGGATGTGGATATATAGTTTCATTATGCAGTAAAGTACCCTGCCGATCAAGAATTACAATTTTACAACCTGTTCTGAATCCCGGGTCGATAGCTAATACTATTTTCTGACCCAAAGGGGGTGCAAGTAATAATTGGCGAAGATTCACAGTAAATACCCTGATAGCTTCATGGTCAGCCTTTTCTTTGACTATTGCACGCATTTCATTTTCAATTGAAGGCTTAAGCAAGCGTTTATAGGAATCCCGTATGGCAAGTTCTATGTGTTTGGCTGACTCTGTATGACTCTTTAAAAATATACGAGCAAGCGAATCGAAGGGTGTATTTTCAGAAGGATCAATGGATAGCTTAAGAAAGCCTTCTTCCTCTCCTCTGAACATTGCCAGAATTCTATGAGAGGGAGCCCGCATCAGGTTTTCAGATATATCATAGTAGTTCTGATAATGAATTCCCTCAAGTTCTTTTCCTTTTATAGGTTTTGAGCTAATTGTGGCTTCCCTGGTAAAAATTGATCGCATTCTCTCGCGAGCAGTTTTGCTTTCACTCACCCATTCTGCAATAATATCCCTTGCTCCGGTTAATGCTTCCTCAACATCTGAAACTGATTTCTCAGGATTAACAAATTCAGTTGCTTTATGCTCAGGATTCCCTGGGACTTGTTTCATCAACCATATAGCAAGAGGCTCGAGTCCTTTCTCTCTGGCAACAGTGGCCCGGGTTCTTCTCTTTGGTTTAAAAGGAAGGTAAATATCTTCGAGCTCAGTAATAGATGTTGCTGCCATTATTTGATTTTCGAATTCAGCTGTCAGAACATTGAGTTCTGTCATTGAGGAAATAATAAAATCTCTTCTTTTCTCAAGAGCTTGTAGACTTTCGTATTCATCTCTAACAGAAGCTAATATTACCTCATCCATACCTCCTGTCATTTCTTTCCGGTATCTGGCAAGAAATGGAATGGTAGCACCACCATCCATTAGTGTAATAGTATTAAACACCTGCCCCATTTGTAGCTGAAGCTTTTTGCTGATTCCTGCAGCAAACCACTCCTTACTTCTTTCCATACAACAATATTTCTTTACAAAATTAAGCCCTCAGGCATTAACGCTCACCGGTAATAAAATAATTAGGACTGTTTTTATTAATCGGAATCACAACAGTCGATACTTTAGGAAAAATGGAATTATATTTTCCAATCAAAACCTGTATTGGTTGTTCGCCGTCATTAGTTGGTCGAAGTCTGTTAAAAACAACCTTTCCACCAATATGCAGGCATTGATATATTTTCTCAATAAAGTCACGAGATTCAAACTTAACAGGAACCTTATCATCTAAATAAATGTCAATAACAATCAGATCAAATTTTTCAGAACACCGTATAATGTAATCAAAGGCATCCATAATATGGATTTCTGCATTTTGCAGTTTGTTGAGATAGAAATGCTCCTTCGCTATTTCGATGACTTTTGGATCGGCTTCAATACCTGTGATGTGAGAATTAAATCCTAATTCATTTCTTAGTATGTAGGCCACGCTCCCTGCACCAAAACCTAAAATCAGAACATTAGAATCGTCTCTAAGATTTGGAGTGTCTTTTTTAAAATATTTTCTGAAAGCATCATGCAAAGGACCGAAAGAATAGTTAACTTTCCCCGCATTTAGTTGATATCTGCCATTAATAATTGCTACCTCGAGATCAGGATTAATACTGCTTTGATAAACATCCAGAATAACTTCCTGAAAGAAACTACCCAAGTACCCTGATAACTTATTCTGACGCATTTTACAATTTAAATTTTCACGGTTAGTGATTACTTACTACCCAGCCCTTGTATTGAAAGTAGTAATTAACAAAAATACATAAAGCCGGCTAAACCGGCTTTAATATCATGAAAATTAAGTCTAACTCCCTAATCAAGCAGCATTACGGTGCCCGAAAGCTTAAACATGCCCTTATTCATTTGATTTCTGGCAACATTCATCACAATATACCATACATATAAGCCTTCAGGTGCCGGCGACGAATTAACCTTCCCATCCCAGCCGGTATTTATGTCTTTGGTTTCAAATAA
>JAEYSM010000079.1 GCA_023434665.1 Bacteroidota bacterium | reverse complement strand
GATAAAATCATAAACATTGCGGTTGTCGATTCAAGATTTGACTTAGGAAGTGGAGGCAATGCAGAACTCAATTCTCAGAATTATCTGAGTAAAATTATCTTGCTTAAACCCAATTACCTTTTCAACTTTACTAATGTAGGTTATCAAACTTATTTCATCGATCAGACAGAAATAGAACTCATGGGCAAGCTGCTTTTCGACAGTTACAGGCTTGGTCACATTAATAACGACTTTAAAGAAGTTGAGCCTTTGCTGCGAAATGCCGATCTGATCTCATTCGATGTTAGTGCCATCAAAGCATCGGAGGCACCAGGCAATGGCAATGCCTCTCCAAATGGACTTACCGGTGAACAAGCCTGTCAAATAGCCAGATATGCGGCAATGAGCGATAAAATGACCTCAATAGGTTTCTTTGAAATGAATCCTCTTTTTGACAGAAATGGTACCACTGCTTATTTGATGGCCGAAATTATATGGTATGTTTTTGAAGGATTCAATCATCGGAAATTAGATTTCCCTTCTTCAACCAGCGAAGAATTTATAAAATATACCGTTCCAACCGCCGATTTCAAAGACGGCATTATCTTCTATAAAAGCCGCCGCACCGATCGCTGGTGGATGGAAGTATTATGTGGTGATGATAAGCAAATAAAGTATGCTGCCCATTTTATGGTACCTTGTTCCTATAATGACTATCTCACAGCTTGCAACAATGAAATTCCCGATCGTTGGTGGCAGGTTTACCAAAAACTTATGTAAAGATTTTATTAAGCAAATACCCGGGACCTTTTATGAATCGTGATAACAAAAAGCTATTATGAATCAAATCATCTTCTTAATCACGTTATTAGTTACACTGGGGGTTTTTGCCTACAGCATGCGAAAACTCTGGTTTAATTTTTCACTTACCCGTCCCGAAAAGATATCCGACTGGGGAAAGAGGATCGTAATCATGCTTCGGGTGGCCATTGCGCAGACAAAAATATTCAGATATCCTATAGCCGGTGTTTTTCATGCACTGGTGTTCTGGGGTTTTATAGTTATTACGCTCGGGAGTATCGAGATGGTTATTGATGGACTGGCCGGTACTGAAAGGATTATGTCTTCCACAGGATGGTTCTATGACTTTGTCACCGCTTCAGGTGATATCATGGCCTATGTGATCATCCTGAGCATTCTCATCTTTACAGGCCGCAGATTATTCTTGCGAATTAAACGTTTTTACGGAATTGAGATGGAGCCAAAGTCAAAGTACGATGCTTTGATAGCGCTTACCATCATTCTGTTGCTGATGGTATCGCTGGCCGGTTTGAATATCAGCTACTACCAGATCCACAAAATGGAATATGCAGGACATTACCCGATAAGTGCCTTCATAGCCCCTTATTTGGTGAATGGACTCAGTATTTATGAACTGCACTTTATACACAATGTTAGCTGGTGGTGCCATATTCTATTGATATTTATATTCGCTAACATCCTGCCATATTCAAAACATTTTCATGTTTTCACATCCATACCCAATGTTTATCTGAGCAGGATACAGCCGCTGGGATATTTGCAGAATATGCCCTCAGTCACAGCTGAAATAAAGTACATGTTATACCCCGAAACAGCCGAAGCGCCCTCTGAACCTGCAGCTGACAGATACGGAGTGAAGGAAGTTACTGATGTAACATGGAAAAACTACCTCGATTCATTAGCCTGTACGGAGTGTGGTAGATGTACCGACAACTGTCCCGCCAATATCACCGGTAAAAAGCTTTCACCCCGAAAGATATTTGTCGATCTGCGGGCAAGGATGAAAGAATATGCGGACGGAAGGCACAAAACAGGGCCAAATTTCGAAGATGGTAAATCATTGCTACACAATTATGTAACTGCCGAAGAACTATGGGCATGCACAACCTGCAATGCCTGTGCAAAGGAATGCCCGGTTAATATCAATCATCCTTCTCTGATACTCGACATGCGCAGGTTCTTAGTGCTTGAGGAATCTTCTGCACCGGCAGGTTTGAATGCCATGTTCGCTAATATCGAAAACAACGGAGCACCATGGCAATATCCACCTGAGGATAGATTAAACTGGTTGAATGATTTGAATAAATAACTTAAAATGATGGAACAGCAAATTCAATATAATGTGCCAATAATAGCCGATTTGGCGGCAGCGGGAAAATATCCTGAATATCTTTTTTGGGTAGGTTGTGCAGGTGCATTTGATGCAAGATACAAAAAGGTAACTGTAGCTTTTGCACGGCTTCTGAATCATGCCAATATCGATTTTGCCATTCTGGGGAGCGAAGAAACCTGTAATGGTGACCCTGCCAGGAGAGCCGGCAATGAAATGTTGTTTCAAATGCAGGCTTTACGGGTAATTGAGATACTCAACCAATATCAGGTTAAAAAGATCATCACTTGCTGCCCACATTGTTTCAACATTTTCAAGAATGAATACCCCGATCTGGGCGGACATTATGAAGTAATACACCACACGCAATTTCTTCACCAACTCGTTGATAGAGGCGTACTAAAGATTGATAAGACAGTTCTGAAAGACAATACAGTGGTTTACCATGATCCCTGTTATTTAGGACGTGGTAATGATATCTATGAGCCTGCCAGGGATATTAATAAAGCAATTGGTTTAGCAAATGTTGAAATGCCCCGCAACCGGAGCAAGGCATTATGTTGTGGTGCCGGTGGAGCCCAGATGTTTAAAGAAGCAGAACCCGGTTTTAAAGAAGTAAATGTGGAACGCACCGAAGAAGCATTGCAAACCAAAGCGGATATTATTGCCACTTCATGCCCCTTTTGTATGACTATGATGACTGACGGGCTCAAATACAAAGGCAAAGAGGATGAAGTAAGTAATCTTGATATTGCAGAATTACTTTATAAGGCGATTAAAAAATAGGACTTCTGTATTTCGGTTGCCTTCATTTTGAATTTAATCGAGTGTGTATGTCATAACTTCAAAATCATCAATCCACACTTTATCCTTGCCTGTGTAATAAACATAGGAATGTATAATTTCTTTGCCGGTAAAGATTTCTGGTGTTTGATAAATCAGGGATAACTTGTTCCATTGCCCGGGTATAAATTCTTTTTCAGGTTTTCCTGATGCACGGTATTTTATATGGTTCCCTTCATTATTAAGTGTGGTTATTACAATAAGGACATCCTCTTTATATGGCTCATCAGAATATACCATTACGGAGGATTTAACATAGCAATAGTATTCATCAGTTAATCGCTTATATGCTATCCTGAAATCAGGTGCATATATTGCATCTTTATTCAATTCAAATACACCGGTTCCACTGTATGGTTTTGGTGCCGAACTATCAGAAATAATTACATCGTCAAAGCTATTTTGGTGCAAAATACGGTTGTTAAATTTGATGTTGGAGGGCATTATATCAATGGCTGTCATTGACCTTTCAATCAGCATTAATTTTCTATCATCCTCAGTAACAGAATTTTTTCCTAAAATCCTGAAGTAATAATCTTTGGTCATCCGGCTTCCATCAATAATTGCCCATTTTACCTGCCAGGTCTGGTGAAGGTTGAGAATAGTTAACAATCCGATAAATAGCCAAACTACTGTCTTTACAATTATCTTTTGTTTTGAGATGTATTGTACACAATAACCTGTTGGAATGATAAGAACTGCGTATGATTCAATGAATGCCCTCCAGCCATAACTTACCAAGCTGTTGAAAGCAGCAATCACGTACGTAAAAAGAACCAGATATATAACCGCTGGCCAAAAGTATTCTCTAAGTTTTTTATAAGTAAAAATTAATCCTGCAATGCCAATCAAACTTAGGGGTGAATAAATGAACCATCCTTTTCTGAAGCTGAACAGTACATGAGCGAATTTTGGATTAAAAAAGTCGAATGATGCGCCTGCTTCACTGTAGATGTTCAGGAAGTATTCGCCTCCAAATTTCTTATAGTACAGTATTTGAGGAAGTAAGAAAAGTGCTGCTATAAAGGCAGCTAAGGCAACCTGAGGGAGTATCTTCTTTAAAAGATCATACCTGAGATGGAAGAAATTCCCATTCCCTTGAGATACATACAAAAATATATACCATATAGGAATTATGGCGATTAAGATGTCAGAAGGCCTTATTGAGAGAATTAGCCCCATGATAATCCCCATGATAACTGCATTTTTAAACACCGGCTTTTCATACCATTTAAGTGTATAGAGTATAGCAAGTGCAAAAAGGGTAAACATATAAGCATGGGGTACATCATTTCCCCAAGAGACAAAATATAACAGATTTGTCCCTAATAGTAAAACTACAAGCGACAATGTTGTTACTTTTTCATCAAAAAACCGAAGAAGTATTTTACGGGTTGCAATAAACCCAATTATACACCAAAGCCCTCCAAATATGATCAATGCCCATTGATATGGTGCTGAAAATCCATCCGCGGGATAACCTGCTGATTTTGCATATAAATGGGCGGTAAAAAAGGCAGGTGTCCATATATACGACATACCTTTATAAAACCTCATAATATCACCGCCATGCTTGCTTTTGGCAATCTGGAAATAAGTTGGAGTTACATCGTACTTCTCATTTATTTCTTTGTACCAGTCAGTCTTTAATGCAACATCATTATAAATATATTTGGCCGGTAGATGCATGTAATAGCCAAAATTATCAAAAGAGATAAAATTCTTTTGCTTTAAAATGAAATCGGAGGAAATGGTCAGGATTGAATAAAAGATCAAAAACCAGATGGATAATTTTTTATACCACATTTTGTTTCGGTATTGGGATTTGTTGAAACAAATGTATTGAAATTTTAAAAACTGTTCTTTGCTCTTGGTCCACAAAAGTTTTGCGTTTAGCGTTTGACTTTTGAATGGGAACCTGATAGCTGAAAGTTAAAAGCTTTGGTTGAAATTGAAAGACTTTAAAGCTGAAACTGCGATCCTTTCCTGCTTCATGCTATCTCTTTCTCTTATAGTAACTGTATCATCTTCAAGAGTCTGATGATCAATGGTAACACAATACGGTGTACCTATAGCATCCTGACGACGATAACGGCGCCCAATTGAGTCTTTTTCTTCATATTGGCACATGAAGTCCATCTTCAAATCATCCATTATCGAACGAGCTTTTTCAGGCAGACCATCTTTGGCAACCAAAGGTAAAACAGCCAGTTTCACCGGTGCCAGTATGGCGGGAATTTTCATTACAACACGTTCAGAACCATCATCGAGTTTCTCTTCTGTATATGCATGACTTAAAATTGCCAGGAAAGTCCTGTCGAGCCCAATGGAAGTTTCAACAACGTAGGGAACATAACTTTCATTAAGCTCAGGATCGAAATATTGTAACTTCTTTCCTGAATAATTCTGATGAGCATTTAAATCAAAATCAGTACGTGAATGGATTCCTTCAAGCTCCTTAAAACCAATAGGGAAATTAAACTCTATATCTGCGGCTGCATTAGCATAATGTGCAAGCTTTTCGTGATCATGAAACCGATAATTATCCTGACTTATTCCGAGTGAGAGATGCCATTTCATTCGCTCGTTCTTCCAATATTCAAACCATTCGAGTTCAGTGCCCGGCTTAACGAAAAACTGCATTTCCATCTGTTCAAACTCACGCATACGGAAAATAAACTGACGAGCAACAATTTCATTTCTGAAAGCCTTGCCTATCTGGGCAATCCCGAAAGGGATCTTCATTCTGCCGGTCTTCATTACATTCAGGAAGTTGACGAAAATTCCCTGTGCAGTCTCAGGTCTGAGATAAATAACACTCGAATCGTCAGAAACCGAACCAATTTTGGTTGAGAACATCAGATTAAACTGCCTCACCTCAGTCCAGTTTCGGGTACCTGAAACCGGGCATACAATTTCAAGATCTTCTATCAGTTTTTTTACGGCATCCAGATCATTTGAGTCTAAAGCTGTATATAACCGGTTCTTAGCTTCATCAATTTTCTTTTGGTTATCCAGAACTCGCTGATTTGTCTCTCTGAACTGCTGTTCGTTAAAAGAGTCACCAAAACGCTTAGCTGCCTTCTCAACCTCCTTATTAATCTTTTCTTCAATTTTGGCAACATAATCCTCTACAAGCACATCAGCACGATAGCGTTTTTTTGAATCCTTATTATCGATCATCGGGTCGTTGAATGCATCCACATGCCCTGATGCTTTCCATATAGTTGGATGCATAAAAATGGCTGAATCAATACCGACAATATTTTCGTGATACCGAACCATTGCGTTCCACCAATACTGCTTGATATTATTCTTAAGCTCAACACCATTCTGACCATAGTCATAAACAGCACTTAAGCCGTCATAAATTTCACTGCTTTGAAAAACAAACCCATACTCTTTAGCATGGGATATCACTTTTTTGAAAATTTC
>JAEYSM010000044.1 GCA_023434665.1 Bacteroidota bacterium | reverse complement strand
TGAGATATTAAAATTACCTTTCAATAGTTGGTGGTCCATGTTGCTTAGTGCATCATAATGATACTCGAACGACTGTATATCAGAGGCTGTTACCGACTTCAGATATCCAGATTCAGGATAATATTCCTTATCCTACTTAATACCACCTTTGCTACTAAAAGTCAACTGGCCGTGGTTATTAAAATCTATGCCTTCCCAAATAGTCATATTATCATGCTGTCGGACGATCTTCTTCAAATTACCTGTGCCTGTATCATAAATATTTTCAATTCTCAGTCTACCGGTGATGAATTGCCGGTAGTTTTTATCACCTGGTTGTTAATGTTAAACATCTATGTGTAAGTGACTATCCATTTATTTTGCTTTAAATCATCGTAACTCATATCGAACCTTTTAAGAATCTTGTATCCTTCTCTTATCTCCTGCCAATTACTTTCATCAATTGAATCTCCATCAAAAATGAATATGCTTAAAGTATCAGAAGGAAGATCCTCAAATACTTCTTCCCAAGGGTCATCACTATCATAGGGTGACTTTGAACCTGATCTGACCCCTGTTATGTTATTGTAAGAATCAGGGATTATTGTATCCGGGTAACTATAACTCACCAAAAAGTAAATCAAGTCATCACTTTTGTTTTCTAACCAAAAGCTGTAAACGCGCTCGGGTGGGAAGTCTTTACAAGCTGGAACAGTAGATAGTAACCAGCAGACAAGCTGAAAATTTAAACACTTTTTTCATTTTATAAACTGTTAAATTTCTAAAAGAATGGCCATGGAAATACCGGAAGGTAAAACATCCAATACCAATTTACCCATCTTTAAATCTTAAATATTTAAAAAGGTCAGAAAATAATTTTAAAAATCGCTTTTCTGATTTACATCCTATTGGAATTAAATAATTGTGTTCCTTTTTCCATCAAAATATTGTAATAATGGAGGATAATATTCGTCTTTAATGCACTCACATACTTCAAACTCACACAACAATGACTCATAAAATTTCAAGATTAACAAATGGTTGAGATAATTTTTGAAAACAATCTGGATAGAATTCCACATTCTCATTTGTCTTATTTGTAAACTCCATAACTAGAGATAGTGAGTCGCCCATGCATATCGTGTCCTTATCAAATTGAATGTAAAGGCCAAGATATGGCTCTAAGGAAGGTATCTATCATTCTATTTTATCATGTTTTAAGGACAACGCTTCATATGGCAATTCGCCTATCTGACTAGAGTTTGTCTTAAATATTATCTTTTCATGCGTACTATCAACATCTAACAATAATTGATCTTTTAATCTTGCATTTGTTTTTGCAACCAAATGCCAAGCCCCCTTGTCTTCCGTGAAAACATATATATTCCAACAATGTATTCCAGAACATCCAGAAACTAGAACAACATTAATATTCATCCCATTCGATGAAAAGTCCTTAGAAGATACAATAGAAAAAGGAAGTTGGGTTTTGCCCCATTCGTATATCTGATTTTTGTCTTGAAAGATTAATGTTTCTATAGAATCTTGGAGAACCCAGACTAATTCTTTTGTGAACAATTCTTGAGAATTTTTATTTGACCCATTTAAATTGAAATTTATAATGACATTATGCAATATCTTAACAGGTCTTCCTCGTTGCATTGCAGGTTTATCAAATACCAAAAGCTTAGCTACTCTTAAAGCTTCATTATCTAAATCTTCTCTTATACCTTTTAAAACTACATGGTTTGTTGTTACTCCGGTTGTTTCAACATAAAACGTTATATAAACACTTCCTTGTGTAAAGTCACTTATGGCTGATTCTGGATATTTTACATTGTCTTGGACAAAATCAGCTATTTCCCCACCAAAAACAGGCATTTCATCCGCATTGTTGATTCCGATGTAAACTATGCTATCATTTTGAGCAAATAATGTACTTACACAAAAGCAGAGAATTATAATAATATAAATTTGTTTTACCATTTTCTTGGGATTTTATAAATGAAGTGCCACCATTTATTGGTTTTGTATTCACTGTGAGAGAAAGCTTAGCCGTTATTTTCTAATTTAAACTGCGCCATAATATTCTACGGATGATAATCCAATACCTGCATTAACTTCTATTCTGAGATCAAAATTCCTGGTTTGTCACCTTTCCTTAATATTGATCTAAATCTTTATCCAGATAAAAATCACTATCAGGTTTAATATCTACTTTACTTAGTGTTGTTGAAACATAATCCTTTCCATCACCTCTACATCGCAATATTTCTACTTTTATATTCTTAGAATTAATGCTATTGATTAAAAATTTTCTCGACTTAGATAAGGTAAATGGGAATTCAATGGGTATAATAGACCTTATTATGTAGTTATATCCGCGTTTCAATAAAATTCGTTTTTCAGTGGAAAAACCTAAAGCTTCCACTTTCAATAACATTACTTTGTTTACTAGATTTATAATCTGATTCTCAGACAATAATATCATTCCGTTTGTATCGCTTACGTAAATATTTTTGGGTAACATCTTATGAACATCAACATCTATAATATAAACTGAAGAAAAAATGATTGGTGTACTATCTTCATAATTAATCCGAATGGTTATTAATGAATCTCTCCGGGGTTCAATTTCCAAAATAGAAGTCTGTTCGCCGAGACTTTCACATGGACTTATATTATATTTGTTCTTACCATTGAATTTATAGTGACCTTTACCAAACAAAAACGAACCAAAGGCGTCTTTGCTATTTAATCTAAACTGAATACATTCATCAGTTATAGAAATGAATTCTTTACTTTCTTTGTTAATATATAAACCATTATCAACCTTTTGAGCTTGAACAACGTATTGAATAAATAAAATAATAAACACTAAGAAGACTCTCATAACATAGCTCATTTTAATTTTTGTAAAAAGTCCAGAACCCTGGTCCAGATAATTTGCCATCCGTTGCCATAATTAATCAATACATGACGATAATTATCATAACAGATGTCTATTGAATCCAGTAAATGATGAATCCTCTTGTAATTGGGATCTATTGAATCATTCTCCTGCGCAGTAACAGGAGATCGAAAGAGAACGATTGCATATAAAATCAGCAGTTTTTTACTCATTTTTGAAAGAACCCGTTATCATGAATGAAATAAGTCCCTAACTCTGCTAATGGGGTGGCTCTATACCCCATATAGAACGCCAGTCAACTTTACCCATCCTTAAATCTTAAATATTTAAAAAGGTCAGAAAATAATTTTAAAAATCGCTTTTCTGATTTACATCCTATTGGAATTAAATAATTGTGTTCCTTTTTTCCATCAAAATATTGTAATAATGGGGGATAATATTCGTCTTTAATGCACTCACTTACTTCAAACTCACACAACAAATTTATATCATCATTCAATTTTTTAGCCCTTCTATGATTCAATCTGCCACTTCTAATCTTATATTGTATTCCATTCAAACTATCAGATAAAGTTATTAATCTGGGACCAGAAGTATGTGAGATTGTTTTAGTGATAATGTTTGCTGCATCTTTACAAAATATTACTTTAGTTAATTTCCAACTTTCATTTGTCCAGCCGGAAGTCGGCATCAATAACCGCATTTTTTTCAGAGTATCTTCATTCAACTGCTTTTCATCAAGTTTATAGAGTAGCCAGGAATACATCATCTTTTTATAAAATAGTGTCGAGTCAATTTGGTGAGGAAGTTTTTCTGAATTCCAATTAATTGTATTGATAGTAACAACTCCGGATAGAACACTACAATGTTTTTTATAAAAATTGTTATTGATAAATATGCCTGTACTATCTTTAATACAACTATGAAATCCTCTTTTATAGCCATTGTCAAATGAAAATTCAGAAATTATATCGGTATAAGGAATCAACTGGTTTTCATAATTAATGAGGACATGACGGTAATATGTATGATAAAATAAAGGGCTAGGAACTTGTGCATGTATTGCAAAAGAAAGAAACAAGCATACAATTATTGAAGTTATTGTTTTCATACCTTATAATTTGTACGGACTGCCAGCCGATTGATACTCAAACCCTCCTGCTTCTGTTTTAGATGTGATGTTTCCTAGAGCATCGTATGTAATACTGCTTGCGAGCGTTCCGTTAAGGTATGTATCTGTAAGCTGGTTCCTGCGGTCGTAATAAAACTGCTCGTGAAGGCTTTGCCCGTTAACCTTGTGCAAGTGATCGTACCTGTGGCCGGTTAATGTTAAACATCTATGGATAGGTGCCTACCCATTTGTATTACCGAGTGCATCATAATGATACTCGAACGACTGTATATCAGAGCTGTTACCGACTTCAGATAAGCCGTTTCAGGATAATATTCCTTAACCTGCCTGATGCCGCCTTTGCTGCTAAAAGTCAACTGGCCGTGTTTATTATAATCTATACCTTCCCAGTTATCATATTATCATGCTGTCGGACGATCTTTTTCAAATTACCGGTGCCTGCATCGTAAACGTTATCAATTATCAGACCACCGGGATAAGTTAATGATTTTTGGCGACCAAAAATATCATAAGCAAAACCGGTAGTGTATAGTTCATCCAAAATTATTTCATCAATATAAGCAAGCCTGTTAAATTCGCCATAATAATACTCTTTTTTGTGTCCTGACTTGGTATCCTTCACAGCTGACAATAGTCCCAACCTTCCCGCATCGTCATAATCCCAAACCGTTATCTCATCTTCATTCACAACATTCTTCCTTTCGGTCATTCTTCCGATCTTGTCGTAAATATAAGTATATTTTTTACCTCTTGCATCGCATGAATAGATTAATTCGCCAAATGGATTGTAAGAGCTAATATTTTCGCCCCATGATGGATCGGTGCTTGAAGTGACATTGCCGTTAATGTCATACACTATCGATATCAGGGTGGCCGGCTGACCATTTACCTGCGATGTTTTTACTTTTCCATTGCTGTAGTGGGTATAGGTAACCGCCTTCGAGTCAAAATCCGTGCTGCTCACGAGCCATCCGGGGGCGTTATATGTCTTTGTTGCACTGAGCCCTATATGATTTGTTATTGTTTCGCTTCTTTGTCCATAATTGTAATCTGTTCTGATCTCACCAGGCTCTACAACTCTCTCAATCCTGCCCAGGTCATCTTTGTTGCCCATCCAGGACATAATTAACAAATTCTCCATGTTTGGGCTCTGGTAAGTTGATATTTCCAAGATTTCGAATAGATCTCAAACGTTCATTTGTACGCCAATATATAAAAGTGCCAATAGGATACCCCTTTAGAATACTATCTAATAATTTGGCAGAAGCTTTAATACCTCAAACAAATTTCCTCTGAAATTGAGGAATTCTTATTTGACCAGTTTCTATTTCACTTATTAAATCAGGAAATTTAACAGGGAGGGTTTCCAATGTTGTTGATATAGTTTTTAATTTTTAGTACTTGGTAATTCAGATTTCAATATTAATTTTAAGCAAATGGGCTTACTCCCTCCTAAACTTCCCACCCGAGATATCCCAAAACTTATTAAAGAAATCACTCAGCTTCTCAAATACTGTGGTGCGTTTCTTTGAAAGATCACCAGTAGGAGTGAAGCGTGAAACCGGGGGTAATACTTTGGTGATTGCAGTGCCGGTTGATTGGATGGCGCCGTCTTTAAAGGCGTTGTCTATAAATGTGTAAGTTTCTTCTTTTTTAAGGTTTTCTTCAGTTATAATGCGGTCAAGCTCTTCAAATTTCTTAGAATTTACAAATGTCCTCCAGTCATCATCAACACTGCTGGCAGGTGTTAAGGAATCAATGAACTGGTCAATCAGGTCTTTTTTATTCCTTAATTCAATGCTTGAATCTATCGCTTTGCTTATGCTTAAGATTAACTCTTTGTCTTTCAGGTGGCTTTCGTGGTACTTGCGGATTAACATCAGTATGTAATCTATATTGATCTCCACCTGTTTGATGAGCTCCATCTCAAATACAATGTCGTCGTTTACATTCTCTGCATCGCCTTTCTTTATCTTTCTGAATTCATTGTAAAGGTTGATGTACATGCTGTGGTAATCCTGTACATCACGTTCTGAAAGTATTTCATTGCCTGTGAACTCATCAAAAGTTGAAAGAATGTTACGGGCTTTCAGGATAGCACTATAAAGTTTGATGAATTCTTTCTGATTCTGTTCACCAATGATTGGTTCTCCAACAGGAAATCTTTCCTGCAATTCTTCAATCATCGACTTATAACCTCTCACTTCCTTATCACCATCTTGATAGCCATGGTAATACTCGCTGAATGTCTTTAGCAGTACAACTCCGCCCGCTTCTTTATCTCCAAACAGGGCAATACTCTCGTTGGTGGCTTTTTCGAGATTCCTGAAGCAAACAATGTTACCGAATGTCTTGACTGAGTTGAGTATTCTGTTGGTGCGTGAATATGCCTGTAACAACCCATGCAATCGCAGGTTCTTGTCAACCCAAAGGGTGTTCAGTGTGGTTGCATCAAATCCGGTTAGAAACATGTTAACTACAATTAACAGGTCAATCTCTCTTTTCTTAACCCTGTCTGATACATCTTTATAGTAGTTCTGAAATTTATCGCTCGAGGTATCGTAATTGGTCTTGAAAATCTTATTGTAATCCTGAATAGCCTGTTCAAGAAAATCACGTGAACTAGCATCCAGACGACTGGTATCTTCCGGAGATTCATCGTCAATGATGCCATCTACTTCGGGGTCGTCTTCATTGACCGTGAAGCTGTAAATGGTAGCAATCTTCAACTGTTTATCTGCCGGCAGTCCCTCCATCTGTTTTTTAAACTCAGTGTAGTATTTCTTTGCCACGTCAATTGACGCGACGGCAAATAAAGAATTGAACCCCGCCAGACGCCTATCTTTAAGCTCATAAAAGGTATTTCGCTTGGTTTTCTGGTCGAAGTGCTCCCTGATGTACTCAACAATGTTGGTAATCCGCTTAGGCGAAGCCAGCGCTTTTTCCCTGTCAATATCCCAAACTTTGGCATCTTTTATATCTTCCTCTTCACGCATGGTACTGATATAATCAATGCGGAATGGAAGCACATTTTTATCGGTAATTGCATCAACAATGGTATATGTATGCAGCTTCTCACCAAATGCCTGTTCGGTGGTCTTTAAATCAGGTTTACTGCTGCTGCTCGAGTTAACGGCAAAAATGGGTGTACCGGTAAACCCAAACAGGTAGTATTTTTTGAATGCCTTTGTAATCGCCTTGTGCATATCACCAAACTGCGACCGGTGACATTCATCAAAAATGATCACAATCTGCTGATTAAAACAAGGCAGGCCTTTATGTTTTTTAATCAGCATGGTAAGCTTTTGGATGGTAGTAATAATTATTCGTGATGAAGGATCTTCCAGCTGCTTTTTCAGGATGTGCGTACTCGCGTTGCTGTTGGCTGCTCCTTTCTCAAATTTATCATACTCAACCATGGTCTGGTAATCGAGATCTTTCCGGTCAACGACAAACATTACCTTATCAATGAAAGGATATTGGGTAGCAAGCTGTGCCGTTTTAAAAGAAGTAAGTGTTTTACCACTTCCGGTAGTATGCCATATATAACCGCCACCTTCAATCTTGCCGTAATTCTTGTAATTATGTGCAACATTAATCCTTCCTAAAATACGCTCAGTGGCCACGATCTGATAAGGCCTCATGGCCAGCAGCATCTTATCGACCGTGAAGACGCAATATTTAGTAAGCAGGTTAAGTAAAGTATGTTTAGCAAAGAATGTACGGGCAAAATCAGCCAGATCAGTGATTGGCCGGTTGTTTGCATCGGCCCACCACGAAGTGAACTCAAAACTATTGCTGGTGCGTTTGCCCTTGCGCAATGCACCACTGCTTAGCTCCTTTATATGCGAATACCTGGTTGTGTTGCTGTAATACTTTGTGTAAGTGCCGTTGGAAATCACAAACAACTGCACATACTCAAATAAACCTGTCCCTGCCCAGAACGATTCGCGGTTATACCTCTTAATCTGGTTAAAGGCCTCTTTTATGTCAACACCACGTTTTTTCAATTCAACATGTACCAATGGCAGGCCATTCACAAGAATGGTAACATCATACCGGTTCTCACGCTCACCATCGTGCACTTCATACTGGTTAATTACCTGAAGTGAATTGTTGTGAATATTCTCTTTATCAATTAAGTAAATATTCTTGGTAGTGCCGTCATCCTTATTAAGCAGCTGAATAAAATCCTCCTGAATAATGGTAGTCTTTTCAACAATGCCCATATTCAGGTTAGCAATCTTGTTGTTAAAGAACCGCCCCCATCCATTGTCAGAAAAAGTATAATTATTAAGCTTCTCGAGCTTCAAACGAAGATTCCTTTTAAGATCATCCTCACTTTTAATAGTCAGATACTCATAAGCCTGACTAACCAGTATCCCAATAAACTCCTTCTCAAGCTCAGCCTCCGACTGAAAACTCATTTCCCTCCTGGGAGCTGATTGGAATTCAGCTACTACGGTGCTTTCAGGGTTTTCAGCTACAAGAGTATAATTTTCCATTACTCTAATAAATTTCGATTTTTGGTGTCAGTTAAAATTCTCATCTGTTGGATAGCTATCTCATTTAGCTTAAGCAGCCGTTTGCTTTGAGGCATATTTTCATTTATGAAAAGTGCATTTAAATTCTCAAGATTGGAGAGGCATATCAACTCATTTATATTAGCGTAATCTCTAATATTTCCTTTTAGATCAGGATTTGCTTCACGCCATTCTCTTGCAGTAACACCAAACAAGGCAACATTCAAAACATCGGCTTCATTTGCATAATAGTAAGAAACTTGTTTGTCACTAACCTGAGGTGGTATTAGATTTTTTTTAATGGCATCAGTATGTATTCTATAATTAATTTTGGCAAGCTCTCTTTTGGCTGACCAACCGATTAATTTTTCTTCTTCTTCTTTAAGTCTTTGAAATTCTCTAACCAAATAGATTTTAAACTCCGGACTTATCCACATACCAAATTCAAAAGCAATATCTTTGTGAGCATATGTGCCACCATAACGGCCTGTTTTAGCTTGAATGGAAATAGCATTCGTTTTCTGAACAAACTCCTTAACACTTATCTTAAAACTGTTAAGACCTGCCTGATTTTTAATTAGGGCGAATTCGCCATAATTAAAAGCTGGATTGTACAGCTTCTCCCAGATACCAATATATTCTAATGTGTTTCTATTTCTAAGCCAATCAGAAATAAAGAATTCACCATCCTTTGCATGCAACATGTCAGTCAAAGAAATATAATCGTTTTCATTATTCTTTAAAACAGTGATTTCTATATCTTTTACAACGATTTTCTCCATTTTTCACAATGTTAAAGTCTTTAAAACGTCATTAACTTGTTCCGATAATATTCATATTGTTTTTTACGGGCAGCGATTTCGGCGGGGAGGCCGATTGAAAGATCATTAACTAAAGAATCAAATTTATCTAAGGATTGCACAATACGATATTGTTCCTCAACATCAGGAAGTGGAATTCTATATTCTTTTACACATATATCTGAAATAGAAGGATAACTTGCTCCTTGTTGATTTCTTTCAATATACTCATAGAATTTCGGCAATGATAGCTGATAATAAATCCATTTAGAAAGTACTTTTTCTTTTTTAGGTCTTATGACACAAAAACCTGAACTGC
>JAEYSM010000092.1 GCA_023434665.1 Bacteroidota bacterium | reverse complement strand
TGACAGTGGATGATGCCGAGATTGCACAAACCACCTATATGCTTTTGCAAAGGGCAAAGATATTGGCCGAACCTGCCGGTGTTGCTGCCATGGCAGCAGTATTGTTTAAGAAAACCGAACTGACAGGTATGAACGTTGTTCCGGTGATCAGTGGTGGAAACATCAATATGAGCATTCTGGAGCAGATACTCGACAAGGGAGTAATGGACGTAGGATTGAGGGCACGTATTCAGGTGCTTGTCCCCGACCAGGCCGGCGTATTAATGAGCATTATATCGGTGCTGGAGAAAGTTAAGGCAAGCATACACGATATATATCACGAGCGTGCCACTACCAGTGTGCCAGTTGGCTATGTGCAAATAATCTTAACCTTTAATTTACAGGATGCGGTTCAGCTACCAACCATCCTTGCTGAACTCGATAAGAAAGGTATCAGCTATCAGGTGTTGAAGTAATTAGCTATCAGATGTGGAACCCCTGAAACGCTCTGCCTGCCCGCCGAATACTAACTGCTAACTGCTGACTGCTGAATGCTGAATGCTGAATGCTGACTGCTGACTGCTGAATGCAGAATGCTGAATGCCGAATGCTTTTTTTACTATTTTTGTCGAGGGAACGTATTATTAGCTGAGAATGAAAGGATTGATTTTCACTGGGTTACTGGTGTGGTTATTTTTTAGCTTGTGTGTGGAGACTTTTGGGGGTGAGACAGAAAACAAGCATCTGCAACAGTATGATGCATATACAGATTCGCTGATTGGGGCTTTTAGCAAGGGAAATAATTATAAGGCCCGTGCCTATGCGAGCAAGGCATTAATAGCGGCCAGTCAGGGAAAACTGGAGTATCAGACTGCCCTCGCATACAGCAATCTATCGGTCGTAAATGGCCGTATGGGCGATCTGGAAGCAGCAAATGATTTCAATTTCAAAGCCTTACGAATCTTTACGAAACTCAACGATACACTGCAGATTGCACGGTGTAATCTTAGCATTGGATCGGTGCATATCAGTCTTAAAGAATACGATAAAGCACTGAGTTACATAACAAAAGCACGGGATGCATTTTACCGTCAGGGCGATATGCTAGGTTATAGTATCTGCCTCACCAACCTTGGCTCCATTTATACTTCGCGTGGTGAATATGGCAAAGCTTTGCCAGATTTTTATGAAGCATTGTCGATTGATGAGAAGAATAATGACTCCAGCGGTATGACATCTAACTACATCAGTATTGGAAAGATTTACGAGAAACTGGATAATGATGTTCAGGCTAAGGAATTTTTCGAAAAGGCATATAGTCTTGCTGAGGTTTCGGACAATAAAAGCGGATTAGGATCGGCACTTGGTTATCTGGCAATGCTTAAAATGAACGAGGGCAAGCCTAATGAAGCTCTCATTCTGGCAAAAAGAAGTCTGGATATCCGTGAAGATATCGGTGAACTACAGGGTAAACGGTTTACTCTTGAGTTGCTCTCGGAAATTTATCAGAAGTTAGGGGACAACAATAGGTCGTTACTGACATTTAAGGAAGCCACTTCCATTAAGGACAGCATATTTAATCTCGACAAGGCCGCACGAATTGCGACACTGGAGGAGAAATTTATAAATGAGCGTCTAATTAACGAAAACTTGTCGCTTAAGTTTGTTAACGAAATTCATAACACGAGGATTACAGCCCAGCGAAGAATCACTTTCAGCGTAATTGCCGGATTGATCACTGCAATCCTTGCTATTATTATCATTACTGTACAGCTGAGAAAGAAGAATACTGCCTATAAATTCCTTGTGGAGAAGAATCTTAAATTCCTGAATCAGGAGGCTGAACTTTATAAACTCCGCATGAAGCTTGAAGGGGCTTCAGGTTCGAAAGCATCGGATGCAGATCATTCAGGTGAAAGCTTTTCGGAAACTGAAGTTGCTGAGGATAACGGAGTTCCCAGAGCATCGGATGAATCAGGGGTAACTGAGGATGAAGGAGTTCCCACTGCATCGGATGAATCAGGGGAATATGAGGATACCGGGTCTTACGGCAAACCATCAGACAATTCAGCGTATGATGCTGAGTCTGAATTGGAGAAGTCCAGAACCATTAACTTATCGCCCGAGGAGCAAAAACGATTACTCGGGAAACTTGAGAAGCTTATGGGGACTGAAAAGATCTTCACAAGGACTGATTTGACAATTGATAGGCTTGCCCGGAGATTATCGACCAACAGGACCTATCTGTCACAGCTGATTAATGAAGTTTATGGTAAAAATTACTCCGACTTCATTAATATGTACAGGGTGAATGAAGCGATGCGCCTGCTGGCTGATCCGGTGATGGGAAGCAAATATTCTATAGAAGCAATTTCTCGTGAAGCGGGTTTTAACACCACATCAACCTTCAATTCTGTCTTTAGAAAGACCATTGGAATAACCCCTTCAATTTTCCGCAAAAATGCCACCAGTGCCTTATCTGACGCGGAAAACAATACTTACAATTTTACCAATTCTGCATCCTTTTAGTTGCAGATTAACTTTCTGATAATGTTATTTGCAGGGTAATTATTACTTACCAAACTCTTTTATCTTAACAACTATGAAATTCAAACTTTTACCTAAAACTCTTTTGATGGTGGCCATTATGTGCTGCTGCGGGTGGCTGCCTGCACATGCTCAATGGAAACTCAACGAAGGCTTTGAGGGAGGCGCAATTCCCTCTACATGGAAAATCCATGACGTAAATGCTGATAATAACAAATGGAAAGCCTCCAATAAACCTGCCTATGCACATGGTGGGGAGTGGATAGCATTTGTTGAAGCTTATAGCGGAACCGGATTAAAAGACATTCTCGTAACTCCTCAGGTTGCCATTACTGAAGGAGACATTCTAAATTTCCATGCACGTTCATGGTTTGGTGTTGAAGACTTGACAGTTAAAATTTCTGTAACCGGAAATGCTGTAAACGACTTTAAAACTACTTTGGCAACAATTACCGGAATTGGTACTACATATCAGGAATTTACTTACGATTTGAGTGCCTGGGCAGGTCAGAACATCTATGTTGGATTCCACTGGAACAGACGTGATTATGCCATGGTACTTGATGATATTAAGATCGGTAAAAATGTGCCGGCTGATATCGGAGTATGGAGTATTGATTCTCCAACGGGTTCAATCCTTATGAACGAAGAAGTAATTCCAACCACAACCATAAAAAACTTTGGAGGAGGAGATATTACGAGCCCTTTCGTTGTGTCGTGCCTTATTTCTGATTCCAATGATTTAGTTGTTTACAGTAACGACAGGACTTTTAGCCGCCCTATAACCGCGGGAAGTAATGACACCGTTATGTTTCAGGCATGGATTCCGCAGACAGAAGGCATTTACAGTGTCAAATTTTATACAGCACTTGCAGAAGATGCTGACACATCAAACGATACTTTAACCACATCAACAGAGGTGGTTCGTCATTATGGAACCGGCGGTCCTGATTTGATGAGCTATCAATGGATCGACAGCTATGAGGAGAATGGTCCTGAATACAACTGGATTGAGATTAGTGAAACCGGCGAATCGGTAATCATGTATGGTGTAAATCAGTTCAGTGGTGATGATAACATTTCAGAAGCTATTCCTATTGGGTTCGATTTCCCGTTTTACGGAATTAACAGAAATTATTTTTATACCGACATTAACGGCACCCTATTTTTGGCAGATCCTGTTAACTGGCGTAAACCATACCCTGATTTAAACTGGCAGGATGACGGTAACATTTTTAACTATATGTACACCCTCCCGGGGTATAAAAATATGCCCGCGCTGGTTTCAGTTTTCTGGGATGACCTCGAAGCAACTGAAGGCACCGGTGATATCTATTTCCAGAATTTTGGTCTTTCACCAAATCAATACGTTGTAATCCAGTGGAACAATTTGAAATTCCGTGCCGGTACAGGATCTGAAACTTTATGCTTCCAGGCTATTTTGCATGAAAACGGTGAAATTATTCTTCAATATAAAAATGTGGCTACCGGGCAGACTGGAAGCATAATCCCACATGATTTCGGTCAAAGTGTATCTATTGGAATTCAAAACGATGACTGGTCAACCGGTTTAGGATACCTTAATGAAATTGTAGTAAATAATGAATATCAGGGCGTTTCACCTCATGGCAATCTTTTGAGGAATGAAATGGCTATCAAATTCTTTATAGGTGAAGATACACATGGTCCGGTTATAGCACATAAACCCACATGGAATACTTTCGCCGACAATATGCAGTTGACTGCCAGCATGATCGATCCTAATGGCATATCATCCGACACACTTTTCTATAACTATGGTAACGGATGGCAATCAATGAGCCACGATTCAATAATTGAGAACACTTTTTACTACAATTTACAGGACATTCCCACAGGCACAACTGTTCAGTACTATTTTGTGGCTTACGATGCTTCGGGAAATTCTAATCGTTCGCAATTTGATGTTGTTAACAATGAAGCTTTAACTTTCAAGACCCTACCATCGGCAGAAGCAAAAACTATCATCCTTTCACCGGGATACAGAACAGGTTATCCTGATCACACTGCCGCTGAACTGAATGTTTACAAGCACACACTCGACAGCCTTGGAATTCAGTATGATGTTTACAACTATTCGGTTTTCGAATCTTTCAGACTTCCTGAATCATATAATATAGCCATTGCGTATCACAATCATGCAGTTTCAAATGCCATTGTTGATACTCTTTCGCGGGCTCTTATAGAGTTCATGAACCTTGGAACAGCTGCACAGCCTAAGAACGTTTTCGTTGCAGGTGACGAATTTGCACAGGCTCAACACACTTTAAGCAATGAAAAGTACTATAAGCAACTTATGGTAGGATATCTCCGTGCCAGTTATGAAGTTCAGCCTAACCCTCCTGTTTTTGGTGGTACTGATGGTATTGGCGGTCCAAACCTTGCGGGTAACCAGAATGGTACAATAAAGGCAATGACCAACTCACCTATAGGTGTTGAGGGAACAAAAGTGTCAGCTTTTGCCGATAGTCCCGACGTGATTTATGCTCGTAATGCTCCCGACTGGATGATTGACATGGTTGTTAATCCTCAGCGTCCCTCGACTGTAGCTTACAAGTTTGAGGATGGTCCGATCAGTGGAAATGCTTACTCAAAAGGAAATGCAGCTGCTGTATGGCTCAATAATGATGTGTACAAATCATTCTTTATCACTTTCAACATGTCGACACTAGACAGTGTGGATGCCAGCCAAATGCTGCAGGAAGCTATGGTTTGGTTCTCACCTGAATCATATTTAGTCAGTGTTTCGGCAACCCCGGCTTATGCTGGTACTGTTACAGGCGGTGGTCAGTATGTGGAAGGTTCTACTGCTACCCTGACTGCTGTAGCCAACGAAGGTTTTGTATTCGAAAACTGGAAAGAAAACGACGAAGTAGTTTCTACAAATAGTGTTTACTCTTTCCCGGTTAGCAGCTCCAGAGAAATTACTGCTGTCTTTGATACACTAAGACTAGAGGTAACTGCCAATGCACTCCCCGTAGAAGGTGGAACTATTGAAGGTGCAGGCATTTACAATTATGGAAGCACTGCAACCCTGACTGCAGTAGCCAACGAAGGATTTTTATTTGAAAACTGGAAAGAAAACGGAGAAGTTGTTTCGACTGATAACGTTTACTCATTCGCTGTTACAAGCGCTAAAAATATTACCGCCAGCTTCATCGCTCTGCAACTTGAAGTAACTGCAAATGCTCTCCCACTGGAGGGTGGAACTATCACAGGCACCGGCCTGTATAACTACGGAAGCACGGTAACATTGCTGGCTGAAGCTGCAGAAGACTTTATTTTCGTTAATTGGACAGTAAACGGAATTGAAGTCTCTGCAGAGCCGGCTTATACATTCGTTATTACCGAAGAAATTCAGGTGGTAGCCAATTTTTCAAGTACAGTTGGTGCTAAAGGCGATGCTTACAAAGGAATAAGCGTTCAGCCAAATCCCGCAACTGATTATGTAATGGTAGATAAAAACGGATTAACAGTTGCTAAGATTGATCTTTACAGTGCATCGGGCCTTGTTAGAAGCTTCAGCGTAACTGCTGAAAGGTCACAGCATCTTAACATCTCAGATCTTACCAAAGGCATTTATTTCTTGAGAATAACATTAACAGATGGTTCAGTAATTACAAGAAAACTAATACATCTGTAAGATTTGGTGTATTGAAATCAGCATAGAGTTTCAGTTCATGATTAGATTTAGTTAGCTAAAAGCCTGTCACACGACAGGCTTTTTTTTATTACCCTTTGGTTTGAGATTTTTTCTTCCGAACAGAAAATTTCTTCTCTTTAATTGAACATTTTCCCTTCTTAATTGTATTTACTACAAACAAGCAATTAATACAAAATAGGAATGGAAACAATCAGACATCTGGTCTTAGAGGAATTGTCAGAGGCTGGTCTTAAAGTGACTCCGCAGCGTATGGCTGTGCTGGAAGTTTTAAAGAAGTCATCTGACCACCCTACTGCGGAGGCCATCCACCGAAAGGTGCTGGATTCCAT
>JAEYSM010000010.1 GCA_023434665.1 Bacteroidota bacterium | reverse complement strand
ACAGTAGAATAGTAATTTTATTAAACTTCTTTATTTTCCCTGTCAGTCGTCCTGAATGGCAGGGAGAGGAATAACTATAATAATCAAATCGATCTGCTGAGTCATATCTGCATTCGATACTCCCCACAAGCAGGAATGATTATGCTGCTAAAATTATTCCCTCTGAGGACTTCAACGGCTTTTTTGTAGGTTTTGTCAGTTTTCAGATAGATGGGGTAAAAGCCCTTTTCGTCAAATATATTACGAGCTATTAAGGCTTTCATAAGATTCGTCATCTCCCCTTTGACAAATTCAATACCGGCCTGATCTCTTTTAACACCTTTTTCTTCGGCATACGAAATGAAATCGTTGAGGATTCCATCACTTATTACGAACCGGCGGTTAAACTCATCAAAATTCCGATACCTGTTTAAATTTTGTCGGTTCTTATCCGTGTATTCAAAAGTAAATTGGTGCATGATACCTTTGTTTAGCACCGCATTATAATACTGGTACTTCTCATTTTTCTCAATCGGAGTAAAGATATCGGGCATGATTCCACCTCCACCATATACCGTCTTACCTCCCTTGGTAATGTACTTGAGTGAATCATTAAACCTTATACTGTCAGCACTCTCAAACTCACCCCTTAACATCCTGTCGTACAACTCACTTTCATAGTCTTCAGAGTGACCATTAACGTATGGTTTCTGAATACTCCGGCCACTCGGTGTAAAATACCTTGCTACTGTAAGTCTGATTGCAGAACCATCCGGTAGTTTCAATTGCTCCTGAACCAAGCCCTTGCCAAATGACCTTCGTCCAACAATGGTAGCCCTGTCATTATCCTGCAAAGCACCTGCTACGATTTCGGCAGAAGAAGCAGATCCTTCATCAATCAGCACAACTACTCTGCCATCTTCAAACAATCCCGCTTTAGTGGCTAAGGCAACTTCTTTAGGTCTGTTATGGCCTTCTGTGTAAACTATCAGGTCTTTGTCCTTAAGGAAATGGTCGGCAACTTCAATGGCTGACTGAAGAAAACCACCGCTATTACCTCGTAAATCCAGCACCAGTTGTTGCATTCCCTGGCCTTTTAGCGATATTAAAGCTTCGCTGAATTCCTGTGCAGTAGAAGATGAGAATTTTGATAGCTTAATATAACCTGTCCCTGGCTGAGAAATAAAAGCCACATCCACGGAATAAGTAGGTATTACATCTCTGGTTATATTATAATTGATGAGCGTAGGAACACCTCTTCTATATACACTTACCTTTACCTTGGTTCCCCGCTGACCTTTCAGCATCTTCATCACATCACGGTTCTCAATCTTTACGCCTGCTATCAGTTTATCATCCACTTTTACAATTCTGTCTCCTGCGCGCATTCCAACTTTCTCCGAAGGACCTCCGGGTATGGTATTAACAACATAAACACTGTCGCTTTCAATTCTGAACTGAACACCGATACCATCAAAATTGCCCATCAGAGATTCGTTCACTTCATCAAATTCTTCAGCAGGAATAAATTGTGAATGTGGATCGAGGTTTTTTAGCATCCCTTCAACAGCATATTGCTCTAATTTCCCAGCATCTACTGAATCAACATAATCTTTCATAATATAGCCCAGTACATCATTCACCGGATCGTATTTTGCCGACTGAAGCGATTGCAATAAACTAAGATTACGATTAAGCGTACGGGTCTTAACAACCACAATACCCAGTATAAAGCCAAGAGCTAATACAAAGGCCAGAGCTAAAGGTAGATATATTGTCCTTTTTTTATAATTGTGCATTTTAATCTCTTGATAATATTCTTTATAATACAACGAATATGCATACAAAATTAGGCAATAAGAAATTACGGGTTATCAATTACAATGTTAAACTACCATAAAAATAACAAGATGAATATCCATTAGTTTGTCTTACAAAGTTCCTTGCTATGGAAAACACCAATTCATTCAGAGTGTAAAGCCTGGTCGTCTGTATTCATTTATCATTTGTAGATTGTGATAATTTACTGATGAAATTTCGTCTATGAAATTCCCTGATTGGAATTACGCCTAATAAAGAAGCCCTGCCATTTAATATGACAGGGCTTACTAACCTTGTACCCCGGACCGGAATCGAACCGGTACGAGCTTTCGCTCATCGGTTTTTGAGACCGACGCGTCTACCTATTCCGCCACCAGGGCATTCAACGGTGCAAAGATATAATATAATCATTCAACTTTTTCAAAAAATTCTTGTGGTTGATTGGTTCATTAAAAAAATTGTAGCATGAGCTACTTTGTATGTTACTTTCGGCCAAAATCTGCATATATCTCTCCCCAGGCACTTGTTTCCCATTTGAGTATGGGGTTATCATAAGAATTAACTTTCAGCCAGTTTTCGGCACGAACCACCAGATCAAAAAGTTCACTGTTCTTTGTATTCCTGATGAGTTTTGTGTTGGCCTTTTTATCCCTTACCCACTTGATTGCTGTCACCGAATCACTATAAACCGGCAGAGACAATCCTCTGAGCTTAAGGTAGCTCAATCCGTGTACAATAGCCAAAAATTCGCCAATATTCACTGTTCCTTCAGGAAATGGTCCCTGATGGAATAACTCAGTACGGGTGGCAGTGCTAACACCTCTGTATTCCATTACGCCTGGATTTCCGGAGCAGGCAGCATCAACACAAATACTGTTAAGGATGGGATTTGCTATTAATGCTTTTTTCTTTACAGATGATGTCCCGAAAGGATTATAAGGAGGAATTCCCCCGGCGAAAGCTTCCCTTGCTTGTTCCTCAGTTTCAAACGACTTGTACCTGGCCCCTTCATATCCCTTTATCATCTGCTCACATTCTTTCCAGGTCTTAAAAATTCCCACCTCTCTGCCCTTCCATACCACATAGAATTTCTGTTTGCTCATCCCTTTCACTTTTATTCATGCAAATGTAACAAACAATATCCGCTCCATTTTGTATTTTTGTTGTAAACAGCTTATATCTATCAAATGTCTCCATGTTATAGAAAGCATCAGGGACAAAAACCATAAATCAATTATCATTATAATGGATCATCGACCATCCTTTAGATTATATTTCACCGCCCTGCTCACACTCGTTATCTTCGCTTCATGCGACAGAAGCATCTATCGTGAATTCCACAAATTTGACAATTATACGTGGGGAAGATTCGACAAAGTGACTTTCGACATTCCCATCGAGAAAGAAACTGCAGGTGATATAGTGGTTGCAATCCGGCACCTCGATCAGTTTCCCTACAATGAAATATCTATGAATATAATTCTTACCACTCCTGAAGGAGAAGAACGCATTCTCGAACGTACTGTTTTTCTAAAAGATGCTAATGGCAAATTCAGGGGAAGTGTTGCCGGAAATCAGTGGGACATAGAAGAAATACTATGGAAAAATTTCAGTTTCCATCAGGAAGGAACGTACAGGATTGAAATAGAGAATATTCATTCAAGAATGGGAATGGTGGGATTGATTGATATCGGAATGATTGTAAGAAAATCAAAATGAATAATCCAAACCTGAGGTTACTCAATATCCCTTTCAAGGATTAAATGGTAGTTTCACAGACCTGAGGTTACTCAATATCCTTTCAACAATTTGATGGTAGTTTCGCGATCAGCCTTAAGTTGTTCTTTCAGTGAATTCAGATTCCCAAATTTCCTTTCATCCCTTATACGCTCTATGAGCTTTATTGTCAGGCTCTCGTAATATATATCCTCCTCAAAACTGAAGATATTTGTCTCAACAGTCAATTGGTGAGCATTAATGGTAGGCCTTAAACCTATATTGGTCATACCTTTATAGATCTCCCCTTTATATTCCACAAGTGATGCATACACTCCCATTGCCGGTATCAGTTTGTACTGATCATCCAATAACAGATTAGCAGTAGGAAATCCTATTCGTTTACCAATCTGATTACCTCTTATAACTTTACCCATCAGGGAGTATGGGCTTCCCAGCAAACGCGAAGCAATTTCTACTTCGCCGTCAAGCAATAGATTTCGGATAATAGTAGAACTCACTTTATGTTCCTCAACAAACACCGGCTCCATATAAACCACTTCAAAACCATACAATTCACCTGCCTTCCTTAGCGTATCGATATCACCTGACCTGTTCCTGCCAAAGCCGTGATCATATCCGATGACTACCACTGAGGGCTTAATCATGTTGTTGATAAAAGAAATAAAATCATCTGCTGAAAGGTCAGAAAACTCGAGTGTAAATGGAATCTCAATCAGATTTGCTATCCCGGTACTCTTAATAATTTGTCTCTTTTCTTCCTGAGAATTCAGAAGCGCTACATCCTGGCCGAGAACAATCCGTGGATGAGGGTAGAAAGTAATCACAGCGCTATCTTTCGCTCTAGATTTAGCTAATTCCAGCACCCTCGAAAGGATTTGTCGATGCCCAACATGTAAGCCATCAAAAGTACCCACGGTAATAACCGGGTTATTGATATTCAGAGGGACAGAAACATCACTAATGATCTTCACGCTAAAAACTATACTTTAACAAATTCCTTCTCAATCATCATTGCTGCGATCTGCACGGCGTTTACTGCAGCTCCTTTCCGAAGGTTATCGGCAACCACCCACATATTAAGCCCGTTTTCCACTGAATTATCCCTTCGTATCCTGCCTATAAACACTTCATCACGGCCTTCTGTATATTTTGGCATCGGATAAACCGCCCTTTCAACATCATCTTGCAGAATTAATCCAGGTACCTTTGTTAATGTAGCAACCACATCTTCAATCATAAATGGACTATAAAATTCCACATTAAGGGCTTCTGAATGACCTCCTGTTACAGGCACTCTCACTACAGTAGCTGTTATGGCCAGTGAGTCATCACCCATGATCTTACGTGTTTCATTCACAAGTTTTACCTCCTCTGTAGTATAGCCATCTGATAAAAAGGTTCCCCCATGAGGAAAAACATTCAAATCAATTGGATGAGGATAAACCTTCATACCACTTATTCCCTGGCGTTCGTCATTTAATTGACGCAGGGCTTTGGCACCTGTACCGGTAACACTCTGATAAGTTGATACTACCAGTCGTTTAATGCGATAATTAGTATGTAGGGGAGCCAAGGCAGCCACCATCTGTATTGTACTGCAATTTGGATTAGCAATCAGTCTGTCAGAAGCAGTAACAACACTTCCATTGACTTCGGGTACTACCAAAGGGATATCCTTATCCATTCTCCATGCAGATGAATTATCGATTACCACACAACCTATATTGGTAAACTTGCGGGCGAACTCTTTCGAAACCTCAGCACCTGCAGAAAACAGGGCAATATCAGGTTTCGCTGACAAGGCATCGGCAATAGAAACTACCTTAATAGTGGCATTTTTAAATGACACTCCATTGCCTATGGATTTTTCTGAAGCAACCGGAATAACAGCATCAATTGATGTTATGGGAATATACTTACCTTCATTTAACACTTTGAGCATCACGCTACCCACTAATCCGGTAGCACCAACTATAGCGATTTTCATACCCTGCTTCAGATAATATTGAAACGCAAAAGTACATATAATCATTATTGTGTCGAGAAAAAAAGGAGAAAGAATTGATGTTATTTAAATATATCCGTACTTTTATTGCCGTTTGTAATAGCCCTAAATTCTTGCCATAATGAAGCTGGTTCTACTAATTTTACTATTGCCCTGCCTTGCTTTCGGACAATTAAACGAAAACTTTTCTGACGGTTCTCTGAGTACCGGAGTTATTTGGTCAGGTGACACTTCAAATTATAAAGTAAATAGTAATTTTCAATTACAACTGGCCTCATCAGGTGAGGGTGTAAATTCTATATTCACCCCTCTTTTCGATCAACCTCAGGAATGGAGTTTTTGGGTAAAGATGTCGTTTAGTCCCTCTGATAACAATAATTCAAGAATTTTTCTAGTCACCGACAAACAAGATTTTTCTTCCTCACTAAATGGATATTACCTGAAACTTGGCGAAACAGGAACTACTGATGCAATAGAACTTTATAGACAGGATGGTGAATCTCATATTCTTGTAGCACGCGGAAAGGATGGATTTCTGGCAAAGGCTTTCTCTGTAAGAATCAAGATTGTCAGAGATGATGGACAATGGGAAATATGGGCAGATTCGACCGGAAATACAGCGTATGAATTTCAAGCAACCGGAACTGATGAAGTCTGGGAGGACTACCATTTCTTTGGGATAGAATGCAGGCATACTTCGAGTAATGCCACTAAGTTCTATTTCGACGATTTGTATGCCGGACCTTTAATTTTTGATGCTACACCACCACAATTTTTATCCGTCGATGCTTCTGATATAAATAAAATAGAGCTTAAATTCAATGAAACAATCAGCAACATCTCTGCCGGGAATCCAAATAATTATAAGTTAAATTCTCATTCCATAAACCCAATTGCAGCAGGTACTCTTCAAGATGATCCGTCAATAGTGCAGGTTCTCTTTGATAGTGATTTCCAGGAAGATACTTTATACTCGCTAACAGTAGAAAATTTAACCGATATAACCGGGAATATTATGAATCCGGTTATGACCAATTTCCAGTATTCGCCTATCAAGGAGTTTGATATACTTATTAATGAAATAATGGCCGATCCTGATCCATCAAAGGAGTTTATTTGTGAATACCTTGAGTTATATAACCGTGCTAATCATTCTGTCCGACTTAATGATTACTATTTGTGTGTCGGGTCATCAAAGAAAAAACTTCCTGAAATCACTATTCCTTCAAAAGGATACCATATAATAACAAGCGCTGGTAATGATACTTTAATGCAGAATTATGGTCAGGTTTCTGCAGTTTCCGGTTTTTCTCTAAATAATACAGGTTGTCCGGTTATTCTCAAAAATCGCAACGACTGTTTAATCCACGCTATATCGTACAATGAAGAATGGTACCATGATAGCCGTAAAAGTGCAGGAGGTTGGTCGATTGAACTCATTGATCCAATGAATCCCTGCGGTGGACTTAATAATTGGACTGCATCCGAGAATATAGGCGGTGGAACTCCCGGGACTATTAATTCAGTCTTTAATATCAACTCTGATGATCAGCCTCCCCATATAGATCATATAATGGTAACATCCCAAACTGAAATACAGGTACACTTCAGTGAATCGATTGATAGTCTGAAACTTTCAGATGTTTATGCATATGAAGTTGACAGAGGAATAGGGTTCCCGGTTGGAGTCAAACTCATAGCCCCTGAATACACGTCAGCAGTTTTAAACTTTTCACAATCATTCGATAAAAAACTCAAATATATTTTATCTGTAAATAATATTATTGAGGATTGCGCTGGTAATTCAATCGAAGAGACAGCTATGTCTGAATTTGGGTGGTCATATCCCCCAAAGGCAGGTGATCTATTATTCAATGAAATCCTTTTTGAACCACTGACTAATGGTGCTGATTTTATTGAACTTTATAACCTTTCCGATTATAATATCGATCTTACAAATATAAGGATTGCCTTTATGGATACTATCAGTGGTCAGATACAATCTGATTACTTACTAAGCAATGAACGAAGATCACTTTTCCCACATGTATACGCGGCTTTTACCTCAAATCCTGAAGGAGTAAAAGCTGACTACTTTGTACCGACTCAGGCTTCAATTGTAGAAACCAAAAATTTCCCGGCACTCCCAAATTCCGGATCCACACTTTGCCTGATAAACAATGATGATGAAATACTGGATATAGTTTATTACGATTCCGAAATGCACTTTCCATTATTGACCTCGACAAAAGGTGTGTCCCTGGAAAAAATAGACCCAATGAAGCCATCTATTCAAATCTCAAACTGGCATTCGGCTTCTCATAGCGTCGGTTTCGCATCACCGGGATATCAGAACTCCCAGTTTATGATTTCGAAAAAGCCTGACAACAAAATTGAAATTGAGCCATCAACTTTCACTCCTAACAACGACGGTAAAGATGATAATCTCATAATATCCTGCACCCTCGATGAACCAGGTAATCTGATTACAATAAGAATTTTCGACGCTTATGGCAGTATGGTTCGCACTCTGGCAGCTAATCATCTTGCAGGTAATGTCAATCAATTTGTATGGGATGGGATAACAGAATCAAAAGAGCTGGCAAAATCAGGCATTTATGTCATTCTTACTGAGATTCTGAATACAAATGGAAGTGTATATTCACATAAAGGGGCAGTGGTTTTGGGACTTCAATAGTCAAGCATATATTTTGTCGTAACTCTCTCATTTGATGTATTTTAGCACTTCTTCATGAATTCATTCTGTTTTTTTTAATTTGGTATTTACATTTTCCTACTTTTGCACCAAATTGTTAAAACTAGATACTTATATATATGGAAAGTCAGTCACTTGTCTTGTTCTTCATACTTGGAGTGATACTCGTTGGTGGTGCTATCTTGTTTTCAAGCATCGTACCACCCAAATCATACAACCCACTAAAATTTGAGCCTTACGAATGCGGCATCGAAACCATCGGAGGCTCCTGGCTGCAATATACCGTTGGATACTACCTGTTTGCAATTATATTCCTCATTTTCGATGTTGAAACAGTATTTATTTTTCCATGGGCAACCGTTGTCAGGGAAGTTGGAATAACTGCTTTCATTGAAATCCTGATCTTTTTTGCCGTGCTTGGTCTCGGGCTGCTCTATGGCTGGAAGAAACATGCTCTTAAATGGGAATAATAATTCATCCTGCATATTTCTATATTCATTAAAATTCGATAATTCCGGAACAAATACTCATGAAAGAGAAAATAGGACCAGATTACCCAATAATAGAATCACACGAAGGAGGCAGTATCCTTCTCACTAAATTAGATGACCTCATCAATTGGGCCCGTTCAAATTCATTATGGCCACTCACTTTTGGTACACGATGTTGTGCGATGGAATTTATGGCTGTAGGCGCATCTCGCCACGACTTCTCCCGCTTTGGTATGGAAGTAGCACGCGCAACTCCACGTCAGGCCGACATGATAGTAATTAGCGGATCAATTAATTATAAAATGGCGCCGGTACTGAAACGTCTATATGACCAGATGGCTGATCCCAAATATGTCATGGCAATGGGGGCCTGCGCAATTTCAGGCGGACCATTCTTCTACAATAGTTACTCTATCGTTAAAGGTGCCGACCATGTGATACCTGTTGATGTGTACATCCCGGGATGTCCTCCACGACCCGAAGCCTTCCTTTACGGATTAATGCAACTTCAGAAGAAGATCCGAACTGAACGTAATTACTCAAAGAAAAAAGTAACAAAGTAACCGGATAAGCCAAAACAGCAACCCTATGACCAACGATTCGCTTATTCAAACCCTCAGCATCCTTTTACCTGGTGCACAAGTCAGGATGGGCACTCAATTCGTGGAAGTGGTTATGCCGCTTGAAAATCACCATGAATTCATGCTCAAGCTTAAAAATACTCCTGAGCTGGCTTTTGATTATTTATTCTGCCTCTCCGGCGCTGATTTTGCCGACCACCTAACGGTAATTTACCATCTTGAATCAACGACCTATAATCACATCTTAGTAGCCAAGGTGAACACATCTGGCAGGGAAAATCCTGTGGTTGAATCGGTGGCAGACATATGGCCAACTGCCGATCCTCATGAAAATGAAGCTTTCGACCTTCTGGGAATAAAATTCAACAACCATCCTGAACCACGCCGACTATTCCTTGATGACAATTGGGGATTCCCTTTGCGAAAAGATTATCAGGACGAAACTCATATTGTATCGCGATAACCCATGGAAGAAATAAGAGAAATCATTTTATCGAGCGACGAGATCAAAACTGATGATTACCTCGTCAATATGGGTCCACAGCATCCCAGCACCCATGGAGTTCTCAGACTACTGGTAAAACTTGAGGGTGAGATTGTGCTGAATGTGCAACCCCACATCGGCTATATACACAGTGGTATTGAAAAAATGACTGAAAGTCTCAGCTACCATCAGATTCCGCATCTTACAGACCGCATGGACTACCTGTCGGCTCATATGAACAATGAAGCTGTAAGTATGGCTGTTGAGAAAGCACTTCAGGTAGAAATACCTGAAAGAGTGAAATATATACGCACCATCTTTAATGAGCTGCAACGTATTGCTTCTCATCAGCTTTGGTGGTGTGCTTTTGGAATGGATATGGGTGCACTTACCACCTTCTTTTACGGATTACGAGACCGGGAAGATATCCTCGACATCTTTGAAGCTACGTGTGGAGCCCGACTTACCTTAAATTACAGCTTACCTGGTGGCGTGCAATTCGATATACATCCTGACTTTCAAAGAGATGTAAAAGCATTCATAAAGAAATTCAGGGCCAAACTCCCTGAATATGAGCAATTGCTAACAGGAAATGTAATATTTAAAGAAAGAACAAAAGGTGTGGGTATTCTTTCAAAAGAAGATGCCATTGCTTTCGGTGTTACCGGTCCTTCAGGCCGTGCAAGTGGCTTCTCATGCGATGTTCGCAAAAAAGAACCCTATGGAGCCTATCAATATGTAAATTTCAATGAAATAATGGGCACTGATGGTGATACGTTCACACGGTACCACCTCCGCATACAAGAAATGTATGAATCAATGAACATCATTGATCAACTCATCGACAACATACCTGCCGGTGACTATGCAGTAAAGCTCAAGGGCGTCACCAAACTGCCTGAAGGCGAATATTATCAAAGGGTAGAGACCGCTCGGGGTGACTTTGGAGTATATATTATCTCTGATGGAAAGAAAAACCCCTACCGTATGAAGTTCCGTTCACCCGGTTTTTCCAATCTCTTTGCTATCAACAAAATTGCAAAAGGATGGAAGATAGCCGACCTTGTAGCTATCATGGGGACATTTGACCTCGTGATACCTGATATTGACAGATAAAGAGTTTATGAACCTAACTACTGAACTATAATTCGATGGCCTTTAATATTTACGATTTCGCACCATTGACCAAGTCGATTCATGAATCACTGTCTACTAACCTTAGTTCCACAGCCACTTTGGCTATTGAATGGACTATCGTGGGTGTTGCATATCTTTTATTCGTTGCTGTATTCGGGCTTTTCCTGGTATATGCCGAACGTAAGGTTTGTGCAGCATTCCAGCAACGTCTGGGCCCAATGCGGGTTGGTCCCTGGGGATTGATGCAGACTATAGCCGACTTTATCAAGCTGCTCATGAAAGAGCTTATTACACCAAAGAGGGCTGACAAGTTTTTATACAACCTGGCACCTTTTATTGTAATCATAGTAACATTTATGGCCATATCGGTGATCCCTTTTGCTCCGGGATTGGCCACATTCGACTTTGATATAGGTGTATTCTTTGTAACTGCTGTTTCATCAGTCGGTGTCATTGGTGTATTGCTAGCAGGATGGAGCTCAAACAATAAATATTCACTTATAGGGGCAATGCGTTCAGGAGCCCAGATAGTGAGCTATGAACTTTCGGTGGGCCTATCATTAATCACAATGATCATCTTTGCAGGCACCATGCAAATTTCAGGAATTGTTGAAGGACAGCGCGACCTGTGGTTTATCTTCCAGGGACATATTCCTGCAGTGATAGCATTCCTCGTATTTGTTATTGCGGGAACTGCAGAAACAAACCGTGGACCTTTTGATCTCGCAGAAGCTGAATCTGAACTTACAGCCGGATTCCATACAGAATACTCAGGTATTAAATTTGCCTTCTTCTTCCTCGCTGAATATATCAACCTGTTTATTGTGGCAGCAATGGCTACCACTGTATTTCTTGGAGGCTGGATGCCATTGCATTTTGGCGACTTTGAAGCATTTAATGCGGTTATGGACTTCATACCCGGGCTTGTATGGTTCTTCCTGAAGGTATTTGCCGTAATCTTCCTGATGATGTGGTTCAAATGGACCTTCCCGCGCCTCAGGGTTGACCAGATCCTCAATCTCGAGTGGAAATATCTGTTACCAATTAATCTAATTAATATCATACTGATGACAGCCGTGGTATTACTGGGTCTTCATTTCTAAACTGGACACAATATGAAGTCTATTATAAAATATTTCGGTGAAATCTTTGGCGGATTCATCACACTTGTAAAAGGAATGATGATTACAGGCCGGTACTTTTTCACCCCATGGAAAAACGTAACACAACAATATCCCGAAAACCGTGATACTTTAAAAATAGCCGAAAGGTTTCGTGGAGAAGTTGTAATGCCACATTACGAAAACAATGAGCATAAGTGCACCGGCTGTGGATTATGCGAATTATCTTGCCCTAATGGCACCATAGAAATTATCTCAAAAACAGTGGTTGGTGAGGACGGCAAAAAGAAAAAAGCTATTGATAAGCATATATATCATCTGGGAATGTGCACATTCTGCAATTTATGCATAAGGGCCTGCCCTACCGGAGCAATTATAATGAGCCAGGATTTTGAACATACTGTTTGGGACCGCTCTCAGCTTACCAAGGTATTAAACAAGCCGGGTTCAAAATTAATGGAAGGCGTAAAAGAATAATTAGCAACCATCAGATCAAATAATAAATGGATAGTAACATATTGTTTTTCTTGTTTGCCGGAGCCATACTAGGATTCTCAATCCTAACAGTAACCACCCGACGGATATTACGGGCCGCAGTTTACCTGCTTTTTGTCCTTGTAAGCACTGCAGGTCTTTATTTCATGCTGAACTATAATTTCCTTGCTGCAGTGCAGCTTACTGTTTATGCAGGAGGTATCATAGTGCTTATGATCTTTTCCATTCTCCTTACAAGCCATATAAGTGAAAAGGCCCGGATGGTAACATTTAATCAGGGTATCCTGCCAGCACTTTCGGTAATTGCAGGTGCTGCACTGACTATTATCCTTATCGTAACCCACGAATTCACACCAACATCTAATCCTGCCATCTCTTCAGATGTACAGAATGTTGGTCGCCAACTTGTGTCGTATGGTGAAAACGGATACGCCCTTCCATTTGAATTGGTCTCTGTACTATTGCTCGCAGCAATGGTAGGCTCCATAATTGCCGCACGAAAGGAAAGACTTGATATTGTAAAGAAATCTGACCCTACTCAGGAGTAAAATATAAAAATTATGACCGGAAACATCCCCTTAGAATCATTCCTGATATTAAGCACTCTTATGTTTTTCATAGGAATCTTTGGATTCCTGACACGGCGTAACCTGATCACCATGCTGATGTCAATTGAGTTGATCCTCAATTCGGTAAACATAAACTTTGTAGCTTTCAACCGTTACCTGTACCCCGACAACCTTCAGGGTCATTTCTTCACACTGATCATTATAGCAGTTGCTGCTGCTGAAGCTGCTGTTGCTATCGCTATTATAATCAATATATATCGAAACTTCAAGTCGATTGAAGTCGATCAGGTTAATCAAATGAAATACTAGGAAGTAAAACCACGCCATAACTTAAACTATGAACGCATATTCCTATACATTCCTTGTACCCATTATACCCCTGTTCGTTTTTCTCCTTACAGGACTTACGGGACACAAGTTCAAACCCCTGGTATCGGGACTTATCGGCACTATAGGCCTAACCATAGTTGCTGTACTTTCATACATGACAGCTATCAGCTATTTCTGGACCAGCCATACACCTGGAAAAGCATACCAGTCTTTAAAAGCATTTGAGGTCACATGGCTTCATCTTACAGAACACCTTACCATCAACCTGGGGATTTTACTAGATCCCATTGCCGTTATGATGCTGGTAGTGGTGAGTACCGTTTCACTGATGGTGCATATTTATAGCATAGGTTATATGAAAGGTGAAAAGGGATTCCACAGATTCTTTTCCTTCCTGTCGTTATTCACTTTCTCAATGCTAGGACTTGTTTTGGCTACCAATATCTTCCAGATGTATATATTTTGGGAACTTGTTGGTGTTTCATCTTTCCTGCTTATTGGCTTTTATTATGAAAGACCGAGTGCCGTTGCAGCTTCCAAGAAAGCGTTTATAGTTACCCGCTTTGCAGACCTGGGATTCCTTATAGGTATCCTGATGTTGTCATTTATGACCAAAACCTTCGACTTCCAGACACTTGTAAGTTCTGATGGTCCGGCTATTACACACACAGGAGCATTGACATTCATGGGGTTGAGTGCAATAACCTGGGCATTGATTTTCATCTTTATGGGAGGTGCCGGTAAATCGGCTATGTTTCCGCTCCATATCTGGTTGCCCGATGCAATGGAAGGTCCAACCCCTGTTTCAGCACTCATTCATGCAGCAACAATGGTTGTTGCCGGTGTTTACCTTGTAGCACGATTATTTCCTGTTTATGCACTTGTAGCTCCTGATGCACTGACTGTTATAGCCTGGGTGGGAGGTATAAGCTCACTGTTTGCTGCTATAATTGCCTGTACACAAAATGACATTAAACGAGTCCTCGCTTACTCAACTATGTCTCAAATTGGTTATATGATGCTGGCGCTGGGCGTTTCAGGTTTTGGCGGGCATGACGGATTAGGATTTATGGCAGGAAACTGGCATCTCTTTACTCATGCCATGTTTAAAGCTTTATTATTCCTGGGTGCAGGAGCTATTATACATGCCGTACATTCAAACGATATGCGTGAGATGGGTGGACTAAGGAAATACCTGCCAATAACGCACATTACATTTCTCATCGGATGTCTTACAATTGCCGGTATCCCTCCTTTATCAGGATTCTTCAGCAAAGATGAAATCCTTTCCGCAGCGCTTCACCACAATAAGATATTGTTTGCCATAGAGTTTCTCGTTGCAGGACTAACAGCATTCTATATGTTCCGTCTGTACTTTAATGTATTCTGGGGCAAAGAAAAACACTACCACCATACTCCGCATGAATCTCCTTTAATTATGACAATACCATTAATGATCCTTGCTTTTGGTGCAGTTTTTTCGGGATTTCTGCCATTCAGTAAGTTAGTCACTTCCGACGGAATGCCTTTTGAAGCCCATATAAACTACGCTGTTGCTGTGCCATCAGTACTAATTGGTATAGCAGGTATTCTCGTTGCAATGGTAATGTACCGCAAAACAACGGCTATCCCTGATAAAATCGCTGCTACAATGGGTGGATTTTATAGAGGAGCCTACAACAAGTTCTATATGGATGAGCTTTACCTGTTTGTGACTAAAAAGATCATATTCCGATATATTTCACAACCTGTTGCTTGGTTCGACCGACATATTGTTGATGGAACTATGAACCTTATCGGAAATACTATAGTAGCCGCTTCAAGCTTAATCAAAGGATTTCAGAGCGGTAAACTGCAACAGTATGGTTACGTATTTATTACAGGTACAGTAACACTTGTTATCGTATTCATCTTCTTGTGGCAGAGATAATTAACCAATTTGTAAAAGAACCAACATGAATATTCTATCACTTTTTGTAATAGTTCCGGTCGTAACAGTCCTCCTGATAGGTTTCTCCAAAACTATGGAACGTATACGTCTGGTTGCTGCCATTGGAATGGGGATTCAGTTATTGCTTGCTGCGTGGCTGGTTTTTGCTTACTTAAGCGAAAGGAATGCCGGCAATATGGCTGAGATGCTATTCACCTATGATGCTTTGTGGTTTCCAAGCTTAAATATTCACTATGCAGTCGGTGTTGACGGAATATCAGTTGCTATGATATCACTGACGGCCTTAGTAGTGTTTGCAGGTATTTTTGCATCATGGGAAGTCAACTTCCTCTCAAAAGAATTTTTCATTTCATTGATATTACTTGCTACAGGCGTGTATGGATTCTTTATCTCCATCGACCTGTTCACGATGTTTTTGTTTTATGAAGTGGCAGTAATTCCCATGTATCTGCTTATTGGTATTTGGGGATCCGGTCCAAAGGAATACTCCGCCATGAAGCTTACTCTTATGCTAATGGGAGGTTCAGCACTTCTTACGGTTGGACTTCTGGGAATATATTTCTTCTCGGCACCTGAAGGACAACCCCTTACATGGAACCTGCTTGAAATAGCTAAGAATACCATACCCATTGAAATGCAGCGCTTCTTATTCCCATTTACTTTCATCGGCTTCGGCATTTTAGGAGCCTTGTTTCCATTCCATACCTGGTCGCCTGACGGTCATGCTTCAGCACCTACCGCCGTATCAATGCTTCATGCAGGCGTGCTTATGAAACTGGGAGGTTATGGTGCTTTCAGGGTAGCTATATTTCTTATGCCCGATGCAGCACAGGAACAAGCATGGATATTCCTGCTCCTCACAGCTACTTCAGTACTTTACGGCGCTTTTGGAGCCATCTTCCAAAAGGACCTCAAATACATTAACGCATATTCGTCAGTGAGTCACTGCGGACTTGTACTTTTTGCAATCCTGATGATGAACCAGACTGCCTTTAACGGTGCCATTCTTCAAATGATATCTCATGGTTTGATGACAGCCCTCTTCTTTGCATTAATCGGGATGATTTACGGTCGGACACATACTCGTATGATCAATGAAATGGGCGGATTAATGAAAGTTATTCCATTTCTCTCCGTAGTTTATGTAATTGCGGGACTTGCCTCCCTGGGTTTACCCGGATTGAGTGGATTCGTAGCCGAAATGACAATTTTCGTAGGATCATTCCAACACCAGGATACATTCCATCGTGTACTGACCATAATGGCAATTGCAAGTATAGTTGTAACTGCCGTTTATATACTTCGGGTGGTGGCAATACTTCTCTTCGGTCCGGTTAAAAATGACCATTATCTGCACCTTAAAGATGCAACCTGGTTTGAAAGGCTATCAACCATCACTCTCGTTATATCAATTGCTGGAATTGGAATTGCCCCATTATGGCTTAGCGATATGATAAATATCAGCCTTGAGCCAATAATGACTAAAATTGGCTTAGCAACTTCAGCATTCGTAAGTATTTTTTAAGAAAAGAACAATAGATCAATCGTATGAACATAAACGACTTTTTAATTATGAGGCATGAGTTGGTGCTCGTTATAATCACCCTGCTTGTGCTTATTATTGATCTGGTAATGAAACCCTCACAGAAGAGATTTATCATTCCAATTGCAGTTGTATTCTTCATCATCCATACAATAGTCGGTTATTTGCCGTCATTCCATGGCACTCTTTTCGGTGGCATGTTCCAGTCAAACGCTCTTATTGTTATGATGAAAAATGTAATAAATACGGGAGTGCTTATTATACTTCTTCAGTCATATGGTTGGCTCATTAAACCAGAAAACAGTGAAAAGATGAGTGAGTTTTTTGTCATTCTCCTCTCTACTCTTGTCGGAATGTATTTTATGATCTCCTCAGGGGATTTCCTGATGTTCTACCTCGGACTTGAAACAGCTTCTATTCCTTTAGCTGCCCTCGCAGCTTATACACATCACAGGACAAAATCAGCAGAAGCGGGTGTTAAGTTTATTCTGTCGTCAGCACTTTCATCAGGTGTTCTATTGTTCGGTCTATCACTTATTTATGGAACAACCGGTTCCATTTACTTTAGTGAAGTATCTTTTAATATAACTGACTCCCCTCTTCAAGTGCTTGCACTTCTGCTCTTCATCTCGGGTATGGCATTCAAAATTTCTCTTGTTCCTTTCCATCTATGGACTGCCGATGTCTATGAAGGTGCTCCTACGAGTATAACATCCTATTTCTCAGTTATATCAAAGGGTTCTGCATCATTCGTTCTGATGCTTATTCTTTTTAAGGTGTTCTACCCTGTTATGCAAGTGTGGACAGAAGTATTATATACACTTTCTATTGCCACAATGGTTGTAGGTAACCTATTTGCTTTGAGACAGAAAAACATGAAAAGATTCCTTGCTTTCTCTTCAATTGCCCAGGCAGGTTTTATACTGCTTGGTATCATGGCCGGAAGTAAAATTGGAATGACTTCTGTTATTTATTTCGTACTAACATACATATTCTCAAACCTGGGTGCTTTCGGAGTTGTGATTGCTATTGAAAATGCCACAGGAAAACTTTCGATGGACAATTATGATGGACTTTACAAAACCAACCCAAAACTTAGTCTGTTGATGATGCTGGCAATGTTCTCATTAGCCGGTATACCTCCCGTTGCTGGATTTTTCGGAAAGTTTTTCCTTTTCACTTCGGCGGCTTCTGCGGGTTATTACTGGCTGGTGCTTATTGCAGTACTTAATGCCACTATCTCGTTATATTATTATCTGTTAGTAGTAAAAGCTATGTTCATTAATAAAAACACCGATCCCATACCTACGTTTAACAGCGATTGGGTAACACGAACAGGATTGGTACTTAGCGCTCTGGGGATCTTTGTTGTTGGATTCTGGAGTCAGGTTTATGAATGGATAACTAATGTCAGTGTAGGAATTTTCTAAAATAGGATAGCCATGCCATTACAAGATAAACATATAGTTGAAGAAATAAAAGGAACCCGCTGTACCGTGGTTGAGAAAGCTACAACTCCCGACCGGTGCAAATTCCTTACCGGCCTGCTCACTTTTAACGGTTTCGATGTAATTACCGACTGTCAGGCAGATTCAGAAGGAATTGAAAAATGTACAATTGGGGTCACTGACTTAATCTTCAATCCGGTTATTGCAGTTTATGAAATGAGCCTTAAAACTCCATCGGGTTCCCGGGTATCACCCGCTTATTGGGATCAAAAAGAAACCACCGTTATCGACCAGTATTGGGTATCGCGAAAGGATATTGAGGAAGGGAAATCTCCATGGCATTTGTAAGCTTCCTCCTATGTCAACTTCTTTTAAAATTGGTACCAACTCTAGGTGAACTCTAAGTAAACGCTAGGTAAAAGCTAGGTCAACTATAGGTATTACGTAGAGTTGAATGATAGATGATTTAGTTTTTCTTACGACTTGGCATCAATTTATGTATATCAAAAAATCCTCTTTAAACTTTCTTCTTTTTCATGTGTTTTAAGACAAAACTTTTTACCTATGAAAAGAAAATGGATGGCTATACTGGGGGTGTTGTTCGCCCTGATAGTGATAGGAGCTGTAATGGTTTATTTCTTCCTGTATAATAAACCGCAACCTGATTACGCCAAAAAGAGTCACGACTTTGAAGTGTCTGCCACCGACCTACTTGCTGAATTTAAACAGGATGCAACAGCTGCCGGTCAAAAGTATAACGGTAAGGTACTATTGGTTTCGGGCGACCTCAGTCATGTAGAAACGTCCGATTCACTTACAATCGCCGTCTTTGCCATTGAAGAAGGAATGTTTGGTGATGAAGGAATAAGGATGGCATTCATCCCCGAATATACGGATGACCTGGCTGCTATTACTCCCGGATCCCAACTTGCGATCAAAGGATATTGTACTGGGTATAATGAAATTGACGTCATTATGGAACATTGCTCAGTGCCTGAAAAATAAACCCCATTTTTATTCACTATTAAAACAATTATTTAAATGAAAAAAATAATAGCCGCACTATTTCTGCTCACACTGAGCATCACCGCAGTGAATGCTCAGAAGTATATGACAAAAACAGGTCATATCCGCTTTTTCTCCTCTACTCCAATGGAAGATATTGAAGCACATAACCGACAAGTAAATGCAGCTCTCGATGCTCAGTCGGGTGATTTGGTGTTTAAAGCACTTATGAAATCATTCCAGTTCGAAAAAGCTTTAATGCAGGAACATTTTAACGAAAATTACGTAGAATCGGACAAGTATCCCAATGCTACCTTTAAGGGCAAAGTGACCAATTTGGACAAAGTGGACCTGACGAAAAATGGAAAATATGAAGTAACAATCGAAGGAGACCTGACCATTAAAGATGCCACTCGTAAAATATCTGAAAAGGGGACACTTGAAGTGAATGGGGATAAAGTAAGAGGCCAATCAACTTTTTATGTACAAGTTGCCGATTATAATATCAAAATCCCTAATACAGTGGCTAATAATATCGCAAAAAGTATAAGGGTTGACGTTGACGTTAATCTCGAAAAATCCGCTAAATAGTAGCTTTTTTTTATTACTTTCGCAGTCATTATCATTTAAAGGATGTCGGGCAGCGAAGATAAATCAGGCCGTAAGAGGCTTCAGGCTTCTACAATTACAACCATTATAAGCATCTCATTGGTGCTGTTCATGCTTGGCTTACTTGGGCTTATTGTTCTGCATGCCGGTAAACTATCAGATTATGTGAAAGAAAATATCGGTTTTTCAGTCATCATAAAGGAGAATATTAAGGATGCCCGCATTCTCGAATTTCAGAAAAGACTGGATACCGAATCTTTTGTTAAATCAACCGAATATATAACCCGCGAAAAGGCAGCTGAAGATCTCACTAAAGAATTAGGTGAAGATTTTATTGATTTTCTCGGCTACAATCCTTTGCTTGCTTCGATTGATATTCGTCTTAATGCTGATTATGCAAATAATGACAGCCTGAAGGTGATTGAAAAGCGATTATTGGATAACAGCGTAGTTAAGGAGGTATTTTACCATAAATCTTTGGTGGATGCTGTAAATGACAATATTAAGCGCATAAGTATCATACTGCTCGCTTTCAGTACTGTTTTACTCCTAATCTCCATTGCTCTTATAAATAATACGATAAGACTAAGTGTATATAGTAAGCGGTTTATTATTAAAACCATGCAGTTGGTAGGTGCTACCCGTTCGTTCATAAGTAAGCCTTTTATACTGAAGAGTCTTTTACATGGTCTTATTAGCTCGCTAATCGCTATTTTTTTATTGGGAGTGGTGCTTTATTTTTCGCGCAGAGCCTTACCCGAACTGATAGAGCTGCAGGATATAGATTTGTTTTTAAGCCTTTTTGGTCTGGTAACGTTACTAGGTTTGTTTATTACGGGAGTTTCAACACTATTGGCAGTTGGAAGATATCTTAACCTTAAGTCCCATAAATTTCACTGATCACTATATTATACATAATTATGAAAGCCAAATCATTGCGAGAAGAAAACAAAAGACCGTCGGATAAAGAAGCCACACGGCAATTTGCCTTTGAACGGGAAAATTATAAGTGGATGCTGATTGGCCTGGTGCTGATAGTGGCAGGTTTCCTCTTAATGATAGGTGGTGGCTCCGATGATCCTAATGTATTTAACGACAGTATGTTTAATTTCAGGCGTCTTACCCTTGCTCCTATTCTTATACTTGCAGGCTATTGTGTGGAGATTTATGCCATAATGAAGAAGCCACGCGACTAGCCTTTTGTTATGACCATTTTTGAAGCTGTTATTATTGCGATAGTTGAAGGGCTTACAGAGTTTCTGCCTGTTTCTTCAACAGGACATATGATTATTACCCAGGAATTGCTGGGGATGGAAATTGACGATTTTGTTAAAGCTTTCACTGTAAACATTCAGTTTGGGGCTATACTATCAGTGATTGTACTTTATTGGAAGCGGTTTTTCCAGAGTTTTGACTTTTATTATAAGCTTCTGGTTGCTTTTTTGCCTGCTGCCATTATTGGTTTCCTAATGATGGATGTAATTGACCGTATGCTGGGTAGTGTATTGGTAGTAGCAATTATGCTTGTCGTTGGAGGTGTAGTGCTGGTATTTGCGGACAAATGGTTTAATAAACCACAGGTTGACATAGATATTAGCTACATGACAGCTTTTAAAATCGGTCTTTTTCAGTGTATTGCAATGATCCCCGGCGTATCTCGCTCAGCAGCTACTATAATTGGGGGAATGACACAGGGAATGGACCGGAAGTCGGCTGCTGAATTTTCATTCTTCCTCGCTGTTCCTACAATGTTTGGCGCTGCCTCCTATAAGCTTTTCGATAATTTTGAAATTATTTCAGGTCAAAATATTTCTACATTACTAATCGGTAACCTGGTGGCTTTTGTGGTTGCACTTATTGCCATTAAGTCATTTATTGCCCTGCTCACCCGTTATGGTTTTAAATGGTTTGGCTGGTACCGTATTGTAGTAGGCCTCGTAATCATTGTGATGATGTTGTCAGGCTACAGTCTCAATCTTGCCGAGTAAATGAGTTATGATTTCGAAACAGGCGAAGTACTGTTAATAAATAAGCCCCTGAAGTGGACATCTTTTGATGTAGTGAACAGATTGCGCATTGCTATCCGCGAAAGTCTGGGTATTAAGAAACTCAAGGTTGGCCATGCCGGCACTCTTGATCCATTAGCCGACGGTTTGCTGATTATTTGTACTGGAAGATTTACTAAAAAAATTGACGAGTACCAGGCTCAGGAAAAAGAGTACACCGGTACATTCAGAATTGGTGCTACTACTCCTTCTTACGATCTTGAACATGAGATTGACAATGTATATGAGTACAGCCATGTGACACCAGAACTGATTATGGAGGCTGCACAAAGCCTTACAGGTGATCTGCAGCAGGTACCTCCTGTGTTTTCGGCTATTAAAATCGGTGGGCGCAGAGCTTATAAATATGCCAGAAAGGAAAAAGAACTGGTTCTTGATCCCCGTCCGGTTAAAATAAGTGAATTTGAAATAACTGCTATTAATTTACCCGACGTTGAATTCCGGATTGTTTGTAGCAAAGGCACCTACATCAGAGCTTTAGCAAGGGATTTTGGCAAAGCCCTTGGCAGTGGAGCTCACCTTACTGTTTTGAGAAGAACCCGTATAGGAAGATTCAGGATCTCAGAAGCAAGAGAACTTGACGAATTGACTGAAGAAATAAAAAGTTTGAAAGGCTGATCTTTACTTTTTACCAAAAAATTCTTTCTGGAAAAGGACCATCATCACAACTCCAATTGTGATTGAGGAGTCAGCTATATTGAACACTGGTCTGAAAAACTGGAATTGCGAACCACCCAACCAGGGTATCCATTCAGGATATGTACCATCGACAATGGGAAAATATAGCATATCTACCACCTTACCATGCAGAAATGTGGCATATCCTCCTTCGGGTGGTAAAAATGTGGCTGTCTCAAAATAGGTGCTTTCACTGAATATCAAACCATAAAATGCGCTATCAATCATATTTCCAATGGCTCCTGCAAGTACCAGTGATAAACTAACCAACACAAGGTTTGAAACCTTGTGCCGGGTAATATTATACATGTATACCAAAAGCACTGTAATTGCAATGATCCTGAATAAGCTTAATATAAGCTTCCCGTAATCACCTGAAAATTCTAGTCCGAAAGCCATTCCAGGATTTTCGGTAAAATGTATCAGGAACCAGTCACCGAAAACATTGTATTCCTGGCCCAGGGCCATATTTGTTTTTATCCAGAATTTAATTACCTGATCAATGAGCAGGATAGCAGCAACGATGAGAAGCGACTTTTTCAAGGGAATCTTAAGGCTTTGACTGATTTAATTTTGCTTCAATAGAAAGTGTGGCATGAGGTACAATTCTCAAGCGTTCTTTAGATATAAGTTTGCCTGTAACTCTGCAGATCCCATACGTTTTGTTCTCGATCCTTATAAGGGCATTTTCAAGTGCAGTAATGAATTTATCCTGACGTGCAGCAAGTTTACTGTTTTCTTCTTTCGAATTAACCTGATAACCTTCTTCAAGAACTTTAAAAGTTGGTGATGTGTCACTGATATCATGCTCGTTGCTATTGGCAAAAGCTTCTGTGAGCATTTTCAGGTCTCGCCTTGCCTTTTCAAGCTTATCAAGTATGATTTTTCTGAACTCCTCGAGTTCTTCATCAGTATAACGGGTTTTTACGTTTTCTTCCTGAGATTCTTTCATAGCCTTAATTTAGTGTTATCAATAATTAATAAAATGCAACTGTCAGCTCACTTTTGTGATACTGACAGCAGCCTGTAATTCATCTGCTAAATCAACCACTATTCTGCTGCTTGGTTCAATTTGTCCGATTAATTCAAGTGAGGTGGCTAATGTCTCTGAACAAATATAAACATTATTATGATTGATTACTCTTTCAAGCTCACTGTTTTTCTCCAATTGGATCTTTATTTTATCGGTAACTTCAAATCCTTTATCCTTTCTTATATTTTGGATTCGGTTAACAAGTTCGCGAGCAAGTCCTTCATTACGTAATTCATCAGTGATAGTGATATCCAATGCAATGGTAAGGTTTCCGTTTGAGGATATAACCCAGCCAGGAATATCGTCGGTAATAACTTCGAGGTCCCCTTCAGTAAGCTCCACTTCTTCGCTTTCGATGTTTAATTTGAGCGTGCGATTCTTTTCAAATTCAGCAATCTGAGCCTGCTCCATTCCGCCGACTGCATCAGCAATTTGTTTCATCAACTTACCATAGCGTGGTCCGAGAGCTTTAAAGTTTGCTTTTACTTTCTTAACCAGCACACCTTCACTACTAATGAATTCAATATCTTTAATGTTGACTTCACTAAGTATCAGGTTTCGTACGGCTTCAATTTTTTCTTTAAGTCCCTCACCGGTAAGTGGAATCATTATTCTCTGCAATGGTTGGCGGACTCTGATCCTATGCTGCTTACGCAAAGAAAGTACCATTGATGACACTTGTTGTGCCAACTGCATTCTTTCTTCCAGTGCTTTGTCAATCAAAGATGTATTAACCTTTGCAAAATCGGCCAAATGAACCGATTGTGCTTTATTTCTACCAGTAATTGCATTGAGGTCCATAAAGAGCCTGTCACTGAAGAAAGGAGCTATGGGGGCTGAAAGTATTGCAATGGTTTCTATACAAGTGTAGAGTGTCTGGTAAGCCGATATTTTATCTTTGGTGTATTCACCTTTCCAGAAACGTCTGCGCGATAACCTAACGTACCAGTTGCTCAGATGCTCATCTGTGAAGTCGGCTATCGCCCTTCCTGCTCTGGTTGGTTCAAAATCGGCATAATAACCGTCAACTGCTTCTATTAGTGAGTTCAGCTCCGACAAAATCCACCTGTCGATTTCTGGTCTTTCGGAATATTCAACTTCCGGTTCACTGTAGCTAAATTTGTCTATATTGGCATACAGGGCAAAGAAATTATAAGTGTTGTATAATGTTCCGAAGAATTTACGCTGAACTTCGGCTATCCCGTCAAGGTCAAATTTGAGATTATCCCACGGCTGGGCATTAGTAATCATATACCAACGGGTAGCATCTGGCCCGTATTTCTCGATGGTTTCGAAAGGATCAATAGCATTGCCCAGTCGCTTAGACATTTTATTACCTGCCTTGTCGAGCACCAGTCCGTTGGAAATTACAGTTTTAAATGACACCGAGTCGAATGCCATAACAGCAATTGCGTGCAGAGTGAAAAACCATCCGCGGGTTTGATCAACACCTTCTGCAATAAAATCAGCAGGGAAGTATTCCTCAAGATTATCATTGTTCTCGAATGGGTAATGGAACTGGGCAAAAGGCATAGCACCTGAATCGAACCAAACGTCAATAAGATCGGGTTCGCGCAGCATCTTCTTGCCTGTAGACGAGGATAATATAATATCGTCAACATAAGGACGATGCAGATCGAACCTGTTATAGTTTTCGTCTGAATTATCACCCGGAATATAACCCTGAAGCGGGTTTGAGGTCATAAAACCGGCAGCAATGGATTTCTCAATCTCATCTCTGAGTTGGGCAACAGAGCTAATGCAGATTTCTTCTTCCCTGTCTTCACTTACCCAGATAGGCAATGGAGTACCCCAATAACGTGACCTGCTGAGGTTCCAGTCAACCAGATTCTCAAGCCAGTTTCCAAATCTACCTGTTCCTGTGGATTCGGGTTTCCAGTTAATAGTTTTGTTAAACTCAATCATCTTCTCGCGGAAAGCGGTCGTGCGAATAAACCATGAGTCGAGAGGATAATATAATATTGGTTTATCGGTCCTCCAGCAGTGAGGATATGAGTGTTCGTATTTCTCAGATTTAAAGGCCTTATTTTCCTTCTTGAGTTTAATAATGATATCAATATCAACATTCTGGTCATTGGATGGATCGTAATCGGGGGCATATTCCGATTTTACATACCGTCCCGCAAATTCACCCATTTCTTCGGTGAATCTTCCCTGGCGGTCTACCAAAGTAAGTGAACCTATTCCATTCTGCTTGCCTACTTTAAAGTCGTCGGCTCCAAAGCTTGGCGCGATGTGCACTATGCCGGTACCATCTTCAGTAGTGACAAAATCACCAATAACCACCCTGAATGCATCGCCATCAGTTGGCTGTGCATAAGGCATTAATTGTTCGTAGCTAATACCTTCCAGATCCGTTCCTTTGAAATTTTTATCGGTTATGAAAGGAATATTTTTATCCCCGGGTTGATACTCTGTTAAGCTGAGTTCGGAATTCTTGTCAGGAAAATATTTTGATACCAGGTCTTTAGCAAGTATGACCGTAACCGGTAAAAAAGTGTATGGATTAAAAGTTTTCACCCTTACGTATTCAATATTCTTTCCAACTGCCAGGGCGGTATTGCTGGGCAGTGTCCATGGAGTAGTAGTCCATGCCAGGAAATGCAGATCTCCATGAAGATCATCAAAAAGGAACTCCGACTTGTTATTCCTTACAACCTTGAACTGCGCAACCAGTGTGTTGTCCTTAACCATGCGATAACAACCCGGTTGATTTAACTCATGTGTGCTTAATCCTGTGCCAGCAGCCGGTGAAAAAGGCTGAATGGTATAACCTTTATAAAGCAAACCTTTTTCGTATAAACGATGCAACAGGAACCACAAGGTTTCCATGTATTTATTATCGAATGTGATATACGGGTGTTCAAGATCAACCCAGTACCCAATTTTACGGGTAAGATCATCCCACATATCTTTATATTTCATCACTTCCCTGCGGCAGGCCTGATTGTACTCCTCGACGGATATCTTTTTACCGATATCTTCCTTGGTTATACCAAGGGTCTTTTCGACTGAAATTTCAATTGGCAGACCATGAGTATCCCATCCGGCTTTACGGTTAACCAGAAAACCCTTCATTGTTTTGTACCTGCAGAAAATATCCTTAATAGCGCGTGCCATCACATGATGGATACCTGGTGTACCATTTGCTGAAGGCGGTCCTTCGTAAAATATAAATGGTTCGTGATTCTCACGAATTTTAAGGCTTTTCTTGAATATATCTTCCTCTTCCCACGACCTGAGTATCTCATTGCCAATTTCAGGAAGGTTAAGTTGCTTGTATTCAGGATATCGTTTCATCAGAACTCCAGTATAAAATGGTTTTTTGTAAAGAGGTGCAAAAGTACAATAAATTTGCAATATATGGTTCTTTTCCACTTACATGTTATGTATGGCTTTAAGACTGGCGTTGGCATAAAAAGTTGTAAATTCGCACTTTATAAATATATAAATATCATGTTGCTAGATAGGCAGTTGAATCAGACCAAGGTGTTTGCCGTTGTTATAACTCTTATGTTAATAATGCCTTTCTACGCCATCGCACAAAAGCAGGTCTCACTGGATGTAATGTCGTGGAATATCCGCCTAGATGTTAAGGATGACGGCAAAAATCAATGGGATTTCAGAAAAGATGATTTTGCGGCAAAAATCACGGACATTTCGCCTGACATCATAGGATTGCAGGAAGTGATGCATCATCAATTGCATTATCTCAAGAAAAACCTTAAAGGATACAAGAGCCTGGGGGTGGCACGTGATGACGGGAAAAAAGCTGGAGAATACAGTCCTTTGCTATATAAAAAGAAAAAATTGAGAGTGGTAAGAAGCGGTACTTTTTGGCTTTCGGAGACACCTGAAATTCCAGGTAGCAGGGGATGGGATGCTGCATGCAACAGGGTTGTTACATGGGCAGAATTTAAGCACAAAAAGACGGGTGAGCACTTTTTAGCTTTTAATACTCACTTCGATCATATGGGAGACACTGCCAGAGTAGAGAGCGCCCAACTTTTAATTCGCAAAATAGCTCAACTGGCAGGTAAATTACCTGTGGTGCTAACCGGCGATTTTAATGTGACTGAGAAACATAGAGCTTACCGTATCATCAGTTATCCTGAAAATGAAGTGGTTATGGTTGATTCAAGGGTAAGAGCTTTAGAAAAGACCGGACCCGAAGTGTCATATATAAGCTTTGATCCTGAATTCGATAACCCGACACTTATTGATTTTATATTTGTGTCCTATGACACCGAAGTTTTGACCAATTCAATTATCGACTTCCGCTCTTCGGGAAAATATCTCTCTGACCATTTACCGGTTCTGGCTCGGATAAGGTTCTGAAACTCACTTGTTGTCCTGTATTATCTCTGCCAATTATTCACTGAATTTAATAGGTACTATTTCCTATGTTTTGTTTAATCAGTCCTGATTCTCAGAATCATGATTCAAGACATCAGTATAGTCAGAATCATTTCACTGATAAATCACTTTGAGCTGTTAGCCCCAAGTTAAGTTAAAATTTCCTAAAAGCTTAAAATAATATTAAAATAAAAACTGAAAAACCAAAATAGTTTTTTAGTTTTGCAGTCCCAAATATTGTAAACGACTATATTAAATAATGACTGATACAATTAAGATTTTGACTGATAATTCGGAAAATAACAGATATTCCTGGAAAGATAACCCAAAGGAGCACAAATTATCTGCAGAAGATAAAATATTGAAAGCTGCAACAGAAGCCTTTCTTCAAAGAGGGATCAGAAGTGTAACAATGGACTATATAGCCAAAGCGGCGGGAGTATCAAAAAGGACTGTTTATGAACATTTTGAGGGAAAAGATACATTAGCAGTTGCTACAATCAAGAGAATGATCATTGAAAAGAATAAAGCCATTATTGAGATTATTGGGAATACTGAAAATGTTATAGAGGCTTTGGTGATTGTACTTGAAAATGAGAGCAAGTATATGCAAAATATCCCCCCGGCTTTAGAACATGATCTGTTGTTGTACTTCCCCTCGGTATCTGTTTCACTAATTTTTGAGACCGAAAAAATAAATGAGTATTCAGCAACATATACATTTATCAAAAAAGGGATTGAGCAGAGCGTTTTTAGAAGAGATCTTAATATTAGTTTAGTTGACAGCTTTTTGCACGAATTGGTGTCGGTAATTCACACCAGTTACAGAATTAAAGCACTGAATCCCCCAAAAAATGCCATATTAGAAAATATCTTTCTTCCTTATTTCAGAGGCATTTGCACAAAGAAAGGCTTGACCCTTATGGATAAATATTTCGAAAATTTACAAGAAAACTAATAAACCCATGTAACCATTTAAAATTACTAACGTCTATTGTCTCTTATAAGAACATGGATTCCTATTCTGTGATAAATCGCAGGTGAAAAATTAACTGATTAATGCACTACCTAAAACCTAATGCAATGAAACTTAAGCTTACTGGGTTACTTTTGATACTATTCCTATTTGGTTCAAATGTTATGGCCCAACAATCACTCACACTAACTGTCGATGAGGCGATTGATCATGCTTTAAAATTTAATAAGACACTGGTCAATTCAGAATTGGCAGTTCAGAAAGCACAGCAGTCTATTCGTGAAGCTATAGCAAACGGGCTTCCACAAGCCAATGCCAAGATAGACTATACTAATTCAATGGGGGCTAATATGTCAATCCGCTTCAGCGAGGATATGCCTGCAACAGAAATCCCCATCAAACCAACAAGTAACTTCAACTTGCAGGTTTCACAACTCCTATTCAGTGGAAGTTATATTGTTGGTGTTCAAACTGCAAAACTTTACAAGGAGTTAAGTGAAATAAACTATAAAAAGACTGAAACCGATATACGGACGCAAGTTACCAACAGTTACTACCTTGTATTGATCTCAAATGAATTATACGATCGGTTAAAACTCAACCTCAGTAATCTGAAGGATCTTTATAAGAAAACTGAGGTACTAGCCGGTGTAGGTATAATTGAACAGAATGATGTAGATCAGTTATTTATCCAGGTTAACACCCTTGAAAATGCTGTCAAAGCTTCTGAAAGACAATTAGAGCTTGCATTGAATATGTTAAGACTACAATTGGGAACTGATATAAACACTGAATTGGTTCTTAGTGATAACCTGCAAATGGTACTTGAACAGGCAAATATTGAAGTCACCCTGGCCCAATCATTAAAACTTGAAAACAATTTCGATTTTCAGTTAATGAATCAGCAGGTAGATATCAGTAAAAAGATGGTTGATATGAGAAAATCTGCTGCTTTACCTACTTTGGCTGGTTTTTATTCTTTTACTCATAAAATTTTGAGACCAGAATTCGATATGTCACCTCCTCATGTTGTAGGCTTACAGTTAAACATTCCTGTTTTCTCCAGCGGATTAAGAATTGCACAGACGAAACAGGCATTTATTGACCTGAAGACGATGCAAAACAATCGTGACCTTGTTAGAGACCAACTTATGATTCAAGACAAACAATTGCGATTTAATGTAATAAATGCACTTGAAACATTTGAAAACCAGAAAGCTAATATAGAAGTTTCACGCAGAGTTTACAGTAGCCTGAAACTTAAGTATGAACAAGGTCTTATTTCAGGACTCGATCTGATAACAGCCGATAATAATTATCTGAAAGCTGAAACTGATTATATCAGCGCTGCAATGCAACTACTAGATGCCCGACTTCAACTCGAAAAAATGTACACAACCAATTAATAAACCAATAATTAAAAATCACAATGAAAAAGATATTATTTGCAGCACTTGCACTTGTTATAACTCTTAGTTCGTGTTCTCAGAAAGAGAAACCAGTTAACGATCCTAAGGCTGCTGAATCAAAACCTGAGGTTGTAAAAGTTATTCAGCTCAACGAACAAACTATTGCAAGGACAATAGAATACCAATCCACTCTTCAGCCCTTTGAAGAAATTCATTTTGCTCCTGCTGCCCCTGGTAGAATTGAGAGTATAAATGTAGAGGTAGGTGACAGAGTTTCGAAAGGTCAGCTGCTTGTTCAAATGGACCGTACCCAATTACATCAGGCTGAGATTCAATTAAAAAGCCTGGCTACTGATTTCAAACGATTAGATACTCTACAAAAAGTAGGGAGTGTAGCAAAACAGCAATACGACCAGTTAAAAACCCAGTATGAAATTGCACAAACAAATGTCGACTTTCTGAAGGAAAATACGAGGTTGGTTTCTCCGTTCAATGGTTTGGTATCGGGTAAATACTTTGAATCGGGCGAAATGTATTCGGCAGTTCCGAATACTGGAGCCGGAAAAGCAGCAATCCTTTCACTTGTTCAGATTGACAGGCTTAAAGCTGTAGTCAATATTTCTGAGAACTTTTTCCCTAGAATTAAAACCGGAATGCCTGCAGTTGTTACCAGTGATATTTATCCTGATAAGACCTTTGAAGGTAAAATAACCTTGGTGCATCCAACCATTAATCCCGGTAGCCGTACATTCCAGGTGGAAATTACCATTAACAATCCTTCGGCAGCATTGCGTCCCGGTATGTATAGTCGTGTTACTTTAAATCCAGGTGAAACTAAAGCATTGCTATTACCTGCTTTGGCTGTACTTAAAATGCAGGGATCAAATGAAAGATACCTGTTTGTTGAAGAAAATGGTGTAGCTAAGAGAATTGCAGTCACTATGGGTCAGCGTATTAATGATAATGTTGAAGTAATTAGCGACCAGCTTACAGAAGGAGCCAAAGTTATCATCAGTGGTCAGGCACGTCTGCTCGACGGAATGAAAGTTCAGGTGGTTCAGTAATCATAACTTAACACGAAAAACTAAAATAAACCAGTAACACAAAAACCCATGAGTATATATAAAAGTGCGGTAAACAAACCAATCACTACCTTAATGTTATTCATTGGAATAATGGTAGTGGGTATTTATGCACTCATCAAAATGCCTGTTGACCTCTATCCTGAGATAGAGCCTCCAATTATCTCTGTTATGACAACCTACCCTGGTGCCAATGCGCTTGATGTGGAAACCAACATAACAAAACCTCTCGAAGACGCATTGAATTCACTGGATAATCTGGACGAAATTACTTCTACTTCCTTAGATAACCTTTCAGTTATTACTATACAATTTGAATGGGAGTCGAACCTTGATGAAGCCGCCAATGATATCAGAAATGTTATCGACATGACATTGGAAGGACTGCCTGAAGATGTTGACAGACCTTCAATCTTTAAATTCAGTACCAATATGATGCCTATAGTTTTCTATGCCATCACTGCTGAAGAAAGTTATATGGGACTCGAGAAACTTATTGATGAAAAGATAGTCAATCCATTAAACAGAATTGAGGGTGTAGGTTCCGTCTCAATGATGGGTGCTCCAAAGCGTGTTGTATATGTGGATGCTGATCCTGGCAAACTGGATGCTTATAATTTAACCGTTGAACAGATTGGTGGAATTATTGGTGCTGAGAATATAAATATGCCTTCAGGAAATGTGAAAATGGGCCTGATGGATTACAAGTTAAGGGTTCAGGGTGAATTTAATGATAGCGAAAAACTGAAAAATCTTGTAGTTGGCAATTACCAGGGTAATGCTATCTACCTGAGAGATGTAGCCACAGTGAAAGATTCACTGAAAGACCTGTCATTAGATGAAAAAATTAATGGAAAACAGGGTTTGCGCCTGTTTGTTATGAAACAATCGGGAGCTAACACAGTCAAAGTAGCCAAGGACATCAATGATAATTTAGACCAGCTTAAGAAGAATTTACCTCCTGATGTAACTATCACTGAGATATTCGATTCATCAACATTCATCAAGGGTTCAATCAATAACCTTTCAGAAACACTTATGTATGCGTTTCTGTTCGTTATCCTTGTTGTAATAATGTTTTTAGGGAGGTGGAGAGCAACCTTTATTATCATTCTTACTATACCGATTTCACTGATTTCAGCTTTTGTTTATTTGTTTGCAACAGGTAATTCAATTAACATCATCTCACTTACTTCTCTTTCTATTGCTATCGGTATGGTGGTTGATGATGCGATTGTAGTACTCGAAAATATCACTAAACATATTGAAAGAGGAAGTTCACCGCGAGAAGCTGCTATTTATGCAACTAATGAGGTTTGGCTGGCCGTTATAGTAACTACCCTGGTAATTGTTGCTGTTTTTCTGCCTTTGACATTGGTGTCAGGCATGACCGGAGTTATGTTTAATCAGCTTGGATGGATTGTTTCAATTACCATAGTTATGTCAACTCTTGCTGCTATTACACTTACCCCTATGCTTTCAGCAAGATTACTCGGAATGAATAAACTTACCAAGAAAGAAAGGTGGTATAGCCATTCCCGTACTATGGAGCCATTGCTTAACAAACTTGATAATATTTACGTAAAGAGCTTAAGATGGACCTTGTACCATAAAACTGCCACCCTTATAGGAGGGTTACTTATCTTTTTAGGTTCAATAGGATTGTTTGCATTTATTGGAACCGACTTTATGCCGGAGAGTGATGAAAGCAGTATGTCTGCTAGTATCGAGTTACAGACTGGGACTAGAGTCGAAGAGACAATGAAAGTGACCCGTCAGATCGAGCAGATCATTGCAGAACGCTATCCTGAAGTTATTCTTGTTTCAGCTTCCTCTGGTTCTGATGATGAAGGTGGAATGTTTTCGCTGTTTACTACCACTGGTTCGAATGTAATTAATTTCATGATGAGGCTGGAGGACAGGGATGAGCGCGAAAGGTCGGTATTTGAGATTGCAAGTGACTTGAGATTGCAACTAGCAACTATTCCTGAAATTATCAATGCTACTGTAAGCACTTCAAGTCAGGGATTCGGAGGTGCGACGAATACGGTTGATGTGGAAATTTATGGTTACGACTTCGACCAAACGAATCAACTGGCTGAAAACTTGCGTCAAAAGATAAGTACTGTTAAAGGTGCAAGTGATGTAATGATCAGCAGAAAGAAAGATAAACCCGAACTCCAGATTTCAATAGATCGTGAAAAGGTGGCTGCGCATGGACTTACTACTGCCAATATTTCAGCCCAAATATATAACAGGGTAAGTGGTCTGGTTGCCTCTAAGTATAAAGAAGAAGGTGATGAATATGACATCAAAGTTCGATTGGCTGAAGAATCAAGAAATTCGATCACTGATCTCGAGGAGATGTCTATTACTACCCCAATGGGTCAAAAAATTAAGCTTAAAGAACTGGCTGTTGTACAGGAATATTGGGGACCACCATCTATTCAGCATAAACGAAAAGAGCGACTAGTTACAGTTTCGGCAAAAGCTGATGGAATTCCATTGGGAACCCTCGCGCAGGAAATTAATAAAGAGCTCAAATCGGTAAGTATTCCCCAGGAAATTATGGTTAATGTTGGAGGTGCTTATCAGGATCAGCAGGAATCTTTTGGCGATATTCTATTACTAATGCTTATTAGTTTGATACTCGTATATATAGTAATGGCTTCGCAATTTGAATCCTTGAAAATGCCATTTATTATCATGCTCTCAATTCCCTTTGCATTTAGCGGAGTATCAATTGCACTATTTTTAACGGGGACAACCATGAGTATGATTGCAGCTCTGGGTGCAGTGCTGTTGATTGGTATCGTTGTAAAGAATGGTATTGTGCTGGTTGACTATATCAACCTTATGCGTGATAGGGGATATGAGCTCAATGAGGCAATTATCTTGTCAGGAAGATCACGTTTGAGACCTGTATTAATGACAGCATTGACAACCATCCTTGGTATGTTGCCGCTGGCACTTAGCACCGGTGAAGGTTCTGAACTATGGCGACCTATGGGTATTACAGTTATTGGCGGTCTGGTTTTTTCAACTTTAGTAACTATGATAATTGTGCCGGCGATGTATGGAGCCCTTGGCAAGAGAGGTGAGCGAAATAAAAAGAAAAAAATTGAAAAGCAAGTGCAATTCAGCGTAAATTAAAAAAGACGATTATCATGAAAGCAGTTTTTATAGCATTTAACCAGGCCAATACTGAAAGAGTTGAATATATGTTTGACCAAATGGGAATCAGAGGATTTACATGGTGGAATAATGTACAGGGCCGAGGCTCTGAAACAGGTGAGCCAAGAATGGGCACTCATACATGGCCTGAAATGAATTCCGCAGTATTGACCATTGTGGATGACAGTTTAGTTGATCCATTGCTTAATAATGTCAGGAAGATGGATGAAATTAATAAGGAAGTTGGTATCAGGGCTTTCGTTTGGGACATCACAAAAACAGTTTAAAAAGTAAATACAGGAGCACTTTGCACATTTCACACATTAATATTGTTGCATCCTGAATACTTGTCATAACTATTTTATTACTAGCTTTTAATGTGTTTTGAAGGCCACTCAATATGAGTGGCCTCATTTTTTATTCCAGTGCAAATTACCATATCTATTTATCTGAAATTGGTAAGAGTTTTTAACTTTGCGTTAAACTCAAACAACAACACTATGTCAGATCACAAACAGGAAGTAAAAGGTCTCCCGGAAAATGCATATACTGAGTTAAAACCGGGAGAAGAGTACAAACCATTAATGGCAGCCGATAAGAAATATCCCGAAGTAAATTTCAGGTCGGTGTTTACTGGTCTTATAATGGCTGTTATCTTTTCAGCAGCAGCAGCATATCTGGGTCTTAAAATCGGTCAGGTTTTTGAAGCTGCAATTCCTATTGCAATTATTGCTGTTGGATTGTCATCAGCGACTAAACGTAAAAATGCTCTTGGCGAAAATATTATCATCCAGTCAATTGGTGCTAGTTCAGGAGTGATAGTAGCAGGAGCCATATTTACATTACCTGCACTTTACATCCTGAATCTTGAAGCCCATTTTTATCAGGTCTTCCTATCTTCTCTCCTGGGTGGTTTTCTTGGTATTCTTTTCCTGATCCCTTTCAGAAAGTATTTTGTGGCGGATATGCATGGCAAATATCCTTTCCCCGAAGCTACTGCCACTACAGAAGTACTGGTATCTGGTGAAAAGGGTGGTAATCAGGCTAAGTTGTTGCTTATTGCAGGACTTGTCGGTGGAATCTATGACTTTATTATTGCCACGTTCGGATGGTGGAGTGAAGTTTTTACAACAAGAGTCATCCCGGCAGGTATGATGATTGCTGAAAGATATAAGATTGTTTTTAAAATGAATGTAGGAGCTGCAGTTACTGGCCTTGGTTATATCATAGGATTAAAATATGCCGCCATTATATGCGCTGGTTCCTTTGTAGCCTGGTTTGTTCTGATACCTATAGTTTCCTATTTTTCTGAGGGACAGACCATTGCTGTAGGTGCTAATATAACGGCAATGCTGAGTGATATGTCAGCCGAAGAAATTTTCCGTAATTATATACGCCAGGTTGGAATTGGCGGAATAGCGATGGCTGGTATAATAGGTATAATCCGTTCAAGCAAGATTATCAAAGACGCTTTCGGTTTGGCTATCAGGGAATTGGGAGGTAAGAAAACTATGGATGTTGAGACAAAAAGGACTCAACGTGACCTTCCCATGAAGATCATTCTTTTTGGAATACTGGCTACAACCGTTGTAATCTTTATATTCTTTATGTTTGGAGTAATACACAATCTTACTCAGGCACTTATAGCCCTTTTCATTGTAATGATTATTGCTTTTTTGTTCACCACTGTTGCGGCGAATGCAATAGCAATTGTAGGAACGAATCCGGTTTCAGGTATGACATTGATGACCCTCATAATTACTTCTCTTGTGATGGTATCTGCTGGTTTATCGGGAACTGCCGGTATGGTTGCAGCACTTATTATTGGAGGTGTAGTCTGCACCGCATTATCTATGGCAGGTGGTTTCATAACAGACTTAAAAATTGGTTACTGGTTGGGGACATCCCCTTATAAACAGCAAACATGGAAGTTTTTGGGGACATTGGTTTCGGCCGCAACAGTGGGCGGAGTGATTATGATTCTGAATAAGACTTATGGATTTACCGGGCCTGATGCTTTAGTAGCTCCTCAGGCAAATGCTATGGCCGCAGTGATCGAACCTATGATGTCAGGAAAACCTGCACCATGGTTATTGTACGCAGGTGGGGCGTTTCTGGCACTTATTCTTACTATGATCGGTGTTCCTGCACTTGCATTCTCTCTTGGAATGTTTATTCCACTTGAATTGAATACACCTTTGCTGGTCGGAGGAATTATCGCATGGTTTGTTAGTACCCGTTCAAAGGATGCACAATTGAATCAGGCCCGTCGTGAAAGAGGGACACTTATTGCTTCAGGTTTTATTGCGGGAGGTGCTTTAATGGGAGTGGTCAGCGCAATGCTTCGATTTGGTAATATTAACTATGTCAACCAGGAATGGTTCTCCAGTCATTCGGCAGAAATACTGGCATTAGGAATGTTCCTTGTACTTTGTGGATATATGATTTGGGAAATTCTCAGAGCTAAAAAAGAGGAATAATTCTACTTGTAATGTTTAACCTGAAACAATCATTTGATATAATATTATTATGAAAGAAGAGATTAAAAATCGCTTTCTAAGGTATGTAGGCCTGGATACACAAAGCGATGAAGGTTCAGAAACCTGTCCTAGTACCGAAAAGCAACTGGTTATGCTGAGCATGCTTCGCGATGAACTTAAAGAAATGGGATTGCATGATGCTGAAATGGATGAGAATGGTTATGTAATGGCAACCCTTCCAGCCAACAATGGCAAAAATTTCCCTGTTATAGGATTCATCGCACATGTTGATACCAGTCCTGATATGCCGGGTGTGAATGTTAAACCACGCATAATTGATAATTACGATGGCGGTGAAATAGAATTGAACAAGGATTTAAAGCTGGCACTTTCTCCTGGCGACTTTCCTGAATTGAAGCAATATAAAGGCCAGACTCTGATTGTTACTGATGGCACAACACTACTTGGTGCAGATGATAAAGCAGGGGTTACCGAAATTATGTGTGCAATAGAGTATCTAATAAAACATCCGGAAATTAAACATGGTCCTGTAAAAATCGGATTTACTCCTGACGAGGAAATTGGTAGAGGGGTGGATAAATTTAATGTGGAAAAATTCGCTGCAGATTGGGCATATACCATGGATGGTGGTGAAATTGGTGAACTTGAATATGAGAACTTTAATGCTGCTAGCGCTAAAATTAATATTCAGGGGAGAAATATCCACCCGGGATATGCCAAAGGGAAAATGCAGAATGCATTACTGATGGCAATGGAACTAAATGCACTGCTCCCTGTTTTCGAAAGGCCAGAATTTACTCAGGATTATGAAGGATTCTACCACCTTACTAAAATGGAAGGATCAGTCGAAAAATCTCTTATTCAGTATATAATACGTGACCATAATCATGATCTTTTTGAAAAAAAGAAACAGGTGATGAAAGATTGTGTCGACTTTATGAACTCAAGGTATGGGGAGGGTGTATTTACACTTGAGCTTAAGGATCAGTATTACAATATGTGTGAGAAGGTAACGCCTGTATTTCATATAGTTGAAACCGCTAAGAAAGCAATGGAAGAACTAGGTATAAAGCCACATATCAGACCTATAAGAGGAGGTACAGATGGTTCACGTTTAAGTTATATGGGTCTCCCTTGCCCTAATATCTTTGCAGGTGGTCATAATTTTCATGGCAAATATGAATTTGTGCCTCTTGAATCAATGGAAAAAGCTACTAAGGTGATTATCAAGATCATCGAATTGAATGGTCTTGTGGAAACAGAAGCATGATTTGACTCTGACATGGAGTTTCATTAACTTCTTGCTGTATGAGTTGTTTATGATAGCAAATGGCCATTAACAGCGGCCATTTGTAATTTAAAAATGACTCAGATACCTAATATACCAAACTTATTTCCGGTTATACTTGATTCTATCAAAGATTCAGTAATTGTAACCACTAAAAATGGTAGTATTTATTATGCAAATAAAGCTACCACAACTTTATTCAATTATTCTGGTGAGGAAATAATCGGCCGGAACATTGATATATTAATCCCAGAGCATAAAATATATCAATACCTTCAATTGGTTGAGAGACTTTTGTGGGGAGAACCAATAGAAGATCATGAAACTGAGCGTTTAAAAAAAGATAATCAGAGCTTTTCAGTATCACTTAGTTTGTCCACGCTTAAGGATGCGGACGGTAATGTTGTGGGAATTGTTTCTCTAATGAGTGATATTACCCTGATTAAAAAATCTGAAAAGAAATTTCAAAGTTTGCTTGAATCTGCTCCCGATGCAATGATAATAACCAACCAATTGGGATTAATCGTTTTGGTTAATGTTCAGACTGAAAAGATGTTTGGTTTTGAACGCCGAGAATTATTAGGCCATGAGCTGGAAATACTAATGCCTGTGAGATACCGCAAAATTCATGTCATTCAACGCGATAGCTATATGCGCCAACCGCTGGTAAGAGAAATGGGTACAGGTCTTGAACTTTATGGCACCAGAAAAGATGGCACTGAATTCCCCGTTGAAATAAGCCTTAGTCCATTACACACGGATGAGGGTACTCTCATTTTATCTGCAATAAGAGATGTTACAGTCCAGAAAAGAGCTGCAATGGAGCTAAAGGACTATGCATCGAAACTCGAAATTTCAAATAAAGAACTTGAACAGTTTGCATATGTAGCTTCACATGACTTACAAGAACCGTTAAGAAACATTACCAATTTTGCTACTTTATTGAAAAATGATGCAGAAGAAAAGCTTTCAGGAGAGTCTCTTTACTTCCTGAAGGTAATTACCGATTCAACCGAAAGAATGAAAACTCTTATTGCCGAGTTATTGGATTTTTCAAGAATAGGACGAAACAGTACTTACACGAGGGTGGACTGCAATAAAGTAATGGAAGAAGTATTGTCTGATATTTCTTTAGCCATTAAAGATAATAAAGCTAAAATTAATGTTGCAAAACTTCCTGTAATACTAGCCAGTGAAACTGAAATCAAAATTCTGTTTCAGAATTTACTTACAAACGCGATAAAATTCAGAAAATCAGGAGAGTCTCCTGAAATATCAGTCTGGGCGCAAGAAAATGATGTTGAATGGAAGTTCTTTGTAAAAGACAATGGTATCGGAATCAAACAGGAACATTTAGGAAAAATATTTCTTATTTTTCAACGCTTGCATTCACAGACAGAATATCCAGGAACCGGCATTGGACTTGCAACTTGTAATAAAATAATTGACCTCTATGAAGGAGAATTTACCGTAGATTCAGAACCAGGTAAAGGATCTACTTTTTCTTTTACCATCCCTAAAAAAAGAAAAGAAAACTAATTGGGGTTATCTTACTATTCCACTTAATCAAACTTAACCAATCCACTTAATAAAACTTAACCAAAACTGTAATGAAAGAGATAAACACCGTTCTTTTGATAGATGATAATATCCACGACAATTACATCCATACATACGTAATCAAGAAAGAAAAGCCCAATGCAATTGTAAAAACAGCAGAGTCGGGAGATCAGGCTATTGAGTACTTTCAGAAAAGTATTAATGGTGAGAGTGAATATCCATACCCTGACCTTGTTTTCCTTGATATCAATATGCCTGGAATGAATGGATTTGAATTTCTTCAGGAAGCCAAATCACGCAAATATTTTGAAAAAGGTAATCCAATTCTTATCTTTATGCTTACCAGCTCATTGAATCCCGGCGACAGGCAGTCGGCAGAAAACGATTTTTCAAATGAAGTTTCTGATTTTAAGAACAAACCTTTGACCCAGGAAATGTTGAGGGAAATTTTAAGTCACTATTGTAGCTAATTATCATTATAGCATGTGTTTTATTGCCTTATAAGGTTTTATTTGCATGCCCGGTTATATGCGTGAACGATGTGAATAAACAAGATCTAGGTAATTTGGAACACTTTTTGCAAATGACCATTTAATAACTGGGAAGTCGACAAAGTGCCTTACCGATTTATTTCCATTTATTGAATAAAAAACTAAGCATTATACTGAAGCAAAATAAAAAATGACTCCTTACAGATTAAAGACAATAAAAAACCTGATTATTCTGATTTTTACTTTTCTCTCGGGAACGGCATTTGCTCAGCTTCAAAAAGTAGATAATTCGGCATTTCAAAGGGGCGAAAAATTAACCTATCAGGTATATTATCATTCATTGCTGACAGGCAAAGTAACTGCCGGAGAGGCTTCTATTGAAATTAAAAAGAAGAACACCAAAAAGAATGACCGACCAACCTATCACATTGTAGGTATTGGTGAATCAAAAGGTGCTTTTGATTTCTTCTTTAAAGTAAGAGATCGGTTTGAAACATTTGTTGATGAGGAAGGCATATTCCCATGGTATTTCATACGCCGGACACGCGAAGGTGGATTTAAGAAGGATGACGAGGTTTCGTTTGAACAACACAGCAACATGGCGATCAGTCGCAATGCTGTGAAGAAGGTTCCTTCGAATATCCAGGATATAGTTTCTGTATTTTATTATGCCAGAACACTTGACATAACCGGCGTTAATCCAGGCGATTCGTTCCCTCTATCATTCTTTCTTGATGATTCGGTATATGTATCTAAGATCATTTACCTTGGCCGTGAACAGGTTAAAACCTCATTAGGAACATTCAATACATTAAAATTCAAACCTATGGTTGCTACCGGCAATGTTTTTAAAGAACCTTACCCTATGCAACTATGGGTTACAGATGATAAAAACCGAGTACCGGTTATGATGCAATCTGCGGTTATTGTAGGTTCGGTAAGGATGGAATTGGTGGAGTTTGACGGATTGAGAAATCCTGTGACATCCCTGGTGCGAAAATAATTTTAGTCACATGTCAGTGTCTGAAATTAAAAGTCCGATATGTGATGTCGAATCAGTTGGATAATCCGGATTCGTAACTAAAAGTTATTACTTTAGAATTAATTTTCAACCTATATAATCATGAAGCGCAACCTGCTCTTTCACCTGTTGGTACTGATAATTCTTGCCAGTACTGACTATTCAATCGCACAATCAATCAAAGGCCGACCATCAGGACCAATCCAAAACAACTCAAACATGACAAAACATGATGATCCCAGATGGCAGAGGGTAGATTCCTTGTCAAATTCAGGCCTTCCTGAATCAGCACTTGAAATCGTTGCCACTTTAATGGTGGAGGCCATAGAAACCAACAATATTCCTGTTTTAGTCAAAGCCAACCTGTATGAATTAAAACTCCGCTCACAATTTGAGGAGAACTTCCTTATAAGATACATTTACGAGAAAGAACAGATACTAGCTAATGAACAGCAAAAATCACCATATGAGCAGCTCATACACTCAATCCTTGGTGAGGTCTACTGGCAGTATTATCAAATGAATAGTCACCGGATTCTCGACAGATCGATTAGTTCAGTTGATAACCAGTCAATCGTTCCGGATTTTAATCAACCTATAGAAACATGGGATGGTGAGCAATTTGTAAGGGCTTCATCCTTTCACTATCATGCTTCACTGTATGAAAAAGAGCTACTTCAGCAGATATCCCTGAAAGATTATGATGAAATTCTGGAAAGAGGTAATAATTCAAAAATATTCAGGCCAACTCTTTACGATTTTCTGGCACACAGGGCAGTTGATTTCTTCATGAGGGAAGAACCACTTATAACAAAACCTGCCAACCGGTTTATTATTAACGACCCGCTTCTATTCGCAGAGGCTGATAAATTTGTTGCCCTCCAAATAAATACAGAAGATACACTTTCGTTTAAATACCGTACCGTAAAACTCTTTCAGGATCTGATCTCCTCTCATTTAAATGATGATAATCCTGAGGCGCTCGTAGATGCAGACCTTAAACGTTTGGATTTTATAAGACAAAATCTGAACAGTCCGGATAAAGATAGTTTGTATTTGGCCGCTTTAATGGAATTAGAAAATAAGTATAAAGGGCAAACTGCCTCTGCATCGGTAATGGAAAAAATTGCCAATTATTATTACGAAGCACCTGAACCACCCATTGGCATTTTGAAAACCTCTGGATCATCGGATGAACCAATACAGGATTTAGTAAAAGCCCGTGAATGGTGTCTCAAAGCAATACAAAATTTCCCTAAAACAGAAGCTGCCACAAACTGTCGCTTTATTGTGGATCAAATAGAAAAGCCAAGCCTTTCATTCTTTAGCTATTCCGAAGCACCGGCCGGAAAGGAATTTCCATTACTACTTAACTACAAGAATATCAATAAAGTCTGGTTGAGGCTGGTTAAAACAGATTTTATCTTCTCAGGAAATTTGTATTCGAAGAGAGATGAAATTTTGTATAATATCCTTGCAATGAACCCTGTTCATAGTTGGAATCAGGATTTAACAGATCTCAAGGATTATAAATTAAATAGCACAGAACTGATTATTCCTGCCATTGAATCAGGTCAGTATATTTTAATAATCTCATCTACAGGGGCATTTACTGTAAAAGATTCACTTCAAGCATGGGGTGCCATCCATGTAAGCAACATTTCTTATATTACCCGTACAGATCCTAAAGGATCAGGTTTAATTTATGTACTTGACAGGAACACCGGAACGCCGCTTAAAAACGTTAAAGCCCAGTCTTTTACGCTTACCTATGATTACAAAACACGGAACTTTAAGCGTAGTGACAAGAAACTTTATACTTCGGATGCGGATGGACGGATCAATGTAATTGAATCAAACAGTGTTAATCTATCTTTTGAATTCAGCCATCGGAATGATACACTAGTTGCTGAAAATGTATTGAATATCTTCAAAAGAAACCACTATCCGGAAAGAAAAAGGTTGCAAACATACTTGTTTACTGACAGAGCCATATACCGACCTGGCCAGACTGTCCACTTCAAAGGAATAGTCGTTTCTAAAACCGAAAACAGGAAAGAGGATCCTGCTTTAGATGAATTTAAAAACAGTCTTGCTAAAGGAGAACGATCAGAAGTAAGGATGTTTGATGTTAACGGTCAACAGATTAGCATTGAAAAACTTGTTACAAATGATTTCGGATCATTCAGTGGATCATTTGTATTACCATCTTCGGGACTTACAGGAATGTACAGCATACAAAATGAGACAGGTAGCGTATACTTTAATGTAGAAGAATATAAAAGGCCAAGGTTCGAAGTTACCTTTAATGAGATCGATAGTTCAAACAGAATAGGCGAACTTGTTACAATAACCGGAAATGCCAATTCATATTCAGGAGTTCCATTAACCGGAGCCACAGTCAATTACAGAGTTGTAAGATCTACTTACTTTCCTTTCTTCAGATATTCTTACAGAATATGGCCTCCATATCGCGTGCCCGATGCTGAAATCACTTCTGGAACAATGCAGGTGAGTGACGATGGAAGCTTTAAGATAACTTTCAGAGCAGATGCAGACCCTTCCAGGTTTGGTAATAATTACCCCTTATACACCTTTACAATTTATGCTGATGTAACTGACCTCAACGGTGAGACACAATCGGGTGAAACATCAGTAAATATAAGTGATAAAGCTCTTTTGTTGGAAGCTGATATTGATGATGAAATCAATTCAAAAGGAGTTAAACCATTTACGGTAAAAGCAACTAATCTTCAGGGAAGGCCTGTCACGGCTCAAGTATCTGTTGAACTCCACTTGCTTAAAGAAGAAGAACTTGAATTACCAAGGCAGTGGGAGCAACCTATAACACTACACTATTCAAAAGAGGAATTTAAAACAAAGCTGCCGAATTATCCCTACTCCCGGAAGTCCGAAAATTATGAAAAAGAAAAGCTTGTATACTCTACAAGTCTGAATACAGCTACCGATAGCCTGGTTGATCTGGCAACATTAAATCTGGAACCGGGAAGATATTTAATAACATTAAAAGCACCTGACAAATTCGGAAATGAAGCCATAACAGAAAAACAGATAAGCGTTTACAATCCCGAATCAAGGAAATTGCCCTACCCTACCTATTTATGGTTTACAACTTTAAACAATAAACCCGAACAGGGAGATGTAATTAGTTTTCTTGCCGGCAGCTCGGTTAATGGAAGATTGCTTGTTGAAATTCAAAGCAAGAGTAAGATATTATTACACAAATGGTATGAGGTAAAGGGACAGAAGAAATATGAATTCGACTTACCGGATGATCTGACCGGTTCTGTTGAAATTCTGGCGACCTTGGTATATCAGAATAATGTCTTCTCAGAAAAAAGAAATATTACCATTCCCGACAAATCAAAGGAACTAAAGTTTGCATTTGAGACCTTCAGGAGCAAACTTACACCCGGCTCAACTGAAAAATGGAGAATTAAAATTACAGGCTCTGAAGGAGAAGCTCTCTCTGCAGAACTTATGGCTGGAATGTATGATGCCTCTCTCGATGCATTCACCACTTCGGAATGGAATTTTGCTTTAGCAGATCAATGGCAATTCAATTACAATTGGAACCTGACAAAATCATTTAGTTCTGAATTCAGTTTTGTTAAGTATTTCGACCAGAATGTCCCTGAAATGCCTGAACCAAGATCATATGACAGATTAAATTGGTTTGGGTATGAAAACTATTACGGTGGATTTCAGGGTGGTATATTTACAAGAAGTCTTGGAAGGACAAAAAATATGGCTTTTGAAGAAGCAGATCAAGAAGAACTTTTTATGATTACAGACGACGTTGTGCAGGCGAATGCCGAAGCATCACCCCCAACCACTACTTCTTCATCAAAAATTCAGAAGCCTACGCCTCAGATCAGAAGGAACCTTAATGAAACAGCTTTCTTTTATCCTCATCTGAAAACAGATGATAAAGGAGAACTATGGATTGAATTCACTGTACCTGAAGCATTGACGAGATGGAATTTCAGGGGTCTTGCTCACACAGAGAATCTCAAAACAAGTACTTTCTCTAAAGAGGTAGTTACACAGAAAGAGATAATGGTGACTCCCAATCTCCCAAGGTTTTTCAGAGAAGGTGACAAAATGGTTATTCAGTCCAAAATTACCAATCTAACTTCTAATCCAGTCCAGGGAGAAGCAACACTTGAACTGGTCAATCCCTTTACAATGCAACCGGTTGATGCTTTATTCTTTAATAAGATTGTTGATAAGAGTTTTGAAATAAAACCTGAGGGAAGCACTATTGCAGAATGGGAAATCGAGGTACCTGAACTTCAGGAAGCTGTGATTGTGAGGATTACCGCAGTAGCCGGAAATCATAGTGATGGCGAAGAAGTGATTATCCCGGTGTTCATTAACCGAATGATGGTTACTGAGACTATGCCACTGCCTATAAATGGTAATGAGTCTAAAGAGTTCAAATTCTCAGCACTGACTTCCGAAAATGTAAGTAACACAAGGGTAAATCATAAACTTACATTAGAGTTCACCTCAAATCCCGCATGGTATGCTTTACAATCGCTTCCATGGCTGGAATCGAGGGAGAATGAAAACTCTGATCAGTTATTTAACCGTTATTATGTCAACAGTCTGGCATCATTTATTGCCAATAGCAGTCCGAAACTTAAGAATGTATTTGAAACATGGAGGTTATCTTCTCCCGAAACTTTTCTATCGCAACTGGAAAAGAACCAGGAACTTAAGACACTCATTCTGAACGAAACGCCCTGGGTAATGGATGCACGTAATGAAGCTGAGCAAAAACAGCGGGTTGCAATGCTTTTTGACCTCAACAGGTTATCGAATGAACAGGCAACTGCACTGAGACGTCTCAAGCAGAATCAGACAATTAACGGCGGATGGCCCTGGTTTGAAGGAATGCCCGAAAGCCGCTATATAACCCAGCTTATTGTAACCGGATTAGGGAAACTTCATTACTTGAAAGTAATTAACCTCGACGATCAGGAGTTAAAAACGATGGTTCAATCAGCAGTCGATTTCTTAAGTGATAAAATAGTGGAAGATTACAACCAAATTCAGAAATCACTAAAAGATAAGAAGACACCCAATAAGGGAACCGACCACCTCTCGTATGAACAGATTCAGTTTCTGTATGCCGTGTCATACCTTCAGGGGATAGCCTCTCCCGGCGAAGAATCACGTGAAGCTATATCCTTTTTCAGTGAACAAGCCAGGAAATATTTTCCTACCAAGTCATTATATGCACAAGCCATGATTGGCCTCTGGGCAGGAAAGAGCGGTGATCTGAAAACAACAAACGCAATCATCTCATCTCTGCGTGAAAAGTATATTAGCAATGAAGAAATGGGTATCTACTGGCGAGATAACAAAGGTGGATATTACTGGTATCAGGCTCCTATTGAGACACAAGCTATTCTAATTGAACTATTTGAAGAAATGGGAAGTAGAGTTGACAGGATGAGCAACAAGGGTATTGAAAACAGTGCCAGAGCAGCTTCAGAAGTCGATAAAATGAAAACATGGCTGATAAAGCAAAAACAAACTCACTCATGGCCTTCTTCAACAGCAACTGCAGAGGCAATATATGCCCTGATGATAAGAAGTACCGACTGGTTACAGACAGATAGATCAGTTGATATCGTTATAGGAGGTAAACAGATAGATTTCACTGATGTCAAAACAGAAACAGGAACCGGTTACTTCAAGAAATCATGGAGTGGTGAAGAGATCACTAAGACGATGGGTAATGTTGCTGTTACAAAGACAAGCGAAGGTCCTGCATGGGGCGCTCTTTATCTTCAGTATTTTGAAGATATCGACAAAGTGAAAGCACACGATAGTCCTCTGAAAATTACCAGACAATTGTTTATAAAGGAAAATACCACGGCAGGACAGCGTATAATCCCGATAAACGAAGGACGGAAACTTAAGGTAGGCGACCAGGTAGTGGTAAGAGTGGAAATTATATCAGACAGAGATATGGAATATATTCACCTGAAAGATGCAAGAGCCTCCGCTTTTGAGCCTACAGAGACATTATCAGGGTATGAATGGAAAGCAGGTCTGGGATATTACAGAAGCACAAAAGACGCTTCAGTAGATTTCTTTTTCTACTATCTGCCAAAAGGCACTCATGTGTTTGAATACAATCTGGTGGTATCCCGTTCAGGTGATTACTCCAATGGCCTAAGCAATATTCAATGCATGTACGCTCCTGAATTTTCAGCTCATTCAGAGGGAAGCAGAGTGATCATTGATCAATAAAGAAGAAGATTGTTGGCTATTCGCTGTTATTTCTGCATCTTTGCTGCTGCTTCCATGCACCATAACAGTTCCTTAATGAAAAGTTTAGCTCTCTGATTGACTCCTTGGTCAAGAGGATTGCCATTCTCATCATATAAATCCTGAACGCTCGGATTTGGAAACATAGCAGGTATGGTCCATGCCCGCATCTTCCATAAGCTGAATTGTAGTGATGTTATTACCTGTGTGCCACCGAATATTCCATCTGAAACCGTTGATATACCCACCGGTTTGTGATACCATTCACTGTACAAAAGATCAACTGCATTTTTCAGCGCAGGGGGATAACCTCCATTATACTCCGGAGTTACAATTATAACCCCATCTGCATCTTTAATCTTTTGAGAAAACTCAAGAGCCTTAGGCAATGGATCTTGTAATTTGCTTAGTCTTTCCTCGAAGATTGGAAAATTATATTCCTTAAGATCAAGAATTTCGGCAGTCGCAATTTGATTGGTTTCAAGATAGTCCTTAAAGAATAAAGCTACCCTGTGACTTCTGCGGTCAATCCTGACACTCGAAGAAATAATAGTGATATGAAACATGGCATTATATTTTAGTTCACCTTAAACCACAACATTAATGATCTTGTTTGGTACGATAATAACTTTTTTCGGCATTTTTCCATCAAGCCATTTCTGAGCTTCCTGTGCTTCAAGAACTGTCTTCTCAATTTCCTTTAAGTCAGCAGTTTTACTCATAGTGAGCTTAAAACGCATTTTGCCGTTGAAGGATACCGGATACTCGAAAGTGTTTTCAACAGTAAAGGTAGAGTTATACACAGGGAAACTTGATTTTGTCACTGATGTGTCGTTCCCCAACAGATGCCACAACTCTTCAGAAATATGAGGCGCATATGGAGAAACAAGAACCGCTAATTGACTGAGAATACTCTTATTGCGGCATTTTAGATCCGAAAGTTCATTAACACAGATCATCAATGAACTAACTACCGTATTTAATGAGAAACGTTCTATATCCTCCTCTACTTTTTTTATGGTTTTATGAAGCACTTTCAGTTCTTCAGCAGTAGGGTCTGTTTCAACAACCGCCAGGTTATTATCCTGGTCATGATATAATCTCCATAGTTTTCTTATAAATCTGAACACACCTTCTATCCCGTTAGTGTCCCATGGTTTAGCTTGTTCAATAGGGCCAAGAAACATTTCATACAAACGCAAAGTATCAGCACCGTATTTATCAATCAGATCGTCAGGGTTCTGTACATTGTATTTTGATTTCGACATCTTTTCGACTTCCCAACCGCAAACGTATTTTCCATTCTCCAGTTCGAAAGTTGCATCAGCGAATTGTGGTTGCCATTTCCTGAATTCATCAATATCGAGAAAGTCGTTACTGACTATATTAACATCAACATGTATCGGTTGAACCTGCCTGTCTCCAATCAGATTGTAGCTCACAAAGGTGTTTGTTCCTGCCAATCTGTAAACGAAGTTCGACCTACCCTGAATCATTCCCTGATTTATAAGCTTACCGAAAGGTTCCTCACATATAGAAAGACCAAGGTCAAAAAGAAATTTATTCCAGAATCTGGCATATAACAGGTGACCAGTGGCATGCTCTGCACCACCAACGTACAAATCAACATTCTTCCAGTAATTAACCGCTTCTTCAGAGAAATAAGCATTCTGATTCGTTGGGTCCATATATCTAAGGTAATAACCACTCGAACCGGCAAATCCCGGCATCGTGTTCGTCTCCAATGGGTATCCATCTTTATTTACCCAATTCTTGGCACGAGCCAGAGGAGGCTCGCCTGATTCGGTAGGCAGGTAGGCATCAATGGAAGGCAACTCAAGTGGCAGCTCTGATTCATCGAGCGTATAAGGCATGCCATTCTTGTAGTAAACAGGGAAAGGTTCTCCCCAATATCTCTGCCGGCTGAATATGGCATCTCTCAGTCGGAAATTAACTTTACCTTTTCCTAGTCCTCTTTCTTCAAGATGACGAATTGTAGTAGTAATGGCCTCTTTTACTTCCAGTCCGTTAATAAATCCACTGTTAATCATTATCCCTTCTTTCGAATCATACGATTCATCCCAAAGATCAGGACTTACAGGAGTTTCACCTTTTCGGGTTACTACTTGAATTATTGGAAGATTAAAATGTCTTGCAAATGCAAAGTCACGGCTATCATGACCGGGAACTGCCATAATTGCTCCGGTACCATAACCCATAAGCACATAGTCAGCAACCCAGATAGGAATTTCCTCTCCGGATAAAGGGTTAATGGCATAAGCACCGGTAAACTCACCGCTTACCTTTTTTACTTCAGTCATTCGCTCCCTTTCGGAACGGTTTTTTGCCCATTGCAGGTAATTGGTTACCTTTTCTTTCTGTGCTTCGGTTGTAATAGCTTCAACAAATGGATGCTCGGGAGCAAGAACCATAAAGGTTACCCCGAACATAGTATCTGCCCTGGTAGTAAATATCTCCAGTTGTTCGTCATAACCTTTAATCGTGAATAGAGCAGTGCATCCTTCACTTCTGCCTATCCAATTTCGTTGAATATCTTTAATTGAATCATGCCAATCAATGTCATTCAAACCTTCGAGCAAACGATCAGCATAAGCAGTAATTCTTAGCAGCCACTGCTTCATGTTTTTACGTTCGACAGGGTGCCCGCCTCTGACTGAAAAACCTTCACTTACTTCATCATTGGCAAGTACAGTTCCCAATGCAGGACACCAATTGACCATAGTATCAGCCAGATAAGCCAATCTGTATTTCATGAGGATTTCCTGCTGTTGTTTCTCTGACCAGCTATTCCAATCGGCTGCTGTAAAATTATCTGCCTCACTGCATGAAGCTGAAACATTACCATTACCTTCCGCTTCAAAAATCTTAACAAGCTCTGCTACAGGCTTTGCTTTACGATCATTCTTATCATACCACGAATGGAATAACTGAATAAAAGTCCATTGTGTCCACTTGTAATATTCAGGATCACTTGTTCGTACTTCCCTGTCCCAGTCATACGAAAAGCCTATTTTATCCAATTGTTCGCGGTAACGGGCAATATTCTTTTCAGTTGTAATTGCAGGATGCGTACCTGTTTGAATTGCATACTGTTCAGCCGGTAGACCATAGGCATCATATCCCATTGGATGCAACACGTTAAAGCCCTTAAGTCTCTTAAACCTGGCATATATGTCTGAGGCAATATATCCAAGAGGATGTCCGACATGTAATCCTGAACCCGAAGGATACGGGAACATATCCAACACGTAAAACTTAGGTTTTGTATTATCGATCTCAGTTTTGTAAATCTTATTGTCGGACCAGTATTTACGCCATTTAGGCTCTATTTCATTAAAGTTATATTCCATTGAGTTGAAGCTGTAATAAACGGGCAAAATTAATCAAAAATCCGGTTGGTCTTTAATCCTGATCTCGCATCTGTATTTGATTATAATATCGTCAAATTAAAATGGATTTATCATGGATCTTTGATGGGTGTTTGATCCATGATGATACCATCATGCATCCATGTTGATTCCATCATGATACCTTGTTTCTAATACTTAATTACTACTTTACTCAACCATCATACTTTTCTTTCGTTATATTTGAAAATGAAAAGATCCACATGGAGAAGAAAAAAGCTAATGGTTATTATCTGGCATTACTAAGAGGCATCAATGTTGGGGGGAATAATCTGATTAAAATGACCGACCTGAAAGCTGCTTTTGAGGATATGAAATTTGAGGATGTATCTACCTACATCCAGAGTGGAAACGTTATATTCTGTTCACAATACGATGATAAAAATCAAATCAAGAGTGACATCGAAGAGTACTTGAACAAACTATTCGGGTATTCTGGTGAAGTGGCCGTAGTTTCGGATGATGACTTAGAAAAAGTTTTGCACCAGGCACCGAAGAATTTTGGAAATAACCCACAGGAATTCAGATATGATGTCATGTTTTTGCTAGATCCGCTCACACCTGAAAATGTACTTGCCTCCCTAAAATTAAGAGAAGGCGTGGATGAAGCATTCGCAGGACCGGGAGTGGTTTACTTCTCCAGACTTATAAGCAGGGCAGGTCAGAGCTATTTGTCAAAAGTAGTTTCACTCCCGATCTACAAAAAGATGACCATCAGAAACTGGAACACCACAACCCGGTTGTATGAATTAATGCAAAGATCATAACCTCAATTAAGTTAACTGCATCTGTTCTCCCTTCACCTTCCCATAAACACTTGCCAAAATTAGGGCAATTGAGTTTCCTCAGGGCAGGGCCTACAACAGTATATTTCACTTAAGCATTCCCCCTATTTACCTACCGAATAGTATCAAAAGGCTGAGTAAAAATCTCAGTTTCAGTGGGCTGTATAGGATTTTCATTTTGGTTAGGTGTTTCTGGGAATGTTGGTGAAGTTGGATCTGGAATAACCGGTTGATTAGGGTCATCGGGGAATGGCTGAGCCGGTTCTTCAGGAAATAGATTCTCTACCGGTGGATCGGGTTCAAAGACATAGGCAGGAATCTCAACTCTGGCAATTTCTGCGCCAGCAGGCTGGAGGACATTTCCCTGAGTCTCAGCCGTTATAAAAATCTGATCAATATCATAAGGTGTCACTGTTGTAAGTTCTGCCTTGTCTGCATTCTTATTCTGTAACTGTCCGAGGCTCCTTATTTCATTATACTGTGTCTCTATCCAAATAACGTAAGCATTAGCATTTGGATCTATCCTATCGGGACTTGCAAGGTTTTTCGCTTTAATGGTTATAACCTTGTTATTATTTTCATCCAACTTAGTTATGGCAGTAATATCTGCTGCCGGAGCTAATGTAGAAACCGGAAACTTTGTAGTCGTTCCACATGATATAAGGAAGAGAATACCTAAGCTTAAGCTCAGGAATCTTATTACATTTTTGTTTGCAAAACGATAATTGTTCATGTCGTTGAAGTTTGATTATCAAGACTTTAACAATTACCACAAAGGGAAGTTTTACATAATAGCTAATTATTCAATATTCGACCAAGCCTCTTACTGATCTCATTTCTGGCTTGCTTTAAGAATATGTCGCGCGAAAGATGATCAGCCCAGTCTTCAGAATCATGGGGCAACTCCTTCAACTCTTTTTGGTTTGAATTTATAAGGATACTCAGACGCTTATGTATTAAAGCAAGTAATGCCCTTACGGAAGAATCATAGAGACGACCGTCCTCTGTAGGCACTTTAATTCTATAATCTTCCCACCCGGGACTGAGTTCATACTTAGGGGTAATAATGTCAATAGCACATTTGACAACTTTTTCGTCTGTATGCTGAAAGAACACAGTATCCGAAGGGATTACATTGTTGTCAATGGAAGTTGCGAATGTGTTGAATATTTCCTGAAATACCTCATCCTCAAAAGTGATCTGATTGGCCCTAATGTCGTTACAGATAAGGTGAGCAACAGAATCAGGTGAGAAGGCACCTTCAGCTTCTATTCTCTTAAGGTCTAGTGGATCAATTGGTTTATCACCATATAACAGCAATAGCCTTATCACATCTCTTTCCTGGTTACTACAGTCATCAGTGTCAATAACCGGTTCAGCGGCCGGTGATATATCCGGTAGTTCAATTAATTCTATTGTTTCATTATCAACCGGTTTTTCGGAACCACCTTTAACTATCTTTTTCCTTATTAGTCGGTTGAGTTCATTCATCAGAGTATTCTCAGCCATATTCATTATGGCAGCACACTCTCTTATATAAAGGGACCTGATTATGGGGTCAGTAATTAAACTTATACTGGCAATAATTTCATGAATGAGTCCTGCTTTTTTTATCGGATCATTGTCTGTCTCTGAAAGAAGTAGCCTTGTCTTAAAAGTTATAAAATCATCGGCAGATGTGTGTATGAAAGCTTCTACATCAGCCGACCGGTGCTTACGTGCAAAGGAATCAGGATCTTCTCCATCAGGGAACAATACTATCTTTACATTCATACCCTGCTCAAGAATCATATCTATTCCCCTAAAAGATGCTTTGATTCCTGCCGGATCGCCGTCATACAAGATAGTTATGTTCTTAGTAAACTTACTTATCAGCCTGATTTGGTCAGTGGTTAAGGATGTACCCGAAGAAGCTACAACATTTTCAATACCAGCCTGATGCAGTGAGATTACATCGGTATATCCCTCAACTAAAAGACAGTTGTCTTTCTGAACAATAGAGTTCCTGGCAAAGAATATACCGTAAAGACTTTTTGATTTATTGTAAATTTCGGTTTCTGGAGAGTTGACGTACTTGGCTTTTGTCTTATCAGAAATAAGAATACGGCCTCCAAACCCAATTACCTTACCTGTGAGATTATGAATGGGGAAAATAACTCTTTCACGAAATCTGTCGTATAACTTACCTTCTTTCTCGATAGTTACTCCTGCATTTACAAGCAATTCTTTCTTGTAACCATTAAGGATAGCGTGTTTAGTAAGCCCATCCCATGCATTGGGAGAATATCCCAGCTGAAATTTATTAATAATGTCTTCCCTGAAACCACGTTCCAAAAAATAACTTTTCCCAATGCTTAAACCTTCCTCAGTGTTAAGCATGGTATCAGTGAAAAACTTTTGTGCAAAGGTATGAATGCTAAACAGGGCTTCTCTTTCGGTTTCAGCCTGTCTTTGCTCTGGAGTTGGCTCTTCTTCTTCAATCTCAATATTGTACTTCCCTGCCAGGTACTTCAGTGCTTCCGGATAGGAGTACTTCTCATGCTCCATGATAAAATTGACTGAATTGCCAGCTTTACCACAGCCAAAGCATTTAAATATCCCTTTTGCAGGTGATACGGTGAATGAAGGGGTCTTTTCGTTATGAAATGGACATAGTCCGAGTAGGTTAACTCCCCGCCTTTTTAATTGCACAAAGTCACCCACTACTTCTTCAATCCTCGAAGCGTCAATTATTTCCTGTATGGTAGATTTTGGTATCACTTTATTTTATAATCTCCAAATTTAGTGTAAAAATGAAAGAATACTTCCCACATCTGTTAATCTGCCCTTGAAAAGTTCATGTGGTCTGAAATCCGCATCAACAATAAAGTTTCTTATCGCTTCTCCATCAGGATGAGTATCCAGACTACCATTGATAAGAATCACATCTTTCAGTATTCCACAGCAACCAGGGAAAAATCCATGTTTCTGACCTTTTAGTACGATTCCGGCTGGGTCAGCATAAAAAACTTCATAGCCTAAATTATCCAAAACCTTTTTTATACCAAAATCAGATGTTATGAACTTAACAGTACCATCCGTGCATTCAAGAGGCAGCAAGTTGCAACGGGTATATCCCTGTTTAACATTCACCCTCTCCTTGTCTGAATGAACTTCAAGGATTATGGGGTCTGTTATTCTGAAATTGTGAATGATTAATCGTTTGGTTACTACGGCATTATATCTGGCACTGCCAGGATATTGTTTTTGGGGGGAACTGCTCCCAAAGATAAACGGGAAATTCAACTCTCTCAGTGCCTCAATTATACCTTGCGGAGTGTCAGGAGAAATAACAGCTTTCTCAGCACCTTGGCAAATGTAAATGTCCGGATGATTCGAAATAGATTTATACACAGGTGAATCACCTTCAAGAAGATACAAATGACCTTTTCTGGAAAGTTCATTTTTTGCCGGAAGCGGAATACCTTTGGCTGCTATAATCAACGGACGGGCAATTTTTTCAACCTCTGATAACTGATTGACAGTTTTTACTTTGAAAATAACATCCCTGAATCTGGTATGAAGAAAATCACGATTGTGTCCGTTATATCCTATTGCCTGATTTAATTCGTTAGTACTTACTTCTATAAGAATATTATCATCCTGAATTGTCAGGGTCGTATCTTCTTTCTCCGGGAGGATTCCTAGTGAGAACCAGGAGTCACAGATCAATGCAAAATAGCGTCTCCAGATTTCACTTTCCACCAGTTGCCTGAAAGAAATATGAAACGGGCCGGCAAGTAAATCATTTTCTGCAGTCAGGTTTTCGGAGGGATGCAGTCCCATTCTTATGATATCTACTCCAGCATCCTTAAAAAGGACATAAAGATCAGCAGCCAGAGATACTGCTTCCTCTAATGATTGAGGTTTATAGAGTCCTTTTCGATAAAGATCTTCAAGCTCAGTGCCCTTGATTACAAGTGTTGGATATATCCTTGTACATTCGGCACCAAGTTCAATTATTCTGCGTGCTGTATATAGTGATTTTTCTTTAGTATCACCGGGCAGCCCTGTCATCATCTGCAAACCAAGGCAATACCCGGCACCTTTAATCAACCCAGAAGCCCTTTCGACATCAGCAACGGTATGACCTCTTCCAGCAAGCTTCAGCACTTCGTCGTCAAGTGACTGTGCTCCCAGTTCAATGGTTGTTACACTATACTCATTTAATAATTTCAAAGAGTCGTCGGTAATATAATCGGGTCTGGTACTCAGCCTTATTCCCCGTATTTTCCCTTCCCTTAAATATGAAGAAGCTAATGAGAGATACTCTCTTTGCATAAACTCATCAATCCCGGTGAAATTCCCTCCAAAAAAACCGATTTCGATATGACAGTTGTCATCCTCGACAGGCATTGTTGAAAGCCTATTCTCAATTACATTTCTTACTTCTGCCAGCGATGGCTGGTCATAACATCCTGAAATACTGTTTTGATTGCAGAAAACACATCTGTTTGGGCAGGCAAGTTCAGGGACAAATATAGGAATAGTGTAATGCTTCACCTTGCAAATATAGTCTTTTCTACCTGACTTTGAGGCATTTGAAGAAACATTTGGCATAAGACGTTGTTGCTCTAATAGGCAACGAATTACTATTTGGCACTCGGAGACTAAACTACTACATGATCTACTCGAAAAGAAAGAAAATATTTACATGGCATATCCATGGAAGTTACCTGTTTTATTTGTCACAAGGCAATTACGACATCTATATTCCTATAAATGAGAAACTTGATGAAGGATATTATGGTAGAGGACTAACTTTCCCCTTTGGAGATAATGTGATTGAAGTGAATGCCGCTGAGGTGAAGAACCTGGATTTTGATATAATTCTTTACCAGACTGATAAAAACTACCTCATCGATCAATATGAAATACTATCATCTGAACAGCGAAAATTACCCCGGATCTTCCTGAAACATGACACATCTGTTAAAGGTGAGGAAATTGTTGTAGATGATCCTTTGGTACTGATTGTTCATGTTACACATTTTAACAACTTAATGTGGAACAACAGAGGAATTAAATCTGTGGTCATCCGGCATGGCGTCACCGATAATGGTTGCTTATGGAATGGGAACCTTGATAAGGGAATCACTGCTGTGAATCATCTGAGTCAGAGAGGAAGACTCCTTGGTGCTGACATTTTTAATAAAGTGAGAGAGTTTGTCCCGATTGATATCCTTGGTATGGCAAATGAAGAATTGGGAGGCTTTGAAGTTTTGCATCCATATCTTCCTGAATATATGTCTAATTACAGATTTTATTTTAATCCTTCAAGGGTATCAAGTTTACCACTCTCATTTTGTGAGGCAATGATGATAGGGATGCCGGTAGTTGCTCTGGCCACCACTGAATTGCCACTCATAATAAAAGATGGGTTCAATGGATTTATTCACAATGATCCATGGTACTTGATCGGGAAAATGAAACAACTAATTGATGATAAAGAATTAGCTGATGAGCTTGGGAAAAATTCGAGAAACACAGCACTTGAGTTATTTGGAGTTCAACGATTTATTGATGAATGGAATACAGCATTTGAAGGTGTAAGAATGATGGCTAAAACAGATCTCGAAAAAACTTTATGAAACGATTGGGAATAGCGTTTATTAGCGAGCATGCCTCTCCTTTGGCAGCTCCAGGTAGTATTGATGCGGGAGGACAAAATGTGTATGTCAGAGAACTGGCTATGGAATTATCCAAACTAGGTTTTCAGATCGACATTTATACAAGAAAAGATAATGATTCATTGCCTGAGGTGGTTGAATGGTTGCCAAATATCAGGGTTATCCATGTTTTAGCTGGTCCACCAACCTATATTTCAAAAGAAAATCTTATACCCTATATGGCTGATTTTGCTAAGTACATGATCAGCTTTATTGACAAATTCCGACTCTCCTACAAGATAGTTCATGCCAATTTTTTTATGTCGGGAATGGTTGCTTTAAAACTCAAGGAAATATTGAGAATTCCTTTTGTGATCACCTTTCATGCTCTGGGTATTGTTCGGGCTTTACATCAAAAAGAGGCCGACAGATTCCCACGGGAAAGGATTTCGTATGAGAAGAAAATCGTAAGAAATGCTGATAAAATAATAGCAGAATGTCCTCAGGATGCCATGGATTTAATAAATCTTTACAAGGCTGATCCTGAGAAGATGGATGTTATTCCCTGCGGTTTTAATCCCGAGGAATTTAATCCTGTGAGTAAAAAGCAGGCCAGAAAAAAATTGGGCATCAGTCTTAATGACAAAGTTATCCTTTCAGTTGGGAGAATAGTACCTCGTAAAGGAGTCGATAATATCATAGGATCATTAAAGTATCTGAAAAAACGATTCCCGGATATTAGATTACTTATCGTGGGCGGCGATATGGATAGTGAGAGCGGACCTTCTTCATCCGAAATGAGAAGGTTAAAGAAAATAGCCAGGGAGCTACATGTAGATGAACATATACAGTTTTCAGGGCCTAAGTTACCTACAGAGCTAAAATACTTCTATTCGGCTGCAGATGTCTTTATTTCCACACCTTGGTATGAGCCGTTTGGTATAACTCCACTGGAATCAATGGCCTGTGGAACTCCTGTCATTGGATCTGATGTTGGTGGTATTAAATACACCGTTCTGGATGGAGAAACAGGCTTCCTCGTTCCTCCTCATCACCCGTTGAAACTAGCAAACAAGACAACAAAACTTCTTAACGACAATGTTCTGTTGCGAAAAATGCAAAAAGAGTGCATTAAGCGAGTCAACTCACTATTTACGTGGCAAAGAGTGGCTAATGAGATGCGTTATGCATATTTCGATCTGATGACAAGCCAAATTGCAGCATCATTTCTTAAGACCAGGCAGATTGTCAGGAATCCTGAGCCTGTATCCCTCAAATTAATAGCGGTAAGTAAAAATAAATCAGTCAGAATAAATGGATTAAGGAATAATTAATCTCTAATTATCTGAATTTTAAGGTTATGAATTCACCTATTAAAGCCGTATTCCTTGATAAGGATGGAACGCTTATACATAATATTCCCTATAATACTGATCCGGAGAAAGTAACGCTAATGGATGGTGCTGTAAAAGCCCTCAAAGAAATAGCATTGCATAATTATAAATTCGTGTTGGTTACCAATCAGCAAGGGATTGCTCATGGGAAAATAACAGAACAACAACTTGAACTCTTAATGGTAAGGCTGAAATTACTCCTGTTAAAGCATAATATCGAATTACTGAATTATTATTACTGTCCACATGATCTAACGGGAAGTATCCCGGAATATGCCATCTGGTGTGAATGCAAAAAGCCATTACCAGGCTTGCTTATAAAGGCTGCTAAAGAACTCAACATTGATCTTGGTAAGTCGTGGATGATTGGTGATATTCTCCATGACATTGAAGCAGGCAACCGGGCAGGATGCAAAACTATACTGCTTGATGTTGGTAATGAGACTGAATGGGTGACTGACGAATACCGCAATCCTGACTTTACTGTAAAGAGTTGGAATGAAGTTAGCGAAATTGTGGATGCTTAGCCTTATATCAAAGAAATTGACCGAAATTGAATTGTATGATTTTGAGCGGTTGTAAAAACGTTTTGATAATCCGACCCGACAACATGGGAGATCTCATCATGACTTCCCCAGCTATACGGGCGGTCAAAGAAGCTCTTGATTGTCGTATAACTGTATTAACTTCTCAAATGGCATCTGAAGTGTGCCCTTTAATACCTGAAATTGATGAAGTGATTATTGCAACACTTCCTTGGATTAAGGCCGGAACTACAATTAAATCTCCTGAGTTTAACTCCCTTACACAACAGTTGAATCAAAAAAACTTCGATGCAGCAATCATTTTTACAGTTTATAGTCAAAGTGCACTGCCTTCAGCAATGATGGCCTGGATAGCAGGAATACCCAACCGCATTGCCTATAGCAGAGAAAATCCATATGATCTGTTAACCTTCTGGGTGCCTGATAATGAACCATTTGAGACTATCTATCATCAGGTTGAGAGAGATCTGCGGCTGATTGAATCTGTCGGAATACCAACAACTGAATCTTCCATTAAATTATCGATTCCGGATGTTGCTTTCAAATCGATGGAAGTTAAACTGCTTAACCTTTTTGATAACCATTTCTCTGCAAGTGAAATAAAATTCCGGCTCAATAATCACTACGACTTATCAATTAAGAATTCACATCAATCAATTGCTTCAGGAATAGAGGAGCTTATTTTAATACATGTGGGCGTCAGTGAGTTAAAAAGAGCCTACCCAACGGAAAGATGGATTGATATAGCAAAGGGAGTAATTGAGAGATTTGACTCAAAAGTAATTTTTACCGGCTCGTTGAATGAAAGAGAGCTAACCGATCATTTACAGGCAAAAACGGGCAATAAAAGCATTTCCGCTGCAGGTATCTTTACAGTTGAAGAATTTGCTGCCTTGATAAACAGATCGAGGCTTTTAATATCTGTAAATACTGCACCGGTTCATATGGCTGCAGGACTTCAAAAACCGGTAATAGTGCTTTATGCACAGACGAATCCACAACATAAACCCTGGAAAACACAAAACAGGGTATTTGAATTCCCGGTGCCTGAATCTTTACAAAGTAAAAATGGAGTTATCCGGTTTGTGAACCGAAAATTCTATAATTCACCTGTTGATTATCCTGAGCCTTCTGAAGTAATCGATGCAGTGCATTCTCTGCTAGATCAAACTGTGGATAATTCAGCCAGTCAATAGTTGTTAATATATCCTTGTTTAATGGTTCCCAACGATGTGGTTCTCCATCCATGCTAATGATGATCCCTGGTGTATTAAGGGCTGAAGCTATATGTGATACTCCTGTACAATTTGAAACTATGGCAAATGCATTTTCAATAAGTCTTCCTATTGCCCCTAAAGACGTTTTACCGGTAGCGATTACAGCCTCAGTTTGCATGAGGGAAGCGGTTTGTTCCGTACGATCTATTTCATCAGATGTTCCGGTAAGTACAACAGTCTTCCCTTGTGCAGCACATAAATCACCAATAAGAGCAAAATGCTCTACCGGCCATTGTCTCCATGATCCTCTGGAGCCGGGATGAATACATACATAAGAATCTGGTTCGAGCATTAACCCTGAGTTTTCAAGCTCAAGAGTATCTTCATCAGTTAATGGAAATTCGAGGTGCTTCCCTTGCGAAGTTATACCCAAATAGGTTGTTAACATCAAGTGCCTCTCCACTTCATGGCCTTCCGGATACTCTATAAATAAACCTCCCTCCGGAATATAATCATTAGGTCGGTGAAAGCCTGCCGTGAATTTTGCCCCAAAGGTCTCTATCAAGGGATTAACAATGTTGCCATTGCCCTGCATTTGTATAATAAGGTCGAATTTATGCTTTTGCATAGAACGCAGAAATTCAGGTATTTCATCAACTTCATAAGGTTGTTCGGGTAGTCCCGGATAGCCGGGAAACTTTATTAACCCATTAAAATATTTGGGAAATCTTTTAATAAATGATTGGGCACCTGGCAAACCTATTAAAAATATCTCTGCATCGGGAAATTCATTACGAATAGCTCTGATTGCCGGAATTGAACACATCAGATCTCCTAGCTGTAATGCTCTGAAAATCCCTATTTTACGAATACATCTTTTATCTAACATCCTGCTTAAAAAAATAACACTCTGAATTTTATGCTTCCGTAAATTCTCCAATAAACTGATACAAAAGGTAAGACCATTGAGGTTACCCACATTTCCCATATATGCGATAAAGTTTTGCTGGTTCTTCTAATTCTTTTGAGAAATAATGCAAAAATCATCATAAAGACAGCAAGAAATGTTACAGCAGCGATATACCACCACCCATTTACAATTGCTATTAAGCAAATAATATCCGTAAGCACTATGAAATAATACGAATATATAATCTTAGGGGAGAGCCGGTTACGATAAAATTCAGGAAACTTCTTAAACAATAAAGCGTCGTACTGGCCTTTTTTATGTTCTTTTATGCTTACTCCCCAGGGAACATCCTGTCTGACAGGATGAACCACAACAGCTTCTTGTATCTTAACAACAGGGATTTTATTTTTTTCTAAAGTAAACTCTAAATCAGAGTCTTCTCTCCAGGCTGTTTCATATCTTTCATCGAATCCTCCGCTTAACATTAATGCCTGAATTGAAATGGCACAATTTGCAGTTATGAAATCTGCGTATTGCAAGCCATGAGTGTTTAAGGCAAAGTCAGTCGGTTCTTCCTCAATTGGAACTTTTGTAAATCCTGCAAATGCAATTGCAGTACCTGGCTCAAATCGTTCATAAAAAGCAGATAACCAGTTTTTTTCGGGTTGGCAATCATCGTCAGTAAATGCAATGAGTTGAACATTGTGCGATGCATTTTTCCATCCTAAATTGCGGGCAGCAGCAGGCCCTTTCTTGCCGGGAGTGCTAAAAAATTTAATATCTATCGAAGAGAGACGCTCAAATGCCTTTACAATTTCGCAAGTTAAATCATCAGGTCCGTCACTAACAACTATTACTTCAAACAGGTGCTTTTCAATTGTTTGCATTTCAAGCTGCTTCAAACAGTTGCTTAAAAGACCAGGGCGTTTATAAGTGGGGATTACTACTGATATCTCAGGCATAACAGCTTACTTTTCAACCAGGTATTTTCCAATGATTAATGCATCAAAAGGCGAGGACCAGAAACATTCAACAGCATCTCTGGGAGTACATACAATGGGCTTCCCAAGTGTATTAAAACTTGTATTTACAAGTACCGGAACACCGGTTTTCTCTTTAAATGCACTGAGCAGATCATAGTATAGTGGATGCTGGTTTCTGTTGATTGTCTGAATGCGTGCAGTTCCATCAACATGCTTTACAGCAGGAATAATGTCAGTTTTATCCTGCCTTACATCAAAAACAAAAAGCATAAATGGTGAATAATCAGCTTTCTCGAACCACTCAGGGGCATCTTCCTCAATTACTACAGGAGCAACTGGCCGAAAATCTTCGCGGTCTTTTATTTCATTTAACCGGGCTTGCATGGAGGGGTCAATGGGTGATGCAAGAATTGACCGGCTACCTAAGGCCCTGGGTCCAAATTCCATTGGTCCCTGAAACCATCCAATAATTTTATTGTCTGCAAGAATCTCTGCCGCCTCTTTTGCAGGATCTTCCATTACTTTGTACCTGATCTTTGATTTCTTGAGGAATTCTTCTATTTCCTGGTTCGAGTACTCCGGTCCCCAATAGGCATGAGTCATTTCAAACGTCCTGCCTCCCCCATTCAATTTGAGTTTATCAATTCTTTCCTGCTTATCGATCCATAAAGCTGCTCCTAAAGCTGTTCCCGCATCACCAGCAGCCGGCTGAACCCAAATATTCCTGAAGTTTCCTCTTTCCTTAACCCTTGAGTTCATAACGCAGTTTAAAGCAACCCCTCCTGCCATGCATAAATTTTCATCGCCTGTCTCTTTCTGAAGCCAGTTGGTTAGTTCAACTACTGTATCTTCAAGCACTTTCTGTAATGAATGTGCAACATTAAAATGATGCTCAGTAAACGGATCATTGCGTAATCTCTTAGGACCAAAACGAGCTTCAAGATCTTCATCGTGAATCTTATAGCCACCATTACCTGTAAGTTCAATTATCTCTCTGAAATCCTTCTCATAAACAGGCTTTCCATATGATGCAAGAGCCATAACCTTATATTCATCAGATGAATGCAGAAAGCCCAGATGGGTAGTCAGCTTTTCATATAATAATCCTAGTGAATGAGGTAATGCAACTTCTTTAATCTTCTTCATTTCATTTTCACGACCAATGCTGTACGTTGTTGTAGCCTTTTCACCTCTCCCGTCTAAAGTCATGATTGCTGCATTCCTGAAAGGTGACGGATAAAATGCACTTGCAGCATGTGAGACATGATGATCAACATAATGCCACTCCCAGTCTGAAACTTTGCTGCCAATAAACCTTTTCTGGAGGTGATGTGGCCACCCATCAGCCAACTGCCCGGGTGCATTCAGGATAGCAGATAGAAAAAGTGTTTCCCAGGCATCATGCCCATTATGTCTGTACGAATCAAGATTAAGTGGTATTTCAATTGTAGAAGATTTAGCCTCGGTCTTGTCAATCAATTGATAAGGATCAAAAGAATAGGCTATGTGGTCTACATCTCTTAAATCTATTCCGGCCACTCTTAGACAATAATCAATAGCATGGAAGGGAATCTGATATGTAGAGAAGGGGATGGGTCGTTTGCCTTGCTTTATGTGAGTGAATCTTTCATCTTCAGCTGCTGCCAGCAACTTGCCATCTTTAAGAATTACTGCAGCCGAATCGTGGAATACCGCATTTATGCCGAGAATGTACATACCTTTAGCTACTTTTTTAGTTTTGAATGAGTTACAACAAGCTTTGTCCTTTATGATGAACAAATAAAGCTGCTAAAAGTAGCAACGAAGAAGAGAAATTATGAAAATAACAAATTGGCTAGAGGAAGCGGATGTATTGTTATAAATTACGGGTATATTGTTATGATTAATATGTTATGGAGCTTCGCTATATTCAATCAGTGTAATGTAACCTTTTGTTTCCAGCTCTTTAAGGAAGGTGATCCAATAATTCCATTTGTCTGCTAATGGTTTCTTTTTAATCAAGCCAAAATCCATAATACCTGTAGTTGCAAGATAATTATCTTGATTCTGCACATCAGCCTTTTGGTATTTCTTTAGGAGAAAACTCATTTCATCTGTAAGATTTCCTTCACCATCTTGTATTTGTTTATATAAACGGCAACCCAGATGTTTATACTGATGGTAAATCTTTTTATAGTCGAGATAGGTATGCCCATTACTTCCAACCTGATCTTTTAAATCACTAAAAATAACTTTAATGACTTCAGGATTATGCTTTTCGTAGTAAGCAAGACATTCGTCTTCACGGAGAGTCGTTATTTTTACTAAATATTTCTGAACTTTCTGAAGATTATCTTTTTTGTAATATAAATGATATCCATAACTTGTGATATCTTTCAATTCGCTGACTTTTAAAAGCTTGTGTTCTGTATTTGAGAGATAAAGTGAAAGAACCTCTTCGGCTTTCAGGTTTGATAACCACATACAGTTTTCAGCTTTATCGCAATACGGAATGGCTGAATCATCAACAACTTTTAACTGACTGAACGAATAGTTACAGATAATAAGCAGAAAGGATAATACAGAAAAAAAACTCCTCATATTTCTCAGGATAATATTTTTACATTGCAAGTAAAATTATTTATCACTGATATGGCAAAATGTAACTCATGTTTATGCAATTTTTTATCATTATCTCTAAAATATAAATGATTAATTTCGCACCTTAAAAATTTGACGTCTTATGCTACGAACTCATACCTGTGGTGAACTGAATATTTCTCACAAAGACCTTACTGTTACATTAACCGGTTGGATCCAAAAATCAAGAGATCTCGGAGGGATGACATTTATTGATCTCCGCGATCGTTATGGAATTACTCAATTGGTATTCAACATGGAATCAAACGCTTCGCTTTGTGAGGAAGCAAGGAAAATGGGGCGTGAGTATGTCATTTCGGCTACAGGTACTGTTGCTGAAAGAAGCAATAAAAATCTTAAAATCCCAACCGGGGAGATTGAGATCCTGGTGTCTCACTTCGAAGTTCTTAATGAATCAAAAATTCCTCCTTTCACAATTGAGGATAACACTGATGGAGGTGACGAACTACGAATGAAATACAGATATCTTGATTTGCGCAGAAATACAGTAAGAGAAAACATCCTGCTCAGACACAAAATGGCTATTGAAACCCGAAATTATATGAATGAATTGGGTTTCATAGAAATTGAAACACCGGTGCTCATCAAATCAACCCCTGAAGGCGCACGCGACTTTGTCGTTCCTTCACGCATGAATGAAGGTCAGTTCTATGCATTACCACAATCACCTCAAACTTTTAAGCAATTGCTTATGGTTTCGGGATTTGACAAGTATTTCCAAATTGTTAAATGTTTCAGGGATGAAGATTTAAGGGCTGACCGTCAGCCAGAGTTCACCCAGATTGACTGCGAAATGTCGTTTATAACCCAGGAAGATATCCTTCTGACCTTCGAAGGTTTGGTTAAATATCTCTTCAAGAAAGTTAAAAGAGTTGATATTGAGAGCATTCCTCGTATGACATTTGCCGATGCAATGAAATTTTATGGGAACGATAAACCGGATATCCGATTTGGAATGACATTTGTCGATTTAACCAACGCGGTAAAAGATTCAGATTTTAAGGTTTTCAGTGATGCAGAATTAGTAGCAGGAATTTGTGTACCGGGAGCCGCCTCATATACCAGAAAGCAACTGGATGCTCTGACTGACTTTGTAAAACGTCCTCAATTAGGTGCAACAGGCCTCATTTATGTTAGGTATAACGAAGATGGAACCATAAAGTCATCTGTCGACAAATTTTTTAACGAAGAACAATTGTCACATTGGGCTAAATCTTTTGAAGCAAAACCCGGTGACTTAATGCTAATACTGGCCGGTAGCGATAAAAAAACAAGAAAAGCATTATCAGAACTTCGGCTTGAGATGGGGAACCAGCTCGGATTACGCAATCCTGATGTATTTGCACCATTATGGGTAGTCGATTTTCCATTACTGGAATGGGATGACGAAACTCAGCGCTATTATGCGATGCACCACCCTTTTACTTCACCTAAGCCTGAAGATATAGCCTTATTAAACACGAATCCTGGTGAAGTAAGAGCGAATGCTTACGACCTCGTAATAAACGGTGTTGAGATTGGTGGGGGATCTATCAGAATCCATAACCGTGATCTGCAAAAGAAGATGTTTTCAGTTCTGGGATTTTCAGATGAAGACGCCCAGGCTCAGTTTGGATTTCTGATGAATGCCTTCGAATATGGAGCGCCTCCACATGGAGGAATTGCATTTGGTTTCGACAGAATGTGCTCACTTTTTGGTGGATCAGACAGCATTAGAGATTTTATAGCATTCCCTAAAAATAATGCCGGTAGGGATGTGATGATTGATACCCCTGCTCCTATTAAACAAGAGCAGTTGGACGAACTAAAAATAATCCTGAACACTCAAAATAAACAATAAAATGAAACCCATTAAGGCTTTATTGCCGTTTTCAAGATGGTTGCTTAGAATATGTGTTTTGGCATGGGTCATTCTTCAAAACATGAAGACCCTTCAAACCCTCGATGTTCATAGTCAAGGTTTCTACATTTCTCTGGCTTTCATTGTATTTGCTATCCTGCTTTTTGCAGGAGGTTTTTCTTCAAAGCCGGGATTAACTGTCATTTCTGCCATTTTTCTTACTTTACTGTTTATCTATAAAATCTATTTAGGGTTTGCTCCGGTTGTAACTGAAACAGTGGTAGTATCCTTTGTATTTCTCGCTGTTTCAATTTACTTCATGTCATCCGCCAATAAGTAACCTTTAATGAATGCGCACTTTCAGGTATTTTGATGTAATTATGGCTCTTTTTGTAGCCGTTCTGTTGATATCTAATCTTGCCTCCACCAAGATTTTATCATTGGGACCTTTTACCTTTGATGGAGGCACTCTGCTTTTCCCGCTTAGTTACATTTTTGGCGATATTCTTACTGAAGTTTACGGTTATCAAAGAGCACGTAAGGTAATTTGGACTGGCTTTATGGCTGCTTTATTAATGTCATTGGTCCTATGGGTAGTCCAAATACTCCCTCCTGCCCCTGATTGGCCGAATCAGCAAGCCTACGAATCGCTCCTTGGCTTTATACCCCGTATAGTAATTGCAAGCCTTGTGGCCTACTTTGCAGGAGCCTTTACAAATGCAATCTTTCTTTCGAAACTTAAGATTCGCACCAAGGGTAAGTATCTTTGGCTGAGAACAATTGGCTCAACAATTATCGGCGAGGGAATCGACACTGCCATCTTTTGTGTAATTGCTTTTTATGGAGTACTCCCCAACAGTGTGCTTATGGCTGTTATTTTCTCAAACTATATTTTTAAAACAGGCGTTGAGATAATATTCACCCCTGTCACATACGCTCTCGTCCGTTTTCTAAAGAAACAGGAAGAGGTTGATGTATATGACAGGGGCATCAATTATAATCCCTTCAGGTACTTCTCAACTGACAAATAGCCTAAAAGTCTGAATTTCTACTCTATTAATGCGACCCGGTTTGTATAAATCTGGTCCTTATTTTCAAGTTGTATTAAATAGGTACCTCTCGTCATCTTTGAAAGATCAACCTTGCCAGATAAGAAATTGGTTTTCACCTCATCAT
>JAEYSM010000056.1 GCA_023434665.1 Bacteroidota bacterium | reverse complement strand
TCACTTGTGTTGATGACTGGAATGATTTAGCTGCAAGAACCTGTCCTGCCAGACTGGTAATTTTTACCTCTCCTTTTGCTGACTCATTCAACTGCACCCTGATCTCTTTGTCAATTGCATATACATTCGCCTGTAATGACATTGCTTCAGGTGTACCCAGCGGACTGAAAAGTAATGAGAAGCGGTCAGCATTATCGCCTGGTTTTGCAGTGAAAGTATAAGAAGGATTCTGACGAAGATCAACAGAGTTGCCTGAGATCTTATCTTTCAGAGTAATTCCTGTTCCTGGTAAGAAATCATCCAAATTACCAACCGAGATAGTGTATTGGGTTTCTGCACCTACTTCAATAAGGATGGGAAGCTCAGAGTTATTATCCACGCCCGGTATATGACTGATAGAAGTCTTTTCATCTTCCACCATTGTATAAAGTTGTGGGGCTTCAACTATACCATATAATTTATATGCATCATATTTTTGGTCAAAGCCATAAGTTGATTCTGGATTAATAACAAACATCATGATATCAGAGTAATTATTACCTGAAACTGTAAATTTCAATTCTTGTCTCTCGATCTTTGAATTTTTCTTAATGTAGTATGTTTTAGCTTCATTGGCAAATGTAAGACTATTAGTCTCATTGATTGTCTTGACAAAGAATCCTATATAGGGATAAATTAAACCATCAGATGTTCCCGTTCCATCTTCCAAAGAAGAATATTCATAATTTTCTCCATTCCATAAATAAGCGTATGCATTTAAACCTGTATATGCAACACCTTCGGCCGTTAAATCAATGTAAGAAGTGAAAGGATTACCAATGAGATTCCATCCAAATCCATATCCACTGGCTCCTTCTGTGTATGATAGGTTATTAAAAGTTGCAGCTCCACCCTTTATAGGGCCTGAGAAACTAAGTTCAGTTGGTGCTTCCGGAGTTCTGGAAACAGAATAACCCTTCATATGAACCATTACATCAGTGTCAGTTAATCGTGACCAAGCACCTGTAGATTCATCATATTCATCCACATAATAACCATTGAATACTGGAGCTGCTGATATGGAATTGGTTGTTGGGAGGGTAACTAAGTTGTAATCATCATTCTCAATATAGTACTTAACACTTGCATTTCCTGATGCTTCACCATTTACAATCAAATATCTATTAGGTTCAATAATTAATTCAGATTCTATTGTCAGATTCCTGCATTCAGCAGAAATATTTAATGTAACAGGGAATTCTTCTGAAATAATAACATTATCATTTTTAGAAGGAATTTCTCCTAAATTCCATATCAATTCATCTTCCCAAATACCTTCTTCAATTGAGTAGAATTGTCTTACCGGTTGAATATTAAAATCATCTATTGCTAGTCCATCATCTGCGCCTGATGCATTATAATCAGTATATCTTATGAAAAAACTGGCTCCTGCAGGAATTGTTACTTCGAATGTAGAATTAACTTTTACTTGATTTTCCTCCAAATCTCCATTTAATAGCCCTGTACCTGATGTTACAGGACTTACAAAATCCAATTCGTTAACATCTACCCAAATACCGTTTGATAAACTAGTTGCATCTAGGCTGTACTGAAAATCTAGCTTGTCCTGTCTTCCAGTTGTACCAAGGCGCCATTGTTCACCCACATAACTTATAAAAAGGGTATTGATATCTATACCAGTATTATTTACAAATTTTGCACCAATTGTAGACTCAAGACTTCCTGAAAACAAAGTTCCAAAAGCTCTTTCAGTGCTCCCTGTTTCACCATAACTATATGTATTACCTCCAGTTGCACTACCATCATCAGAATCATATTCACCATCACTATTAGTTCCTGTTTCCATAAACATCCATCCTTGAGGAAGTTCTGCACTTGTGCCTGTTGAAGCTAAAGAGTTAAAATCTTGAAGATATAGTGACCCATCTAAAGCAATGTGCCAAGGTGCCGGTATATAAAATGTATTCGAATTAACTGAAAGACTTCCAGTTGTAAAATTGATTGTTGCTTGAAGTACTTCATCTGAAGAGGTCGCAGTCAAATTGGTAAAAATAGCTTTGCCATTCGAAGTAGTTGTAGATAATATTCCTCCAAGCGTCCAATTGGATTCGTTTGCTGTCGCAGTTACAGTAACTTCAGTATTAACAGTATTATTGTACAGATCTTTGATAGTAATCTCCGGTGCAGTTTCAAGGATATCGCCATTCATAAAAGGAGGTCCAGGTTGTTTGGTTACGATCAAACTTGTCGGTGCACCTGGATTTATTATCTGGCTAACAGTTGCATCTGAGTATTCAGTTGCAGATACTGTTATAGCTTTTGTTCCTGAAACAGTAAGTAGAGCATTACCCAGCGAAGGTTTCAATTTTATGACACCTGCCGAAATTTCATAATCATCTGAATTTAAACTGCTCGAACCTACTTTAACTGCGGTAATTGCTGCACGCCAGGTTGCATCGTCAGTGAAAGTAATTTCAATGTCATTATCGACATTGTTGTTTGTAATATCAGCTGTTAGCGCTGGAGCCATAGCATTAGATACACTTCCTGACAAAGATACCGACTGTTGATTTGCACCACCTCCGGTAATATTTACTGAACCGCTATAATTTCCAACTGATAAACCCTCTTTCAATCTTACATATACGTTAGTAGAGCTTAAAGTACCATCAGTGTAGGGAAATGTGATTGCAGAGGTACTAAAAGTGGTATTATTACTCGAAACCTCATAATTGGAAGGAGGAGTAACAGTTATATCCCCTGCTGCAGGATCAAGATTTGAGCCTGAAAGGGAAAACGATTGTGAAGCAGAAGGTCCATTACTAATAGAGTAAGTGAAACCGGTAAGAGAACTTAATGATGTGGTAATTGAGGGATTTGATGCAGAGATTGGAGCAATGCCAAATCCTGCTAGCCCTTCAGGCAATGTAGCCGGAGTAGTAGATACGGTTTCAAATCTTATAGTAGGATCAGTCCATCCATCAAGGTCACCTTCTGTGATGCCATTCAATAATTGGATATTTTGATTTTCGGTTGAGACACCATCCTTTGACCAGTTTGATCCTGGATCGTTTCCCGGATTACCAAAGTTATCAGTTACAACTCCTCGATACTTGATAGCAAGAGCATCATCACCATTAAATACAAAAGCGTATACCTTAAAAGGAACTGTTAAACCTTGACCAGTCAGATATGTACCAATATCAGTTGTCCCAATAACCATTACAGCTCCTGGTAAAAGAGTTCCGGTGCTTACTGTCACCGCATTAGTTAATGAACCACCATTAGTTCCTTGTTGAACTATTAGGTTGTTCGTAGCAAAATCAAGTGTCGAAGAAGTGTTATTCCAAACTTCGATTCCTTTGGGAAAACTGCCAACATTCGACTCCACGTACTGACTAATGATCTGCCCCCACCCAAGGGCTGTAATGCCTATTAATAATGTAAATAGTAAAGCTATTCTCTTCATAAATTAACGGTTTGTTAGGTTTGATGAATTGAGAAACCTCCTCAATTTCAATTTGGTGACAAAGTAAACAAAAAAATTTTAAGTTTCATATAAAAGTTTTACTTCAATATCCAAATCTTAAGGTTAAATTAACATTCAGTTTCTTTAGCATTAATCGTACATTCTGAATATCAGTTGTATATATCGTATCTAAATAACCTTTTTCTGTAAAATATTTTCTGATATTTTTACTCTTAGACACTTATTTTCATATGTTGCAGGTGCTGTTGATTGAAACCGAATAAGTTCACCTTACCGGGCCAAAATGGCCAAAACAGTCAATAGCATCTCTCCTTCCCTGGTTTCCCAAAGAAGGTTTCCAATAGTTACCATAACTCTGTCTAAACCAAAAACCCGAAACTATTCTTGTTTCTTCCGGGCAGCATTGGCTTCATATCCTGCCCACCCTGCTCCTAAGGCTATGAGTACGAGTAACCCTTCGCCAATGGGTGCGCTTCCGCCCGATGATTCATTACTGCCCGATGAATGCCGGCCGGGAGTTCCCGGTGCCTGGGCTGAT
>JAEYSM010000011.1 GCA_023434665.1 Bacteroidota bacterium | reverse complement strand
TGTTACTATTCCGCCCCCATACAATGAGCCCCTGTACAAACCTGTTGCGATACCTAACTTTGTAGTTGTACTTGAAAGTACAGAAATACATGAGTACAGGCCTGCTAAAAAAGAATTACTGGCGCAGTTGGAAGAAGAGCTTACCCGCGGCCCGTTATATGAAGAAAAGGATAGGGAAATTGAATACCTCGGTAAAATTGCTTTGTACCTCTATTTTTCTGATAACAATGTAAAACGATTGCCACAGCAAGCCAGAAACTTAACGACACAATGGTATCATCAAAAAGGATCATTGCAGACAGAGGCAGGCTTGATTAAAAAGTATATTGAAGCTGCTGACTCGCTAGTCCATTAGTAAAAACGAAAAGGGGCTAAAAAATCTTTTTAGCCCCTTTTATTAATATTTTCGCCTGGATTGTCAGCTTGCTTGCCGGCAAAGACTATATATAAGCTTTCTTTAACAAGTAGTTGGTAATATAATCGTGCACTCCTTCTTCAAGGGATGTGAATTCTGTAGAATATCCCGTGTTTAATAACTTCGACATATCAGCTTGGGTAAAGTACTGGTATTTGTCGCGAATATCCATCGGGGTATCAATAAACTCAATGACTTCTTCTTTATTTAAAGCTTTGAATGTGGCACTCACGAGGTCTTTAAAAGTGCGCGCTTTTCCTGTCCCAAGATTATATAAACCCGGGGAAGGCTGAGTCTTCATCATAAACATCAGAACATTCACCACATCCTTAACACAGATAAAATCACGAAGCTGCTCGCCATCTCGGTATTCAGGAATGTGAGATTTAAAAAGACGCATTTTGGATGTTTCCTGTATCTGATGACATGCGTGAAAAATGACTGAAGCCATCCTCCCCTTATGGTACTCATTAGGGCCATAGACATTAAAAAACTTCATCCCTGCCCAGAAAGGTGGAACTTCCTCTTTCTCAAGAACCCACTTGTCGAAATCATTCTTCGATTCTCCATAAGGATTCAAAGGCTTAAGTTGTGGCACTATTTCATGGTCATCCTTAAAACCAAATTCGCCCATTCCATAGGTAGCAGCCGAAGATGCATAAACCAATGGGATTTGATATTGGGCACATAAGGTGAAGATGTTTTTAGAGTATCCCAAATTAAGTTCATTGAACACTTCAACATTAAATTCTGTCGTGTCGGTTCGGGCTCCTATATGAAACACAAATTCGATGTCAGCATCATGCATTAAAAACCAGCTAAAAAAGTGATTCCGGTCAACCTTTTCTTTAATAATTTTTCCTGTTAAGTTTCCATCTTTACCCGGTTTGGTAAAGTCATCAACAGCAATAATATCCTTAAATCCATCCTGGTTAAGACGGGAAATCAAACAGCTGCCAATAAAACCGGCGGCTCCGGTAACTACAATCATTTCGTATGGTTTTTGAATTGGTATGCATTTAACATTAACCTGAAGATGTCGGTATTGTCGATAAACCCTTTGAACATGTCAGCTCCTTTTCCATATGCAAATAAGCCTACCGGGCTGGCAGAATGGTGTGTAGTTGAGAATTCGGGCTCTATTTTACCTTTAGTAACCGAGTGCTCAACGAGTGTAAGCCCTCCTGTTTCATGGTCGGCAACTATAATTACCAAGGTCTCAGGATTTTTTTCAGCATAATCTATGGCTACACCTACTGCTTTGTCGAAATCGAGTAGTTCGGTATGGATATAGTCAATATTATTGTCATGTCCGCCCCAGTCAATCTGAGAACCTTCAACCATAAGGAAAAAGCCCTTGTCATTTTGTGAAAGTATTTCAATAGCTTTAGCGGTTGAAGTGCTCAACATGTCACCTCTGCCGTCAATCATTTTGGGAGCATGTTCAGGATACAGCAGACCGGCCACTTTGACACCCTTTGCTGAAGCAACTTCTTCAGGGCTGGTTATAACCTGGTAATTATGAGCTTTAAGGCTATCGACCAGATTCTTGCCATCTTTTCTTTTGGCAAATGTATCGTAACCACCTCCGATAAATACATCCACACCTGATGAGATGAATTGAGCGGCAATTTCACTTGCCTGGCCCCGGTTTGCAACATTAGCAATGAAAGAAGCCGGAGTTGCATGAGTAATGTCGGAAGTGGCAACTACACCCGTGCTGAGTCCGTTTTCTTCAGCTATTTTCAATATGCTTTTCAAGGGTTTCCCGTTGGCATCTACGCCAATTGAACCGTTGTTGGTTTTTGTGCCGGTTGCTATAGCGGTTCCGGCAGCAGCTGAATCAGTAACATCATCATTAGCCGAGCGAGTAACGACAATTGCAGTGCTAGTGCTTCTTACAATATTCAGATTATCTGCAACAGCAGTCATTGCATGATATATCTGAGGGATACCCATCCCATCGCCAATCATAAGAATCACATTTTTTACGCGGGTTTCTTCAGAATTATTCTGGCCAAAAGAGGTGAATGTGGAAAAAACCAGAGATAAAAGCACTGTATAGTTTAAAATATTTCTTTTCATTTCTTAGATTTTAAGAGGCCACAAAATTACAATTTATACTTGTCAGTTACATTATTTCAAAAAACTAAGTACATTTACACCCTTATGCGAGAATGCACGACATGAAATGTGTCGGCATGAGTACTTAACAATCAAACAACCAAAGTAAAACTTAATTTTTATGAAAGAAAAAGTCGGCACCTTACTGAGCGACTCAAAAACCGCTCGTTGGATTGCACTGGCTCTCATTGCATCAACCATGTTCTTTGCTTATTACTTTGTTGATGTAGTTGCACCACTGCAAAAATTATTGGAAACTGATTACAAATGGACACCTGAGGTTTTTGGAATGTTGGGTGGTTCTGAATTTTTCCTTAATGTATTTGCATTCTTCCTGATTTTATCGGGTATTATTCTCGATAAAATGGGAATCCGGTTTTCATTAATCACAGCCGGTTTGACTATGGTTATTGGTGCGAGCTTAAAATTTTATGCATTGACACCTGCTTTTGCTGCCTCAGGGTTGGCTAACTCACTTGGATCATTCATCACTTACATTCCTGCAACTGCAAAACTTGCCTTTATAGGTTTTGCCATATTCGGAGTAGGGGTGGAGATGGCTGGTATTACGGTATCGAAAACCATCGTTAAATGGTTCAGAGGTAAAGAAATGGCATTGGCAATGGGTCTTGAAATGGCTGTAGCCAGATTAGGCGTTTTTGCGGTTTTCCGTCTTACCCCAATATTCGCCGAAAGTGGAGGTGTTGCTAATTCAGTTAGAATGGGCGTTGCCTTCTTATGTATAGGTTTCCTTACATTCCTGATCTATACATTTATGGACAGGAAGCTCGACAAACAGCTTGGTGAACAGAGTGCAGGTGCAGAACCTGAAGAAGAATTCAAAATCAGCGATCTTAAGAAAATATTTACAAACCCGGGCTTCCTGGCAATTGCCGGTCTTTGTGTATTGTTTTATTCAGCTATTTTCCCATTCCAGAAATTTGCAACTGACATGCTTGCATCAAAGCTGAATCTTGATATTAAAACTGCTGCAGCTTATTTCTCTTATTTCCCTATCGGAGCTATGGTTCTGACTCCATTTATGGGGTATTTCCTTGACGTGAAAGGAAAGGGAGCTTCCATGATGCTCTATGGAGCAATACTTTTAACTGTATCACATTTAATTTTCGCCTTGGTCCCGGCAGATGTATTTAATGTTCCTATTGCCATTATCACTATTGTGATATTAGGCACTGCTTTTTCTTTGGTACCTGCTGCAATGTGGCCATCATTACCAAAGATTGTTGAAGATCGTTACCTTGGTTCGGCTTATGGTAGTATCTTCTGGATTCAGAACATTGGTCTGCTGGCTGTACCTATTTTGATCGGATGGGCATTGAATGCTTCTAATCCAGGCGTATCAGAGCAGATAACCGCAGGTATAACTACTGCTCAATACAACTATACAGTTCCTGAATTGATTTTCGCAAGTTTTGGAGTTATTGCCTTCTTCCTGGCAATTGTGCTGAAAAAAATTGATAAAAAGAATAAGTATGGTCTTGAAATTCCAAATAAACAGAAGTAGAAAGGACTTTTCAAACGTATAGAAACTGAATTTAATTAAAGAGGCAACACAGTAATAAGTGTTGCTTCTTTTCTTGTGTGCCGTGCATGATTAATAACTTGAAGGTGAAAGTCCTTTATGGGGGTTTTTAGCCGCCAACCATTAGCCAAGAGCAAGGGTGTCTGTCGTGAGACAGAATCTGAAGGAAGCTGGA
>JAEYSM010000070.1 GCA_023434665.1 Bacteroidota bacterium | reverse complement strand
GACTTGTTAATCAAATACAACAAAAGTTAAAATCTGTTAACCCGTAAAAAACAAACGAAAAAGGTGCTATACCTTTGTATTATGAACAGCCGATTAATAGTTTTGATTACCCTTATGGTTAGCGTTGCAATAATCATACTTATTGGGATTCAAACATACTGGATAAAGAATGCAGTTGAGCTTCGCGAAGCCAATTTTCAGCGCAGTATTTCTGAGGCTGTTAATGACCTGATGTCGAAAATTGAGAAAGAAGAGATCAACAGGCAGATCAGAAAAAACCGCGAATATAATAGTCTGCTCAGGTCAATAGATTCTCTCGATTATCTGATTTATCTCGAAACCGGTAATTATGATCATATCAGCGGTGGAGGATCTTTTAAATACCAGCGTCACCAGGAATGGGATCAGGTTCGTGATGGCAATGGTGTTAAGCTTGTAAAAAAGAGTGATACGGTAGCTATTGATTTTCCCGGCAGGGAAAATAAGCTTCCTCCTGAAGTTAAAGGAGACAACTCCGAAATTCAGGAAAACTCTCAAATACCCAAAGGCTCAGATACACCAAATGAAGGGAATGAAATTGATATCGACACTTCCAGTAAGCCTCAGACAATTCAAAGTGGACCTAGTTTAAGTGAAAAAGCAGTTCAATTGAACCGAAAAAAAGCTTTCCTTCTAAATCAGGTGTTTGATGAGATGTTCAACAATCCGTTTAGTCCCTATATAGAAAACTGGCTTACCAAGGGAAAGCTGGATACATTGCTCAGGACTTCCCTTGAAAATAAGGGAATTGATGCAAAATATGAATTTGGCGTATTCAGCAAATCAAGGAACCTGATGGTAATTGAAAAAGATCCTGAATTAAGACAGGAACTGCTCAATGAGGGAACTTACTTCAGGCTCTTTCCTGCAAACAACTATGCTCCCCCTGATTTTCTGATTCTTTATTTTCCTAATCAGACAAGCTATCTTCTTCTTCAGATGGGCGGAATGCTGACGATTTCAGGACTTCTGATGCTGTTTATCATTTTTGCATTCATGACAGTCATTATGGCCATCTTCAGACAGAAAAAATTGTCGGAAATGAAGAACGACTTTATAAACAACATGACCCACGAATTCAAAACTCCAATCAGCACTGTATCATTAGCTTGTGAAGTATTAAATGACAAATCGGTACCAAAATCAGAAGAGTTTGTCAGGTCGTACATCGATATAATCAGCGAAGAGAATAAACGGCTGGGGTTAATGGCAGAAAAGATACTCCAGACTGCTATTCTGGAAAAGGGACAGCTAAAACTCCGCAAAGAGAAAATCAACCTCCATAATATTATTGAAGACGTTGCCCATAAGATTGCCATTCAGGTCCAGATACGTGATGGCAGTATTGTGACAGAACTTAATGCGACAGAACCTGAAATATGGGCAGATAAAGTACATGTAACTAATGTTATCAACAACTTGCTTGACAATGCTAACAAATATTCACCCCGCAAGCCAATGATAACCATTGTAACTAAAGACCTCGACAACGGAGTGCAGATCAGTATCACTGATAACGGAATTGGTATTCATAAAGCCAACCTCAAGAAAATATTCGAAAAGCTATACCGGGTTCCTACAGGAGATGTTCATAACGTGAAAGGATTCGGATTGGGATTAAGTTATGTAAAGTTCATTGTTGAAAAACACGAAGGCCATGTAAACGTTGAAAGTGAACAGGGAAAAGGTTCTACCTTCAGGATATGGCTCCCAAATAGTGCATAAAATTTATTATATTTGTATATGGAAACTCAGAAAATAAGAGTATTACTGGCAGAGGATGACCGCAACCTGGGTAACATCCTGAAATCATACCTCGAAGCAAAAGGATATAGTACAAAGCTTTGTTCGAACGGTCAGGAAGCTTTTGATATGTTTGTCCGTGAGAAGTTCGACTTCTGTGTGCTCGATGTTATGATGCCTGTAAAAGATGGGTTTACAGTTGCAAACGAAATCAGACAACATGACAAGCACATCCCCATACTCTTCCTTACTGCTAAGTCGCTCGAAGAAGATAAATTAAAAGGTTTCCAGGCAGGTGCTGACGATTATCTTACAAAACCTTTCAGTATGGATGAACTGCTTATGAGAATGGAGGCGATTCTCAGACGGTCGGGTGTCAGTACTTCGGGTAATAAGACTTTTCAGATCGGAAAATTTGAATTTGATTATAATTCTCAAACTCTCAAAAATAATGGCACGGAGCAAAGATTGACCTCCAAGGAGAACGAGTTACTCCGACTGTTATGTGAGAATTTAAATGAAACTCTCGATAGAAGTTATGCACTTAACAAGATATGGCAGGACGACAGTTACTTCAATGCCAGAAGCATGGATGTTTATATAGCCAAGCTCCGCAAATATTTAAAAGAAGATCCTGATGTTGAATTAATGAATGTTCATGGCATTGGATTCAGACTTATAGTTAAGAGCTGAGTTTTAAAGAGAATTAAAGATTATTTCTTTCTGTTACCCTGCCTTTTAGCCATTGCCTTTTTCCTGGCATTCAGTTTTTTTCTTTTCTCTTCTGATTCTTCGGCCTCATCAATGAGCCCTTTCCAGTCCTTTGGACTTTCTGCAGAGAAATCAATTGTTTCCTGATATTCCGCTTTGCTGATCTTAAGGACCTCAATTTCGCGGTCAAGATATAATTGAATTTCATCAAGTACCGGTTTTTCTACACTGCTACAAAAGGAAACGGCTGTTCCTCTCCGTGTTCCCCTACCGGTTCTGCCAACCCTGTGTACGTAGTTTTCAGCCTTTTCGGGTAAGTCATAATTGACTACATATTCCACATTAGGTATGTCGATACCCCTGGCACTTACATCTGTTGCAATCAGTACTTTAATCTTGCCTGACCTGAATGAACCCAGTGCCTGCTCACGTTCCTTCTGGTCTTTATCGCCATGAATCGTCCTGGCAGATATTTCTGCCCGTTCAAGTGCAGCGGCCACCCTTTCAGCCCTGACTTTTGTCCTGACAAATACAAGGATTTTACTTTCAGGATTTTCCTTAATTATTCTTTCAAGGAAAAATCTTTTGTCGTCCATTTCCACGAATGTCACAAAATGGTCGATGTTCTTCGATACCGGATCTTTAGGTGAAATCTGTATCCTGATGGCCTCTTTTACCAGACTGTAAGCAAGTTTCTTAATCTTGTGGTCGATAGTTGCTGAAAAGAATAAGGTTTGCCTTCTTCGGGGCAATTGTGCTACCAACTGCCTGATATCATGAATAAATCCCAGATCAAGCATGTGATCAGCTTCATCAAGGATAAGAATTTTAACACTATTCAATTCGATATACCCCTGACTTGCCAGATCGAACATACGGCCGGGGGTAGCCACCAAAATGTCAATCCCTCTGGCCAGTTTCTTTATTTGCGGGTCTTGCTCAACCCCTCCATATACGCATAAAGTTTTTAGTCCGCTCCCTTCACTTACCGTTTCGAAAACTTCAGAAATCTGCAATGCAAGTTCCCTTGTTGGGACCATCACTAAGCACCTGATATATCCGGCATTTTTTTTCCTAAGCAGGATATTAACGACAGGGATTACGAATGCAGCAGTCTTGCCTGTACCGGTCTGTGCAATGGCAAGTACATCCTCTCCTTTTAGTATAGGAGGAATTGCCTTGAATTGAATATCAGTTGGCCTTGTAAATCCAAGGTCCTTCAAATTCTTTTTAATTACAGGAGCCAGATTGGCATCTTCAAAACGCATTATCTTTAAGTTAGATTTCAAAGTTATAGAAATCCCAGTCAGGGCCTACATTAAAATGATTCCTGAACTCATTGAGTTCCTCATAATCCAGTTCCATGGTAATAGCTTCGGTTGTATCATCGGCACAACCCGACACGAGATTTCCCTTAAAATCATGTATTACAGAGCCGCCTGAATGAGGGTATCCCTTTTCGTCCTGACCCACCCGGTTAACTCCTATACAATAACTCAGGTTTTCTATTGCTCTTGCTGCCAATAAGGTTTGCCATGCAGTTCTTCTAACATTTGGCCAACTTGCCACATAAAACAGCAAATCGTATTCGTAACTACCTTCCCTGTACCTGTTTTTTGACCAAACCGGGAATCTTAAGTCATAGCAAACCAAGGGTTTGATTTTCCATCCCTTTAATTCTACGATCAGTGATTCAAATCCGGAAGTAAAATGCTCATGCTCATTACCCATACTGAAAAGATGACGCTTGTCATATTTCTCATATGTCCCATCCGGGCGCATCCAGATTAGTCTGTTATAAAACTTACCATCTTCTTTTATGGCAATGCTACTGGTAATAACAGCATTAAGGGCCGATGCCATTGAACTCATCCAACGCATAACCGGTCCATTTACCGGCTCCCAAATTTCTTCGGGCTCTGTCAAAAAGCCTGTAGCAAACATTTCGGGCAATATAATTAAATCAGTCTCTTCCTGATGCTGATGCAATATTTTTGTCAGGTTGTCGAGATTTGTTTTTTTGTCACCCCATGCCAAATCGGCCTGTACAATTGTGACTCTCAATGGTGCAGGAATCATAAATAAATATTTTAAGCTTAAACAATCAGATACGGCAAATTATTTCAGCAGCTTTTTCAAGAGTTTCGTTGGTTTTTGCGAAACAGAACCTCAACATACAGTCGTCCTTTTGGTTATAGTAGAAAGACGAAACCGGCACTGATGCCAGTTTATACTCTTTGGTAAGCCTTACTGCAAAATCAAACTCTTTCTCATCACTGATATCTTCATAATTGAGGAGCTGAAAATAAGTACCTTTTGCTGGTACTGCTTTAAATCTCGACCCTTTGATCATTTTTAAAAAAGCATCACGCTTTTCCTGATAAAATTGTCCTAAATGAAGATAATTTTCTTTATCCTTCATGAATTCAGCAATAGCATACTGAACAGGAGTGTTGACTGCGAAAACGGTAAACTGATGCACCTTACGGAACTCCGCTGAAAGATTTGAAGGAGCAAGAACAAACCCGCATTTCCATCCGGTGGCATGGAACGTCTTTCCAAAAGAGCCCACAACAATTGACTGTTTTGCCAGGGAAGGATATTTGCATACACTTTCATGACGAAGGCCATCGAATATCAGATGCTCATACACTTCATCACTAACTACAATGATATCACGATTCTTCACCAAAGTCTCAAGTTTCTTCAAATCTGAAGACTTGATGATGCTGCCTGTAGGATTATGGGGCGAGTTAATGATGATCATCCTTGTATTACCCGATATTAAGGATGGAAAAGTATCCCAGTCAATGGAATAATCAGCCCCCTTTAATGTTGCATATTTAACCATTCCACCCTGGAGCCTGATGGCAGGACCATAACTATCATAGGCCGGTTCGAAAATAATTACTTCATGATCTTGCCTTACAAATGCAGATATAATTGAAAACAGTCCCTGAGTTGCACCTGCAGTAATGGTGATTTCTGAATCAGGATGATAATTAGCCTTGTACCTTTCCTGAAACATCTCCGAAATCCTCTCCCTGAGTTGGAAAATTCCAGGCATTGGGGCATATTGATTGTGCCCTTTGCGCATATTCTCGTTAACTAACGAAATAAGCTTTTCACTCACCGGAAAATCAGGAAATCCCTGCGAAAGATTGATGGCATTATGCTCCTTTGCGAGACCGCTCATTACAGCAAAAATGCTGGTTCCGGTAGTGGGGAGCTTCGAAATGATGTTGCCTTCAAAATTATCCATTATATGCAATTAAAGTTTTAGCAAAGATAGCCTTTTATTGAACTCTCGGTCTGTAAGTGATGTTAACAAATATTTTAGTATCTTCGTTATCTTCAAAAATATAATATATACCCTATGAAAAGTATTGATTCATATGATTTTACAGGAAAAAGAGCTCTCGTAAGGGTCGACTTCAACGTACCTTTGAATGATGGTCTGAAAATTACTGATACCACCCGCATTGATGCAGCTATGCCTACAATCCACAAGATTCTGTCGGGGGGTGGTTCTGTAATTCTTATGTCACATCTGGGTAGACCAAAAAAGAACTTTGAAAATAAGCTATCTCTGAAACACATTCTTCCTTATCTCTCCGGAAAAATTGGCAGGGAAGTGAAATTTGCCGACGACTGCATGGGCGAATCAGCAGCGAAACTCAGTGCTGAATTGAAGCCGGGAGAAGTCCTGCTACTCGAAAACCTCCGCTACTACGAGGAAGAAGAAGGAAAGCCGAGGCTTGCAGATGATATCCCGGAAGAAGAAAAGAAAGCAGCGAAAGCCGCAGTCAAAGAACGCCAAAAGGAGTTCACAAAAAAACTTGCTTCTTACGCTGATTGCTATGTCAATGATGCATTTGGAACTGCCCACAGGGCACACGCATCAACAGCACTTGTTGCAGCCTATTTCCCCAACGATAAAATGTTTGGATATCTGATGAATGAGGAAGTTGCCAGTTTGAATAAAGTCCTCAAAGAAGGTAAAAAACCATTCACTGCTGTTTTGGGGGGAGCAAAAGTATCAGGCAAGATACAAATCATTAACCATCTGCTCGACAATGTTGATAACCTGATTATAGGCGGTGGTATGATGTTCACATTCATAAAGGCAATGGGCGGTAAAATAGGTAATTCACTGGTTGAAGACGACCTGCTTGAACTTGCTATTAACACACTCGAAGGGGCTAAAATGCATGGTGTTAATATCATACTGCCGGTAGACGCCGTAGTGGCTGATGGATTTGTAAATGATGCAGCTACCATGACTGTAAATGCCGGCGAAATTCCCGACGGCTGGTTAGGTTTGGATATAGGTCCTGAATCAGTTAAACTTTTCGACACTATTCTGATGGAATCTCATACCATTCTTTGGAATGGGCCAATGGGAGTTTTCGAAATGCCTGCTTTTGAAAAAGGAACCGTTGAAATTGCGAAATCAATAGCACGTGCAACTGAAAAAGGAGCTTTCTCGCTGGTTGGCGGTGGTGATTCGGTTGCCGCTGTAAATAAATTTAAACTGGCAGATAAGGTAAGTTATGTCAGCACAGGCGGCGGTGCTATGCTCGAATTCATCGAAGGTAAAGTACTCCCCGGCGTCGCTGCCATTGAAGAATAATTGTAAGTACTTAACCACAATTTAAAACGCAGAATTTTTAAGAATTCTGCGTTTTTTTTATTACAAAATGTATATATCTGAAAAAAACTTCTTATATTAGTATCTGTTCTTCCGACACTGCTTGCCATACTCTGATCCCTGGCAATTGAACAATCAACCAATTATGAGTGGTCAAACAGTGTATTCAAACAAAGTGTCCCTGGGCATTTGTATAGGGGCAACCACAATTTCAGTGGTTCAGATACTTCATCTGCTGAATTCCTCAATTTATTCAGATACTTCCTCTCTTATCTTCCTGAATTAAAAGTAGTAATTGTTGTACAGCCTCCGCTTCAGGAATATTTTTAATCACAGCCTGCTCTCCTCTGTAAAGAGTTATCTTACCTTTTCCCGCACCGACATATCCATAATCGGCATCAGCCATTTCACCGGGGCCGTTTACTATACACCCCATGACAGCAATCTTAAGCCCTTTGAGGTGGGCGGTAGCCAATTTTACTTCCTCAAGGCGTTTTTCAATATCAAAATGGGTTCTTCCACATGATGGGCAGGCAATATATTCGTTCGTGGTAAATCTTGCTCTTGTTGCCTGAAGGATCTGAAACCCGTAATCGATTATCTCCTTGATAAACGAAAAATCAAGCTGAGAATGGGTATCTGGAAAGCTATTCTGAAGATCAGACACATCAATACACAGACCTTGTCCAATGCCATTCAATAACAATGTGCCTGGATGCAGACAGTTTTCGATCATTAATTCCTCAAGGTTTCTGGCTTTTACACAACTCTGAAGAATAACCGGACTTAAATTACCTGAAGCTCTCATCAACCTGACGGATGAATCCACTTCATTAGCCGGGGCCATTAAAATAAAAGGTTCCGGTGTTATTCTCTTTATTTCTCCATCAGGAGATGCCTGAAATACCTGCTCCCGGTGTTTTAAAAATAAACCGGCAGGATCTTCTCGCTTCGGGAAACCCCCATACTGCTGCCGATCATCTTTAGTCTCAGAGCTTTTAGAATCTAAAAGCAGATCGTCCCGAATGATTGGCTCATTGCTCATCGTTGGTTCTTTTCTACAGGCGGCCAAATTAGTGCTCTGCACCTGTCCACCTCTTCCAATCCTTTTAACGATGGCCTTTGCAACAGAAATCTCATTTACCGGATCTTCAGTCAGCGATACCCTGATAGTGTCACCAATACCATGATTCAATACAGCACCAATACCGACAATCGATTTCATCCGGCCTTCAATTCCATTTCCCGCCTCAGTCACGCCAATATGGAGCGGGAAATTCAATCCTTCCTCCATAAGCTTATCAGCCAATAAAACATATGCGTCGGCCATTATCCGGGTATTGCTCGATTTAACCGATATCACCAAGTTACCAAACGACAGACGATCAAATATTCTTGCGTACTCCAACGCTGATTCTACCATCCCTTCAACAGTATCCCCAAAGCGATTAATAATCCGGTTCCCAAGAGAACCATGATTTACACCAATCCTTATGGCTGTCCCATGGTCCATGCATATTCCTACAAGTGGTTTTAGATTCTGTTCTATAAGCTCAAGCTCCTGATCATACAAAGATGGCGGATTCCATAGCACTGGATTACGAAAATCAACACCCGACATTTTGGTGGTTGAAGCATGACTTTTACTTACATAATTTCCGGGATTAATCCTTACCTTCTCAACTATTGCGGCCGCAATTTCTGCCGAACGATGGTTAAAATGAATATCTGCCACAAGGGGAATTGAAAATCCGGCATTTCTTATTTCTCGCTTGACATTGATAAGATTTTCGGCTTCTTTAATTCCCGACGCAGTAATTCTGACAAGTTCAGATCCTGCCTCAATTAATTTTATTGATTGCCTGATTGTGGAATCCGTGTCAAGAGTCTGGGTATTGGTCATCGACTGGATTCGTATGGGGTTGTCTCCACCCAGTAATAACCCTCCGACATTGATCACACGTGATTTATAATTCATTCTGCAAAGATATCCGTTAGTACGAGATTAACTATAATGAAGGTTATTATGAACATTATTTAGTCAGGTATTGAACATTACTGAATAGCCTTCGTTTCAATTAAAACATCATTACCGGTTAAATATATTACAGACACAAAATCAAAGCAAAATTATTTAAAATAACTGTTTTGCCGATCTGAATGTCTGGACTCTAGAAGTAAGAAAATGATTGCACTGTTTTAAATATAATTGTTCCATCAAAAACCAAGAATCATGAAACAAATTTTTACATTGTTAGCAATTCTGACTTCATTGTTCATTTTAACCTATTGCACCGGTCAGAGTGAAAGAGATTCAGATCAGCCAGCTGAAAAAGCAGAGCTCACTGAGCAGGAACTGATAGAGAAAGGCGAATATCTGGTTACCATCGCCGGATGCCACGACTGCCACTCACCTAAGAGAATGAATGTTCAGGGCATGCCCGAGATCATTGAAGAAAGTATGCTGGGAGGCTATCCGGCAGACCGCGAAATAATGGATGCAGACAAAGGTGCTTTGAGGAAAAACTGGCTTCTAATGAACTTAGATGTTACTCAGTTTGCCGGCCCATGGGGAATGTCATTTGCAGCCAACCTCACATCTGATCCTACAGGTATTGGCAACTGGACAGAAGAGCAATTCCGCAAAGCAATGAAAGAAGGAAAATACAAGGGTCTCGACAACAGCCGCATGATACTGCCTCCTATGCCATGGCAAAACTTTGCTAACATTAGCGACGAAGATCTGAGGGCAATCTTTACATATCTCAAGAATACCAAACCGGTAAGTAACGTGGTTCCTGCCCCGATACCACCGGATGAATTGTAGGACTGGCCTGATTATCCGGTGCAAACAAAATTTTGATTATTTTTGCACCTAGTTGTTTAATAAGCATGCCGGCTACTCTTTTTTCTCATCCGTTTGAATTTTGCACACTCGCCAGCGGCAGCAGTGGTAACTGCCACTATGTTGGGAATGGTGAAGAGGGAATTCTCGTCGATGCCGGTATCAGCACCCGGAGAATCAGAAAGTCACTCGATGAAATAGGCATCGGTATCGAACGCATTAAAGCAGTCTTCATCACCCATGATCACATAGATCATATTGGCGCACTGACACGACTTACCAAAAGACACCAGATACCGGTTTATTGCACAGAAGGGACCTGGAAAGGAATTCTGAGAAACCGGAGGACATTTGATGTCGATCAATCGATGTATCATGAAATTAAACCATTCAGAAGATATCTTGTTGGTGGTTTCGCTGTTGAAGCTTTCCCAACATCACATGATGCTCACGGGTCTGTAGGTTATAATATCAGCGATAATATAAAAAGCATCACAATTGCCACAGATCTCGGTTACATATGTGACAATGTAGCTCCCTATCTGCGAAAGTGTGATGCAATGGTCATAGAATCGAATTATGACGAAAACATGCTGTTATTCGGTTCCTATCCGCAACACCTCAAAAACCGGATACATGGACCGACCGGGCATTTATGCAATAAACATACAGCAGGTTTTCTGGCCGATAATTTCCGGAAAGACATAACCCATATCATCCTCGGGCATCTTAGTGCAGAAAACAATACCCCCGGGAGGGCTCTCGAAACTCTTCAAGAAGCTTTTCAGAACAAAGGTATCGAACTCAACGGTACTGTTATCAGGGCACTGGCAAGAGGTGAAAGGTCGGAACTTTTTCACATTGAATAGACCTCACTTTGCGAGTATCTCTTATTTAAATTCAGGCACTCATAAATCTTTTACACCGGCTTCATCAGTCCTAAATAAAAAACAGGAGGAAAGCAAATTGCTTCCCTCCTTTCCCAATTCCAACAAGTTCTATCCGATTGGTGTCAGCGTATTTGAACAGGACACCAGAAAAGAGTAGGATTACTTAATTAGAATCATCTTCCCGGTCTCAACCTGGCTTCCGGCAAATAATTTATAGAAATACATTCCACCAGGGTATTCTGAGCCATCAAATACTACTTCATTTGTTCCCGGTTTCATCTGATCATTAACAAGTGTTGCCACCTCATGTCCTAGCATATTATATACTGATAGTTTTACCTTCCTTGATGTTGGGATCTCAAACTTTATACGAGTGGTTGAAGCAAAGGGATTTGGATTGTTTTGATAAAGAACGATGTCACTTGAA
>JAEYSM010000050.1 GCA_023434665.1 Bacteroidota bacterium | reverse complement strand
GATCATTGCTGACTTTTGTTTTTCCGAAATCTGTAGGCCTGATAGCTTCGTGAGCTTCCTGTGCTCCTTTTGATTTGGTTGTATAGTTGCGGGTCTTGACATATCGCTCGCCATAAAGTTCATTGATCTGAGACTTTGCCATATTTAATGCAAGGCTTGACAAATTGACCGAGTCGGTACGCATGTAAGTGATTTTTCCACTTTCGTATAGTTTCTGTGCTAGTAGCATAGTACGGGCTACCGACATTCCAAGCTTGCGGCTTGCTTCCTGTTGAAGTGTTGAAGTGGTGAACGGTGGTGCAGGTGATTTTTTGGCTGGTTTAACTTCTACGTCACTTACTTTATAGACAGCACCTACACATTTTTCAAGAAAACTCTTTGCGCCGGATGCATCCTTAAACCTCTTGTTCAGTTCGGCAAGTATTTGCTGTTTGCCAGTGTCTTCGGTGATTGAGAAAGTTGCAGTAACCTTGTAGTTGAATGTATGTCTGAATGATTTTATTTCGTCTTCTCTTTCTACAATTAGCCTGACAGCCACTGATTGCACACGACCTGCTGACAAAGCGGGTTTAACTTTTCGCCATAAAACCGGAGATATTTCGAATCCTACCAGTCGGTCGAGGACCCTGCGGGCTTGCTGGGCATCAACCAGATTCTTATCTATACCGCGCGGATTATTGATTGCATGCGTGATGGCATTTTTCGTGATCTCGTGAAAAACGATTCTTTTGGTTTTTGATTCATCAAGCGAAAGTGCTTCCTGCAGATGCCAGGAAATAGCTTCTCCTTCGCGGTCTTCATCGGAAGCAAGCCATACTATTTCAGCATCACTGGCCAGCTTCTTCAATTCTTTAATTAGTTTTTGCTTGTCGGGTGCAATTTCATATTTTGGCTGAAAATCATTTTCAATATCGACTCCCAATTGCTTTTTGGAAAGATCGCGTATGTGCCCAAAGCTCGATTTTACAATAAAATCCTTCCCCAGAAAACCCTCTATAGTCTTAGCTTTAGCAGGAGATTCAACAATTACAAGATTTTTTGACATAAGCTGATATTAATATAATGCACTGAAGCATTTTTTCATAAAACGGGCACAAAGTAACGTAATTAAAATGTAATGAAGCTTTAGTTTTACGATTTTTATTTACAACAAATTAATAATGAGGCGGTTCAAAAATTCTTATTTTTGCAATCCCAAATGAGTTAGTGTAACTGATTATTACATCTTTACATCTTTAAAATATTACTTGTTTCGACTTAAATTTATTGGTTAAAGTGAAAAATAGAAAGCTATATATGGAAACCTATGGCTGCCAGATGAATTTTTCTGACAGTCAGATAGTAGGTTCAATAATGACCGATCATGATTTTGAAATGACCGATAATGTTGCAGATGCAGATCTTATTTTTATTAACACCTGTTCTATTCGCGACCATGCTGAGCAGAGGATCAGAGCGAGGTTGAGAGAGTTTAAGAAATATAAAAAAATTCGTCCGGACCTTAAAATCGGTATCCTGGGCTGTATGGCCGAACGCTTAAAAGAAGAACTCCTTGAACAGGAACAAACGGTTGATATCATTGTAGGCCCTGATGCATACCGTGATCTTCCAAGGTTGCTGAATGTAGCTGAAACAGGTCAAAAAGCTATAAATGTTCTGCTTTCGCTGGATGAAACTTATGCCGATATTAATCCTGTACATACTAAAGGGGTTTCAGCATTTATATCTATTATGAGGGGCTGCGAGAATTTTTGTTCCTACTGTGTAGTACCATATACCCGGGGAAGAGAACGCAGCAGAGATCCACAGACTATTATTTCAGAAGCAAAACGCCTGTTTGATGAGGGCATCAGGGAAGTTACACTGCTCGGACAAAATGTTAACTCATACACTAGTGACGATGGTACAGGTTTTGCACAATTGCTTGAAAAAGTAGCATTGATCAATCCATTACTGAGGATTCGCTTTGCCACCTCTCACCCTAAAGACCTGTCGGATGAACTGATCAAAACTATTGCACGGTACGACAATATTTGTAAAAGCATCCACCTGCCTGTACAATCGGGAAGTAATCGTATGCTTAAGAAAATGAACCGCAAATATACCAGGGAGTGGTATCTTGACAGAATTGCTGCTATCAGGAGTAATATTCCTGAGTGCGCTATTTCAACTGATATCATAGCCGGTTTTAGTGGTGAAACCGAAGAGGACCACAACGAAACGATAAGCATAATGAAGGAGGTTGGGTATGATTATGCTTTTATGTTCAAATATTCGGAACGTCCGAATACGCTGGCAGCTAAAAAATATATCGATGACATCCCCGAAGAAGTGAAAGGTAAACGATTACAGGAAATTATTGATCTTCAGCAGGATCTATCTTATCAGAGTAATTTAAAGGACGTTGGAAAAGTATTTGAAGTGCTTGTTGAAAATGTGTCGAAAAAGTCAAAAGAGGAGCTATCAGGACGAAACAGTCAGAATAAAGTAATAGTATTCCCTTCAAGCGAAAATAAATCAGGAGATTATGTCAAAATTAAAGTTACTTCTTGTACTCCGGCGACATTAAGAGGAGAGGTAGTTGATGAAAATTTATAGGAAATAAATCTTCATGTCATTAATTTTGGATACTTTTGCGAGGTTTTTAAAAAGGTAGCAAGTAATTGATTTGCAAACCACTTGAAATCTGCACTCATATAAAACATAACAAGAAAATAAAATACGAATGAAAATACCCAAAAAATCAAATTTACTGCCTTTTGTTTTTATTGTTATCCTAGGTATTTCATTGGCCTCATGCATTTCACAAAAGAATACTGTATATCTGCACAACAAAAGTGCCTTTTCAGATGGTTCTGGTTCTTACGAAAATGATATGGCTGTCTATAAAGTCCAGTCAGGTGATTTCCTGTACATCAATGTAACCAGCATGGATCCTTCGAATATTTCCGCTTTTGCTTCCGATAATCGAACTGAATATCAGCTGCAAAGCGATATGGGAGTTTATCTGAAAAGTTATCAGGTGAATGACTCAGGTTTTATCAGCCTTCCTGTGGTAGGTAAAGTTAATGTTGCAGGGCTTTCGATCAATCAGGTTAAAAACAAATTACAGACAGAGCTCGATGAGTTTTATAAATTAACCACTGTAACAGTGAAACTGGTTAATTTTAAAGTGAGTATTATGGGTGAAGTAAACCGACCAGGTACTTACACCGTCTATCAGGACAAACTTAATATTTTTCAGGCCATAAGCATGGGAGGCGATCTTACAACTTATGCCAATAGAAAAGAAGTGAATATTATCAGAAGAACCAAAACCGGTGGAACTGAGATAATAAAAGTCAACCTTCTTAATGATTCACTTCTGGAATTACCGGGATATTATCTGCACCCGGAAGATATTGTGTATGTGGAACCTTTAAAAAGCAAATCATTTGCATTCACTTCTTTCCCATATGCTATAGTTCTTTCTACTATTACAACTACACTTTTAATTTTAAACTTCTTTAAATAAGATTTTACGTGGATAATTTCAATAACAACAACATTGAGTTGAGCGAAGAAACCATAGATCTGAAGCAAATATTTTTCAAGTTTTTCAGATACTGGTACCTGTTTATTATTGCCATTATTCTCTCGCTCGCTGTAGCATATTTGTTTAATAAATATACCAAACCTATTTATAAAGTAGGTACAACCATACTCATTAAAGATGAGAAGAGTGCTTTTGATGCTCAGGCTTTGCTTGGTCTGGGAAATATCAAAAATGCTCAGAGCATAGAAAATGAAATAGGGATCCTTAAATCAAAATCACTCATTAGCAGGGCTTTGCAATCTTTGGATTTTAAAATTTCTTATTTTGAGGAAGACAATTTCATTACAAAAGAACTATACACAGAATCGCCATTCTCGATCATTTTCGATACTCTACATCCACAACCTGCCGGAGTCAGGTTTAATATCACTATCAATAATAACCAGGAATTTACTCTTAACGCTCAAGCCGATAAGTTAACCTCGTATTATTATACAATCCAACGTAGGGAAGAGCTTATTGAACAACCTATTGATGTTAAGGGAAGGTACAAATTCGGTCAGGAAGTAAAGGGGAAATTCCACAATTTCAGAGTAGTACTCAATGGTAACTATATTCCAAAGGAACATCAGAAAAAGAACATGTTCTTTATGTTCAACAAAATGGAAGATCATATCAAAGAGTATGGGAAATTCACCATTGAACCTATAAACAGAGAGGCATCCATTGTTGAAATCTCTCTTGAGAGTGATAATGCACAAAAAGCGTCCGATTTCCTGAATGCTCTTACTTCGGAGTATCTTAACCGGAGTCTGGAGAAGAAGAACCAAATTGCTACAAATACTATTCTCTTTATTGATGATCAACTTTTAGGAATCAGCGATTCATTAAAGATTGCTGAAAGTGACCTGCAACAATTCAGGACATCGAATGAAGTGATGGATCTCGATTTCCAATCTCAACAAGTTTTCCAGACTATGGAAGACCTCGAAAAGCAGAAAGCTGAGCTTATAGTTAAAAATCAGTATTATAATTATCTGAGTGATTACCTTAGCAGTAATAAAGATGATCTGACCGGACTAACAGTTCCTTCTTCTATGGGAATTGAAGATCCTGTATTAACCAAGCTTATTACCGACCTTACAAGATTGTATGCCGAAAGAGGGGAAGCAAGGTTAATGGCTAAGGAAAAAAACCCGATAATTGCATCGTTCGATTCGCGAATAGCAGTGAATAAGAGAACCCTTGCAGAGAACATTAAGAACATCATAAATACCTCAAATATCTCCATCAGGCAAATTGACCAGCGTATAAATGCTATGTCAGGCAAGATAAGCCAACTGCCAACAACCCAAAGGATGTTATTTGGAATTGAACGTAAGTTTAAACTTAATGATGCTATTTACACATACCTTCTCGAGAAGAGGTCAGAAGCACAAATTACCCGGGCTTCAAACATGCCTGATAATGAAGTGCTTGATGTAGCCGATCCACTCGAAAAGGTCCCGGTTCTACCAAAACGTTCGCTGAATTACACCATTGCTTTGCTGATTGGAGTGATTCTTCCTGTTGGATATATACTAGGAAAGGATTATCTGAACGATAAGATAATGGATAAGAAAGACATCGAAAAAATAACTTCGTTGCCATTCCTAGGGCATGTAATTCACAGTAACAGAGCAAGTAAGCTAGTGGTGGCCGACTATCCAAAATCATCCATTGCTGAATCATTCAGACTAATAAGGACTAATCTTCAGTTCTTCACAAGCAACCAGGACAAGCAGGTTATTCTGATTACATCCACAATGGTGAATGAGGGGAAGACTTTTACTTCCATGAATATCGCTTCAATTTTTGCACTTTATGGAAAGAAGACTTTAATTATGGGTTACGACTTACGGAAACCTAAAATATACCAGGACTTTGGTCTCTCAAATACTTTAGGTATCAGTACCTGTCTGATTAACCGGTCGACTATTGAAGAAACAATTCAACATACTTCACTGCCTAATCTCGACTTTATGGCTGCAGGGCCAATTCCTCCAAACCCTGCTGAACTGATCGCATCTCAGCAAAACGATTTACTAATCGATAAGCTGAAAGAAATATACGATTTTATAATCATCGACACCCCTCCTGTTGGAATTGTAGCCGATGCATTCCTCTTAATGAAGCATTCGGACGTTAATGTATTCGTTATTCGCCAGGACTTTACTCATAAAAAGGTATTTGAATCAATTATTACAGATATTGAGAAACGAGAGTTGAAGAACATTGCCATAATGATGAATGATGTGAAATTTGAGCACAGTAGTTACGGCTACGGATATGGTTATGGATATGGATACGGGTATGGATATGGCTATGGCTACGGGTATGGATACTATACTGATGATGACCCATCCGGCAATGGAAAACCAGTTAAAAAAAGTAAGAAAGAACAGTTGAGTTAAGATCTTTTCTGAGTATTTTCTTACAGGATACTAAATAGTGCTAATTTTGCTTTTAGCATTATTCAAATTTACGGTATGAAAAGCAGAGGGTATCTGACACATCTTGAAGAACTGGAATACGAATCAATATTTGTCATAAGAGAAGTAGCGGCGCAGTTTGAACGACCTGTTTTACTCTTTTCGGGAGGCAAGGATTCAATAGTAATGACTCATTTAGCTCTGAAAGCATTCTGGCCTGCAAAGCTTCCATTCCCTTTATTACACATCGACACGGGCCATAACTTCGATGAAACCATTGTTTACCGGGATGAACTTGTAAAAAGAACAGGATCTACATTGTATGTAGGATCAGTACAGGAAAGCATTGACCAGGGTCGGGTGGTGGAAGAAACCGGATATAATGCCAGTCGTAATATTCTTCAAACCACCACACTTTTAGATACTATTGAAAAATATAAGTTTGATGCTGCAATGGGAGGAGGTAGAAGGGACGAAGAAAAGGCCAGAGCAAAAGAGAGGTTCTTTTCCCATAGAGATGAGTTTGGTCAGTGGGATCCCAAAAACCAACGGCCTGAATTATGGAACATATTTAATGGACGCAAAAATCCAGGCGAACATTTCAGGGTATTTCCAATAAGCAACTGGACTGAAATGGATGTATGGCAGTATATCATGAAGGAAAATATCGAGTTGCCAAGCCTTTATTTTACTCATGAACGTGAAGTCTTCTTAAGAGATGGACAATGGTTAGCCAAGGCACCATTTATGAAATTAAAACCGAATGAGCATTACGAATTGAAAACTGTGAGATGTCGCACTATCGGAGATATTTCCTGTACGGGCCTTACCTTGTCAACTGCTAATACAATTGAAGATATAATTGATGAAATTGCTGCTACAAGGGTAACCGAACGAGGCGGCAGGGCTGATGACCTGAGATCAGAAGCAGCTATGGAAGACAGGAAAAAGGAAGGATATTTTTAAGCTCTATTTACAAACTATGACTCAATTTTCAACTAAGGGATACCTCGATATGGACCTGCTAAGGTTTACGACTGCAGGCAGTGTGGATGATGGCAAAAGCACTCTGATTGGCAGGCTTTTGTATGATAGCAAATCAATCTTCGAGGACCAGCTTGAAGCTATAAAACGGGCAAGTATCCGCCGCGGAAATGAGCATGTAGATCTGGCACTTCTTACTGATGGCTTAAGGGCCGAAAGGGAACAGGGAATAACAATTGATGTTGCCTACAGATATTTTGCTACACCAAAAAGGAAGTTTATTATAGCTGACACACCGGGACATATTCAGTACACCAGAAATATGGTAACAGGAGCTTCAACAGCCAATGCCGCCATTATTTTAATTGATGCCAGAAACGGTGTGACCGAGCAAACATGCAGGCATTCATACATCGCTTCCCTGTTAAGAATCCCTCATATCATTGTTTGTGTCAATAAGATGGATCTGGTTGATTTCAACGAAGAGGTATTCAATAACATAAAGGAAGAGTACAGGTCATTCATGCAAAAGCTTAATCTTAAGGATGTGTCTTTTGTTCCCATAAGTGCCCTCCTGGGAGATAATGTAGTTGAACCTTCAGTAAATACTTCATGGTATCAGGGAGGAACATTACTTCATGTACTTGAGCATATTGAAATAGGTAGTGACCACAATCTGACCGATGCCCGCTTTCCCATTCAATATGTCATCAGGCCCCTGTCTGATGAGTTTCATGATTACAGAGGATATGCCGGAAGAGTTGCCGGTGGTTCATTTTTGCCGGGTGATGAAGTAGTTTCACTGCCTTCACTTCAAAAGACCACGATCAGATCAGTTGATATTTATCAAGGATCACTGGAGGAAGCAATACCTCCGCAATGCGTAACTTTAACTTTGAATGACGATATTGATCTGAGTCGCGGTGATATGCTGGTAAAACCTGACAATATACCGGTTACTACTCAGGAGTTTGATGTTATGATTTGCTGGATGGGCGAAAAACCAATGATGCTTAACAGCAAATATGCCCTTAAACATACAACTCGTGAAGTAAGGTGTCTCATTAAGGAAATAAAATACAAGGTAAACGTAAACAACCTTGAACATCTTATGGATCTGAATATAGGTTTAAATGATATAGCATGTGCTACTATTAAAACTACCAAACCTGTGTTTATTGACTCCTATAATGTGAACAGAAGAACAGGTGCACTCATCATTATAGATGAAGCCACAAATAATACTGTTGGAGTGGGTATGGTAATTTAATGAATGATTAATTAATGGCGCAAAAATCAAACGCATCACGTCAGCAAACCATTCTAGCCATATTTCTGGTAATCGGAGTCATCTATATTACACGCCTCTTCTACATTCAGGTAATTGATAAGAGTTATACTTTATCTGCCAATAATAACGTACTACGTTATGTAACTCAATATCCTGCCAGAGGGCTTATTTATGATCGTAACGGGAAATTGCTTGTTTACAATGAAGCTGTTTACGATTTAATGGTTTTACCTGCCCAGGTAGAAGAAATAGATACTGTGGAGTTTTGCAATTTGTTACAGATATCAATCGAGGGGTTCAGGGAAAGAATCAATAAAGCACGCAAATATTCAAGATACAAGCCAAGTTTATTCGAAAAGCAAATATCGAAAGAAACATATGGGTACCTTGAAGAAAAGATGTACAAGTACAAAGGATTCTTTGTACAACCACGTACATTAAGAAAATATCCAAAACCTTTAGGCGCACATCTTTTTGGTTATGTGGGCGAAGTGACCCAATCAATGATTGATAAGAATCCCTATTACAAATCGGGTGACTACATTGGCATAAATGGCATTGAGAAGGCCTATGAGGAACACCTGAGGGGTATTAAAGGGATGAAGATTAAAATGGTGGATGTACATAATCGTGAAGTGGGTAGCTATGCAGATGGCCGGTTTGACACCACTTCAGTTATGGGCAAGGACCTTTATCTTTCAATTGACGGAGATCTTCAGGAATATGGAGAAAAACTTATGACCGGGAAGATGGGCAGTATTGTTGCCATCGAACCAAAGTCAGGTGAAATTCTCGCTTTTATTTCCAGTCCTACTTACGATCCCAACCTTCTGGTAGGAAGAGTAAGAGGAAGGAATTTCAAACTGCTGATGGAGGACCCGGTAAAACCTCTTCTCAACAGAGCAATGATGGGTGCTTATCCTCCGGGATCTACTTTTAAGATGGTAACTGACCTTATCGGCATGCAGGAAGGGGTGTTATCCACAAATACAATGTATTCTTGTCAGGGCCCGGGTTCATCTCCTATACGTTGTACTCATAATCATCAGTCACCCCTTGATGTATATGTGGGCATTCAGCAATCATGTAATCCATTTCACTGGCTGGTTTTCAGGTCTATTATAACCGGCGGTGGCCATGGGACTATAAGGAATAATTATGTAGCCTGGCGTAAACATGTTATAAGTCTTGGTTTTGGAAAGAAGCTTGGAACTGACATCCAGTCTGAAATGAGCGGGAATGTTCCTTCGGCAGAAACTTTCGATAAAATATATGGTAAAGGAAGGTGGAATGCATTAACGATCAGATCACTTTCAATTGGACAGGGAGAAATTCTCGTAACGCCTTTACAACTGGCCAATTATGCAGCTTTATTAGCCAATAGGGGGACGTATACTGTGCCTCATGTGGTTAGAGCCATTGGGGACCAAAACTCAACACAAACCCCATTTAATCAATACCGTTCGACCATTGATAGAAAACATTTCGAAGTAGTTATCGAAGGAATGCGGCAAGTAGCTACTTTAGGCACTGCAAAGTGGTATCAGATTGAGGGAGTAACCATGGCAGGAAAGACAGGAACTGCTGAGAACCCACATGGTAAAGATCACTCTCTGTACATGGCTTTTGCTCCTGAAGAAAATCCAAAGATTGCAATAGCAGTAGTAATAGAAAATGCAGGATTTGGATCTACATGGGCACTTCCTATAGCTTCTCTTATGATTGAGAAATATATAACCGGCGAAATAAAGAGGCCTGACCTTGAAGAACGGATGATTTCAACGAAGTTGATGGATTAATTTAAATTGAATTCTAAAGAAGCGAAAAACAGAATTAGCGGAATAAATCATTAAGTGGAACAATGAAATAGTGGAATAAAAGTGAGAGAGCGAAGTAACATATTCAATAACATTGACTGGCCTCTGGTATTACTTTACCTCGTCCTTGTAATAATGGGCTGGCTTAATATTTATGCCGCCGTTTACAATGAAGATTACAATAGTATTTTCGACTTGTCTCAAAGTTATGGAAAACAGGTTATATGGATTCTCTCTTCCCTGTTCCTGGCGTTAATCATTCTCCTTACCACTCCCCGGTTTTTCAGCACTTTTGCCTACCTGATATATGGCTTTTTGATTTTGCTACTAATCGTTGTATTGGGCATTGGTACTGAAATTTCAGGTTCTAAGTCATGGTTTCAGATAGGAGGTTTTGGTCTGCAACCGGCAGAGTTTGCGAAATTTGCCACTACCCTTGCCCTTGCAAAATTTTTCAATAGTCAGCACCTGAACCTTTCATTAGCGAAGAATAAGATCATACCACTGCTGATTATGGGAGCGCCTGCCCTACTCATTCTTTTACAGAATGACACCGGTTCAGCATTAGTTTACAGTTCCTTTATACTTGTGCTTTATAGGATGGGGTTATCGGGTAATTTTCTGCTTGCAGGATTAATGGTTGTCGTGATCTCGATCAGCACTCTTATGGTAGGAACCCTGTATATTATTATTCTGCTTGTCGCTCTTACCGGTTTACTGTTCTTCTTTATTAAAAGAAACCGCCGTAACATCGTCACTCTTATTGCCCTGTTAGTAATAGGAGTGGGATTAACATACAGTGTTGAAATGGGCGTCGAGAAATTTCTTGGCGACCATCAAAAAGCAAGGATAAATGTACTATTAGGTAAGACTCTCGATCCTCAGGGTGTAGGCTATAATGTCAATCAATCAAAGATAGCCATCGGATCAGGCGGCTTTTTTGGTAAGGGTTATCTTAATGGAACCCAGACTAAATATAACTTCGTGCCTGAACAAAGTACCGATTTTATTTTCTGTACAGTAGGTGAAGAATGGGGATTCCTGGGATCAACGGTTGTTATAGTTTTATTTCTATTGCTGCTTTCCCGAATTGTTATGGTTGCGGAGCGACAACGCTCGGAATTCAGCAAGGTATATGGCTATGGAGTGGCTTCCATTTTGTTTTTCCATTTCATGATAAACATTGGTATGACCATTGGGTTGGTACCGGTTATTGGAATTCCCCTGCCCTTTTTCAGTTACGGAGGCTCATCCCTATGGGCTTTTACTATTTTGTTGTTTATCTTCATCAAACAGGATATGAATAGAAATGCCCTTCTCTGATACTATTCTGAAATATGAGTTCGACGAGCAAACCTATACTTGACATTAAAAACCTTGGGATTTCATTCCGAAATGAAGAGGGATGGAATAAAGCCGTCGATAATGTATCATTCTCAGTTGGCAAAGGTGAGACTATTGGTATTGTCGGTGAAAGTGGGTCAGGGAAATCAGTGACTTCACTTTCAATGCTACAGTTACTTCCTCCTAAAATGAGTCGAATTGACAGTGGGAGCATAATTTACCATGATAACGGTACTGAGTTTGATTTACTTAAGATAAAGGAATCAGAAATCCGTAAAATCAGGGGTAACAGGATTGCTATGATTTTCCAGGAGCCAATGACTTCACTGAATCCTGTGATGCGATGTGGCAAACAAATTACCGAATCGGTAATGTTGCATTTAAATTACACTAAAGAGCAGGCAAAAGAATATACACTCAAATTATTCCGTGATGTACTTATTCCGAATCCCGAATATGCATTCACCGCCTATCCCCATCAACTATCGGGAGGTCAGAAGCAGCGTGTAATGATTGCCATGGCCATTAGCTGCTCACCTGATGTTATAATTGCTGATGAACCAACCACTGCACTCGATGTAACTGTTCAGAATTCAGTATTGAAATTGCTAAAGGATCTTCAGAAAAAGTTAGCGTTAAGTCTGATATTTATAAGTCATGATCTTGGTGTAATATCTGAAATAGCCGACAGAGTGCTGGTTATGAACAAAGGGGTTATTGTGGAACAGAATAAATCACAAGAAATATTCAGCAATCCACAACATCCTTATACAAAAGGACTGATGGCATGCCGGCCTCCATTGTCAGTGAGGCCACTGAGACTGATTACTGTTTCTGATTTCACTGAAGCGATCGGAAACAAACCACCGCAGTTAGAGATTGAAACCCATGGAGCTCGCGAACAAAGACATAGCCAGTTATATGAAAACGAGCCTTTCTTAAGAGTAAATAATCTTTCTGTCAGGTTTCAACTTCCTAAACCAATATTTCAAAAAGAGAAAGCACATTTTGTTGCTGTCGACAATGTAAGTTTTGATGTTTATAGAGGAGAAACCCTCGGACTTGTAGGTGAATCAGGGTGTGGGAAAACGACCCTTGGCAGAGCACTTTTAAGACTTAATGAACCATCAGAGGGAAGCATAAGTTATGGTGGAGAGGAATTCACACAGCTCAAACCAAAAGAACTCAGAGAGAGGCGAAAGAAAATACAGATAATTTTTCAGGACCCCTATTCTTCATTAAATCCGCGAATTGCTATCGGACAGGCTATAATGGAACCTCTTGTAGCACATAACATATATGCTGGTTATAAAGAGAGAAAACAGAAGGTTCTGGAGTTACTGGAGCGGGTTAACCTGCAGCCTGAATACTTTAACAGATATCCCCATCAGTTTTCGGGTGGTCAGAGACAAAGAATATGCATCGCTCGTGCCCTTATTCTGAATCCTGAATTTGTTATCTGCGATGAGTCTGTATCCGCTCTTGATGTTTCGGTTCAGGCACAAGTACTGAATCTGCTTAATGACCTGAAGAAAGAATTTGGATTTACATACATTTTTATCTCGCATGATCTTTCAGTTGTGCGGTATATGTCCGACAGGATTATGGTTATGAAAAGCGGAAGAATAATCGAAGAAGGTGATGCAGATACAATTTATGAACACCCTGGGCAGGAATATACTAAACAACTAATAGAAGCTATTCCGGGCAAATTTATTAATCCACCAACAATGCCATAAGTTCGTCGTTCCTGAAAGGTTTTGAAAGATAACCATCCATTCCTGCGCTAAGGCAGTTTTCACTTTTATCTTGTAACGAACTTGCTGTCATTGCATAAATCCTAACTTTCTCCTTACGCTTATTTTCCTGTTCAAATTCTCTGATCTTTCTTGTTGCCTCAAAACCATTTAATTCAGGCATATGGAGATCCATCAGTATAAGGTCGTAAGTGTCGTTCCGGAATTTTTCAACTGCAATTAAACCATTTTCAGCCACATCAATAATCTGGTCAAACTTCTGAAGCATAAGCTTAGCAATCTTTTGATTGATAAGATTATCCTCTACCAGAAGAATTTTTTTCCTTTTCATGATAGTCTGATGATTACATAAAGTACTATTAAGAGTACCTTTTTAAGGTACTCTGGTAATTTAATGTCAAGAAATGTAAAATGTAACCCGGCAATGTGGCAAAAATAGCTAAATTTATTTGAAAGTCTAAGATTATTGGGTATTTCCTGACTTTAAAAGACAACTATCATGATTTAATCAGTACATATAGAAGAATGAGTGTTATATAATTGATTACCTTTACAATTATTAATATTCAATATGTCACGTAAGAAATCAAACAAAGCATCCAGATCTGCTCAAAATCCTTTCATTAAGCCCGTTGAAGATTTTTTCAGAAGTAATCCGACTAAATCGTATAACTACAAACAGATTGCCTATAATCTGGGCGTGAGCGATAAAGTAAGTAAAGATTTGACATTCAAAATCGTTGAATCACTTGCAGATTCAGGGATTTTAGTTCGCCTGAACAGGGGGAAGTTCAAATATAATCCACAATTGGTCGCTGAAAAGTTCCATCACACTGTAGTTGAAGGCAAGGTTGATATGAAGCAAACTGGCAAAGCCTATGTGATTGTCAAGGAACTGGAAGATGATGTTTATATTGCTCCCAATAACACCGGTCATGCATTGCATGGTGATAAGGTAAAAGTAAGGCTGTTTCCGTTACGGAAAGACCATAAACTCGAAGGTGAAGTCATTGAGGTTCTTGAGAGATTCAAGAATCAGTTTGTGGGTAAAATACAAATAACCGGCAAGTTTGCATTCCTGGTACCTGATGAGGCAAATATGCCTTACGATATTTTTATTCCCAAAGAAGCACTCAATAATGCTAAAAACGGTCAAAAGGCCGTTGCCCGTCTTGTCGATTGGCCTGAAAGATCAAAAAATCCTTTCGGTGAAATAATACAGGTTCTTGGTAGACCGGGTGACAATGATGTGGAGATGAATTCAATCCTCGCCTCATTTGAGTTTCCTTTGGAGTTTAACAAAAAGACACTGAAGCAGGCAGAATCCATCCCAGATAAAATTTCTGATGAAGAAATAAAGAAACGCAGGGATTTCAGGAACGTGTGGACATGTACTATCGACCCGCCAGATGCCAAGGACTTCGATGATGCACTCTCACTTAAGAAACTGGATAATGGCCTTTGGGAAGTAGGCGTTCATATTGCCGATGTATCGCATTATGTTAAAGAAGGAACTGACATTGATACTGAGGCTTATGAAAGAGGCACCTCTGTTTATCTTGTTGACAGGACAATACCCATGTTGCCCGAAAAGCTGTCAAATCAGGTTTGTTCACTCAGACCGGATGAAGATAAACTGTGCTATTCAACCGTCTTTGAAATGGATGATCAGGCTAAGATTCATAAGGAATGGTATGGCAGAACTATTATCAGGAGCAACAGACGATATAATTATGAAGAAGTGCAGAAGATGATAGAAGGTGAGGATGGCGAATTCAAAGAGCAACTGATGGTCCTTCATAATTTAGCCACCAAATTGAGAGAAGAACGATTCAGGAAAGGAGCCATAGCTTTCAACAGCGAAGAAGTCAAGTTCATTCTTGATGAAAACGGAAAGCCTATTGATACTTATATTAAAGAGCAGAAAGAGTCAAATATGCTTATTGAGGATTTCATGCTCCTTGCAAATAAAAGCGTGGCAGAAAAAATAGGCAAAAAGAAATCGGGAGATGAAGGTAAAACCTTTGTTTATAGAATTCACGATGAGCCCAACCAGGAAAAACTGCAGAAGTTTGCTGAGTTCCTGTTAAAGCTGGGTTATAAGATGAACATCAATTCGCGTAAGCAACTTTCAAAGTCTTTTAATACCCTCTTTAAAGATATTTCAGGCAAAGGTGAAGAAGCTATGATTGAGCAGATTGCCATAAGGACTATGGCCAAAGCTGTTTATTCTACATTCAACATCGGGCACTATGGCCTTTCGTTCCCATTCTATACTCATTTTACCTCCCCTATCCGAAGATACCCTGATCTTATGGTTCACCGTCTGCTGGACAGATATTTATCAAATAAACCATCGGTTGACAAGGATGAATTTGAAGAATACTGCACTCATAGTTCTGATATGGAACGAAAGGCAGCTGAAGCCGAACGTGCATCAGTAAAATATAAACAAGCTGAGTATCTGCAGGATAAGATCGGACAGAAGTTCAACGGCCTCATTTCAGGAGTGAGCAAGTGGGGAATATATGTAGAGCTTGAAGGCAACAAATGCGAAGGAATGATTTCAATGCGAAATATGGATGACGACTTCTATTATCTCGATGAAGATAGCTACAAAGTAATTGGTCAGCATAAAGGCAAAGAATACCGCCTGGGTGATCCAATAGAGATTATTGTACATAATGTTGACCTGCAGCGCAAACAGATGGATTTCGTATTACCTTCCGGCAGATAACTATGGTGAGCTTGATCATTGACTGATTCTGATTGCTTTAAGCAGATTCTCCTCTGTGCCAATTCTGTAACCAGCAGTATTAAAACTTATTATTCCATCAGCATTTACATATATCACAAACGGCAATGCCGGCTTTGTTTTTAATGACATTGTACCAATCAATGCTTTAAGCAGTTCATCATTCTGATCTATTATAAATATTGATTGCTTTGGTAATCCCTTGTATCTTTCCGGGTTAAAGCTTTTTAATCCGGTGGAACCAGGAACAGAAAACACGAACCCACCTGCCCAATTGTTAAATTCATCACTCAAGCCCGGAATGTCGGTAAGCAGATGTCTACTTGGTTCACTTCCCGGATCAATACAGGCAATTACCATACCCTTGCCATTAGTCAAACCACTGAGTGTATTGGTGTTTCCCGACAGGTCAGTGATCTTGAGGGACAAATCGAGCGTTCCATAGTTTTCGGTAATCTGGTTTAGCGGTTGGAGGATTACCGATTTACTGACTTTCTGTTTGTCTGCAAGGTTGAAGTACTCCGAACGAGTAACTACACTTCCATCTTCTCTTCTATGTCCAGTCATAAGCAGATAGTAACCCGGTTCAAGATTGAGTGAAAAAGGAAAGGCTGATATTTGTGGAGAACCTTCATAGTCCAATGTCACAAAGTGCCCCTTATCGAATCTTTGAATAGTAAAATGTTTGTAGTACTCCGGAACGATAGGGTTGTTTCCATCATTTGTCAGTTCAAGAACAGCACTCCTGGCACTTGCCATATCCTCATTTACTGAAACATTCGACCATTCCCCATCCTTATATACCTGTGGATCCCTTGTGGCATAATCAATTCGTGCAGGAATACCAAACGTTCTGCACATTGCCACAAAGAATATATCACGCGATAACTTATCGGCCACTCTAAGATTATAAACTCCAATAGGTGATAATGAACATCCCATATAATTGTCTGACGAATTGATTTGGATATTCTCATTAATCCAGTCATTTACAATTGTGTAGTTGCCCTTGGCCTTTTCTCTGAATTCATCATCAAATTGGTTCCAGAGGAAAGATCTCCAGGGTCTTATAAGTTCCAGGTAGATCCTTGCCGATAAAATGCCTTCCTTAAAAACATCATTTGAGATACCGGGATCAGCCTGGGTGTGTTTCAGATGATCCGTTAGAATATCTGCAGGTGTATCCCTAAGATCTTTTTCTGCAATAGACTCAAGCAGATCTATCATAGCAGGATTGGCGAAGTTCTCTTTGAAATAGCGGCTTATCTCCTTATGATTACCAAAGCTTTTAGAAAGTAATTCTGCTGTCCTTAATGTGTCAAGCCCTAAGCTTATTGCCAGATCCTTAGCCTCTTTCCGGCTCATGAAAGTAGCCATATATGCATTTCTGATGGAATCCTCATACGCTAATCTTTTATTATTCCGCTCAACGTCAGGTATTGCAATCTGCTCAATTTCCTTTGCTGATGGAGGAATGATTTCCATTATCTCCATGTATTCTTCTCCAGGAGAACGGCCTAATGTAATTTCAAGTGTATCGGTATCTATTACGGCTAGTTTTCCATAGCCATACAGCTCATCTTTGAATGCCCAGACCTGCAGATCACCCAACCCTGTAAGCAATGAAGCTAAACCATCCGATCCGGTGGTTTTAGTAACCATAGGATAGAACTCCGAATAATTATAGATTTTAAACTCTACTTTGGCATCTTTAACAGGTTGTTTGTTATTATCAAGCACTTTAATATAGACTTCCTTAGTATCGGTGTAGGATGGAAGACTATTGATTTTTGAGAATAAATCATTCTGACTCAGTAAGTTTTCATTGCCTTGATAATGCCCAATAACATTTGTGTGAACCATCATGGCTCTTTTAACAGGTCCGTCAAACCACCCCTTGTTGAGCACAGGTTCAGGTTCACAAGCCCCCAGGTATTTCCAGTTCCCATCAATATAAACCTCAACCCAGGCATGATTATCATCGGTATGTGCCCACCGGGGAGTGTAAACCTGACGAGCTGGTATTCCCACTGCTCTCATTGCAGCTACAGTATAAGTGGACTCTTCTCCGCATCTTCCGAAAGAAGTTTTCATCGTTGCGAGGGGTGACGAAGTACGTGCATCACTCGCTTTATAGTTAACTTTCTCATGACACCAGTGATTCACTTCAAGGGCAGCCTCTTCAATATCCATATTGATCAGCCGGTCCTTTAACTCATTAAAGATGACCACTCTGGCGGTATCAAGGTTTTCGTTGTTAACTCTAACAGGCAAGACAAAATGACGGAAGATATCTTCGGGTATATCAGCTCCCCATTTAAATGTTTCAGATGCTTTAAATGCCAGATTGATCTGATCCATAAAGTATTCGCCTGTATAATCAGCCAGATCATTCAGCGGCATATAGGCTATAAGAAACATAAATGCTTCTCTCTGTTGGGTTGTGAGCGATTTATCTTCAAGCACACCAAAGAGTGGCGCTTTACGGTTTGAGGCCAGTTGAGTTCTAACTTCATACTGCTTTTTAATGTGATCACGCTCCGTTTTATCACTGATAAAATGCTTACTTCCGGTGCAGTTAATACAAAAAGTACCAAGAATAATCAAGGTGGTAACTATTAATCTCTTCATTTGCCGAATGTGTGTTTCAGCAAATGTAAATTAAAATAGTGTGAAGAACTATCGTTTTTTAATGATTATGGCAGGAGTCTCAACTGTGTTACTTTTATTAAGGTCACGGTCAACAATATAAACCTGAAACTTGACAGTATCGAATGTCGATAAGGGGTTGTTTATGAACAGGGTGTCCTCAATTTCACCTCTTATGGCTTTATTCTTTCCAACAGGCGTAAGGATAGGTATTCTTCCATTGAAATTGACAGTATCATAAATAATTGTGGAATCGTTTACATAAACCGGTTTGACGATCTCCTTAAATACTCCATTTTGTAATTCAAAGTACTTAATAAACAGGTTGAAATCATAAGGAGCAACTGTGTCCTCGTCATACAAACCAATATTTCCATCTCCATCAGTATATCCTATCTTCAAAATCCCTCTCTGATCAATTCCCTGGAGGTCGCGTAGTGTATAAAAGTCGAGGAATTCTATTGCCGGCTCCGGTGGAAACTCTTCATATTTCTTACATGAAGAAGCAACCAAAAGCACCATAACAACCACAATCAACCAGTTTTTCATTCCCTTATTTTTATATTTAACCAACAAAAATCATTCCTGTTTAAAACAATTCACCGTTAAATAAATCCATCGGTTCGCACTCAACAATTAATTCCGGACCTTCACTGGAAGTGCTGTTAATTTTCTCTGCAACACGGTATTTCTTCATTTCATCAGAAGGATACGGTTTAAGCAGTTTGTTTAAATTTTGTTCCTTGTCCTCATTCAGCCATTCATCGTAGTTTTCTTTTTTGAGAATAACAGGCATCCGGTTATGAACCGGCTGCATAATCTCGTTCGCATCCGTAGTAATAATAGCAAACGAATGCAGTACCTCACCTGATGGTTGTTTCCATGAATCCCACAATCCTGCAAAAGCGAACAACGACTCATCTTTCAGGGTAAATCTGAAAGGGAGTTTACGACCACTGTGAATCCATTCATAAAATCCGTCAGCCGGAACAAGACAACGTTTTTCTCTAAAAACCGTTTTAAATGAGGATTTTTCTGTAATCGTTTCACTTCTGGCATTGATTAACGGAATTCTGGAAATTTCTTTTGACCATCGGGGAACGAGTCCCCACCGAAATGGCTGCCACTTTTTCGGTTCATGGTTTGTAATTACCGGAAGCATTTGAGTAGGTGCACCGTTATATCGTGGAACATAAGGTGCTGTGCCTCCCGATAATTCGAAAAACATATTCAGCTGCTGTTCATCAGAAGTAAGCGAAAACCTTCCGCACATTGTTGTTTAGTTCATTGTTTTGTTATTAAACAGCTGAGAGGATTAACTGTTGTATAGGTAAAATTACAACTTTTTTAGAGGAGGACTAACACCCGGGCACTATGTTTTGCTAATTTTGGGTAGAATATTCTTTACTGTAAAATATTTAAGGTTATGAAAAAATTTGCTGTTGTACTAGCCGGCTGTGGTGTACAGGATGGTGCTGAAATTCATGAGGCTGTTTTAACTATGCTCGCTATTAAGAAACATGGAGCAGATTATGAAATCTTTGCGCCTGATATGGAGCAGCATCATGTTGTGAATCACTTCACGGGTAAGGAGATGGACGAAAAGCGTAACGTTTTGATTGAATCGGCGCGAATTGCAAGGGGAAAAGTCAAACCGTTAAGTGAATTTCAAGCTCGTAACTTCGATGCCCTTGTTTTTCCCGGTGGCTATGGAGTTGCAAAGAATTTATGCACATATGCCTTCGATGGTGCTGAATGCAAAGTAAATCATGATGTTGAAAAAGCAGTGAAAGATATGGTTTCATTGCAGAAACCAATTGGTGCCATGTGCATTTCACCTGTTGTTGTCTCTAAAATTTTAGGTAATGTGGAGGTAACTATAGGTAACGATGCCAAAACAGCCAGTGATGTGATGAAAATGGGAGCCACACATAAAAATACATCTCATGGTGAGGTGATCACCGACCAGCAGAGGTTAATTTACACCACCCCCTGCTATATGCTTGATGCCAATATTCTTCAGATTGAACTGGGAACATACAACCTTATAGGCTGTATGATGAAAGATCTGGTTTAAAACGATTTACAGATACATGCCATATACTTACGAGTATCCGCGCCCGGCAGTCACGGTAGATGCTGCTGTTTTCAGAAATCACAACGGTAAATCCGAAATATTATTAATCCAAAGGGGTAATGAACCCTTCAAAGGGATGTGGGCTATTCCGGGTGGTTTTATTGAAATGGATGAGCAACTTCTTGATTCTGCGATGAGAGAATTGGAAGAAGAAACTGGTATAACCGGCGTAAAACTTCTGCAATATGGAGCCTATGGTGATATCGGCCGGGATCCTCGTCACCGAACTATAAGTATTGCATTTGCCGGATTACTGAATGACAACGGAATGCAAGCCAAAGCAGATGATGACGCTGCTGATTGTCGGTGGTTCTCCATTGCAGACCTCCCCGACAAAATTGCATTTGATCATGATCTTTTAATATCAGATGCCATCGCATTTGCCGAAGAAAAAGGTTGGATTCGACTGAAATAATTGAAGTCTTTGCCAGAAAATGGCCATTGATGCAATTATAATGGTTTCGATGCAATTATGAAGAAATTTGATCTCTGATCCAGCTTTCGGCATAATCAACCGGACTTATTTCCCTGCAACGGTAATTACAATTTCTCCTTTCGGATTATTAGCGGTATAGTGGTCAATAAGTTCTGATAGCGATCCTCTTCTGTGCTCTTCATAAATCTTTGAGATTTCTCTTGAGACACAGGCCTTACGATCGGCTCCCATTACTTCAGCCAGTTGACTGAGTGTTTTTACCAATCTGAAAGGCGACTCATAAAGTACAATAGTTTGATCGAGTTCCGTCAGATAGTTAATCCTTGTATTCCTTCCCTTTTTATGCGGCAGGAATCCTTCAAAGTAAAAACGGTCGCATGGTAATCCTGAAGCTACCAGTGCGGGCACAAATGCCGTTGGACCAGGTAAACACTCAATTGAAATACCTTTCTCTATACACGTACGAATTAACAAGTAGCCCGGATCTGAAATACCCGGAGTGCCTGCATCTGTTACTAACGCAACTGATTCGCCGGCTTCCAGTCTCCTGGCAATCAATTCAACTGTTTGATGTTCATTATGTTGGTGGTGCGAAAACATTTGACCTTCAATTCCGTAATGTTTAAGCAAAATACCGGTCTTGCGCGTATCTTCTGCTAATATTATACTAACCTGCTTAAGGATTCTGACGGCCCGGAAGGTCATGTCCTCGAAATTTCCTACAGGAGTGGGAACAAGGTAAAGTTTCATTTGAGCAATATTTATTAGAATGTACTTAAATAGTCCCTTATCAACCTGAATATATCATTATACTCTGTCAGGGGCAAACGATTAGAAGTATCATTTAAATTATGATATTCAACATGTTCCTTACCCATTGAATAAATAAAAACAGCAGGAACACCTTTTTTATAAAACGGGCAATGGTCACTATTGCAACTTTCACCCCTCTTTGCCACTTTAGCTACATAATTCCTTTCGGTATTGATAGATTCCATCGTAGCATGGTATTCAGGAAACTGCTCCGCATTAACCATTGTAATCCCTTCACTCCCTGTTCCAACCATATCAAGATTGATAAGAAACTTAATGTTTTCTAGGGGTATGAAAGGATTTTCAGCCTGGTATCCAGAACCTTTAAGGCCGATCTCCTCTCCTGCAAACGCCATAAAAACAACGCTGTATGCAGGTCTTGAAGAAAGATCCTCTGTTTTATGCGGTAGAGCGTTATCTGCGAGATCAGAATGCAATCCACTGTACTCCCTTGCCAGATCAAGCATCATTGCTACACCACTGGCGTTATCATTAGCACCGGGATAAAACTTATCACCCAGCATCCCCAGGTGATCATAATGAGCAGTAATTACAAGAAAGGAATCCGCTTTCATTGAACCTGGAATGTAACCTATTACATTACTAACCGGATAATCATCTTTAACTTCCAATTCAATATTCACCTCCATCTTACCCTTGTTACTTTTAATTGACCTCTTTGACAAGGTAAGAATTGGATAAGGCAGGACCTCCTGACCTGAGTAAACACTCCATGAAAGATTACTATTATCACTAAGATGTATGAATCCACGGCAGTTAATGTAATTGCTCATTAAAAGAGAATCGGCCATTTTTTTGTAAATACCTTTCATCCCCTTAGGATCATAGGCAACAAATGTTTGTGTTAAATCCTTCTTTAATAGTCTGCTATGTTTGTGCTTAGATCTGAAACAAGTTGAATCAATCTTCAGATACTTATAAGTGCCTTTAATTGATGGGCTTCCTGCAACAATAGTAAAATCTTTAGCCGGCTGCAGACTCTGGTTATTGACCTTCACACTAACGATGGATGGGTAAGTTTTTACATTCACTGTAAAATCCTGCTTATACCCTTCACTGAATGGGATCAGCTTAAGTTGCTTCATTTGTGCAGCAATGTAATCAGCGGCTATAGCACAGCCATTATTTACATAACCTCTTCCATGCATTGAAGTTGAGGACAAAGTATCAATAACTGACCGGGCATAGGAAATATCCTGTGATCTGGCGGTAAATGAAAGACCGATGGCTACCAGACCAGGCAGCAAAAACAATTTAATTAGTTTCAAATTCCAGCTATTAAAGGTATCTACGGGTTATAAAAGTACTGAGTTTATTGCATGCTTCAGAACCTTCATTCCAGTTGTGCTCATAATTTAATCTTGACAGTACGCCATTTGCCTCATATAAGGAACTACAACTATTTAGACGGGTAATAGCTTCATTATACTTGTCGATTCTCCCTTCAAAGAGGTCATTTACAAACTGAAACTTTTCATTGATTCCGATAGCTGCTTTAAGGTCACTAATCGGTTTAAGCTGCATTTTGTGAGCCACACTCTGATCTTCCTTGTTACCGGTTATCGTATCATTGAGTGACAATGAATTGCTTTTCAGTTTATCAGCTATTGTAGGAGTACTGAAAAGATCTGCCGGCACATCCGTGGATTTTGGTGATTCAATTTTCACAGGCTCGATTGGTTGAGTGTTTTGAGGCTGGTAAACCTGAGGCTCACTCATAACGAAAGTTACTTCATTCGGTCTTTCAACAACTTCCTCCGGTTTATCTTCCACTTTTGAAGCTACATCTGACCGGCTTTCAAATGTTGGCATTTCATGGAAGTCAGGCTTACTGATCTCTTCTTTATCGAAGGTATCAACAGTTTCCATCGGGATACTCTCCTCAGATTCTGTCGCTGGAGACATATCTGCAATTTCATCTGTTAAACTACTTGGGGAGTTGAATGTACCCAATTCTTCAGTAGTTACATATGCTCTTCGAAGCAGGTCAAGTATAATATCTTTTTCAATAGAACTCAGGGACGATCCATCTGTTATTCTATTGATTCTTTCCTGAAGTTTGTTGACCAGTAGTGTAAGTTCCTGAACTTTTTTATCCATATGGGGCATATCTTTAAATTAACGCTTGCTACAACTAACGTAGAAAGGATGAATTTTTGTACATTGCAGCCTGAAAAATACTGATTGAAACTGTAAATTTCGGTATTTTGAATGAATTCTGAGAGCTTATTTTTGCTCTTACAAAATTAACAGTTAAGACGGATTTTTAGTCATGTTTCTTGAAGTAAGCAACAATTCAACTCATCGTCGTGGTTGGATAGAAGTAATTTGTGGATCAATGTTTTCGGGTAAAACCGAAGAATTAATCAGGCGCTTAAACCGCGCAAGAATTGCAAGGCAAAAGGTTGAAATATTTAAACCTGCCATTGACACGCGGTATGATGAGTTAAATGTTGTTTCGCATAACGAAAATTCAATTTTATCAACGCCTGTCAGTTCGGCAACCCAGATCATGTTGTTGACCAATGATGTAGATGTAGTTGGAATAGACGAGGTTCAGTTCTTTGACGACGCTATAGTTGATGTATGTAACAAATTGGCTGGGCAGGGAATTCGTGTTATTGTTGCAGGACTTGATATGGACTTTACAGGTAAACCATTCGGTCCGGTACCTGCCCTCATGGCCACTGCCGAATATGTCACCAAGGTCCATGCTATTTGCATTAGATGTGGTAATCTTGCCCAATACTCCTTCAGGAAAACTGCCGACAAAAAATTGGTGATGCTGGGAGAAACAGATAGTTACGAACCTTTATGCAGATCCTGCTTTGAACTTGAGAGAAGCAAATGAGTGACTGATCCTGCCTGATAGAAGTGGATTACAATTTTCCGTAATTTTGCAAAAATGTATAATATCAGATAAACATGAAGAAATTAATTTCGGTATTATCGGCTTTATTGCTCGTAACTATGGTTACTGCACAAACCAAACAAACAAAACCGACAACACAGGCTAAACCAGCAAAACCAACTACTATCCTTATTGAAACTGAATACGGCAACATAACCGCCGTTCTTTATGATGATACTCCTGCTCACCGTGATAATTTCATTAAACTGGTTAAACAGGGTTGGTATAATGGCTCAATTTTTCACAGGGTTATTAATAAATTCATGATTCAGGGCGGCCAACAAGGCGAAAAACAAGATCCGGGATATACCATTCCTGCAGAATTTGTGCCGGCACATTTCCATAAGAAAGGCGCGTTAGCTGCAGCCAGGATGGGTGACCAGGTTAACCCTGCCAAAGCGTCCTCAGGTTCACAATTCTATATAGTCCAGGGACAGGTATACACTGACGAACAACTTGGCACTTTTGAACAGAGATTAGGGAAAAAATTCTCTGAAGAGAGAAGGAAAGCCTATACCACCGTTGGAGGAACCCCTCACCTCGATGACAGTTATACTGTTTTCGGAGAAGTGATTAAAGGACTGGAAGTAGTTGACAAAATAGCTGCAGTTCAGACCGCTCCCGGTGATCGTCCTGTAAAGGATGTTAAAATGAAGATTTCAATCGTAAAATAAGAATAAAGCGCACGTAATTGCAGTTGAGTTAATATGAAACAAGAAATTGAAAAATACCTTTCGGAAATAAATACCTTTACAACCGACTCAGCCGAAGAACTTGAAAAGTTCAGAATTAAGTTTTTTAGCAAGAAAGGTATTCTAAACGAGCTATTCGCCGCTTTTAAGACAGTTGCTCCTGAAGAACGTCGGGAGATGGGTAAGGTGCTCAACGATTTTAAGAATGCTGCTCAGCAAAAATATGATGATCTTAAAGCCACAGTTGGGACTGCACCTAAAACCCAGACCAAACAGCTTGATCTCACTTTGCCTCCATCCGAAGAATTTACAGGTTCGAGACATCCCTTATCAATTGTAAGGAAAAAGATCATTGATATATTTACCAATATCGGTTACACCGTTGCTGAAGGTCCAGAAATTGAGGATGACTGGCATAACTTCTCTGCATTAAACTTTGCCCCTGAACATCCGGCCAGAGATATGCAGGACACATTCTTCATCAGCGCTAATCCTGAAGTACTTTTACGTACTCACACCTCAAGTGTTCAGGTAAGGGTAATGGAAAAAACCCAGCCCCCGATTAGAATGATATTCCCGGGAAGGGTTTACCGCAATGAAGCTATTTCATCAAGGGCACACTGCTTCTTTCACCAGGTAGAAGGGTTATATATTGACGAGAATGTGAGCTTTGCCGATTTGAGGCAAACAATGATGTATTTTGCTAAAGAACTGTTCAGCACAGAGACCAGGATCAGGCTCAGGCCCTCATATTTCCCATTTACTGAGCCTTCGGCCGAAATGGATATATCCTGTAATTTATGCGGGGGTGAAGGCTGCGGATTCTGCAAATATACAGGATGGGTTGAAATCTTAGGATGTGGAATGGTAAACCCTGCTGTGCTTACAAACTGCAATATCGACCCAAAGAAGTATTCAGGATTTGCTTTTGGAATTGGCATAGAGCGCATTACCAATCTTCTGTATAATGTGAAAGATCTCAGAATGTTCTCAGAAAATGATCTGAGATTCCTCAAACAGTTTAATTCAGCTCTCTGAACTGCTATTCCGACTGAAGAAAAAGTAAGTAGTAATCGGGCAGGTACCTAAAACGCTTACCAGGTAAAAAATTCCTGATAGTATTAGCAAAAGCTTATTACCAGATAAAAGGTATAAGCTTTTTTGTTTTTGATATGTATTCAGTATAAAGGGGAAATGACAATTTCAGATATTGTTCCTCCAGATGCAATTTGATGATTAGTGAGATTGTCAACACCAAAGCAAATATAATCCTGAGACTCGTAGGAAAATTTCCGACAAAAGCCCACGCAATTAATATCAATCCGGTGTACATAGGGTGCCTGATAAAACGATATGGGCCCTTAGCTACCAAATTTCCCCCTTCTCTTACGTGAGGTGTCAAATTAAGATTACCCAGTCTTAAAGTATAAATTGACCAAAAGCCTAAAAACGCACCTATGATTAACATAATTATTGACCACCATTTAGTAGGTAAGATCGGGCCTGTAAAAATTATTAAACCCACCATTGTGAATTGAAGAAAAACCATAAGCCAGGCTAAATACCAGTCGGGGGTTCTCATCCTCCTCGTGTTAAACATAATTCAATCTTTTATTATTTAGAGTTTTGAAAAACGAATATTAAGGTTTTTAATTCAGTAAGCAATGAAGCCCCTGTTTGGTTCAAACAAAAATACTAATTCATTATCAGTTTTTTAATTCGAACACTTCAATCTTCAGGTTTCTCACATAAATCCGTGAAGGTTCAGGTTGCCAGAAATAAACTTTTAAGTTATCTTCAGCACTCCTTACTTCAGGGCTAAGATACCAATATTCAAGTAATTGCCATCTCCCTGTTAGCAGATTCTCAAGCTTTGTTGCCCTGTATTTGTAAGCTTCTCCCTTATAATGAAAAGTATGCACCAACAGGGGACCTGTTCCCTCATACCCTTCGGGTAACCACACTTCACCAGAAGATTTAATCCATACATGGTCTTTATTGGTTAAGTCCTTAAACTGGATATCTATACCCTGGGAAAATGGATTCTCTGGTCCCATTGCAATGGCATCAGTTGTATCAGAATGGGAAACCGTTGGAGTCTGGAATATGATTTTTCCTATATAACGTTCTATATGCGAAGGCGTTTCGTTGGTCTCGGTACCACGGGCAATCATCAGCAAATGATCCAGTTTCTCCTTGTCAACACTGGTCCGTCCAAATATTGCAAAGTAATATTTCCCTGTCATTCTGTCTTTGTCAATTATCTTCTCTTTCCATTGCCATGATTGAAACAGATTGAGAAGGACAAAGAAACAACCTGCAATAATACCAATAACCCCAATCCTGGAAGATAATACCCATTGAACGAGATATCCAAGTGGTATTGCCAGTAATGGATAAGCAGGTACCGCAGACCTTGCACTGAAACTGCCTCCACCATACCACCAAGCTGTCCATGCCGACATTATCCAAAAATCAAGTATCAGAAAAAGGATAATGGCAGGTACATTCTGTCTCTCCTTTCTTATCATTGGTATCAGTCCGATAATTGCAAAAAGCATTATTGGAGTATAAACAAACCATCCCTTTCGAAAACTGAAAAGGAATTCAATTATATATGGTGGGAAAAATCTGAAACCTTCTCCGGGATTATTGCTGTAAGAATAGTATAGCCACTCCCCTGTCACTGATTTCCAATAGAAAAACTGCAGAGAACCAATAATGATTGCCGGAATTAACACTGCAAGCAAATGAAGCTTATGCAATTTTATTAGCTTAACTTTCTGTTTAAGGAACTCCTTGTTACCTGTGTACCACAATAGAGGAATAAGGAAACAAACAGCTTCTGAAGGTCGTACCAGTGAAATCAACCCTCCCGATATGCCGATTGAGATTGCTTGTTTAAATGTAGGATTTCTATGCCAGTTGACAGTGGATAGTATAAGCCAGATGTAAAGTGTAAACAGATAATTATGTGTGAGCAATGTTCCATCTATGGCCGCTATCTGAAAATAGTTTGTCCCTGCACCAACCAGAATCAATGCAATAGTTGCAACCAGCTCCGAAAAGAACTTCCTGAGTAAACTGAGTAAAAGAAAAATTCCTGCAATAGACCACAAGGTACTTCCTATAAGAATCAGCAATTGATAAGGGAAGGAAAATCCATCGGCCGGATATCCGGTCAAAGGAGCGATACCATGTGCAATGAAAAAGAATGGGGAGTAGAGGAGTGCCATTCCTGATGAATATTTTATCATCCTCTTTCCATCATTCATATCAACCAACTGATAAAGCGTTGGAGAGGTAGTGTAGTTCTCAGTTATATTATCGAGCCATTTATGATCTGTAAGGTGAGGATCATCATAGATAAAATGAGCAGGAAGGTATAGATAATAACCAAAAACATCCCATGTTAATACATCCGCACGCTTTTGAGTAAATCTTACGGTCAATATTGATAGTGAAAGAATGATTGCAACAATCAGCGAGTTAAATCTCAATCCACGAAGCCTTTTCATAGATCAAATTTATACCTTTTTTTTTCTGAACAAAATAGTATGATTAATATCATTTGATTCCGTTCATCAAGATTACAGATTATTTATAAACCCTTCATCTCTTTCCTTTTTTTATAGGCTCTGTTTGACTTCCATCTCGAAATCCTGATATTAGATTCATGAGCCAATAAATACATTGCAGGGACAAACACTAATGTCAGGAATGTGGCGAAGCTTAATCCGAAGATGATTGTCCATGCCAGCGGACCCCAGAACATTACATTATCACCACCATAATGTATTTGTGGATTTAGTTCTGTGAATGTTGTTAAAAAGTTTAGGTTAAATCCCAAGGCTAAAGGAATCAATCCCAAAATTGTGGCTGTTGCCGTTAAAATCACTGGTGTTATACGTGTAAGTCCTGCCTGAACAATCGCCTCACGAGTCTTGTAGCCTCTGGTAATCAGTACATCAGTAAATTCAACAATCAGTATTCCGTTCCTTACTACGATTCCTCCCAAAGCCACTATACCCAGTCCGGTCATGATTATTGATACATCCATATTAAAAATTGCAATTCCTAGCAGTACGCCAATAATGCTAAAAATGACTTCACTAAGAATAATAACTGCTTTAATAAATGAATTGAACTGGGTTATTAATATGAAGAAAATGAGACCGATGGAAATCATCATAGCCAGTCCCAGAAATGAGGATGACTCCTCCTGATCTTCCTGCTCTCCGGTAAGTTTCACTTCTATACCCTCGCTGAATGGATAATTTGCTGCAAGAGTTTCTATTTGCGGTACAATATCATTTGGAGAATAGCCTGTTGTAACCTCACTATAAATAGTAATTATTCTCTTGAGATTCTGCCTTTTGATTCCTCCATAGGATGATCCATAGTCAATGGTTGCCAGTGAAGACAGGGGTATTTGCTTTAACATTCCTGTATTCATGTCCCTGAAGATTATAGGAACATTAATAAGGTTGTTGATATTCTTACGAGTTTCCTCCGAATACCTTAGTTGAATCGGATATTCGTCCTCCTGATCTTTGAATTTAGAAACCTCTTTACCAAGAACGGCAGTCCTCAGTTCCATGGCAATCTGGCCGGTACTTACACCTGCCATATTTGCCCGCTGACGATCGATATCAATTATAATCTCAGGCTTATTTTCAAGGAAATCGGACTTAAGTTCTGCAACTCCGGGTATCTGTATTGAATCGAGATAATTTTTAAATGCATTGGCATCTTTTATAAGCGAAGGAAGATCTTCGCCAGTTACCTCTATATTGATGGGCTTTCCGGTAGGTGGACCAGCGTTTTCCTTAACAATATTGATCTCTGTACCCGGAATATCTCTGATTTCATTTCTGAAACGATCCAGATAATCATTAGTATTAACCCCATCCCGGTATTTAAATTCCACAAAGTTTATAGTCACTTTTCCCTTTTCGGGACTCACCGCCTGACTAAAGTCCATTTCATCACCTGCCCCTACAGCTACATTGGCAATAACTGACTCAACAACCGGATTATTTTCGCCCAGAATTCTCATTACCTTTTCTTCAACCACCCGGGTAACTGAATCCGTAACCCTTTGATCTGTGCCTACAGGCATCTGAATCATCACAAATACCCTGTTGGGCATGTTTTCGGGGAAAAACAATACTTTGGGTTGGACAATTCCTGTCAGGATAAATGAGAATATCAGAAGCCCAATTATTCCGGCAAGTAGCCAAACTGGTCTTGTACCGACAATAAAATACCTTACCTGTCGCTCATATATTCTCATCAGATAAGGCCAGGCTATACTTTGCCACCAGTTAATATAGGGTGTGATAACCAGATGGAAAATCACGATAATTATAGCTGAGAATACCGAAAAATTCGCAAATCCAAAAGCTCCTTTACTTCCAGTAGCGAAATAAAGCAGGTACATCAGTACAGCAAAGATGATAAGAAAGAGGATAAGAAATGTATATTTTCTGAGCGTCTTCTTTTTACTCTTTGTATCATACTCATGCTTCATAAACGAAATGGCAAAAACAGGATTGATAATATATGCCACTGCTAATGAAGCAAACAGGGTTATAATCAAGGTTACAGGAACGTAAAACATGAACTCACCAACGATACCGGGCCAGAATGCAAGAGGGAAAAATGGTGCAAGGGTAGTAAGAGTTCCCGATAGAATAGGCAGGAAAACTTCTCCTGCCGCACGTTTGGCAGCCAAAATAATATTTGGTTCATAGCGGTGGACTCTATGAATATTTTCAATAACAACTATTGCGTCATCAACCACTATCCCTAACGCAAAAATAAAAGCGAACATTACAATCATGTTCATGGAGAAACCTATTGCAGGCATTACCATGAAAGCAAGGAACATAGAAAGCGGAACTGCCAGAGCCACGAAAAAAGCATTGGTTATACCCATAAAGAACATGAGCACGATAGTTACCAGTATAAAACCAAAAAGCATTGTGTTATTAAGCTCTTCCAGAGTATTGCGCGTAAATCGTGACATTTCACCCGAAACAGTCACTTCCAGATCAGATGGGAAACTGTTGTCAATTAGCTCATCATCAAGGATATTTCTGATTTTATCTGATGCCTCCAGGAGATTCATTCCACTCTTCTTAACAACGTTTAGAGTAATTACGTTTTTACCATTGAGCCGTGAAAAGCTTTCTTGTTCTTTGAAAGAATCTACTACTTCAGCCACGTCCTTTAGGTAAACCAGAGCACCGCTCGAAGAACTGATAATGATATTCCTGATGGTTTCAATATCGCTAAACTGGCCGGTAATTCTGATACTACGTTTAGAACCCTGACTGGTTATATTACCAGCTGAAAGCGTTAGATTCTCAGATGCCACCGACCGCTCGATGTCGCTCATAGTAACCTTAGCTGCCCTGGCCTTGAAAAGATCAACATTTATCTGAATTTCTCTTTCAAGTGCTCCCACAATATCAACTCTGGTAATTTCATACAGTGACTCAATCTTATCCTGTGCTATTTCTGCATACCTCTTCAGAGTGACAAGGTCATAATCTCCTGAAATCTGAATATACATAATAGGAATCTCTGAAAAGTCGATATCAGCGACCATTGGATCATCCAGCAAGGTATTCGGAAGGTCGCTTTTACTTTTGTCAACTGCATCAACTACCCTCTGTTTGGCTTCAGGAACAGGCACTTCTGTGTTAAACTCAACGGCTATTATTGAATAATCCTGCAGTGAATTACTTGTTATTTTCTTGACACCTGATATACCCTTAAGCTGTTTTTCAATAGGACGGGTTACGAGGTTCTCAATATCTTCGGGAGATGTACCTGGATATATAGTATTAACGAGAATAGTCGGAATAACGATATCGGGGAATTGCTCTTTGGGCATTGTCCGATAACTGTATAATCCCAAAAGCGTTATAAAGGCTGTGAGCACATAGATACTGGTTTTATTATCAATTGCCCAGCTCGTTGCAAAAAATTCCTTCCAGTTATTTTGTTTCATAGCGTCGGGGTTGTTTTATCAGAACTAGATAACTTTCAGAATTTGACCATCTTGCAGATTATGATTACCTGAAGTGATTATCTGGTCACCGGGATTAAGTCCTTCAATTACTTCAGCGACGCCGTTGTATGTTTTTCCAATTTTAATTGCCTGGCGTTTTGCAATCCACTGATTTTCATTTTTCCTGGCTACATAAATAAATTGTCCTTCTACAGTTTCCCTCACAAGCGAAACTGGCACTGTAAGGGCCTCAGGATTGGAATAGTTTAGAATTGAGATTCTTGCCATCATATTGGCACGAAACTCTACTTCACCTGGTTTGAGTCTTATCTCAGTTGAAAAAGTCCTGTTTACCGGGTCAATGTATTTGCTGGTAAAGTCGATTTTTGCTTTAATTTCCTTATTGAGATCAGGTATTTCAACGATTGCCTCTGCACCAGGCTTAACATTCTGCGCATATGCTTCGGCTATGTCTGCTACAACTTTTACATTTGAAAAGTTAACCACTCTTATCGCAGGCATGCCCGGCGAAGCCATTTGACCAATCCTTAAATTTAACTCTTCAACAGTGCCATTAATGGGTGATTTAATCCTTGTCATTTCTAGTTGCTCTCCTAATGCAGCAACCCCTTTCTCGGCTGTTTCCTTATTATTTCTGGCTGTCAGATACTGAATTTCACTACCAATCTGTTGGTCCCACAGGGCCTTTTGTTTATTATAAACGCTGGTGGCAAAATCAAGCTGAGTTCTGGCACTTTCATACTGTTGCTGAAGTGCATTGCTTTCAATTTGTGCTAATACCTGGCCTTTTTTTACTCTGTCTCCTTCTTTTACATAGATTGAAGTAATAACACCCGGCATCTGAGCTGAAATTCCAATATTATCTTCCCCATCAACAACTCCCTGCACTTCGAGATAATGATTGAATCCGGTTACCTTGATCTCAGTGGTTTGAACGGTAACCGTTTTGGTGGCTGAATCTCCACTGTCAGATATTTCAGATTCCAGTAGCTTAATCCTCGCATCCAGTTCACTTCTTTCTTTCTTTAACTTCTCAAGTTCAGCTTTTTTATCAGAACTCCCACAGGAAGCCAACAATAAAATCAGGCATGTATAAACAGATATTCTAACGATAGCTTTCATTTTACATTTATTGATTGGTGGTTAATTTTACTAATTTATGTTTGGCTGTTAGCAGGGCATTCATATTACCAATGTACTCTCTTTGTGCAGATAACATTTGGTTTTGAGCTTGTGTTAATTCCATACTTGTAGATAAACCTTCGCGGAATTTGATGAGCGTCTTTTCATAAATCCTCTGAGTTAATTCAAGATTCTTTTTGACATTGGTATAATTGTCGTATGCGTTCATCAGTTCATTGCGTCCGTTTATATATTCAAGCTGCAATCCACGTCCTACATCATCACGGTTATTAATCGCCTTATCATATTCCAGACGGCGCTGTTGAACCTTGACCCATCGTTGACCGCTTGAAAAAATGGGCAGATTTAAAGTCAGCAAAAAGATATCTACCGGCATAAAATCGAATTCGATCTTTTTAAATTTTTCAGTATGACGATACATTGCCGCCAGAGTCGGCAGAAAAGTCGACTTTTCCCTCTGAAGGTTTAGCTTTCCTAGTTGCACCTGAGTCTCCATTAACTGAAAATTGATATTTTTTTTCAGATTAAAGTCGTTGGAAATGGTTGATTCCAGATCGATCTGCTGTGCCAGAGTTTCGAGTTCATCAGTAAGAAAAATATCTTTATCCATGGGAAATCCTATCTGGTACTTCAATAAATCCTTAGCGGCATTTATTTGTCTTTCCATTGAATTCACACCGTTTTGCAAGGTCAGAGTCGTAAGCTCAATCTGATCAACATCTGTTACTTCAATAAACCCCTGTTTGTACATCTCCTGCATCTCCTTCAGAGTTTTATTCAGGTTATCGAGTGATTGTCTCATTACATCCAGATTGCTTTGCAGCATTAATACCAATGCATAGGTATTAGCTACTGACTCTCTGGTATCATCTTCGATCTTGAGCTTATTTTGATCAGAGATAGAATAGTATACACGCGAAGCTCTTAGCCCTACCAAATACTCACCACTGAAAACCAATTGTGAAACAGTAAAATCTATAGTTGTGTTATCCTTTACCGCAAGGGGAACAGGAGGGAATGGCTCAAACCCCAATGTAACTCTCTCATTATTTATGTCATCGGCAGTAATTGGTGTACCAGAAGGCAGATCAGTTGTAAGGTATGATATGCCTCCGATGCTTAATACCGGAACTTCAAAAACATGTTGGTAATTTCCCTGGGCTGAAACTTGTGGCAGTCCGATGGCTGTAGTTTCCCAAATTTTCTTTTTGGCGAGAAGCAGGTCAATCTCGGAATTCTTTATTGCGGTGCTATTTATTATGGCATAATCCTGTGCTTCTTTAAGACTAAATTCAGATTTATCTTGTGATTGAACAACTCCTTGAAATAAGAGCGATATCAAAACTAAAAGAACAAAGATTTTCAACTTCATATTAATGTGATTGAAGAGGTAACATTAACCAAAAAGTAACTAAACGAAAGCGGGATTTATAGTTATATCAAACAGATAAAAACGGAGAAAGTCAATCAAAAATATGAAAAAGAATTATTAACCATCATTTCAGAAGAAAAGGATAGATGAGAAAAATTTAAATATCAGCTTATTTAAGTGGTAACATGATGTGCCATTCTTAGGCTCTCACATCCAACATTTCAATTCGGACTGCCGGGTGTCTATTATAAGACGGGAATTTTCGCTCCAGTTGACTATAAATGATAATCTGGCTACAAAAAAAAGAGAAACTTATTCAGTTTCTCTTTTCGCTAAACATTTGGTATTAATTGATTAACAACAGGTTTGGGTTTGGTTACCGAAGAACAAAACTTGTCTGCCCAATCTCTTTATTATCAGCATAAATACTAACTACATAGGTTCCTGACTCAAGATCATCTTTTGAGGACCGGTTGATCCAATAATCGCAAAGATTTAATGCGGTATTCTGATAGTTGACAGTTTGCTTTATCGAGTATTGCAAAATCTCTCCATTGTATTGAAACGAATATTCATCACCAACGCCTCTGGTGAGGATCATCTTATCGGGACCTGCAATTCGGATATAAATATCACGCATACCGGCAGACAAAAGTGTATTTTCGCCTAATGTATAACATACTTTAATTTTCTCCGCCCTACGACCTTTATCAGTCACTTTTTCTCTGTCACCGCTTCCTCTTACGGGGACTGCAGTAATAGCATATGCGCGGAGTACAGCTTCTCCTGAAACCTTTTCAGTTAAAACTTCTTTATCACGTAATAATGTTGTACTCCTTTCCTGTTCCTGCCTGAAGCTTGATCTTATTTGTTCATTCTCAGCTTTAAGCTCTCTGTTCACATTATAAAGAGAATCCATCTGTCTAAGATAACCCTGAGAAATTGAACGAAGTCGGTCAAGTTTTCTCACCACCTTATAATATTCATACTGGGTGTCTAACAACTTTCTGATCTCTTGAGCATTTGCCTGGATTATACTATCCTGGTCAGCAAGTGAATCAGCGAATGTACCGTACTCCTCCTTCATTTCATTGTGCACGGTAAGCAATGAGTCAAGTTCATACTGAAGTTCAGTCCGCTGATTTTCTTTTTCTTCAAGCAAGCCTGTTAGTTTAGATCTCGTTGAGAGAAGCAGCCATGTCATTAGGGCTAAACCTGCTACCAATAAGGCTATTACTACAATCAGTGGATTCCTCCTTTTTGTATTTCTTGTTTCTGAAAGACTGTCCATAAAATGTGAATGTAACGTAAATAAATATAAATCTTAAGTAGCTTAAAACCACAACCTCAAAATGCAAAATTACGTGAAATATTATGTAACTTTTAAAAAAAGAATTAGTGAGAGTCACCTCCCGGTACTTTAAATTTATCGCCTGTTTTTTCTATGATCATCTGATAATAATCTCTGTTATATCCAGGGAATTCAACTCTTGGATTTCTATTATTACCATCTTTGAATTTGATATTACCATCCAAAAATTTGGTAAATAAATGTGCGTAGAGTTCTTTCCATCTGGCTACTGTGCTATTTCCCTGATTAACCGAGTAGTCAGTTAAAAATCTGATAGCTTCAGCCGGATCCTTTTTGTAAAGTTCCATTGCAGCATTGTCAACTACACTGCTGTGAGCAAAAAACTTGTTCTCAAGTGCCTTTTGTACATTTTGGATATCACTAATCATATCGCTATAGCGAGTGTAGGCAAGGTTTGATACCTGATTGAATACCCAGAAAGCAGCATCATCAGAAAACTCCATCATTGATCCGTTTCCAACAGCAAATGAATGAGGTGTTTCAGTTATACTACAGTACATCGGAACATATACTGTACTGTAAGTATCGTCAACCCCAAACCATAAGATACCGCCTATTGGGTCAGGCAACCAGCTTCTTGACTGAGATACAAATGAAAATCCTGTTTGTTGGGTTGAAATAGCTCTTTCGTGGAAATAGCTTACATCATCAACTTCCCATGTCATCGGTCTCCACCTTACAATTGATTGATAAGGTCCTGCCCCTACGTCTTTCGTCATATCAAGTTCAGTATCCTGATAATAATCTCTCATCATTGCCATAACATCCTGCACACTAAGCTTTTCATTTGGTTTCACCCACAATGGCATTCTATTATTGAGGTTATAACCTTTGGCATAATCCAGATATTTATCCATACCTGAGCTTACACGATTGAAACCTGCCCAAACGCGAGCTTCACAAAATCTGGCGGCACCAAAGTCAACCGGAGCATAAACATCCGAAAAGCTGAAATCTTTATCCTCGCCTGAGAAGTAATTCCTTTCGCGTGCAAAACTTATTACATCGGGTGAATAGATACAATTTTCGGGGTCATTAAGTGGGAAAGTGGTAATACGGGCCTGGTTTGCATGGCCTGAAATATAGCCATCAGGAATTCTCATTGCAACCCAAACGGCTCCTTTATTGTGAGTCGTTCTCTCTCTGCCCCTTCTGTCCTTTGTAACCTGTGGTGATCCCTTTCCAATCAATTCCATGATCCAAACTTCGTTTGCATCAGCAATTGAAAAAGATTCGCCGGAACTATAATATCCATATTCTGCTACCAGTTCGCCCATAATCCTTATCGCTTCGCGAGCTGTTTTTGCCCTTTGAAGAGCGATGTAAATTAAACTCCCGTAATCTATTACTCCTGTTGTGTCAACTAATTCAGGTCTTCCACCAAAAGTGGTTTCACCGATAGCTAGTTGATGCTCATTCATATTTCCCACAACGAGGTAAGTGTGTGGTACTTGTTTAATTTTCCCTAAATATTTACCAGTATCCCATTCATAAACTTCTAAAAGACTTCCTGCAGGATAATCAGCAGATGGATAATGGTATAATTCTCCAAAAAGCACATGTGAATCAGCAGAGTAGGTTATCATTGTTGATCCGTCTGTGCTTGCTCCTTTGGTAATTAAAAAGTTGGTACATGCCATTGAGATATTGCTCAGCAGTAATGCTGTTGCCAAAAGCATGATAGTCAGCCTCGAATTTCGCATTTTAATAATTGTGTTTGATTTATACTGTGTTATCGAAAACTTAGTTCATTTAGTTCAATACCTTGGGCAGCCAAAATACAAAAAAAACCAATGAGATTGGATGCGAAAATGACATTCAAATATTCATGTATCTTAAATTTTTAGATGCAAACAATATTAATTTTAAATTGTTTGCTACATTTGCTACGAAAAAAATAGTTAACCGAAAATGGAAGTATCTGTAAAAGGCAAGGTCTCTCAAATCATCGGACCGGTTATTGACGTCTCTTTTGATAAAGATGTAAAACTCCCGAATATACATGAAGCGTTATCAATAACACTGGAAGATGGTAATAGTATTATCCTCGAATGCCAGCAGGATATTGGTGAAAATACTATCAGGACACTTGCTATGGATTCGACCGACGGATTATACAGGGGCATGGATGTGATCAGTTTGGGTAAACCAATTTCAATGCCGGTCGGTGAAGATGTAAAAGGCCGTCTGTTTAATGTCATTGGTCAACCCATAGATGGACTTGGTGAGGTTTCAACAAAAAAAACAGCAGCCATCCATCGTGATCCTCCCAGGTTTGAGGAGCTTACTACAAACAAAGAAGTGCTTTATACGGGAATAAAAGTAATCGACCTTATTGAGCCCTATTCCAAAGGTGGTAAAACCGGATTATTCGGAGGAGCCGGAGTTGGAAAGACGGTTATTATCATGGAGCTTATCAATAATATTGCTAAGAGATACTCGGGTATGTCAGTTTTTAGTGGTGTTGGTGAACGTACTCGTGAAGGGAATGACCTACTTAGAGAAATGATTGAATCGGGAGTGATCAGATATGGAGATTCTTTCAGGGAGGATATGGAAAAAGGTGGTTGGGATTTGACAAAAGTTGACCGTAAGGAATTGGAAAAATCGCAGGCTACATTGGTTTTCGGACAAATGAATGAACCACCGGGCGCACGTGCCCGCGTTGCACTTTCTGGCTTGACTATGGCTGAATATTTCAGGGATGGCGATGAACAGTCGGGAGGAAGGGATATTCTCTACTTCGTGGATAATGTGTTCAGGTTTACTCAGGCAGGTTCAGAAGTTTCTGCACTTTTAGGTCGTATGCCATCGGCGGTAGGGTACCAGCCAACTTTAGCGACTGAAATGGGTATAATGCAGGAACGTATTACCTCAACCAAAAGGGGATCAATTACCTCAGTTCAGGCAGTTTATGTACCTGCTGACGACTTAACTGATCCGGCACCAGCCACGACTTTTGCCCATTTGGATGCAACTACAGTATTGAGCCGAAAGATTTTTGAACTTGGGATTTATCCTGCTGTCGATCCTTTGGATTCAACTTCACGCATACTTTCACCTGATGTGGTGGGTGAAGAACATTACCAAACAGCTCAAAGGGTTAAAGAAATCCTACAACGATACAGAGAATTACTTGATATCATTGCCATCCTGGGTATGGATGAACTTTCGGAGTCTGATAAACTTGTGGTTCACAGAGCAAGAAGAATTCAGCGTTTTATGTCACAACCTTTCCATATGGCTGAACACTTTACCGGTGTTAAAGGAGTGTTTGTTCCTATTGAAGACACTATAAAAGGGTTCAAAATGATTCTTGATGGTGAAATGGATGAATTCCCCGAAGCAGCATTTAATCTTGTAGGCACCATTGAGGATGCAATGGAAAAGGGCAAAAAAATTATGTCAGGAAAATAAATTATGACACTCGAGATAATTACCCCTGAGAAAGTCCTCTTTACAGGTGAGGTATTTTCGGTTCAACTCCCTGGTGCTAAAGGCTCTTTTGGTGTGCTGAACAATCATGCACCGTTAATCTCATCATTAAAAAAGGGTAAGGTGAAGATTAAAAACAAGGACAATAAAATAACTTACATTGACATCTCAGGTGGTACTGTTCAGGTTGAGAATAATCACATTTTGATACTAACTGAATAAAAGTACTCAAGGTATAAGTGAAAAGAGGCTGGATCTATGAAGAAACAGCCTCTTTTTGCAGTGGTATCGGCCGGGATCGAACCAGCGACACACGGATTTTCAGTCCGTTGCTCTACCTACTGAGCTACGATACCTCGAATTGGGCTGCAAAGGTAAACAAGAAATTCTATTTAACAAATATTTTAAAAAAAAATCTCATAGCTTCTTAAAATAGGATAATTTTGCAAAGGACCTGATTGTTTTGAAATTAACTTAAGTTTATGACATAGTCAACTTAAGTTCTTTGTGAATGATCACACAGACTAATCGGTATAAATGAATTTTATAGAAGATTCCGATCGCTATTTTTTAATAATTGATCAAGGTAATACGCTTACAAAAGTAGCCCTGTTTAAAGAAACTGAGTTACAGTGCATAAAGCATTACGAAACTTTTACTAAAAAAGAAATAACTGATTTCTTTAATGATCTCCCTGTCAGTAAAGAAATCATTACTGCAGGAATCATTAGTTCAGTGGCAGAAGGAGAAATCCATGTAACCGACTTCATCCCAGAAATTAAATGGCTTTTATTTGATGAATTTACGCGATTGCCTGTAACAAATAGTTATTCATCCAAATCCACATTAGGTAAAGATAGAATATCGGGTGTTATAGCAGCAGCAAATTTGTTTCCGGAAAGAAATGTACTTGTTATAGATGCAGGCACCGCTATAACGTACGATATAATTACTTCTGAAGGAGAATATAAGGGAGGAAGTATTTCGCCAGGCATATCAATGAGATTCAGGGCACTGAATAATTTTACAGGGAGATTGCCCTTATTAAAACCAGAAGTACCAAAAGCTTTAACAGGAACCGACACCAATACTTCAATATTGACAGGCGTAATGAATGGTGCTCTGTTTGAAGCAGTGGGATTTATTAATAAATATGAAAGTGAATTTGATAATCTGATCACCTTAATAACCGGAGGTGATGTTAAATATTTTGATAGAATTATTAAAAGTAACATCTTTGCACACCAAAATCTTGTGCTAAGTGGTTTAAACTTAATACTAATTTATAACCTTGAGAAAAATAACTAGATTAATAATACTGCTGCTGTTTTGCAATCTTCTGTTTTCAAATCCCCTCTTGGCTCAGGACAGGATAAGTTCTCCATATTCCAGGTTTGGTATTGGTGAACTACTTCAAAACACGCATGTAAATACTATGGCGATGGGAGGTATTTCGAATGGTGTTTATAACCCATACTTTGTAAATCCATCAAACCCAGCCTCCTATACAGCATTTGACACCCTTTCGTTTGTTTTTGATGTAGGCCTCCATGCAAGGTTGTCGAACTTATCAACCACATCACAGTCGCAATCATCAAATTTTGCTTCTCTTGGTAACCTTTATTTTGGTTTCCCCGTTACAAAATGGTGGAGAGGAGCCTTTGGACTTATGCCTTATAGCGCTACAGGTTATAAGATGACTGATTATCAAACAGATGATATATACGATAATTACGCCAATATTTATGATGGCTCAGGAGGAGTTAACCAGTTTTTTATTGGAAGCAGTTTTGATATAACCCGCAATCTCTCATTAGGAGCAAATGTTTCGTATTTATTTGGAACATCCCAACGAAGTACAGCTACCATATTCCCTGATTCTTTATATAGGTTTAATGTTAAAAGAACCAATTCAACACGGGTGCATGACCTTGTTTTTAATTATGGTTTAATGTACCATAAAAATTTGAAAAATGGTTACCATTACACCATTGGTGCTAGCTTTTTTGCCAAAACTGATGTAAATGTTATTGCCGATAAAATAGCATACACATATACCAACACCTCAATTGGAGTCGAAAACATCCGTGATACATTGTTATTGTCGGGAGATGAGAAAGAAAAGTTAACTCTGCCTACCGGAATTGGTGCAGGATTTTCTTTTGGCCGTGACAATAAATGGTTAGTTGGGGGAGATTTCAATTACAAACAATGGGAAGATTTTAAATTTTTTGCTGCTCCGGAACCCTTGGTCAATAATATGCAATTTGCATTAGGTGGATTTTATAATCCTTCTTCATCTACTGTCTCAAATTATTTTAACAGGGTCACTTATCGGGCAGGATTAAGGTATTCAGATGGATTTCTGGAGATTAGAGATCATAGGATCGATGAGTTTGGCATAAGCTTTGGTGTAGGTTTACCGTTACCAAGAACTAACTCAACTATCAATCTGGCAGTCGAGTTAGGAAGAAGAGGAACAAGAAATGAAAACTTAATCAAAGAGAATTATGTTAAATTTACATTAGGTCTATCTATATTTGAGCGTTGGTTTATAATTAGGAAATACGAATAAACAAAAACAAGAAAACAAACAAAATGAAAACAGGTGTAAAAATAGTTCTGACTTTTATAGTTGCCAGTTTCCTGTCATTAGGCAGTATCTATGGTCAGAATGGTGAAGAAGCAGGAGTAACAACTGGTAAAGGACCAAAATACGGCAATGATTCAGTTACTTGCGTGGTTCACTTGTCATTATACAGAGAGTTCTACAGACAAAACAATTATAAAGACGCATTCCCACACTGGCGTTGGGCTTTCCTGAATTGCCCCCTGTCATCACAGAATCTATATATTGATGGAGCTAAGATGGTGTCCGACAGGATTGAAAAAGCAACCGATCAAGCAGTAAAAGACGCTTACTTTGATACCCTGATGATGGTTTACGACCAGAGAATACAAAGCTTTGACCGTGAGGCATACGTGCTTGGCAGAAAAGGGATGGATATGATTACCTACAAACCTCAGGACGTGGATGCCAATTACCAAACGCTCAAAAAATCTATAGAACTTGGAGGTTTTGATTCAGAATCAGCTGCTGTTGCTTATTATTTCCAAACCATTCTTGCAATGGTACAGGCTAATAAACTCGACAAGATTGCTGTTATTGATGGGTATGACCAATTGAGTAATATAATTGATCACAATATTGTCAAGTTTCAGGATGATCCAAAAAAACTTGCTATGTGGAATAGTATAAAAGGTAACATTGAAGGTGCATTTGAACCTTTTGCTACCTGCACAGACCTGATTCCTCTTTATGAAAAGAAATTTGCTGCTACTCCTGAAGATGTTGATATGTTGATTAAAATGACCAATATGCTTGATAGAAAAGGTTGTACTGATAGTGAGATTTTCTTTCTGTCAACTGAGAAATTACATAGCCTTCAGCCTGGTGCTAAATCAGCCTATCTGATGGGTAGCCTTTCAAGAGAAAAGAAACAAGTAAGCAAAGCCATAGATTATCTTAATCAGGCAATTGAACTAGCAGATAATAATGACGATAAGATTAAGGCACTCAACCTGCTTGCAGCAATTAATTACGAACAGCGTAATTACTCACAGGCAAGATCGAATGCACAAAAGATCCTTCAGTTAAATCCTAACTACGGCAAAGCTTATATTTTCATCGGTGATTTGTACGCCGCCAGTTCATCTCTGTGTGATGATGATAAATTTTCAGGAAAAACTGTTTTCTGGGCTGCAATTGATATGTATCAAAGAGCTAAAAACGTAGATCCTTCTGTTACTGATGAAGCTAATGGAAAGATTGCACAATATTCAAGATATTTTCCGCCAAAAGACGACTTATTCTTCCATGATCTGCACCCTGGTGATTCATTTACAGTAGGATGCTGGATTAATGAAAATACTACTGTTAGATCAGGACAATAGTGAATGCCGAATTAAAAATTATCAAACAATATTTAAGGTGTAACAGCTTAATCTCAAAAGCTGTTACACCTTTGCTTTTATTCTTGTTTGTTGCAACTGGTTGTAAAAATGATATTGATGAGGTTAATAGGCTAAACGAGAATGACACTATTCCCACAATGTATGCTAAAGATGTTTCAATAGCACAAAGTGAAAGTGGCTTTCTTAAATACAACCTTACCGCTCCGTTATTATTCCGCTATGAAACAAAAGAGGGCGTAGTTGTAAAGTTCCCCGAAGGATTCAAGGTAGTTTTTTTTGACTCAATCAATCCTGACAAAATCAGGACAGAAATTACTGCCCGTTATGGAATCAATAAAGAAACCCAGAAAATAATGGAAGCCAGGTCGGATGTTGTTGTAATTAACCATCTCAAAAGTGAACAGCTAAATACAGAGCAACTAATCTGGGATCAGAACACTCGTAAAGTCTTTTCTGATGTATTTGTGAAAATAACAACTCCAGATAGAATTTTATATGGCGACGGTATGCAGTCGGATGAAGCATTCAATCATTGGAGAATTAGAAAGCCAAGAGGTGAAATGTATGTTAATGAAAATCAGTGATGGTTCATTATATTTGTAAAAACAATTTGCACTCTTGATGTATTTATTGATTCCTGCAATAGCATTTCTCTTACTTTCTGCCTTTTTCTCAGGAATTGAAACTGCCTATGCTCTTTCAAATAAGCTTAAAATTGAAGTCGATAAAGGAAGAAACCTATTCTCTGCACAGCTTCTGTCAAATATAACCAGAAAATCGTCATTTTTTATCGGTACCATCTGGTTGGGGAATGTTATTTCTTTGGTCACTTTTACTATCCTTGCCCATATCTATATTGGTGAATCAGGAATCTGGCAACTTACATTTTCATCAATTCCATACTCCTTCTTTTTAATAATTGAGCTTATTGTTCTTGCTTTTACGTTTATCTTTTTTGGTGAAATTCTTCCAAAAGCACTTTTTAGAATCAATCCTAATCGGGTACTTTACGGACTCGCCCTACCTACTTACTTTTTCTACATAATTCTCTATCCCTTTGTTTATCTTCTTAATAACATTTCTGAATTCGTATTACGATTCATCTTCAGGGCAAAACCCGAGATCAGGGACCATTCATCAAGTGATTATGAACTTGATGATTTGCTAAAAGACTCAAACATTGATTCAACCGAAGGAAAAGCTGAATCACAGGAACTTCAGATGTTCAGAAATGCCCGTGATTTAAGTAATATCAAGGTTCGTGATTTCATGGTTCAACGTAATGAGATTGTGGCTATCGAAAACAATGAACCGGTTGACGAATTAAGTAAACTCATTGTTGAATCGGGCCATTCAAAGATTCTTGTTTATGACGACAATATTGATAATATAATTGGCTATACACACTCATACGATATTTTTGCCCGCCCTCAAAACATCCATAATATTATTAAACCTGTAATTATAGTACCAGGGACAATGACTGCCGACAAGCTACTGAATAAATTTATTCTTGAACGAAAAAGTGTGGCTCTGGTTGTAGATGAGTTTGGCGGGACAGATGGAATGCTGACAATTGAAGATATTCTGGAAGAAATATTCGGAGATATTGATGATGAATACGACACAGAGGAAAGTGAAGATAAACAGATAAACGAAAATGAGATTTTGGCAAGTGGAAGACTTAATATAGAATATCTTAATGAGAAGTACAATCTTGACATTGAAGAGAATGATGACTACAACACGATTGCAGGATACATCCTTCATCATTTCGAGAATATTCCTTCTGAAAATGATGAGATCAGAATAAATGACCTTACTTTCATTATTCTTAAAGCTTCGGGATCAAGAATTGAACAGATTTTAATACGAAAGACCTCTGGTTGAGTTGTCATTTGAAATTTTCTATAATTTTGCCATTCTCGTAATCATTAATTGTTTCCATTATGAAATTATATTTAATTCTGGCTCTTCCCTTATTTATGCTTTCGAGTCTGAAAGCCCAGACGACATCTGACACATCTTCCATTAAAGCGTTGGATAAAGATTCACCACAATGCACCGAACAGTTATCGTTATATAGGGAATACCATAAGATTAAGCTATACAGTTATGCACTACCCCATTGGAGATGGGTATTCAATAATTGTCCCACAGCTTCCCAGAATATATATATAGATGGTGTGAAAATCGTTAGTTCACAAATTGAAGAAGCACAAGATCCTGAATTAAAAAGCAAACTGATCGACACATTAATGATGGTATATGATCAGAGGATAATGCATTTTGGTAAAGAAGGGTATGTTTTGGGTCGTAAGGCCATGGATGCAATTAATTACCGCCCTGATATGCTGGAAACAGCATACCCTTGGTTTGCAAAGTCAGTTAATCTTCAGGGGAACGAAGCTGAAGGAGCGGTTGTTATTTATTACCTCAACACTGCAATCCAATTAGCAAACAGTGGTAAAATTGAAAAAAGTGAGATCTTTGATGTATATGATCAGGCAATAACCATTGCCGAAAACAACTTATCGAAACCTGATATCAGTGAAAAAGAACTTGGTACCTGGCAAAATGTAAAAGCCAATGTCGAATTGCTGATCCAACCACTGGCAACCTGTACTGACCTGGTCAATATTTATGAGAAAAAGTTTGCTGAAAATTCCGATAATGTCGAAATATTGAAAAACATAACCTCAATTCTTGACAGAAGGGAATGTACCAAAGAGGGAGATTTATTTTTCAGGGCAACCGAGAAGCTACATACTCTGGAGCCAAGTGCACAATCAGCTTACTTAATGGGTAGATTATCAATTGCCAATAATGTACTTCAGAAAGCCGCTGATTATATGAGCCAGGCTGCCGACCTTTATACTGACACGACCGATAAAATAAAAGCATTGTATGCATTGGCATCCATCCACACAAGCAACAGGAATTACTCACAGGCAAGAAATGCTGCATTAAGAATATTACAGATAAAACCATCCGAAGGGAAGGCTTACATACTGATAGGCGACATGTATGCAGCCAGTGCAGGATCATGTGAAAGTGATGATTTGAGTGGAAAGACAGTTTTCTGGGCAGCTGTGGATAAATATTACAGAGCTAAATCTGTTGATCCATCGGTTGAGCAAGAAGCCAATGAAAAAATCAATCAGTATAGCAGGTATTTCCCCGCAACCTCCGATTTGTTTTTCAGAGATTATAAAGAGGGAGAATCGTATGTAGTTGGTTGCTGGATAAATGAAAATACCACCATACGTGGTACAAAATAATCCACACGTATCGCCTTTATATACAAAAATATAGGTACTGGGGTAAAATTATTTTTATCATACCACTTTTATTGTAAATTTGCACCCTATTTTAAATAAATAACAACAGATGGCATTAATCGGAGATATTCGGAAACGTTCAGGACTACTTGTCATAATAATTGGTGTTGCACTCGCCGCATTTATACTTGGTGATTTCCTTTCTAACAGAAACCCCGGAAGAGGTAGGGTAAACCTTATAGGTGAAATAAACGGTGATAAAATCCTGGCTACAGACTTCAACAACAGAGTCGATCAAAACCTTGAAAACCAGCGACTAAATACTGGAAAAGAGAATCTGACTCAGGAAGAGCAATTTCAGGTAAGACAGCAAACCTGGGAACAAGTTCTTTCAGAAACTTTACTCGAAGAACAGGTTTCGAAATTAGGCATGACTGTTTCGGTTGAGGAGCTTGATGATTTCATCAGAGGAAAGAATCCTCATCCATACATTCGTCAAAGTTTTACTGATCCTCAAACTGGTCAGTTCGACCCAACCAGTGTTTCAAATTTCCTTCAGAACCTCGATCAGGTAGATCCTCAAATGAGGCAACGCTACCTCTCTATTGAGAAAGCTATCAAAGAAGACAGGCTGAATACCAAATACCGCAACCTTATTGCTAAAGCTTATTACGTGCCAAAAGCTTTTGCTGAACGTGAATATAAAAATCGCAGCACAACCGCAACCACAAGATTCTATAGCCTTCCATACAGAACTATTGCCGACAGTCTGGTTCAGATTAGTGATGCTGATTACGAAAAATATTACAACGATAATAAATTCAGATACTATCAGGAAGAAGGACGAGATATTGAATACGTTGCTTTTGACGTTGTTCCCTCAGCTACTGACAGAGAAAATATCAACAGAGATGTTAATAAGCTTTATGAAGAGTTCCAATCAACCGATAACGTTGTTGATTTTGTAACTTCAAACTCTGATGATAGATACGATAGCACCTGGTTTAAAAAGGGAATGCTCTCTTTTCATATTGATTCCGTTATGTTTAATTCTCCGATTGGCACAACGGTAGGACCATTTGTAGAGAACAACAGTTACACTATTGCCCGACTGGTTGATACTCAAATCAGACCTGACTCACTCCGTGCAAGCCATATCTTAATCTCATATACAGGCACTAACGTTAATCCGGAAATAAAACTTAACAAAGTTCAGGCTAAAGCAAAAGCTGACAGTATATACAATATCGTGAAGAACAATGTTGCTAAGTTCGAAGAATTAGCTGGTTCGGCAGTTAATGATGACAAAGCTTCAGCTGCTACTAAGGGTGACTTGAACTGGTTCCAGGATGGTGCAATGGTTACTCCATTTAATAATGCTGTAATTAATGGCAGAGTTGGCGATGTAAGTGTCGTTGAAACTCAATTTGGCTTCCATATTATCAGAATTACCGGCAAAACAACTCCAACTAAAAAAGTCAGGGTAGCATTTGTTAAGAGAGGCATTGAAGCTAGTTCCAGAACAATGCAAGACATTTATACACAAGCCAGCCAGTTCGCTTCGGGTGCAAAAGACCAGGAAAGCTTTGACAAACTGGTGGAAGAACAAAAAATCTCCAAACGTGAGGCTGAAAGAATTTCTGTTGAACAAAATTCATTACCCGGCCTTGCTAATGCCAGAGAGGTTGTTCGTTGGGCATTTGATGAAAAGAGAGAAATTGGTGATGTTTCACAGGTATTCGATCTTGAAGGGCGGTATATTATCGCAATATTAACTGAAATCAGAGAAAAGGGAACTCCTACTCTTGACCAGATTAAAGAGTTTATTGAACCTCTTGTTAGACGCGAGAAAAAGGCTGAACAACTTATCACTAAGTTAAATCAGGAGATCAAATCAAAAACCGATCTCGAAAATAAATATACAGCCCTTGAAATGTTAGTTGATACTGCAGATATCAACCTCAGTGCAACAAGTTTACCTGGATTCGGTAAAGAAGACGAAGTGATTGGTACCATCTTTACTTTAAATGAAGGTGAAATGTCAAAACCGATAAAAGGCAATCAGGGTGTCTTTATGGTAATCATTGATAAAATGGTGGTGGCTGCTCCAAAAGATGATTATACCAACGAAAAGAGAATGATGGCAAATACATTCAATAGCAGAAGTCAAAGGGAGATCAACGAAGCTCTTAAGAAGAGATCGGATATAGAAGATCACAGACTGATGTTCTACTAAAAGAAAATTAAAAGAAGGCCTTATTCAGGCCTTCTTTTTTTTATTATTGCTCCATTTGAGTCGTTGAAGAAATCATAATGGTACATCAGAGTATAAATGATTTTATTAACTTATTCTATCCAAGGATCTGTTTTGCCTGTCAAAAATCCCTCCTTCAACACGAAGAATACATTTGTACAACCTGTTCAATCAATTTACCCGAAACTCATTTTCATCTCTACTACGAGAATCAGGTTATGAATCAGTTTTTAGGGAAAATTGACTTTAAAGCTGCAGCCTCTTATTTTTATTTTAGTAAAGGAGGAAATATTCAGCATCTGATACATCAGTTCAAATATGGCGGTTTAAATAAGATTGGCGAATATTTCGGCAGGCTATACGGTAAACAACTACTTGAGTCGCCATTCTTCAGTAATATAGATTACATAGTTCCCATTCCACTGCATCCTAAGAAAGAAAAGGTAAGAGGATATAATCAGTCAGAGTGGTTTGCCAAAGGACTTTCGCAATCAATGCTAGCTCCAATGGATACAAAAACGCTGATAAGAAAATTTTCCTCAGAGACTCAGACCCATAAATCCAGATTCAGTAGATGGGAAAACGTGAAAGAAATCTTTGCGATTACCAATAAAGAATTTCTTACAGGTAAGCACATACTTCTGGTTGATGATGTCATTACTACGGGATCGACACTTGAAGCTGCAGGCCATACGCTTATGGAAATCCCTGGAATCAGTATTTCTGTATGTTCATTGGCTTGTGCAATCCATTAAATTGCCCGGGTCCTGACTCATTTAATTATTATTCCTAAGGGCACTTGAGAGTAATATCAGCCCATTACTACATCGATCGGATATTTCAAATCTGACTCAGCTTGAGCATATTTGTTTTACCGGTCAGACCCATAGGAATGCTGGAAATGTTTATTACATAGTCTCCCCTTTCTACATATTTCCGCTCATGAATCAACTCCCTCATCTTAGCCATAACATGGTCGGTATCGGAAAAATCTTCATAATGTATTGCAGTTACTCCCCATACAAGGCTTAGTCCTTTTAATAAATGCTTATTACTGGAAAAGATAAATATCCCTGCTTTGGGCCGGTGACTTGACAATTTAAAAGCTGAGTAACCGGTATGAGTTACTGCTATAATGGCATTTGCTTCAATCTTCTGAGCCATTTCACAAGCAGAAATGATAATGGAGTCTGAGATTGTTCTTTCTTGTAATGAAGGATTATGGCCGGTCTTAAAGTAAGGATCTTCCAGTTTTTCAGCATCAAGAATGATCCTATTCATGGTTTCAACAGTTTCAACCGGATAAAGACCAATGGATGTTTCACCACTGAGCATAAGGGCATCGGCACCATCAAGCAGTGAATTGGCGACATCACTAACTTCAGCACGTGTAGGACGGAAGTTATTTATCATCCCTTCCATCATTTGAGTTGCAACAATTACCGGTTTAGATTCAGCACTAGCCAACCTTATAAGTTGTTTTTGAACTGTTGGCAGCTTTTCAAGAGGCAACTCAACACCAAGATCTCCACGGGCAACCATAATAGCATCCGAAACTTTAATAATCTCTGTTGCATTCTCTATTGCTTCAGGCTTTTCAATCTTAGCAACAATTCTGGGAAATTCCTTTTTGTCATATTTTTTTATCCTCTCTCTCAGCTCAAGAATATCACTGGCTTTTCTGACAAACGAAAGAGCCACCCACTGTATTTCCAGTTGCATGATATAGTCAAGATCTTCAAGATCCTTCTCGCTTAAAGCCGGCAAGCGAAGTGAGGTATCAGGAAGATTTACCCCCTTTCGTGAACTCAGTATGCCTCCCTGAATGACTTGCGCTTTTACTGTTTCTATCTTATCAGTGCTTACAACCTGTAGCAACAGTTTTCCATCATCCAGCAGTATGTATTCACCGGGATTAACATCTTCAGCAAATAATTTATAATTAATTGATATCAGACCCGGAGAGCATTGAATGTCACGTGTAGTAATAGTTATCGCATCACCGGCTACCAGAATCATACTACCGTCCTTTACTTCACCGGTTCTGATCTTTGGGCCTGATAAATCAGCGAGTATGCCCACGTCTGAGCCAAGTTCTTGGCTTACTTTATTAATTTTCTTTACAGCATTTCCATGCAATTCATGATATCCATGTGAAAAATTAAGCCTGAAAATATTAACACCTGCTAATATCAGTTTCCTGATAATTTCTTCTGAATCGGAAGACGGGCCTATGGTTGCCACAATTTTGGTCTTTCGCATACCTCTAGTATTTATAATGTAAATTTAATCTTTAAACGAAAAGAAATCATACCTTTGCAATCCAAAATAATTTTTAGTGTTTTTCCCTCTTATAATCATACTGTTAGGACTGATAACCGAAAGTTTTGCCACCTCATGGTACAGTGGTGCTGTTCATGCAAAGATCAACGAAAAACCACCATTAATGTTACCTGTAGCCCTTGCTTTAATTAAATCATCGGTACTCTGGCTGGGTATTTTTCTCGGAAATTTGAGCAGTGATTCCATTCCGTGGTTCTATATGACTATGGCATGGGCACTTGTTTTTATCATCGGGCTCAAAATGCTTACAGAGAGTCTTCGGTTCAATCCAGAAGAAAGAATTGTAATTGTCGATAACTCTAAAACATTATTACTGGTTTCAGTTGCCGGAAGTTTTAATACCTTTTTTATCGGCATAAGTCTTGGTGTACTCAAAATATCTTTCATTAATCCTGTTTTGATTACTTTCGCCGGAACTATACTTCTGGGATTTTTTGCATTGATATTTGGGAAAAAATACGGGTTACGTCCAATAGTAAGATACATTAATATTACCTCAGCGGTTCTTATTGCTCTGATTGCTTTACGTTTTTTTATTTTATACTTTTTATAATCTCTTAAAGGCTACTATGAAATATTTTTTCACTCTCTCATTAATACTCAGCTTAATACTCGTTAAGGCTCAACCCCCTGCAGGATATTACAATTCTGCTGAGGGACTTACTGGCATTCAGTTACAAGCAGCCCTGCATAATATTATAGATAATCATAACTCGCAGAGCTATAACTCGCTTCACGAACATTTCAAATCGACGGATAAAAAATCCAACGGTACTGTATGGGATATGTATAGTGACATCCCTGGTGGTACACCACCTTATGTGTACCATTTCACCTCGGGAGACCAATGTGGTAATTATAATAGCGAAGGTGATTGCTATAACAGGGAACATTCATGGCCTAAGAGTTGGTTTGATGATCGTCCTCCAATGTATTCCGATCTCTTTCACCTCTATCCTACTGATGGTTATGTTAACGGACGAAGGAGTAATTATCCATTCGGAGAGGTAGGTTCTGCAACATGGGCTTCACAGAATGGTAGCAGACTAGGAAATTCAAATTACCCAGGATATTCAGGCACTGTATTCGAACCAATCGATAGTTACAAAGGCGATTTCGCCAGAACCTATTTCTATATGTCGACCCGTTATTATCAGGAAGACAACGGATGGCCAGGAAGTGCACAGGTTAATGGATCGCAGCTAAAGACATGGGCGTTAGCTATGATGAAAGAATGGCATCTGAGCGACCCGGTAAGTGACAAGGAAAGAGACCGTAATGATGCAGTTTATGCTATTCAGGGTAATCGTAATCCTTATATTGACCATCCTGAATATGTATCCTTTATATGGGGCGGTCCGGTTGGAATTAATAAACAAGAAGTAGCAACTATATTAAAGGTGTATCCGGTTCCAGCTGTTGATTTTTGCATAATCGATCATCAGGGTTATTTCACTGCTTCTGATTTTACTTTATCACTTAGAGATATTGCTGGGCGACAGTATGAGGCAGATTACACTGTAGCAGGAAATCAGATTAAAGTTGATTCGCGGAATTTGACCCCTGGCTTTTATGTTATAACTGTTTATCAGAAAGGGAAACAACCTGCATTTGCAAGGATTGTTAAATAAAAAGACAGACTATTAACAGAATTGTTGGAGAATTGATAATTACAAATAGTAAGACTGGATTTAGGTTTCAGCTTATAATCAATGGGTTATCAAAATAATTAGGCTCCTTTTACGTTGACAATAAAATAGTCTTAAACCAATAAATTTGGAATCCATTAATATGGATGTATCAGGTTATTGAAGTTTAAATTTTTATCGATAAAATGAAAGATATCAGAAATATAGAGATTATGTCTCCTGCAGGGTCATTTGACGCCCTCATGGCTGCTATTCAGGCAGGAGCAGGATCTGTATATTTTGGTGCAGGCAGACTGAATATGCGATCACGCTCTTCCAGCAATTTTTCAGTTGAGGAGATCAGACAAATAGTGCAGATTTGCAATGAACACAAGGTTAAGTCCTATTTGACACTCAATACCATCATTTACGACGACGAGTTCGAAGAAATGAAGGAGATGGTGAATGTGGCCAAAGACTGCGGTGTTAGTGCTATAATCGCTTCGGATCTCTCTGTACTGGAATATGCAAAAAGTGTTGGTGTTGAAATTCATATTTCAACTCAGTGCAATATTACCAATCTCTCTGCCGTAAGATTCTATTCACGTTATGCCGATGTGATGGTATTAGCCAGAGAGTTGAGTATAGCTCAAATACAGGCTATTGCACTTGGTGTCAAAGAACAAAACATCACTGGCCCGTCAGGCGAACTTGTTCGCATAGAAATATTCGTTCACGGTGCTTTATGTATGGCTGTTTCGGGTAAATGCTATATAAGCCTTCATAATTTCAACTCCTCAGCAAACAGAGGAGCCTGTCTTCAACCATGCAGGAGAGCTTACACGGTTACCGATACCGATAGCCAATTGCAACTGGAGATTGAGAACAAATATATCATGTCACCAAAAGACCTGATGACCATCCCTATATTACACAAACTGCTGGATGCTGGAGTAAGTGTACTTAAAATTGAAGGTCGGGGCCGTTCGGCTGAATATGTAAAAACTGTTACAAGGACATATCGCGAGGCAGTAACAGCTTGGATTAATGATGAATATACCACTGAGGATATTGAAAAATGGACAGAACAACTCAGGACTGTTTACAATAGAGGATTCTGGGGAGGCTATTATTTGGGTGAAAAAATGGGCGAATGGTCAGAAAAATATGGTTCACAGGCTACCACCCGGAAAGTATATGTTGGAAAGGTTGTGAATTTCTTCTCAAGACTAAATGTTGTAGAAGTAAAGGTTGAAACCCATTCTCTCAATATCAATGATAATTTACTTATTATCGGACCAACAACAGGCGCTTATGAAGCTATTGTCGATGAAATAAGGGTGAATGATATGGTGGTTGACCAGGCAGTAAAAGGAGAGCATTGCTCATTACCATCCGGACAGTTATTACGCAGGGGTGATAAAGTTTATAAGGTTGTGAGTTCAGGTGATCCATTATTTAAATCACAATCCGAATAATTATATCTAACAAAAGCTTGTATCCTGAGCCTTTTATAGCTCATGATGCAATCTCATCATAATGAGTTTTTTGAAAGCATGGTAAAATATAATTTTCATACCCATTCAAATTTTTCTGACGGAAGCAATAATGCTGAAGATTATATTATTGAAGCCATTAATCAGAAGTTTGAAGGGATAGGCATGTCAGAACATTCAGTCTTACCCTTTGAAAATACATTTGCACTCCAAAAGGAAAACCAGGAACACTATATACACGTTCTGGATAAATTAATTGATGAATACTGCGAGCGCATTGCCATTTACAGGGCACTGGAAGCTGACTATATCCCTGGCGTCACCGAATCTTTCCTCACTCTTAAAAAGGACTTTAAGCTCGACTATATTATTGGCAGTGTCCATTTGGTATTAGACTCAGCTGATAATAGGCCATTCAGCCCTGACCGGCTTTGGTTTATTGATGGACCTAAAAGGGAAAGCTACGACCACGGCATGAATATTCTTTATGGAGGAGATGCCAGGAAAGCAGTGACCTCATACTGGCATCAAATAAACAGGATGATTGAAGAAGAATCTTTTGATGTGATAGGGCACCTCGACAAGATTAAAATGCACAATCAGGAACGGTGGTTTAAGGAAGGAGCCCCATGGTATAAGGCATTATGGCATGAAACAATCAAACTGATCGCAGAAAAAAACCTGCTTGTTGAAGTAAACACACGTGGCATTTATAAAAAGAGATCCAATAGTTTCTTTCCGGGTCCTGAAATATTAAAGGAGCTCAACAAGTTAGGTGTTGGCATTGTAATTAGCAGTGATGCTCATGCCCCAAATGAAATAAGCCTCTTGTTCGAAGAGGCTTTAGTTACTTTAAAAGAATGTGGATATTCTTCGAATTGGATTTATAATTCGTCGGGATGGGTTGAACGACCGTTTACCTGACTTCCGTCGTACGCCCATTTCAGATAAAGTGATCCCCATGTAAATCCGGCACCAAAAGCAGCAAGGATAATATTATCACCTTTCTTAAGTTGGCTTTCCCACTCCCATAAACACAATGGTAAGGTTGCAGAAGTAGTATTTCCGTAGCGTTGAATATTAATCATTACTTTATCTTTTGAAAGCCCCATTCTGTTGCTCGTTGCTTCAATAATCCGAAGGTTTGCCTGATGAGGAACTAACCAACTAAGATCATCAGAAGTAAGATTATGCTTTTTCATCATTTCGACCGAAACATCCGCCATTTTGCTGACTGCCCATTTAAATACCGGTTGACCTTCCTGATAAATAAAGTGCTCACGGGCCTCGATAGTCTCATGTGAAGGAGGTTTTAATGACCCGCCTGCTTTCTGATGTAAATGGATACGGCCAACACCATCGCTTTGCAATATTGTATCAATAATACCTACCTCTTCAGTGGTAGGCTCAAGTAAAACTGCAGCTGCACCATCACCGAAAATAGGACACGTTGCGCGATCCTGATAATCGACAATTGAGGACATCTTATCTGCACCTACTACGATTACTTTCTTGTGCGTACCCGATTCAACAAATTTGCTTGCTGCAGTCAAAGCATATAAGAAGCTTGAACATCCTGCATTCAGGTCAAATCCAAAAGCGTTTCTTACATTGGTCTTGTCAGCAATTATATTAGCAGTTGCGGGGAAAAGCATGTCAGGAGTTACCACTGCACAAATAAGCATGTCAACTTCCGAAGGATCTGTTTTTGTCTTTTCAAGTAGTTGTTTAACAGCTTCGGCACCCATATCAGAGGTTGCTTTGCCCTCCCCTTTAAGTATTCTTCTTTCTTTGATTCCGATACGTGTCATGATCCACTCGTCAGTAGTGTCCACCATTCGGCTAAGTTCATCATTTGTCAATCGGTATTCCGGAACGTAACCACCAATACCGGTAATAGCAGCTCGTGTTTTCATTTAGATCAGAATTCGCCCGGAGCTTGTGCAAGTGCTCTCTTTATTTTTTGAGAAACTTTTGCATTGTATATATTCCGGGCCAGTAACAACATGTTTTTAATAGCGACATCGTTCGATATTCCATGTCCGACTATGACGCTTCCATTTATTCCCAAAATTGGAGTTCCACCATACTGTTCATAATTAAATCTATCGAAATAATCATCGCGTAGTCCATGCTTCATCATGATTCTGAACATACCTTCTATGTTCTTTAGAAGTATATTACCGGTGAAACCATCGCAAACAATAACATCAGCCTTATTACGGAAAATGTCACGTCCTTCAATATTCCCAATAAAATTATACTCATTGGCTTCTTTCATTAATCCAAAGGTCGCCTGAGCGTTTATATTGCCCTTTTCTTCTTCCTGGCCGATATTAAGCAGGGCTACCCTTGGTTTGGAGATCTTATAAACATGTTCGGCCATTATAGAACCAATAAGCCCGAACTGGTATAAGACATCAGGTCTGGCATCGGGATTAGTTCCAACATCAAGTAAGATGCTGATTCCTCCGGCTTCCTGTGGAAGAACTGCCGAGGTACAAGGTCTAATAACACCCTGAATATTATTAACACTGTAAATTGAGCCAACCAACATAGCGCCACTGCTTCCTGCACTGGCAAATGCATCCATTTGTCTGTGCTTGAGCATATCGAACCCTATGCTTATACTGGAATTGGGTTTTTTAAGAATTGCTCGTGTGGGATGTTCTCCCATCTGAATTATATCCTGAGCATGGACAATCTCAAAATGTTCGGGTGCTACCTTATGCTTAAGCAGTTCTTCTCTAATCGATTCCTGATTTCCTATAAGAATAATCCTGTCAGTAGGAGCTAAATGCTCTAAAGCAAGTATAGCACCGGAGACAGTGGAAACAGGGGCAAAATCGCCGCCCATAACATCAAGTCCGATTCTCATCTGACTGTTTTTGAGTTATAAAGCCTCAATATATTAAGCAGTTGTTGCTTTTTCGATAGCAAGTTTCCCTTTATAATATCCGCAATCCGGACATACTCTGTGATATAAAACAGAGGTACCACAATTTGAACAAAGGGTAATTGTAGGTGCAACAATCTTGTAATGTGTTCTCCTTTTTGCTGTCCTGGTTTTTGAAAACCTATGTTTTGGATTTGGCATTTCTAATTAATTTTATTGATTATTATTGTCGAAATTTAAACCTTTTAATTTATCCCACCTTGGGTCAATATCTTTAGCTTCGCTTTCGCTGTCGATTCTTCTGATTACGTCTGCATCACAGGCCGATTTGCCTTCTTCATCTACAGGATGTACAATTCTGAATGGTACAAGTAAATGAAGATAGTCATATATAAAGGGTGCAACATTAATCTGAGTCTCGTTTTCAGGAATTATCATAACATCTGCATCCTCTTCCTTAAATTCCTGACCAAACTTAATATACTGTGTTTGTTCATCTTCAATGGGCAAATCAAATGTATCAAGACACCTACTGCAAGAAACCTCCAATGTCCCATTCATCGAAAATGTTAAAACCAACATACGCTCATGTTTGATCAATGAAAGACTGACCTTAACTTGCGCCTTCTTTATTTCAGAATATTCGAAATTTGCAAAGAACTTATCATCAATGAGAAACTCATAAAGATGCTCACCGGTACTTAACCCAACAAATGGAATTACAAAATTTTTCAAGTAATCCACAGCTTTATGGTTTAGTTTTAGGGGTGCAAAAGTAGCAAATTTATTCTACTTACAAAAATTTAATTCATTAAGGTTAGTTAAATTTCCGTAATTCAGTGTTTTAACGTTCCCCGGCAATTGAATTCATCTGGCGAGCCAGAATTAGGCCATCTTACTGATTATATATTATTTAAATGCCTTTTCCTGCAAACCTTCGCCATTCAACTTAAGTAGGTCCATATAATCAGGGACAGGCTTGCCTGTAAGCTTATCAACGTATAACTTCGCCAGATACTGTCCCAGCATATACCCCTGACCTCTCAGCCCTACCAGTAAACCATGTTCAGTATCTACAATCATCTTAGGCTCAGTATAATATCCTCCCCAGATAGCCTGGAAGCCAACCGATGAAAGATTTGGGAACCAGTCGACAAATACTTCCGAAACAATTTCAAGGAATTGCTTACTATTATATTTGAGGTTTTTATCAGTTTCCAAAGGATCTACCGCTGGTGATGCACAGCCTATAATTTGTCCGGTTTCAGCAAGTTGCTGACCATATACAGCCACAAATCCTTTGTACTTGCGTCTATCGATGATCATATCGAGTGGATTTCCATTAATGCCCATCATTGGTAATCTTCTCGTAATAAATGCTTGATGCTTAACTGGATACAATCCTGTTTCCAATCCCAGTTTAGATGCAAACTTACCAGCTTCTCCTCCTAAGGCATTAATAAACACATCGGTATGATACTCAATATATTCTCTGTTATGATCCTGAGCCAGAATGATATACTTACTTCCTTCTTTTCTCACATCAATCAAACGACAATCCTCTTGAATTGTACCTCCGTTCCGGATACCAATTCTTCTAATCAGGTCTAAAACCAGTCCAGGCGTTGCTTGCCAGCAATCTTTAGTTATCAGCGCACCCAGGTATGTTTTAAGATTTGGGTTGAAATAAGATGAAATATATTTGCCAAAATCTTTAGGTTCAACCATAAAGGCATTAGACCAGGCTCTGGAATTATCTAGTGCCTGAAGTACTTGCTCATCATGAGCAAGGTTAACATAATTAATTTGCTGAAAGTTAATATTAGCAATTTCCTGCAGACCTTTGAATAATTCCAGATTCTTCATTGCGATATCAGCCAGTTCTGGGACACTGAATGCAGGTCTTCCGCCAGCAATATTTCTCCATGACGAACCTCTGTCAGCATTTATCAAAACAGGCTTAAGTCCGGCTTCTGCAAGGTATCTGAATAAGGCTGAACCTGCCATTCCTCCGCCCCCAACCAGGGAAGCTACTTCAATTTTTCTTGCAGAAGTGCCCTTTGAATTGATATATATCTTTTCATGACCATTATGGGGATAAAGTTCACCCATAGTGAGTTGATTTGATAATGGTCCACGTGGTGTAGCTTCTCCTACAACGGTAATTCCATATCCTGTAAGTGTTTGCTTTAATCTGCGAATGCAGCGTTTACCTCGACAAGCACCCATTCCAAGACGTGTTGTATGTTTAATTTCATCAACCGAAATAAACTGTCTTTCTCCAATAGTCTCAAGAATCTCATCAAGAGTTACATCATCACAATGGCAAACGAACATTTTTTCCTTCTCACTAAACTCAGCCGGAGTAACCTGTAATGGTTCGGGAAATTTTTCCTTTATGATGAATCCTCTGACATTAGTAAGCTGCTCGTTATGTATGTCAAGTGATTTTACCCTGGCAACATTGGTCTTATTGGGCTTCTTTAAAATCTTTTCAATGATTCCGTTACCCAAAATAGCACCGTTATTATTAACCAGATACACTTCTGCCCCCTCTTCAGCATGATATTCTATAGGCAGGAAGAGCCAATCCTTCTTTAAATGATAGCCAAATATTGCAAGTCCCGGACACTGATAAACACAATCCATACATCCAATACACTTATCGAAGTCTATGTGAGGAACCGTGCTTGTAGAAGTCTTTGTTATAGCGCCGTGGGAGCATGAGAATTCGCATGGGTTGCAGGCAAATCCGTACAAACAGTCTATCTGCACAAAAGGCTTTGAATTCATCCTTTCGGGAGTTGGCAGGAATGGTGTCTCAATAACTCTTTTAGGATGCTGTTGTGAGTCAATGTATTCTTTAGAAACAGAAAGGAACTCGTCGTAATTGAACCTTTTACCCATTTCCTGCATAATTTCATAAGCAACCTGGCGACCTTTTAACACTGCGCTTGTACCTTCACCAATTCTTATTGAATCACCGGCACCAAAACAGTGTCTGCCAAAAATTTCATTTCCTTTAATCAGTAACTGATCATCAGGTACAAGACCGGTACAAATATTTATAGCATCAATACCTTCAATAACAATTTCAGTACCCGGAACTGGTTTAAAGTTCTCACACCTTGCTATCACAGCTCCAATTATACCATCGTGCCTTTCATTAGGAATTGCTTTAAGCAGGATATGCGAAAGCATAATAGGAATACCCAACCGACGAACTCTATTGGCTTGCACCGGGAAACCTCCCTCAAATGGTTGTGCCTCAAGGATCGCTTTTACATTGGCACCTGCCTGCATAAGTTGATAAGAAGTAAGGTAGCCGATATTTCCTGCACCAACAGTCAGAATGTTCTTACCAAGTAAAGTAAACTCAGTATTCATCATTTTCTGGATAACAGCAGCAGTATAAACTCCTGGCAGGTCATCGTTTTCAAATGCCGGCATAAAAGGAACGGCACCGGTTGCCACAACCATATATTGAGCATCCACATAGAATATCTCGTTGGTCTGGATATTCTTAACGGCAATACGATTACCTTCTAGTACGTCCCATACAGTACAGTTGAGCATAATTCCGGTATGGTCTTCCCCGGCTAGCGTTTTGGCTATGTCAAATCCTCGCATTCCACCGAACTTCTTTTCCTTTTCAAAAAAGAAAAACTGGTGAGTCTGCATTAGAAACTGGCCTCCTATCTGCTCATTATTGTCAATTACTATATTATCTATTCCATTGTTATTCAGTTCCTCCCTGGCGGCCAATCCTGCAGGACCTGCTCCAATAATCGCCACTTCGGTCCTGAACACTTTAACCTCTCCGTCCTTGTCAACCTTAGCAATGTCGGGTGTGAAATCATGAGGTATTTCCTTAACCTCTTTTATATCATCTACTTTGGTAATACAAATACGCTTTATTTTACCATCTACAAGCATTTCGCAGGCACCACATTTCCCGATCCCGCACTCAAGACTACGCTCTCTGTTTTGTAAACTATGACTATGAATAGGATAGCCTGCCTGGTGAAGAGCAGCTGCAATGGTGAAACCTTTTTCACCTTTCACTTTCTTCCCGTTAAAAATAAAGGTAACTTCTTGTACAGGAGCTATTTCAAGAATCGGATGTGAGTTTATTTTATACATTTTCGATCGGGTATTATATCATTTGCCAATACGTAATTAAAGTCTGGCAAATTTATAATTATTGTGTTTATCCAATTAATATTATGCTACAAAAAATGCATCTTATATAAAGATTTTCAGCGGGTTAACTTAGAATCATTATAAATAAAGGTCAAATATTAAATCAAATGCAATCATGGACAAATAATATCGTTTTTTCAAAATCGTTTCCTAATCTAAGCTCTTGTGTACTGATTTGCAGTATAATAAAATTAAAGAGAGGAAGTTTTATAAATATTTGTTAACTTTGCATTCCTTTAGAACTAAACTTTTATTAATATGGAAAAAACGAGGATACTATTCGTATCTCAGGAAATAGTTCCTTATCTCAAGGAAAGCCGGATGGGAACTATAAGTCGTTATCTTCCACAGGGTATTCAGGAAAAAGGCCGCGAAATAAGAACATTCATGCCCCGTTTCGGGCATATAAACGAACGCAGGAATCAACTGCACGAAGTTATCCGCCTTTCCGGAATGAATTTAATCATCGACGATACCGATCATCCTTTAATTATCAAAGTAGCTTCCATTCAATCTGCCAGAATGCAGATCTACTTCATAGATAATGAAGATTATTTTCAGCGCAAATTTATGTTCCGTGATAAGAATAACAAATTCTTCAAGGATAACGAAGAACGGGCTATTTTCTTTTCAAGGGGTGTAATTGAAACCGTTAAAAAGCTTGGATGGTCTCCTGATATCGTACATTGTCATGGTTGGATGTCTAGCCTAGTGCCATTATATATTAAAAGAGCATATAAGGATAACCCGTTATTCTCAGATACCAAGGTAATTGTTTCTCTTTATGATGATCATTTCGATGAGCTGTTAAACAAAGATATGGCCAACAAAGTGAAGCTTGATGGTGTCACTCATAAAGACCTTAAACACTTCAAAAAGCCCTCATATCAAAGTTTAATGATGACCGCTATTGATTTCGCTGATGGAGTTATTGCCGGTGCTGAAAATACTGATAAAGAGGTGCTCGAATATGCCATGACCTCAGGTAAACCCGTTTTACCTTATCAGGAAGATAAGTACGTGGAAACTTATAACAATTTTTATGAGAATGTACTCCAAAATCCTGTCACAACTCCCGAATAACGGTTAACTTGCAGTCGTTTTCACTTAATATTATTTAACCTGTGCATCGCTTATTTGTAAACAGAATTCTGATTTTAGCTGCTCTTACTGTTCTAGCCCTTTCATGCAAAAAAGAACCCGATCTTTTAGGACTCGATCTTATTCCTGAAGACGAACTATTGTCACATGAATATACTGACACAACAACAGTAATAGCTTATACGGTAAAAGAAGACACCCTCAGGACTGACGAATTAGCCACTAGTCTGCTTGGCACCGTCAACGACCCTGTTTATGGTGTTACAACAGCATCTATATATTCGCAGTTCCGTATGCCTGCTCTCAATATTTCATTTGGAAGTAATCCGGTAGCCGACAGTATTATACTCACTATCCCTTACAAAGGTATTTATGGTGATACACTTGCTACACAAAGTATAAAGGTATATGAGTTAGACGATACGCTAAACATGGTAAATCCTTATTATCATTTCAGCACTATTCCCGTTAAACCGGTTCCTATAGGCGAAGCAACCTTCGTACCAGATACCCGGACAACTGATACAGTTAATGGCGTTGCTATACTTCCTCATATGCGGATACAACTTACTCAGGAATTTGCCAATAGGCTCATTACTGCGGATTCCACTACTCTCGCAACAAATACAAATTTCCTTAAAGAGTTTAAGGGAATTTATCTTACATCCGATGCATCGCCAACTGTTGGAAATGGAGCTATTATGTATCTTGACCCCGGTAATAGCCAGGCAAAGATTTCTTTACATTTCCACAATTCAGCCGATACATCTAAAATAGATTTTGTTTTTGGCTCTAATACTGCAAGATTCAATAACTACAATCATTATGACTACGAAGGTGCTGATCCTCTGTTGATTCAGCAGTTCGGGGGTGATACTCTTGCGGGCAATGAGAAATTATTTCTGCAGTCAATGGGAGGAGCCAAAATAAAACTGAGGTTCCCTCATATTGATAAGCTGGCAGAACAAAATATACCAGCCATCCATGAAGCTGTTCTGGTTATTGAGAACGACCAGCCCGATGATAAGTATCCTATGCCGGCATTAGCGGCCATCCGTGTTTTGGATGAAAATGGCAAATATGAAGTTTTACCCGATGAAGCAGAGGGCTCTGCCTATATTGGTGGACAGGTACGCAATAACAAAGAATACAGGATCAGGGTTACAAGATATATCCAGCAGCGGTTACTTAACCCGGAGTTGCCCGATTATGGTTTGATTATATTAGCTGCTGGTAGCTCACTCAGTGCCAATAGGGCAGTACTGAAAGGCACAGGTGCTGAAACCGGCAGAATGCGGTTACTGATTTATTATACTCCATTGGAATAGTTTTGCTATCAGAGCATAACGCAGAAACATTTTCTTTTTTCATTAATAGGTATCTCTTCAATGAGTACTTTTGCACTTCGAATTGTTTGACAATTATAATCTATCTCAACCACCATGTGCGGCATTGTAGCGTATATCGGGCCACGACAGGCCTATCCCCTTTTAATCAAAGGACTTCACCGTCTTGAGTACCGCGGATATGACAGTGCAGGCGTAGCCCTCCTGAATTCCGAACTCAAACTATATAAAACAAGAGGAAAAGTTTCAGACCTTGAAGAATCGGTCAAAGGCAAAGACATATCGGGAACCATTGGTATTGCCCATACTCGTTGGGCTACCCATGGAGAACCAAATGATGTAAATGCCCATCCTCATTTCTCTTACTCAAAAAACTTAGCCATTATCCATAATGGTATCATCGAGAATTATGCGCCTCTTAAACAGGAGCTTCTAAAAAGAGGATATACCTTTGAAAGTGAAACTGATACAGAAGTACTGATTCACTTAATTGAAGATATTCAACTTAACGAATCAGTTTCACTAGCCGAAGCTTTGCAAATTGCTCTTAATCAGGTAGTAGGAGCTTATGCCATAGTCATCATCGACAAGAATGAAGCCGATAAGCTAATCGTTGCCCGAAAGGGAAGTCCCCTGGTAGTTGGCATAGGTGATCAGGAATTCTTTGTTGCCTCGGATGCCACTCCAATCGTAGAATATACCCGCGATGTTGTTTATCTCAATGATGAAGAAATTGCAGTGATCTGCCGTGACGGCGAATTTAAGATTAAAACCATTTCGAATATTGAGAAGACCCCGTACGTTCAAACTCTGGAGATCAACCTCAGCGAACTTGAAAAAGAAGGATTTGAGCATTTCATGCTTAAAGAAATCTATGAACAACCAAGGTCTATCCGCGACAGCATGAGAGGGCGTTTAAACGCAGCAACAGGCGTTGTGAACCTCGGTGGTATCAACGATTATAAACAAAAAATGGTTAATGCCAAACGCATACTTATAGTTGCATGTGGTACTTCCTGGCATGCCGGTATTGTAGGCGAATACCTAATTGAAGAACTCGCTCGGATACCTGTTGAAGTTGAATACGCATCTGAGTTCAGGTATCGCAATCCAATTATTTACGAAGATGATATTGTAATCGCAATATCACAGTCAGGTGAAACCGCAGATACATTAGCTGCTATTGAGTTGGCAAAATCAAAAGGCGCTACTATAATAGGTGTTTGCAATGTTGTAGGTTCTTCTATAGCCCGGGCAACTCATGCAGGTTCCTATACTCATGCAGGACCTGAAATTGGTGTTGCTTCAACAAAAGCCTTTACAGCCCAGGTTACCCTATTGACTCTTATGGCTCTAATGATTGCCGAAAGCAAAGGCACTATCTCCCGTTCGCGTTATCACCAATTAATTGCCGAACTCGACAGTATACCGGCTAAGGTGGAAACAACCCTTAAAGTGAATGACAAGATCATCGAAATAGCCGAAATTTTTAAAAACTCACGCAATGCCTTGTACCTTGGCCGGGGATACAATTATCCGGTAGCAATGGAAGGCGCTCTTAAACTTAAAGAAATTTCCTATATCCATGCAGAAGGTTACCCTGCAGCTGAAATGAAACACGGCCCAATTGCTTTGATTGATGAGGAAATGCCTGTAGTAATCATTGCCACAAATAAAGGCACATACAAGAAGGTAATTTCGAATATCCAGGAAGTAAAAGCAAGAAAAGGAAAGATCATTGCGATTATCACAGAAGGCGATCAAACAGTGAAAGAACTGGCCGATCATTATATCGAAGTTCCTGAAACCGAAGAAATGCTGGTACCACTCATTGCAACTATTCCTTTGCAATTACTTGCATATCATATTGCAGTAATGCGTGGTTGTAATGTCGATCAACCCCGTAATCTTGCAAAGAGCGTTAC
>JAEYSM010000051.1 GCA_023434665.1 Bacteroidota bacterium | reverse complement strand
TCTGATAATCAGTTTTGTTTGCAAATAAATTATTGAATGTAAAGTTAAATAGTACTTTTGGATTTTTAATCACTTTGCTCACTCCAACCTGGCATAATAAAACTACATATTCTTGAAAGATTAAATGGTAAAACAACAAAGAAAGAAGGTTGCAATTATTGGTGCAGGCCCATCAGGTATGATGGCTGCCTGGTTTTTAGCCCCTTATTATGAAGTTACCCTTTTTGATAAAAATTCACGTCCGGGAAGAAAATTGCTTGTTGCCGGTAAGGGCGGATTAAATTTGTCCCACGATGAGAATCTTGATGATTTTATAAAAAAGTACCATCCACAGGATTTTCTTGATACAATTATCCGGAAATTTGATAATACAACCTTCCGTCAATGGTTGTCGGGTGTTGGAATTAACACATACACCGGGAGTAGTGGTAAGATTTTCCCAATAAAAGGATTAACTGCTTCTGATTGTTTGTATGCCATTTTCAACAGCCTGATGAACAGAAGCGTAGTTTTCATCCCAAACCACCGGTTAGTAAGTATTTCTGCAGATAAATCATTAACCTTCAGTATTCCTAAGACTAAAATTGACAACCTGGCAAAAGACAGAAATTCTCATGAAACATTAATTGAAGATGAAAATGGAGAACATTACATTCAGAGATCAGAGGAGAAACAGATAACACTTAAATCAGATTATATCATCCTGGCATTAGGTGGTGCTTCATGGCAAATTACAGGTTCTGACGGTTCATGGACTAAGATGATTGAAGATATTGGAATTAATACATTGCCATTCCAACATTCCAATTGCGGAGTTAACATTTTGTGGAACGAAAATATAAAGTTACACCATTCAGGCAAGCCACTGAAGAATATTAGGTGTGGAATTGCCGGTTACGAAGACCACAAGGTGTCGGGAGAAGCACTTATAACAGAATACGGATTGCAGGGTACTGCAATATATCCCTTAATCCCTGTTATCAGGCGATTTTTTTCTGAAGGTAAAGAATGTTACCTGCAGGTAGATTTTAAACCTAAGAACAATGCAGAGGCTTTGATGCGAAAAGTTGATGAGAATACGAAGTCCTCAAAATATAAAGAGATATTTCACCTCGATGCAGCCCAATTGTCCGTAGTAAAAGCATTTGTCCCCAAAGCCGAATATCAGGATCCTTTTAAGTTTTGCAGTGTATTGAAGCGGGTAATAATTCCGGTTCATTCATTGCGCCCATTGGATGAATGCATCAGTGTGGTTGGCGGAATCCCTGTAGCGGCCTTGAATGAGGACCTTTCTTTCAAAAAATACCCTTTTTTGTTTGCAATAGGGGAGATGGTTGATTGGGATGCACCGACAGGTGGATATTTATTGCATGCCTGTTTTTCAATGGGTGCTTTTGTCGCAAACAGTGTTGCCGGCAAGGATTCATAGAGAAATATGTCATTTTGTCAATATTCCAACAAAGGCACAGAGTTTGTATCTTTCTCTTTTAATCCTGTGTTTATAATCTAAATGAACAAAGGTCATTGTTTTGAAAAATTTTAAGGTAAAAACTCTAACTTTACCGCCAAATCTAGTGTTACACATAACGTCATAATAAATGAAAAATGATTCTGAATTAGAAAGGGTAGAATGTTTGATTATTGGTTCTGGCCCAGCCGGATATACAGCAGCTATATATGCAGCACGGGCAGATCTTAAACCGGTTGTTTATCAAGGTATGCAGCCAGGAGGTCAATTAACATCAACAACAGAAGTGGATAATTTCCCAGGATATCCCGATGGTATAATGGGCCCTGAGTTAATGCTTGATCTTCAAAAACAGGCAGAACGTTTTGGTACCGATTTGAGATGGGGAATGATAACTGAAGCTGATTTGTCGAAGCGACCTTTTACACTTACCACTGACGACGGTAAAAAAGTATTAGCCGACACAGTTATAATTGCAACTGGAGCCACAGCCAAATATCTTGGTTTAGAATCAGAGGTTCGTTATAATGGACACGGAGTCTCAGCATGTGCGACTTGTGATGGTTTCTTCTTTAGAGGACAAACCGTTGCCGTTGTTGGTGGAGGAGACACTGCTGCTGAGGAAGCTACATATCTGGCAAAGATGACCAAAAAGGTATATATGGTTGTCCGAAGGGATGAACTCAGGGCAAGCAAGGCAATGCAACATAGAGTTAACAATACTCCAAATATTGAGGTCCTGTGGAACCATGTCACCCGCGAAATATTAGGTGATGGAAAGGTTGTAACCGGTGCACTACTTGAAAATGTTAAAACCGGAGAACTCAAAGAAATTGAGATTCAGGGTTTCTTTGTAGCAATAGGCCATGAGCCAAATACAAAAATTTTCAGAGGTCAGATTGACATGCATGAAAATGGCTACATCAAAACAATTCCAGGTACTACTCAGACAAATATTCCCGGAGTGTTTGCAGCCGGTGATGTTCAGGATCACGTTTATCGCCAGGCGGTTACAGCCGCAGGAACAGGATGCATGGCAGCCATTGAATCTGAACGCTTTCTGCAAAGTGTTCGCTCTTTCGATCAGCCTGCAGAAAATAGCACCATAAAAGAAGCTATTAATTAATTTACTTAACCTGTTTTCAAAAAGAAAGGCTCGCTAATGTGAGCCTTTCTTTTTTGTTCTTATCTTCTTTTACCTCTTCCGGAACTTTTCCTTGCAGGTCGGTTCCATGGAGAATCAAACATGAACTCATCATTTTGTGATTTCTTCTTATCATCTCGTTTTTCAAATCCACCCGATTTTTTTTCAGTTCTTTTTTCAAAACTTTCTGATCTTTTGCCATACCCATCAGATTTTTTTTCTGACCTTTTTTCAGTCCTTCTATCTGATCTTTTCTCAGAATTGTCGGATCTGCGCTTATCCCGAATAGGAGAGCGGCTCCTTGAGCCACCACCACTACTGTCTCTTTCAGATGCCACTTCAATTCTTACGCCATCAGGATTATAATTGGAATTCGCAAATGCTTTAAGAACCTTTTTAACGGCACCCGAATCTATATCAATGAATGAATATTTATCCATTATATCAATTCTGCCAATCTCAATTCCCCTGGTTTTGGTTACTTCGTTTATAAGACCAATTAATTGCTGGGGCATTATCCGGTCTTTTCTTCCAATACTTACAAACATCCTGGTAAGGTTACGGTCGTCGTCATAGCGATTGCCCTTCCTTGAACGGGATTGATTATCTGATCTTTCACTAACCTGCCTCTTATCTTCTTCAACATTCAGATCTTTGGCATCCCTGTAGTATTCAAGGAATCTGTTGAATTCAAGGGAGACAAATCTTCTTATAAGATCCTCTTTGGTCATCCAATCAAGCTTTCTGTAGATTACTGGCAGGAATGATTCTATCTCAGTATCTATTTCCACATTCTCCATTCTATCAATATGATGGAAAAGTTGTTTTTCACAAACCTGTACTCCGGTTGGGACTTTAGCTTGTGCAAATTCTCTTCCGATCATCTTTTCGATTTGACGGATTTTATGCTTCTCCTTCAAATTGATAATTGCAATCGAAATGCCTTGCTTATCTGCTCTACCGGTTCTACCACTTCTATGAATATATACTTCGGAATCATCAGGTAGATTATAGTTTATAACATGTGTCAGATCATTTACATCAAGTCCTCTTGCTGCCACATCAGTAGCAACAAGCATTTGCAATGTTTTTTTACGGAAGCGATTCATTACGTGGTCTCTTTGAGCCTGTGATAGATCTCCATGAAGTGAGTCGGCATTGTATCCGTCGCGTATTAACGAGTCAGCAATTTCCTGAGTTTCAATCCTTGTTCTGCAAAAAATAATTGCATAAATATTTGGATTAAAATCGGCCAATCTTTTCAAAGCAGGATATCTATCGCGGGCCTGAACCATGTAATACATATGTTTTACATTAGCTGTACCGGTATTCCGTTTCCCTATCGTCTTAATGACAGGGTTAGTCATATACTTTGCAAGGATTCTTTCGACTTCTGCCGGCATTGTTGCCGAAAACAAAAGGGTATTCTTCTCTGTAGGAGTTGTTTCAAGTATGGTGTCCACTTCTTCCTGGAATCCCATATCAAGCATCTCGTCGGCTTCATCAAGCACAACCCATTTAACATTGCTAAAATCGACTCTCTTACGACGAATCATATCATTAAGACGACCCGGAGTGGCAACAATAATTTGCGGTCCTTGCAGTAGTTGCTTAATTTGATTTTCAATGCTTGCACCACCATAAACAGCGGTAACCTTGATTGTTGGTATAAAAGCAGCGAAGTTTTCAATATCTCTGGCAATTTGCAGACATAGTTCACGTGTTGGACATAATACCAGCACCTGAGTCTTATGCAGGTCGGGATCGACATGATGCAAAACCGGAAGGCCAAAAGCAGCAGTTTTACCTGTGCCTGTTTGGGCTAATCCGACTAAATCTACAGGTTTAGAAACTAACGTGGGTATTACTTCTGCCTGGACAGGCATCGGTTCTTTAAAACCGAGTGCTTCAACTCCCTGCAGAAGCAAGTCGTTCAAGCCTAATTCTTTAAATGAAGGCATAAATTATTTTAAATAGCGTGCAAAAGTACAACAAATTAGGACAGCTTATACATTATTGATAAACAATACTTAAGATTTGCTGAACTATATGAAGAATTTATTGGTAAGAACACCATTTCCTGCAAATAAATATACCTTTCAAAATAATATTTAACCAAACAATGATTAAATTGCCACATTATTTAAAAACAGTTACAAGAGTATGAAAAAGTTCTTCATCAGCAAGAGAGTCACAAACTTATCTGTTGCTTTAGTCGCTGTCACACTGTTGTCAGCGTGTGCAAACCAGGAAGTAATAACCGATTGTTTACATGGGCAGACATATGGATTTCTTTATGGTCTATGGCATGGAATTATTGCTCCAATTGACTTGGTACTCATGTTTTTCAGAGATGATATAGTTGTCTATGCTCCTAATAATTCAGGCGCATGGTATGCTCTTGGCTTCCTGATAGGAAGTGGTGGATGGGGATTCCTTGGAGGTAAAGGAAGCCGCCGCTAGACTCTTATCCCATTTATCAACCTTGTCTTATAATTCCAAATAAGACATAGGCCACGATTAATGTTAGGATGATATTAAATCCCTGTGCAATTAAGAATGCACCGGCTGGTTTGCCTTGCTGCATTTTTAGCAGATCTTTGAACTTGGTCTCAAGTCCGATACAGATAAAAGCAAGGTTAAACCATAGCGATTGGTAGCTTTTCACGGTTGAACCAGCCGCTTTGGCTGTTTCAGGATTAATAAGGAATGAAAATACCAATGATGTAAGGATAAATCCCAGAACGAATTTTGGAAAACGGTCCCAAATAACTTTCAGAGAAGGTTTTTCTTGATTTTCGGTTTTGGTTTTGCGGTATGACCAATAAATTGAAATAAGGAATGCGGCTACCCCTAACAAAACATTTTGTGAGAACTTTACAATGGTGCTAAACTGAAGTGCAACATCGCCGGCAATTGTACCTGCAGCCACAACGGCTCCTGTTGTATCAATAGTACCTCCAAGCCAGGCTCCTGTGACTTCAGGAGTCAGATTGATCCACTTTGCCAATAATGGCATAAAGATCATCATTGGAATGGCTACGATCAGTACCAACGAAATGACATAACTGAGTTTTTTGGAATCACCTTTGATTGCACCTGCCGTAGCAATAGCGGCAGACACCCCACATATACTGACTGCGCTGGCAAGCATTATACTTAATTCTTCGTCAATTTTCAATTTTTTGGCTATCCAGAAAGCGAAATACCACACCCCCAGGATCACTATCAATGCCTGGGCAAGACCAAACAAGCCAGCTTTCATGATTTCCCCAAAAAGTATGGTTGCACCTAGCATCACGAGACCTATCTTGATATAGAACTCACTCTGTATTCCCTCTTTCAACCATTTAGGTGTACCGATTACATTACTTATAAATAGTCCGATTAACAGTGAGAAAATAACAGTTTCTAATCCCAGGTTCTTCATTGACCCACTGCTTGCTATCAATTGAGCGATCATCGAAAGTACAAAGATAACAGGGAAGGCAGCTAATAATTCTTTACCCTTTCGTCCCATTAACCAGGAGCCCACCAATGCGAAGAAGAAGAAATAAAAGAAAGTGGCAATCACTCTCATAGTATTGCCGGTAGTAAAAACTTCCGTACTTAAAACCGTCCATCCTGTCCAGCCTGCTTTAGGGCCGAATTTTGGCATTATCTTAGGGATTTCAGGTATGAACAGGGAGGCAACAATTGCTAGTATTAGAATGACACCGACAATAACTGCAGCCCAGTCTTCATTGACACTGTATTTGCTTCTCATGATCAAAGAATTTAAGTTAGCGAGACAAATATCTGAAAAATTACGTCAAAAAACTTAAATTTGTACTCTCAAACTGCAAATTATAATTCCCATGGTTCATTTTTTTAAGGGTAAACATACGTACGCAATAGAAGGTAAACAATTACTTACAACTGAAGACATTAACAAATTGTCATGGCTTCTGGGTGGAGCTGAATATATAGAAGCCCGGTCAGTATCGGGCTTTTTTGTTGGCCCCCGAAAGGAAATGGTAACACCCTGGAGTACGAATGCAGTGGAAATGGCCCAAAATATGGGCATTTCTGATATTTCCAGGATAGAAGAATTCAATCCAACTACAGATGAAACTGCAGATTATGATCCCATGCTGCAAGCAAAATATACTGAGCTGAATCAGGAGGTTTTTACTATCGACAAGGAACCTGAGTCTCTCATGCATATTGATGATCTGAATGCCTATAACCTGCAGGAAGGATTAGCTCTTTCGGTTGATGAAATTGAATACCTTGAAGAACTTAGTAAGAAGCTTGGCCGTAAGCTTACCGACAGCGAAGTGTTTGGTTTCTCCCAGGTTAATTCAGAGCATTGCCGGCATAAAATATTTAATGGGACCTTTGTTATTGATGGAGTTGAGAAACCTCATACTTTGTTCTCGATGATTAGGGAAACTTCTAAGCAAAATCACAATCAGATAGTATCGGCTTATAAGGATAACGTAGCTTTTATATCGGGACCGGTAATTGAACAATTTGCTCCGGATACTCAGGATAAACCCGATTTCTTTAAAATTAAGGAAGTTGAATCGGTAATTTCACTTAAAGCTGAAACCCATAATTTTCCTACAACTGTCGAACCTTTCAATGGTGCTGCAACCGGTAGTGGTGGAGAAATTCGTGATCGTATGGCCGGAGGTAAGGGATCCATGCCTTTAGCCGGGACAGCCGTTTATATGACATCTTATCCTCGTATTGACCAAAAGCACCCATGGGTGAGAAATGTTAAGCCCCGCAAATGGTTATATCACTCTCCTGAAGAGATTCTCATCAAAGCCTCTAATGGTGCTAGTGATTTTGGAAATAAATTCGGTCAGCCTTTGATTTGTGGAAGTTTATTAACTTTTGAGCATCAGGAGAATGGACATTCATACGGTTATGATAAAGTAATAATGCTGGCCGGAGGAATTGGATACGGCAAAAAGGATGATAGTCAAAAAGATATACCCGGCGAAGGAAATGCTGTAGTCGTAATGGGTGGTGATAATTACCGTATTGGAATGGGCGGTGGTGCTGTTTCTTCAGTGGCAACCGGTCAGTTCAGTAATGCTCTGGAATTAAATGCTGTTCAACGCTCTAATCCCGAAATGCAAAAAAGGGTGTATAATGTGGTCAGGGCAATGACTGAAAGCCATCAAAATCCAATTATTTCTATTCATGACCATGGAGCCGGAGGACATCTAAACTGTCTTTCAGAATTGGTCGAGGCAACAGGTGGAGTAATTCATATTGACAAATTACCTGTGGGAGATCCCACACTTTCCGACAGAGAGATCATTGGGAATGAATCCCAGGAACGAATGGGGTTAGTTGTAAGAAAGGAGGACATTGAATTAGTTAAGAATGTTGCTGAAAGAGAGAGAGCTCCCTTCTTTGTGGTTGGAGAAACAACCAACGATCATCACCTGGTATTTGCCAATAATCAAAAGGACACCAAACCAATTGATCTAGCCTTGCATGATATGTTTGGTAAGCCACCGCGTACCATAATGCGCGACAACCAGGTTATTAAAAGGTACGCTGGTATTTCATATAAAGCGTCTCAATTAAAGAATTATCTGGAGCAGGTGTTGCAACTTGAATCTGTAGCATGTAAAGATTGGTTGACGAATAAAGTGGACAGATCGGTAACGGGCCGAGTTGCATTGCAACAAACCGCAGGACCTATCCAATTGCCTTTGAATAATTTAGGTGTAGTTGCCCTTGATTATCAAGGTAAATCAGGAATTGCGACTTCAATTGGCCATGCACCGGTTTCCGGGCTTATTAATCCATCGGCCGGGTCAGTTCTTTCCATTGCAGAGGCTCTTACTAATATTGTATTTGCTCCATTGACTCATGGATTGAAAGGTGTTTCATTGAGTGCCAACTGGATGTGGCCTTGCCGCAATGAAGGAGAAGATGCAAGACTTTACGAAGCAGTAGAAGCAGCTTCCAGATTTGCCATTGAACTAGGAATTAATATTCCTACAGGGAAAGACTCTTTGTCAATGACTCAGAAGTATCCTGATGGTGAAAAGGTTTTATCTCCAGGAACCGTGATTATAAGTGCTGTTGCTGAAGTAAGTGATATTAAAAAGGTTATCAGGCCAGTGCTGCAACCGGAGTTTACTTCTACACTTATCTATGTCGATTTCAGCCATGTTCCATTCAGGTTAGGAGGAAGTGCTTTCTCACAGGTTTTGTCTTCCGTTGGTGAAGAAACTCCAAATGTAGAAAATGCAAAATATTTTTCGGCTGCCTTTGAATCGGTTCAGACTTTGATAGATAAAGATGTAGTGATAGCCGGCCATGATGTATCGTCAGGTGGTATGGTTACTACTCTGCTGGAAATGCTCTTTGCACAGCCCGGAATTGGTATCGATGCTGAAATGTCGGATTTTAAGGAGAGCGATATTATAAAACTCCTGTTCAGTGAAAATCCAGGTGTTGTTTTGCAAATTAATGATCTAGATTTTGCTTCAGTTCTTTTGCATGAGGCTGGGGTTAGATTCCATGTGATAGGAAAGCCATCCTTCAGAAGATTTTTAAACATCAGATATAATGAGGGATACACAGAAATCGATGTTGACCATATGCGAAATATCTGGTATTACCCATCGTTCCTCATGGATCAGAAACAGTGTGGTGAAGAATTGGCCCGACAGCGATATAATAATTTTTCAAATCAACCCCTGTCGTATGAATTTGGGGAAGACTTTTCGGGGAAACTCGCCCAATTTGGAATTAATACTGACAGAAGAGAGTCCTCGGGTATCAGGGCAGCAATTATCAGGGAAAAAGGGGTGAATGGTGATCGTGAAATGGCCTGGTCTCTTCATCTTGCTGGTTTTGATGTGAAGGATGTTCACATGACTGACCTGATTACCGGCAGAGAAACATTGGAAGATATTAATATGATTGTCTTTGTTGGAGGCTTCTCAAATAGTGATGTACTAGGTTCGGCAAAAGGCTGGGCTGGTGCGTTTCTTTACAATCCTGCTGCTAAAGCTGCACTTGATGCTTTCTATAAGCGGAATGATACACTCAGTCTGGGTGTTTGCAATGGTTGTCAGTTAATGGTTGAATTGGGCTTAATTAACCCACTTCATGAGAACAAGCCCAAAATGAGACATAATGTGTCAGGAAAATTTGAGTCTATATTCCTAAATGTTGATATCCTTGAAAATCACACTGTAATGCTAGGCTCCATGGTTGGAAGGCGATTAGGAATATGGGTATCCCATGGAGAAGGACGTTTTATACTTCCAATGGCCGAAAATCAATATCATATTCCTGTAAAGTACAGTTTTATTGAATATCCGGGAAATCCAAACGGCTGTGATTATAATACTGCAGCAATAGCTTCTGATGATGGCCGACACCTGGCGATTATGCCTCATTTAGAAAGGTCGTTATATCCCTGGAACTGGGCATACTATCCTACCGGTCGAAAAGAGGATGAAATAAGTCCATGGATCGAAGCTTTCATAAATGCTAAAAACTGGATTGCAGAAAAACACCAAAAATAAGTCAGGGTAAATTTTAATAGTTGTAATGTTAACAACCTGAACTTTTTTTGCTTTTTTATTTAATTCGCATAACTTTGACATATTGATTTCGTCTCTTAAGGTGTAATCTTTAATCAACTATGTCAAAAACCATACTCATTACCGGCGCAACCAGTGGCATCGGGAGATCATGTGCTCACAGGTTTGCAAAAGAAGGGAACCAATTAATACTAACCGGCCGAAGACAAGTTAGGTTGGAATCTATTGCATCAGAATTAAGAACACATTATAAGGTAAAAGTCCTGGTACTGGCATTTGATGTTTCTGTTCGTGACCAGGTTCAAAAAGCTATCAGTAATTTACCTCCAGAATTCCGTGAAATCAGCGTTTTGATTAATAATGCCGGCCTTGCATTAGGGTTGAACCCGATTTTTGAAGGTGAGCCCGATCAATGGGAAACCATGATAGATACCAATATCAAAGGACTCTTATTCATAACTCATGCAGTAGTGCCATTAATGATTCAGTTGGGACATGGACATATTATCAATATTGGTTCAATAGCCGGCAAGGAAGCATATGTAAATGGGAACGTTTACTGCGCTACAAAAGCAGCAGTTGATTCACTAACAAAATCAATGCGTATAGATTTAGTCTCTAAAAATATAAAGGTGACTCAGGTAGCCCCTGGTGCAGTTGAGACAGAATTTTCTCTTGTAAGGTTTTCAGGAGATAAGGAAGTGGCTGAAAAAGTGTACCAGGGATTTGTTCCTTTAAGGCCTGAAGATGTTGCTGACGTTGTGCATTATGTAACCACCTTACCTCCTCATGTAAACATCAATGATTTATTAATCATGCCTACTGCTCAAGCATCGGCATCTGTTTTTAACAAAAAAATGTAAACATGGCAATTAAACGGTTATTTGATTTGCTGCCCGCTTATGCTACATCCTTTAAACCCAAAGATGATGTACTGGCATATAAAGAAGATGGGATATGGAAAAAGATCGATATTGAGAAATACCGTCGAACTGTTGATATTTTGAGTTATGGTCTTCTGGCTCTTGGTGTCCGTAAAGGAGATACAATTGCCACCATAATGAATAACAGACCTGAGTGGAATTACCTTGATTTTGCAATAATGCAGGTAGGTGCCATACATGTTCCTATTTATCCTACCATTAGCAAATCAGACTATCAGTATATTTTTTGTCATGCTGAAATAAGGTTCATTTTCGTTGTAGGTGACGAGATGGTAAGGAAAATCAAGGAAGCTGTTGAATATTGTCCGGCAGTTGAGGAAATTTTTACCATAAAAGGCACTAATGGTGAGAGGAATCTTAGCGATTTATTGGTTATGGGTGAAGCTAATCCCCAACCTGAGAAAGTTGAAGAGTTAAAGGCACAGATTAAATCAACCGATCTTGCGACCATAATTTATACTTCGGGAACCACAGGTAATCCCAAAGGGGTGATGTTATCACATTCAAATATCATATCAAATTTTACAGCAGTATCTTATATACCGACTTTCGGAGAGGAAGGTAAGGCATTGAGCTTTTTGCCTCTTTGCCATGTATATGAGCGTATGCTAAATTATATGTACCATTATCTGGGAATTTCAATTTATTATGCGGAGAGTCTGGCAACAATAACAGATAATGTAAAGGAAATTCATCCCGATATGATGTGCTGCGTGCCAAGATTACTTGAAAAGATTTATGATAAAATTTTGGCCACCGGGCGAAAGTTAAAAGGTGTAAAACGGATGATTTTCTTCTGGGCGCTTAGCTTGGCCGATAATTATGATGTAAACGGTAACAACAGTGTCTGGTACAATCTTCAACACAAGATTGCTGATAAACTTGTTTTTGTTAAATGGCGCGAGGCATTGGGTGGTAATTTCAAAATTATAGTCTCTGGAGGTGCAGCCATCCAACCAAGAATTATAAGAGTTTTCAGAAGTGCAGGACTTCCAATATACGAAGGCTATGGCCTTACTGAAACTTCTCCGGTAGTAGCAGTTACCAACCCCAGTAAAAACGGAATAAAAATCGGCACAGTTGGACCTCCATTAAGAGGGGTAAGTGTTAAACTTGACGAGGATGGAGAAATTCTTGCCATAGGACCCGGTATTATGATGGGTTATTATAAAGAACCCGAGCTAACTTCTCAAGTGATTGACAGTGATGGGTGGTTTCATACCGGAGATATTGGTGTCATTGAACCAGAAGGTCAAGTCAGGATAACAGGTCGCAAGAAGGAGATATTTAAAACATCTCTTGGAAAATATATCGCACCGGAGTTGATTGAAAATAAAATTAAAGAATCTCCTTTTATAGATAACGTAATGGTTGTTGGTGAAAACCAGAAATTTGCAGCTGCATTGATAATACCTGATTTTAACCATCTGAAGTCATGGTGCAAAATTAAAGGTCACACTTACACTACAGATGAGGAAATGGTGAATAACCCGATTATCAGGCAGCGAATAAACAGAGTAATTGATAAGGCAAATACTAACTTCGGTAATTCAGAACAGATTAAAAAGTTTGAAATTTTATCAAAAGAGTGGAGCACACCAGGTGGAGAATTAACTCCTACGCTTAAATTGAAACGAAGCTACATTAGTCAAAAGTACTCATCCCTTATTGAAAAGATGTTTACAAACAACACCATAAAAGTTTAAAGAGATCCATTTCGATCTTCAGGGTGAGGTGATGCATGAGAATCCTTTCCCCCTTAATGAAGAATTCTGAAAACCATTTCTTTCATCATATCCGGACCTGTGGCACTGCCTGAATCCACTCCTTTGCTCTTTAAATCGAATTCCCGGAGAATTGATATCACCTCAACTACTTTGGGATAAGAATAATTTTTAACAGCTTTGATATAATCACGGGTCATAAAAGGAGCTACTTTTAAAGCAACAGCTACATTAGATGGTGTTCTGTCCTGAACTGTAAAACACAGCAAGACTTTCAGGAAAAAGGAATAAGTAATTGGAATGATTTTTTGAAGAGGGTTTTCTCTTGGATTAGAATTAAAATAATTGACAATTCTATTTGCCTTTTCAACATTCCGCGACGCCAGTGATTCTTGAAATTCAAATATGTTATAGTCCTTGCTTATTCCAATGTTTTTTTCAATAATGTCTTCAGTTATCGAGCTTCCTTTTGGCAGGAGTATGAAGAGTTTATTAAGTTCATTTGCTACTTTGGATAAATCGGTGCCCAGAAAATCACCCAGTAGGATAGAAGCCTTTTGATTTATTTTGTATCCATGATTTTCAGTATATTCAAGTATCCATTGAGGAATTTTGTCCTGGTAAATCCGAGCTGATTCAAAATATACTCCATTCTTGTCAGCTAAAGTGCTAAGCGACTTTCGTTTGTCATACTTTTTATGTTTATGACAAATTACCAATATGGTGGTGGATAATGGTTTTCTGACATACTCTGAAATTTCATCAAGAGTTTTCATCTCCTGAGCCTCTTTAAGAATCACAACCTGGTAGGGTGACATCAAAGGGTAACGTTTTGCCTGCTCGACTACCTTAGAAGCGTCGACATCTCTTCCGTAAAGCACTGCCAGATTAAATTCCTTTTCACTGTCGTTCAGCACATTATCCTCTATGTAATCACTTACTATGTCAATATAATACGGTTCTTCTCCACAAAGGAGGTATACAGGAGCGTATTCCTTTTTTGAAAGATTTGATAGTATCTTTTTATAATCGGTGACCATGATATTTCCGGTTAACTTCCCTGAATAATTTAAAAGCGGAGGTGTTTCACGGTCAGCCCATTATTAATGAGTTGATTCAGAGCCTCGATTCCGATTTTTAAGTGTGTTTCAACGAAATTTTCTGTCACAAGATTATCACTTGTCTCAGTTTTAACCCCTGTTGAAATCATTGGCTGATCAGAAACAAGCAGCAATGCACCTGAAGGAATTTCGTTATGGAATCCAACACTGAATATAGTGGCTGTTTCCATATCTATTGCAATGGCTCTGATTTGTCTCAGGTATTCTTTAAAGATATCGTCATGCTCCCAAACCCTTCGGTTAGTGGTGTAAACAGTGCCAGTCCAATAATCCCTACCTGAATCACGGATGGCAGTAGAAGTAGCTTTCTGAAGGCTGAAGGCAGGTAAGGCAGGCACTTCAGCAGGAAAATAATCATTTGATGTACCATCCCCTCTTATAGCGGCTATGGGTAGGATCAGGTCGCCCAATTGTGCCTTTTTCTTCAAACCTCCACATTTACCTAAAAATAAGACAGCTTTGGGTTTTATGCTTGACAAAAGATCCATGACTGTGGCAGCATTAGGGCTACCCATGCCAAAATTGATCATTGTTATATCACCCGATGTTGCACTAGGCATCGAACGGGTAAGTCCTTTAATCTCAACATTATGCCATGATGCAAATAAATCCAGATAATGAGTGAAATTGGTTAATAGGATGTATTCTCCAAAATCTTCAATTCTGGTACCGGTATATCGTGGTAACCAGTTTTCAGTAATTTCCTGTTTGGTTCTCATATCTTTTGTCTTTCAGCAACATGTGTGTGGCAAATTTAGGGAATTATGGTGAGTTATTGCGGTTGGTTTCGTACTTTTACAATACATATGAGCCTACATAATTTAGTTAAACTAAATTTTCCTGAAGCTGAACTTAAGATTCGGCAACTGGAAAGTACTGCTGAAATTTTCGATCCATTGAGAAAGCGGTATGTAAGACTTACTGCCGAGGAATGGGTGCGACAGCATCTCATCAATTACTTCCATCACCATCTGGGTGTTCCTGTTCATATGATGGCTTCAGAAAGAGGTCTTATAATTAATAAATTACAGAAACGATTCGATCTTGTAATTTACCATCCTGGGGGATATCCTTTGCTTATTGCCGAGTGCAAAGCTCCAACCGTCAAACTGGGAGAAGATACTTTCTACCAGGCGGCCGGATATAATTTCGCACTTAAAGTGAAGTTCCTTATGATAACTAATGGTATAGAACATCATTGTGTTCTTGTGGAAGAGAAAAGTGGTCAGATCAGGTTCCTTGAGGCGATTCCTGATTATGATTTCATGAAAAGATATTGTACCGATAATGCATAAGCTATATTAATTATTGGTTCTTCGCATGATTTTATTTTTTTAGTCTTTTACAACTGAACGTATGAAAGTATTTTTTCCACTTTCTTATTGCTTAATTGGTATCAACTCTAGGTCAACTCTAAGTCAACTCTGCGTAAAACGTAGAGTTGACTTAAAGTTGACTTATCTTTTACTGAAGAATAATGTAAGTTTAGTATTAATTTAAGCATATCAAATAGGGAGTGTATCGAAACCATCAATTTATGTTTCAATAATCGCAACTAGTGAAAATCCGGTAAGTCATCACATTATTAAGCTTAAACATATAATTTTTTACTGTGTTGTATTTATAATATCATCCTATGAAAAAACCGCGTCTCTTCCGTATTCTGATCTCATTACTGGTATTTATAGTTTTCTTTGCTGCTCTCCTTCTGATTTCATCTTGGTATCTGAATGATTATTCACGAGTAAAGATTGAAAAAGCTTTTGCTGAGCAAACTGACGAAGAATACAAATTGTCAATCGCATCTCTTAAGCTTAATATTTTAAGAAGACAAATCATCTTTTCAGATGTTGCAGTGCAACCTGATAAGCTTAAAGCAGGGGAACCATCCTATGAAGGAATTGCAAAGGAGTTATCTTTTGATGGTCTCCACGTATTCAAATATCTTATGGGCAGAGGTGCTGAAGTAAATGAAATATTAATTCTTGAGCCTGAAGTAACAATGATAAGCGGAAATATTAATGATGGAGAAGATAATGTGGATTCAACGGAATTTTCACTTTATGAAGTAATAAAAGAGTTTGCAAAATCGATTAAAGTGAATCGACTCTATGTCGAAAATTTCGAGTTCAATCATTTCAATGAGCATAATGATAGTATTCCGTCTTTGTTCAGTAAAAGGAATAATTTTTTAGTAGTGAATTTGAAAATCGATAAAGAGACACAAAAACTTCCGGGTATGTTTGCAGCTGATACCATTGCTTTATCAATGTATAACTTCTCCTATACATCGAGTGACAGCCTGTATACCTATGATGTTGGCAAAATGAAAGTGGTATACACTGACTCTGTTCTTGTTCTCGATTCAGTTAAAATGATTCCAAATTTTAATAAAAAATGGTTTGGTGATGTCGCTGGAAAACAAACCGATCGATTTGATATTTTTGCAAAACAATTATTATTTGAGAAGGTCGATTTGAGGCACTTTTTTGAATACCATGGTTTTAAATCCAAATTACTCTCCATTCGGTCACTTGATTTCAGGGCATTCAGAGATAAGAATGATGAAAGAATTGATTTTGAACCGCCATCTGTCCAGCGATTAATAATAACATCACCCATTTACATAAAAATTGATACAATCAAGGTGTTTGATTCACAGATAGTTTATGAGGAGGTAGCACCCGGGAAAAAAACACCAGGAAGTATTATCTTTGAAGATATTAATGCCGAAATGACAGGGGTCACAAATGATTCCAGTTTAATCACTTCAGACAGCGGAATCAGTTTTAAGGCGAATGCTACTTTTATGAGTGAGGGGAATCTCAACGCTACATATTTCTTTCCTTTGAACACCATGGATATGGTATTCACCTGTACCGGTTTAATATCAAATTTGCCGATGAAAACATTGAATAGGATGCTTGAGCCAACCGTGAATATTTCACTTAAAAGTGGTTACATCGACTCCCTGCATTTTAAATTTGATGCAGGGGAAAATGTGTCTAATGGATGGATGCGATTCATATATAATGATCTGGAGATAGAATTGCCTGAAGAAAAAGGAGAAAACCACGATTTCAAAGACAGATTACTTGTTTTCCTTGCAAATAATATTATCCTCAAAAGTAGCAATCCGTCTGGGAATAAGCCGGTTCGAGTAGTCCCAATTCAGTATGAAAGGAATAAACAAAGATTTATGTTCAATTATACATGGAAAACTTTGTATTCAGGGATACGTGAAACTGTTGGAATTCCAAATATAAATTGAGGAATATGAAAATATACTTTCTGTTTGTTATAAAAATGTCATACTTATAAAATGGATACTACAAATAAGGTTATATACAATATAACCGTCAAGCTATTTTTTTTGGGGCTAATTATTACCTTATTGAAGGTTGCACAACCAGTATTATTACCCTTAGCTGTCGCTATACTATTTTCATTTTTGCTAATGCCAATTTCTCAAAAACTTGAAAGTTGGAAAGTCCCTCGAGGATTGGCAATTATCATCAGTTTATTAGTTGCTGTTCTATTGGTGGCCGCGTTAATTTATTTCTTTTATTCACAAGTACTTATGTTCGTCAATGACTGGCCTGAACTGAGTAAACAGCTGTCGGCAAAGATTGACAAACTATTTTCATTTATAAGTGAGCGATTTAATTATTCAGAAGTTGAACAGAAGAACTGGCTGAATGAGCGGTTACAATCCGCTGGTTCTTCAGCTGCTTCCTATGCGCTTGGAATATTTTCTGCAACAGGTTCTTTTATTGCATCAGTAGCACTTTTACCAATTTTTATATTTTTCCTGACATATTATAGGGATAAGTACAAGCATTTTGTTGAACTCATGGCTAATGACGAGGAGAAAGCCGGTAAGGCACTTGGTATCATCAAGAAGATCACAGTGGTTTCTCAAAAATATCTTAAAGGTCTTTTCCTTGTAATTGTCATTCTTTCGATTCTTAACTCCACCGGTTTTCTATTGCTGGGATTAAGACATGCTGTTTTGTTTGGAGTTTTACTTGCCTTACTTAATATCATACCTTATATAGGAGTACTGATTGGTAGTATTTTGCCGGTTATGATGGCCCTGATAACTGAAGATCAATTAGGTATAGCTTTAGGAGTATTGGGTGTTGCCATTGTTGTGCAATTCCTCGAAAATAATTTTATCACTCCTAATGTGGTAGGATCCAGCGTTAGTATAAACCCATTCACTGCAATTCTCGGACTTACCACCAGTGCACTTGTCTGGGGGATTGTAGGGATGATTATAGCACTTCCCTTTATTGGAATGATGAAAGTGGCATTCGATAACATTGATCCACTAAAGCCCTGGGGTTATCTGATGGGGGAAGAAAGAAATTATAAACACGACTCTAAAGATAATCGAAGAAAATTCTTTTTGAGGACTATTTATAAAAAGAATGACAACAAGAAAACTTAATAACAATTAAGATTCCACCTTTTATAATAGGATTGCTATCCCAAACAGGATAACATTTATGTTGTTGTATTTCTGTTAAGTTTTTATTTCCCGGATTTATTTTAGTACATAAAAAGCAAAATTATGGAATTAGGCAGGAAACCACTGTGGGATGGAGAGAATACGTCAGGAGCAAATATTTCAAACTGGCTTGATGATAATCAGAACAGATTGTTTTCTCCTCTTTCCAGAGATATTGAAACTGATGTTGTGATTGTTGGTGGAGGAATGTCGGGTGTTTCAATTGCTTATGAAATGACAAACCGGGGATACTCAGTCGTGCTTATTGAAGATGGATCATTGGGTAGCGGGGAAACAGGGAGAACAACAGCACATCTATCAAGTGCATTGGATGACAGATATTATAGTCTTCAAAGTTTATTGGGTAAAGAAAATGCCAAACTTGCTTATGAAAGTCACCAGAGTGCGATAGATTATATTGAAAAGATAGTTCAGAAGGAAAATATTAGTTGTGATTTTAAAAGGGTTCCTGGCTACTTAATACCACATGCATCAGATAGAGTTGAGAATATTGTAAAAGAGTTTGAAGCTGCCAAAGAATGTGGCGCTCAGGTTGAATTGGTGAATGAGGTGCCCGGATTAATTATACAGCCCTTAAAAGCAATAAAATTCAAGAACCAGGGACAGTTTCACCCGCTCAAATACCTTTTTGGGCTGGCTGAAATCATCCAAGCCAGGGGTGGTAAAATTTTCACAAATACCCACGCCGATAAAATTGAGGGAAATACCGTAATTACTTCAAATGAACATAAGATTGAAGCAGACTATATTGTAGTTGCTACCAACAGTCCGATTAACAGCAAGTTTGTTGTTCCAATGATTCAGTATTCCTATCGTACTTATGCCATAGCGGCGCTAATAGAAAAAGGGAAACTGCCTTCGGTACTTTGGTGGGATACCGGCGATATGAATGAAGATTCAGACACTCCTCCTTATCATTATGTAAGAACACAAGAATACAATGCTGAATCTGACCTTCTGATTATAGGAGGTGAAGATCATAAGACAGGGATCATGAACGATGACACAGAGAGTGAAAGGTTTGGTCGCCTTGAATCATGGGCAAGAGAGAGATTTGAGATACAGCGTGTGATTTACAAGTGGTCGGGTCAAGTGCTGGAACCTTATGACGGCATGGCCTTTATTGGTAAAAACATAGCTGATAAAGATAATACTTTCATCTCAACAGGCGATTCCGGGCACGGGATGACGCATTCAGTCATTGCTGCAATGCTTATTCCTGATCTGATTCAGGGAGTTGAAAATGTTTGGGAATCCCTGTATAAACCAGGAAGAGTAAATTTAAAGGCAACAAAAATCGCTTTTAAGGAAATTTTTAATACCTTAATAAATTATTACAAAAACAAACCTGACAGCCCTGAAGTATCTGAACTTGAATCTTTGCCAATCAATAAGGCGCGGATTGTTGAGTATAAAGGACATAAGGCAGGTGTATTTAAAGATGAGAATGGTGAAATACATGTAGTTTCAGCTACTTGTACTCATATGGGATGCATTGTAAGCTGGAATAATATTGAGAATACCTGGGATTGCCCTTGTCATGGAAGTCGGTTCACAATTACAGGGGAAGTTATAAACGGACCGGCAAACGCAGCACTCGAGAGAATTGATGAAGGAATCAACAACCCAAAATAAATGGTTACGGATCATATTCAAAACCCTCTTATGGCTTATAGCAGGAATTATTTCATTGGGAATAGTCCTTGTTATAATTGTCCAGTTGCCCCCTGTCCAGAATTTTGCTGCATCAAAAGCCGTTAATTATTTAAGTGAGAAACTTAACACCAGAGTTGAACTTGAATCTATAAGTATTGGAATTCCGAAGACAATTAATATAAAGGGACTATACCTGGAAGACCTTCAGAATGATACCCTTTTATATGCCGGGAAGGTCAACATAGGTATTAATATGTTTGGCCTATTGGATGCTAAGATTGATGTTAGCTCAGTTAAACTTGAAAATCTTACAGCGCAAATTTATAGACTTTATCCTGATACAACTTTTAATTATAGTTTCATAATAGATGCCTTTGCTACTGAAGATACCACGGCAATGGAGCCTGAGGAATCCGATGGAATGGAATTCACTATCAGGGATATAGATTTTAATGATATCAGATTGCTTTATAGCGATACACTTGGCGGTATTGATGCATTAGTATATATTGGAGATTTCAAAACATCTTTTGAAGAATTTGATCTGGATGAATTGGTGCTGCATGTTGGAGACATCAACCTGAAGAATTCCGTTGTTTCCTATTTGCAAACTCCCTCACTAATAGCTCCTAAAGAAACCAATTCATCGGGAAGAAATCCCGATATCTCATTCAAAACAATTGCTCTCGAAAACATAAACGCATTTTATAACAGTCCTGCTTCCGGAAACCGACTGGAAGCTGATATCGGGGATTTCAAATTAAATGCTGATACTTTGGAGTTTAATAACTATAAGGTCTCATTGGATAAACTTCAACTAGCAGAAGCTAAAATTCTTTTTGAGCATTATAAGCCTCAGCGTTTTGATACAATTATCGCTGAAGTAATAACAAAACAGGATATAGAAAAGCAAGATCCATCACCTGAATGGATTATGACCTTAGACGCTTTGGAGTTTAGTGACATTTCGCTTTCATATAATAATCTCACAGCAGAACCAGTAAAGAACAGTATTGATTTTAATTACTTAACAATCAATGATTTTAATACGGTAATAAATGATATTTATGTTAGTCCCGGTGTTATATCGCTGAATTTAGCAGATTTTAATTTTAAAGAAAAAAGCGGTTTTAGCCTTGAACAGTTTTCTTCGAACATTTATTATGACACAACCACCATTAAACTAGAGAACCTCTTAATTAAAACACCACAAAGTAGCATAGGAAACAGAATTGAACTCAACTTCCCTTCAATCAATCATTTGGCTGATTCATTTGAGGAAGCGGTTATTGATATTAATCTCAATGAGTCATTTATCGCTTCTACAGATATTTTGATGTTTGTTCCGGATCTCTCCAGCCATCCTAAATTTCGCCTTGATAAGGGCGAGATTTTTGAATTTGAAGGATTGATAGCCGGATCATTAAAGGATTTATCCATTGATGATTTCAATTTCTCAAATAATAAGTCAACTACACTTTCATTATCAGCGAAAGTTAAAGATGCGCTTGATATGAACAGAGTTTATGCATCGGTGAGTGAATTAAATTTTTCCACTACACATGGTGATATCATGTCATATCTCAAGCCCGAAGTTTTACCTGAATCTGTGGAAATACCCGCAGAAATTTCACTTGAGGCAGAATTCAATGGATTTGTAAAGAATTTTAATGCCAACGCAGCACTGCTCACATCTTCGGGGTCTGTAAATGCTGAAGTAATAATGGATCCGGACATTGGCAATAAGGAAGTACCGTACCATATTATTATTGATGCCGATAATGTTGACCTTGGCAAGATTTTAATGAATCCCGATACCTTAGGTCCCGTTTCTTTGGCATTGGATATCAATGGTTTTGGAATGAATCCCGACAGCCTTAACCTGAATGTTGACTTAGAGGTTGAAGAGGCTTTTTATAACGGCTATAAATATAATGGTCTGTTACTCGATGGTAAAATTGTAAATCGCTCATTTCAAGGTGATATCATTATGCGCGACCCTAATCTTCTATTTAATTACACTGGTTATGCAAATGTGGATCCTGATAGTCTTGCTTTCGTATTTGATCTTAAACTGGAGAATGCTGACCTGATGGCTTTAAAGCTTTCACCTGAAGAAATGCAGGTCAAAACAAGCATAAGTGCCGATATGAGAAAGGAAAAAGGACCGAACCCTGTTGGCAAAATAAAACTGTTTGATAATTATGTGAAGACAGAGAAGATAGAATGTCCTGTCGATTCTTTGGTAATTGAATCGCAGTATCTGAATGATTCATCGAGAATTACTATCAGGTCAGGTTTTCTCAATGCTTTGATTTCAGGAAATGTGAATCTTACTGAAATAGGACCATTGATCACCACGCATCTTAATGAATATTTTGCCTTTGCTGAACCCGACACACTGACGGATACAATCAGCAAAAATTTAGCTCATCAGGAATTTACATACAGTTTTTCGCTCAGTGATCCAAGCCGGATTTGCGAAAATCTGATACCTTCACTAAACGACTTTCATTCACTTACTATCAGAGGTAAATATTCAAGCGAAAAACGTGAATTAGAGACTGAAGCTATCATACCAAGAATTGATTACAACGGAACTATTGTTGATAGTCTCAGGGCTAACATTGAATCGAACAACGAAAGGCTCAATTATGAGGTGCAGGTTGCAAGCATTGAGAATCCTACCATCAGAATGGAAAAGTTTCTTCTGAATGGTGATATAAAGGATAATAGTATTAAATATGCTATCTCAATTTCCAAGTCTGACACTTTAAATGTTTTAAAAACCAGCGGTGCCTTCACTAAAGGTGATAGTTTGTACACTTTAATAATGGACGAGCCATTCATTTTGAATAACACCAATTGGCGCATTGATCCTGATAATGTTTTATCGTTTAGCGAAAAAACCGGTTTAAAGTCTGAAAAGTTAATTCTATCCGGAAACAATCAATTATTATCAATTATTACTCAACCGGGTGATAATGTACCTCTCAAGGTCACTTTCGAGGATTTTGAATTAGGAAATTTTTCAGTGATTATTGAAAATGAGAAACAGTTAGCAAGGGGTAAAATGGATGGACATATTGTATTATTTGAGGTTGATGGGTCACAGGCTTTTACATCAAATCTTAATATAGACAGTCTGCGTTTCATGGAGGTGCCTGTTGGAAATATTCTGGTGACTGCTGAAAACTCTGAATTAAACAATCGTTTTGACGTGAGACTTGAGCTGACAGGAAATGAGAATGATCTTACAATTGATGGTCATTATCTAACAAGAGACAGCACAGAGTTTCTACAGATGAACCTGGATATCAACCGCCTTAATCTTGCAGCAGTTGAACCGTTCACATTGGGACAAGTGACCAGGATGACCGGTCATCTTACAGGAGGTATTGACATTACAGGAACAGTAGATGACCCTGATCTTGCAGGTAGTGTGCGCTTTAATGAAGTTGCATTTGATGCGCCAATTGCCGGGACATATCTTAGGATGGAAGACAACTCAATTGATGTTAGAAATAAGCGGCTTGAACTAAATGATTTGACCATCTTAGATTCACTTAACCGACAGGCAGTAATAAGTGGATATGTGGCATTTTCCGACCTGAGCAACCCAACCTTGGATATTCGTGTTAGAACTGAAGAATTTTTAGCCATGAATTCGACAAGAGAAGACAATGATTTCCCTTTGTACGGGACTGTTTTCCTTGATAGTGACATTAGAGTAAAAGGAACAACCTCCAGGCCTGTAATCGATATGAAGGTAACTTTGAAAGATGAAACGGAAGTAACCTTTGTCATGCCTGAATCTGAAATAGTGCTGGATGAAAGCGAAGGAGTGGTCATTTTTTCTGACTCCTTGTTTGTATCACTACCGATAGATGCCGATTCCGTAGCTAGTCCAATAACAGCAGTTGAAGGAATTCAGTTAAATGCTTCGATTACTTTGGAACCAGAGGCTATTCTTAAGATGATGGTCGATCCTATTGCCGGCGACTCTCTTTTTGTTAGCGGAGATGCAAATTTGAACTTTACATTGACACCCGGGGGGCAAATGAACCTTGCAGGAACTTTTGATATAAATGATGGCGGGTATAATATCACACTTAACCAGCTAATAAAAAGACAATTCAGCATTCAGGAGGGAAGTACTATAACTTGGACCGGTGAGATCATGGATGCAGATGTTGACCTGAGCGCTATTTATATGGTTAAAACATCACCTCTTTTATTACTTGAAGATCAGGTAGAGGGAATGGACGACATGGAACAGAACAGATACAGAAATGCACTGACATTTTTTGTCCATCTTAAAATGGAGGGAGAACTAATGAAACCTATAATAAGTTTCGACATTCAACAACCCGAGGATGAGAAAGGTGCTTTGAATGGAATGGTAGATGCCAAACTGAATCAATTACGTACTGATGAAACCCAACTCAATAAACAAGTTTTTGCTTTGTTGGCTCTGAATAGGTTTTTGGGACAGGATCCTTTTGAATCGGGTGGGTCACCTCTTACTGTTGAGTCAGCTGCCAGGGCAAGTGCAAGTAAATTACTAACGCAACAATTCAACGCATTATCTCAAAAGTATATAAAAGGAGTTGACCTTGACATCGGTGTTCAATCATTTGAAGAATACAATGAGGCCGGTGTTGAAGAAGGTCGTACTCAATTGCAGTTGGGTGTTTCAAAGGAGTTTTTAAACGACAGGGTTATTGTTGAAGTGGGAGGTAACGTGGAACTGGAAGGTGAAAGGGCTCGTCAGAATCAGGCTAGTGATATTGCCGGTAATGTTAATGTTGAGTATAAACTAACTCCAAATGGGCGATACAGACTTAAAGGATTCAGAAGGATTGAATATGAAGATCCAATGGAAGGAGAACTGGTAAACACAGGTATAGGTTTTTCGTATCATCGGGATTTTAGGCGTTTCCGACAACTGTTCAGATTTAAGGATAGAAATGAAAGACAACAGACGGTGTCTGAAACTGAGACGATTCGTGAAATTGAGAAAAAGCCATAAGAGAATGTGATAAGCATATGATCAGAATCAAGCACATAAAGTTTTTATTCATAATAATGTGGAGTGTTTTTTTTGTTGCCTGCAGTAATCTGAAGTACCTGCCCGACAATGAATCACTTTATGTGGGTGCTGATGTTATTGTAGAGCCACAAAATACTTCAGGGAAAAAGAATATCAGAAGCGAGCTTGAGGAAGTAATCAGACCTGAACCCAACTCCTCATTTTTAGGACTGAGACCATCGTTGTGGTTTTATAATGTGGCTGGAGAAAACGCCAATAAGGGAATAAAAAAGTGGATCAAAAACAAACTGGGTGAAGCTCCGGTTTTGTTGAGTCAGGTTGACCCAAATCTGATTGAGGAACTTATGGTCAATAGATTACAAAACAATGGATATTTTAAAGGTGAGGCCACTCACGAAATAGTTGAGAAAAATAATAAAGCTGAAGTAAAGTACACTGTTACAGTAAATAAGCCCTATATATTTAATGAAATAAAATACCCTTCGGGAAATGACAGTTTGAGTGCTGCTATAAGGCGGATGCAAAACAAATCATTAGTTTACACTGGGTTACAATACAATTTAGACATTCTAAGAGATGAACGATCAAGAATTGACAGTGAATTAAAAAACTTAGGTTATTATTTTTTCAATCCGGATTTCTTAGTATTTGTTGCTGATACGACTGTCGGAGAGAAAAGGATAAATATTGCATTGAATATAAAACCTGATGTTCCTGAGAAAGCCCTTCTAAAATATCGGTTCGACAAAATTTTTGTCATGCCCCAATACTCCCTTGGACGACGGAGGGCTCAAACTGCAAGACGCACAAGCGATACTACTTATTTTAATAACTACTATTTTGTAGAAAGGGTTAATAATTTTAGACACAAGATATTAAGTAGGTATATAAAAATTGAAGAAGGCAGTTTATATAGTAAACGAGATCATGATCTTACTATAAGTCGTCTAATGTCAATGGGAACTTTCAAGTTCGTAAATATTGCATATACTGACACTGTCATTGACAACGAAGGTAAATTGGATGCTAGGATAAACCTGACACAGCTCCTACCAAAAACATTAAAGGTTGATCTGGAAATTGGTTCAAAGAGCAATAATTACACCGGTCCTTCTTTAATAACTAGTCTGACAAACAGAAATACATGGAAAGGGGGAGAGCTATTAAAGTTTAGTATTAATGGTGCATACGAGCTACAGCTAAGTGGAAAGTCGAAAGGATTCAACTCATGGGAGTTTGGTACAGGTATCCAATTAATAACCCCCCGGTTCATTGCTCCCTTTAAAGTATCCGATGCATCATCAGTTCATATTCCAAAAACAAAGTTTGATTTGCAGTTAAAAACTCTTCACAGGGTAGAGTATTATGATATGAATGGTGTAAATTTTACAGCCGGTTATATCTGGAGGTCTACAAATACCGAAGAGTTTGAAGTCAACCCCATTGCCATTAATTATTCAAAACTCAGGAATACAACAGATACATTTAATTTATTATTGGACCGGAATCCTTATTTACGAAGGACATTTGAAGAACAGTTCACTTTGGGTTCAACAGCCTCATACACATTAAATACGATGGCAGGACTTCCCCAAAAGCATCAATACTATCTTAATGTTATGGCAGATGTTTCAGGAAACCTTGCATCATTGGCGCATAGGATATCAACAGGTGAAAAGTCAACAGACGAAAGGCCATATGAAATTTTTGGTTCAAGATATAGTCAATATTCAAAACTAACGACTGACTTCAGATACTACCTTAATTTTGATGATAATAATACACTTGCGACCAGATTGATGGCTGGTGCCGGAATTTCTTATGGGAATTCCTATGTAATGCCTTATTCAAAACAATACTTTAGTGGAGGTTCAAATAGTATTCGGGCTTTTCTGCCTCGCTCTTTAGGTCCGGGTTCGTACGATGTGAATGAGAACAATCTTACCGGATATTTTGATCAGTCGGGCGATATAAAATTAGAATTCAGTGCAGAATTCAGATTCGCGATTATTAGTGTATTGAAAGGGGCTGTTTTTACTGACATAGGAAATGTTTGGCTGGCAAGGGAGAGTGAATATTTGCCAGGTGGAGAATTTACCAAAGACTTTATAAATAAACTTGCCGTTGGATCAGGATTGGGACTGCGAATTGATTTATCATTCTTTTTGTTAAGATTTGATCTTGGAATACCACTCAGAAAACCCTACCTGCCTGAGAAAGAACGGTGGGTAATAGATGAAATTGACTTTAGCAGCGGTGCCTGGCGGCGCGATAATCTAGTCATTAATATTGCAGTGGGATATCCGTTTTAAGTTGCTATTTTTTTATTAACCAATCCTTGTACAGTTTGGAAATAACAAAATAGGAGGAAATCAAATGATTTTCCTCCTATTTTATTGAAATTTACTGTCTTTTTCTTAACCGCATTTCAGAACGGTCTTAATCTGGTAGTTTGCTGATTCAGCTAATTTGCCAACCGCAGCTTTTTTATATGAATCACAGGCTGCTGTGTTATCGCCTTTTCCCAATTGAGCATTTCCCATTTCAAAATAGAATCTGGCTTTCTTCTCAGCATCATCCTGTTCAACCGATAAGCCTTTTTGACTTTGAGCAAGTGCCTCATCGAATTTTGAAAGTTTATTCAGCGTCACAGCATACAGATAGAATATTTCAGGATTGTTATCATTATAAGAAATAGCTTCTTCTAATTTATTTGCCGTGGCTTGCAGATTATTACTCTTGAATGAAGAATTAGCGCTCATGAGAAGGTCGTCGCCCATAGTTTTTCTGGCAGCCTCAACAGTTTTCTCATCATTTGTTGAAGTTCCTACCTCGATGGCTTTATCCATGGCCTGCTTCATTTCGGGGTCTTTGTCGAGTTTCTTATAAGCAAGACCCATATTTAACCAAGCGCGAGCCACCGAACTATCAAGCTCGATTGCCTGTGTGTAACTTTTAACTGCCTCCTCAAACTGTCCTGCTTTGTACTCATTAATTCCTTTGGAAAGGTAAAGCTTAGGAAGCAATTCGTTGGTTTTCTCAGCTGTTGAGTTATCGTTATACTGGACTGCAAAATCATGAGCCTGTTTATAACCTTCTATTGCTTCGTCAATTTTCTTATCTTTATATAGCGCTGTTGCATAGTTATATTGAAGTACAGGTATTTGTTGCTCAGCCATCTGCTGAATAGTATCAGCATCATCAGCTTTCGATGCAATTTCAGCAGCTTCTCTCATCGCATTAACTGCTTGCTGAGGATCTGATGAAACAAGAGTAACTGCACGATTATAAGCATTAACTGCTTCATCTTTAGTTTGAGCAAAAGAATTCACGCTAAAAACCGTTATGATGGTAAATGCGGCTAATTTGATCGTCTTTTTCATTTCGTTTTTTAAAGTTTTTTAGAGAATTTAATTGTCTTGTGGGCAAATATAACTAATAACGTGCCAAAAATTTTATAGCTTTATTAATTATTTAACAACAAAAGTTACATTTAGGATTAAAAACCACCAAGTATTAATAATTTTGAGTCCAAGAGTGAAACATTTCTTTAAAAATTTATTATACATTTGCATTGGCAAAAAAAAACTTCTATGAAAGGCACAATTTTAAAAATAGCTCTTGGTGTGGTCATTATAGGTATGGCCTATTTTCTTTATGCTTCGATAATGAAACCTGTTCGTTTTAATGAAGAAGTCAGTAGAAGAAATGAATCCATTGCTAATAAGATGAAAGACATCAGAACTGCTCAGACCCTTTACAAGCAGTTTAATAATTCTTATACATCAAGCTTTGACACTCTTATCAATTTTTTAAAAACAGGACAGATTCCAGTTGTAAAAATTGTTCCCGATCCAAATGACACAACTTTCACCAGGACAATTAACGACACAGTTGGTTTTATTAACATTGCTGACTCATTGTATGGGAAAAGACCAAACTTCAGAATTGAAGACTTATCAGTTATTCCTCATTCTGATGGACGTCGATTTGAGATGCAGACAGGGAAAATTGACAAAGGAGGTGTTATGGTGAGTGTGTTAGAAATACTTGTACCTTATGAGTATTATCTATATGACCTTGATAAGCAGGATGTAACCAATCTTACTGAAAGAATGAAAGGTCTTAATCGGTTCCCCGGTATAAAAATGGGATCTCTGACCGAAGCATCCACCGACGGTAACTGGGAATAAATCTTATTGCATGACCGGCCATCGTTCATCAATAAGTTGCTTTGACCAAATTTTTAATAAGGCCAATACTGAAAATTATAATCTGTCCATCCGGTTTCAGCCGGATGGACTTTTTTATTCTTTCTTCAATCCTGAGGAAAGTAAATACATTGGTTTTGAATCAGTCTTAATACCATCATTACCGGAGTTTTATACTTTCATTGAGCAAAATCCACTGCTTAGATCAAACTATAAGAAGGTGTTTTGCATTGTACCATCCAGACACTATACAATTATACCTTCATCATTATTCTTAAGAGAGTATTCAAAGGAATATCTTCCTTTGCTCAATGATGTTGAGATCACCGAGGTCATTAAATCAACTTCCATTTTTTCTGAAAATGCTGAATTGGTGTATGGAGTTGAACTTGCATATATGCATCTGATAAGTGAGTTTTTTAACAATGCATGTGTGTTGCCAGGGGTGGCTGCATTCATTGATTTTGTACTCTTCAGGTATAGAAGTATAAATTCAACGGGATTATTCCTGAATCTGAATAAAGACAATTTCGACCTGCTGATGATTGAGCAGGGTAAAATGAAATTTTGCAACAACTTTAATTATAAAGCTCCCGAAGATCTGGTTTATTATACCATTTTTGTTGCAGATCAAATGAGAATTAATGTTGATAGTGCCCAAATACAACTTTTCGGAGATATTTCAACAAAGTCTGATATTATCAGGTTATTAAAGAAGTATTTAAGGACAGTGAACCTATCTGAAGCTAATAAGGATATTAATTTAAGTTACGCACTCTCCGAAATCCAGCCCTATAGATATCCTGATTTATTCAATCCAAGACTATGCGAATTATAAGTGGATCACATAAGAGTAGACAAATAAGAGCCCCTAAAAATTTACCTGTGAGGCCCACAACAGATATGGCTAAGGAAGCACTGTTTAATATTCTTGTAAATCATTTTGATTTGGAAGATATAACAGTGCTGGATTTATTTGCAGGTACTGGTAATATAACTTATGAATTTGCTTCAAGAGGAGCACTTGGCGTCACAAGTATTGATATTGAGTTGAGATGTGTTGATTTCATTAGGACTACCTCTAAAGCGTTGGGATTTGAGGCAGTTTTGGCATTCAGATCGGATGCTTTTAGATTTCTTCAAAATTCTGATACTAAGTACGATATCATTTTTTGTGATCCACCATATGAAATGAAAGAAATTGAAGTAATTCCGGATATGGTGTTTACTAAGAACCTCCTGAAAGAAGATGGTTGGCTCATTATTGAACATTCAAAAAGACAAGACTTTAGTATGCATGTGGGGTTTATGCAAAAACGGACTTATGGAAGTGTTAACTTTAGTATATTTACTATACCTAAGCCTGAACTGCAATAGTGCCGAGGCACTATATAAATACTTAAAATGATGAAGAAAGCAGTCTTCCCGGGATCTTTTGATCCGATTACCCTGGGCCATGAAAATATTATTAGAAGGGCAGTTACTATCTTTGACCATATTATTATAGCAATTGGTCAGAATATTGAGAAGAAGAGTCAATTCAGCCTGGAGGACAGACTAAAGTGGATTGAACAGACGTTTGCTGATTTACCTCAAATTTCAGTGGATCATTATACTGGTTTAACGGTTGATTATTGCCGGAAAATTGGGGCGAACTTTATCATCAGAGGGCTACGCACTTCAGCAGACTTTGAATTTGAAAGAACCGTAGGACAGGTAAACAAGAAATTGTATCCATCTTTAGAAACAGTATTTCTTCTTTCTGTACCCGAATTCACTTCTATTAATTCTTCAATAGTCAGAGATGTTTATAAGAATGGAGGGGATGTCAGTATGTTTATCCCAAATGGTATTAAGTTGCCTTAAGTTCTTCTACTTTTCTACTATTGTTCTTTTATATCTCCTCAAGAAATAATTTGAGAGAGGCATAGGTATTGGACATGACCTCTGCAAGATTATCAGTATTAAACCACCTTACTTCAACAATTTCTTCTTCAGTCTGAGGCTTTGGGATTGAATTGCCGGAATAATTCATCATAAACCAATAGGTCCTTTTAAGGACTTTCTTTCCTTTATAGTCGAAGATGTGGAAAGTGGATGGTAATTCTTTCAGTATACTAACATCAAGGAGTCCTGTTTCTTCCTGTACTTCTCTGATAGCAGCCTCTTCATGGGTTTCGTTTTTTTCAATCTTTCCTTTTGGAAGATCCCATCTGCCAAACCGGTGAATAAAAAGTTGTTCTTTTTTACTATTAATAACAAGCCCTCCGGCAGCTTCAACATACCAAAATAAAGAAATAAAATCTTCGAGCAATCTTTTTGCATTTGAGTTGTTATATAGTATGAGTTTCTGGTCCCTTGAATTGTTTATAAAGGTAAGGTAGGTCTCCTTAATCTCTTTTTTAGAGTTTACGGGAGTCTGTTTTATATCTTTCCACTTTTGGTCAATTACCGGGGTGCCAGATAACATTACAAGTTTGTCGGAAATAAAAACTTTGTACATTTGCTGCATGAGTATAAATGAAACTATTGCGCTTGAGACAGCGGAATTTTTATTGCAAATAAAGGCAATAAAATTAGACAATAATAATCCATTTACATGGAGCTCCGGGATCAAATCTCCTATTTATTGTGATAACAGGAAAATTTTATCATATCCCAAGATCAGAACATACATCAGACAAGAGTTTTCAAAGTTGATTCGTGAAGAATTTGGTGAGCTTGACATGATTGCAGGAGTTGCTACAGGAGCTATTGCTCATGGAGTGCTGGTTGCTCAGGAACTGGGATTACCATTTTCTTATGTTAGAGAAAATAAAAAGGATCACGGAATGACCAATCAGATAGAAGGAGTTGTTGAATCAGGTCAGTCAGTGGTTGTAATTGAGGACCTCGTATCAACAGGGCAAAGCAGCTTAAATGCCGTGAGGGCATTAAGAGAAGCAGGTTGCAATGTTAAAGGAATGGTAGCCATATTTACTTATGGTCTGGAATCAGCCAGCCAAAAGTTCAAAGAAGAGAATGTTATTCTGCATACGCTAACAGATTACAATCATTTGATAAAGTATGCTCTTGACATGAAGTATATAAAGGAAGCGGATAAAATGTCACTTGTAAGCTGGAGAGAGAATCCACAGGGCTGGGGTAAATAAAAAAATAACGATAGTTTGCTTATGACAACATTCAACAGTGAGGAAGTAACAATTCAGAGAAGTGAAAAGTACATTTTTGAATTCCTTTCGGATTTTAATAATTTTGAATCTCTAATGCCTCCACAGGTGTCAGACTGGCAGTCAGATTCTGAACACTGTTCATTTTCCATTCAGAATATGGCCACACTGGGGATGCGGTTTCAAAAAAAGGAACCTTATAGCCACATTGTAATTGTTTCTGAAGGTAAGTCACCATTCAGGTTTGACCTGCAGAGTTTTCTTCAACCTGCTGGAATAGAGTCAACCAATGTTAGATTGCAGTTAAATGCGGATCTTAATATGATGCTTAAAATGATGGCTTCAAAACCTCTTTCCAATTTCATAAATATTCTTGCACATAAATTAAAGGAAGTCTGTGAAAGTCAGTTTCCGGGGGAATCAGTGTAATAAAACAGTGTAATTTCAGATTTCAGATAGACTTCAGTCAGACTTCAGATAGATTTCAAATGGGGAAACTTCACCTCCTTAATACCACATATGTGCACCACTCTGTTTGAATCCTTTAGAATTAGTTGTCCATATTCATCAACACCGCTAATTACAGCTCTGATTTTTGAGCTATTTATCATGTAATCAGCCTCTATATCCTTCAGGTACATTCTTGAATAGTACATATTCATTAGCTGATGCTTATTATCCTTTAAAATTTTATAAGCTTCAGCAAGGAGAGTATGCCATTGTGACAGTACCTCATACACCTGAAACGAATTGCCTGAAATATTTTTAAGGGATATTGCATTGGGGGCATGCTGAAAATGGGTCTGATTAATGTTTAACCCCACACCGGCAATTGTTTGATTTATAGTGGTACCTATTATATTGTTTTTAATAAGAATACCGGCCAGCTTCTGATTATTATAATAGATATCGTTAGGCCACTTTATTTTAGTTTCAGAATTTTCAAGAAAGTGGTCGATAGTCCAACAAGTTGCAAGGGATATTATAATTGTCAGATTAAATTGTTCGGATGCCGGGAGGAATGAAGGATAAAGAACAGTAGTCAGAGTCAGATTCTTTCCGGGTTCGCTTTCCCATTTGTTGCTTTGTTGTCCGATTCCGGCTGTCTGATTTAACGTATATATTACTGAACCTTCAGGTAAATTTGTTGTTTGGAGAGCTTTTTCGACCCAGATATTGGTTGAATCGACTATTGATAGTTCTTTTATAAGATATTGGGGAAATACATCAGTAACTGCCATAACCAACATTAAATCGGTATAATTGTTGATACACAATTAATGAGGCTCGAAAGGGGAAATGTTCATTTCTCAAAGCCACATTAAATGATTAACTTTGCAAAAATATAATAAAAATGCCTATGGTGTCAAAGAAAGAAAAAACTGCTTCGGAAATGCTCGCAATGATAGCCACTGAGGGGATATTTGAAAAGAAAGGAGAAGAGGTAGTACTTATTGACTTGCGTAGTATTAAGAATGCAGTTGCAGACTTCTTTATCATCTGTCATGGGACAAGCCGTATACAGGTTGAAGCAATAGCAGAGTCTGTTCAGCATGAGATTAAAAAGGCAACAGGCCATAACGTTTGGAAGAAGGAAGGATATGAGAATGCTGAGTGGATATTGCTTGATTATGTGGATGTAGTTGTTCACATTTTCCAGGAAGAAAACCGGAAATATTACCGGTTGGAAGAGCTTTGGGCTGACGCAGGCGTAAAAAGACTTTCACCAGAACCACCAAAACCTAAGAGAACTAAGAAAAATTCATCCGCGGAAGCGTCGTAAATAACACATGGACCCAAATAATAATTCAAAGCCAAATAATGGCAATAATAAACCCAAAGGAATAAAACCGAAATTCAGTTTTTATTGGATATATGCCATACTAGCCATTCTCATCATTGGTATGCAAATGATGAGCTGGAATGATACTACCAAAGAAATAGGGTGGGGGGAAGTTAAAAAAATGCTCCAGTCGAATCATGTTAGTAAAGTTGTTCTGGTTAATAAAGAATATGCAGAGATATACATTAAAAAAGATACTCTAAAATTGCCTCAGTACAAGGATGTTCAGCCCAGAGAGACCTTTGGCTCGACTGACGGACCACAGTATACTTACAAAATAGGTTCGGTTGAGAACTTTGAAAGGGATTTTGTTGAGGCTCAGGAAAACTCAAGTGAACCAGTATATATAACTAATGAAACCAGAAGAAGCTGGGGAGATGCATTTACCTGGTTGCTTCCTTTGCTGATTTTGGTTGTAGCCTGGTTCTTCCTTATGAGGATGATGAGTCGGGGAGCCGGTGGTGGAGGTCAGATATTTAATATCGGTAAATCAAAGGCCCAACTCTTCGATAAGGATACGCATGTAAGTATTAACTTTAATGATGTAGCTGGGCTTGAGGAGGCTAAGGTAGAAATAATGGAAATAGTTGATTTCCTGAAAAGTCCTAAAAAATATACTAACCTTGGTGGTAAAATACCTAAGGGTGCTTTATTGGTTGGACCTCCGGGAACAGGAAAGACTCTTTTAGCGAAGGCGGTTGCAGGAGAAGCAAAAGTTCCTTTCTTTTCACTTTCGGGCTCAGATTTCGTTGAGATGTTTGTGGGAGTAGGGGCTTCACGTGTAAGAGACCTTTTTAAGCAAGCAAAAGAAAAGGCCCCTTGTATTATTTTCATAGATGAAATTGATGCAATTGGACGGGCTCGAGGAAGAAATCAAATCACAGGAGCAAACGATGAGAGGGAAAACACACTTAATCAGCTTCTGACTGAAATGGATGGTTTTGGTACCAATGCTGGTGTAATTATTCTGGCAGCTACCAATAGGGCAGATATATTAGACAGAGCATTGTTAAGAGCAGGACGATTTGACAGACAAATACATGTTGAACTCCCTGACCTTGAAGAAAGAAAGGCGATTTTCAAGGTTCATATGAAACCACTCAAGACTGATGATTCGATTAACAATGAGTTTCTTGCAAAACAAACTCCCGGTTTTTCCGGTGCTGATATAGCCAATGTTTGCAATGAAGCTGCTCTGATTGCCGCGCGTCGTAATAAAAATACTGTTGAACGTCAGGATTTTCTCGATGCCATCGATAGGATTGTAGGCGGTTTGGAAAAAAGAAACAAGATAATTTCAAGTAATGAAAAAAAGGTAATCGCATATCATGAAGCCGGACATGCTACTGTAAGTTGGTTACTTGAACATGCACATCCACTTATTAAAGTAACCATTGTACCCAGAGGCAAGGCTTTAGGTGCAGCATGGTATCTACCCGAAGAGCGTCAGCTTACAAATTATGAACAGATGTTTGATGAACTTACAGCAACACTGGGTGGAAGAGCATCTGAAGAGGTAATGTTTGGTAAGGTGTCAACCGGAGCACTTAATGACCTGGAGAAAGTGACAAAGCAAGCATATTCAATGGTTGTTTACTATGGTTTAAACAAAGAAATTGGAAATGTTAGCTATTATGACTCTACAGGTCAGCAAGAGTATTCCTTTACCAAACCTTATAGTGAAGCAACCGCTGTTTCTATCGACAAGGAAGTAAAGAAGATTATTGAAGAAGCTTACGAACGTGCTAAAAAGTTACTCTCTGAAAATAAAGATAAGTTGGTTCAGTTAGCTGATATTCTGCTTAAGAAAGAAGTAATTTTCAGGGAAGATCTTGAAAATATATTTGGGAAAAGAGCTTTTGAAGACTCTCATGAGTCTCTACCTTTGTCTACTGAAAATGAAATTGCTCCGGCTATTCCTGAAGAAATAAATACTTCTGAGAGTAAACCGCCCACTGATAAAGATATATGAAAAAGAATGCTTCGGAATCTGTTTCTCTGAAGGAGAGTACTACCAGGGAAAAGGTGCTTAAGAATGTAAGGAATGCATTATTAGAGCCATCTGATAGCTACTTCAAAGATATTGAAATGGATTCTTCTGTGTATGTTCCCATGCAGGAAGATATTGATATTCAGTTTGCTTATGAATTGACAGCATCCGGTGCAAAATTCATTTATTGTTCTTCGCCCTCAGATATGCTTCAAAAGGTTAAGGCCCTTTTTGCAGATTATAAATGGATGGAGGCTTGTTGCAACGAAGAGCTGATTGCCGGATTACTCAATCATGCCAAGATAAGTAACTATCAAAGCAAACCCGACGCTCCCTATAACCATATTGCTGTCACTTCGTGTGAATGTCTTATTGCACGTACAGGTAGTATTGTAATGAGTTCCGGGCTGGAGTCAGGAAGAAAATTACCGTTTACATGTGATATTCATATAGTAATAGCTTTTACTTCACAGGTAGTTAAAGATGTAAAGCAGGCGATGGAATTTCTGCGGATAAAATATGGACAAAAGCTCCCATCAATGATTTCCATTATAAGCGGAACGAGTCGGAATGATGACATAGAGAAAGTTATGGTTCCTGCCGGATACGGAGCTAAAGAAATATTTGTTTTTATGGCTGACGAGGACAGCACAGATAATCAATAGAAATATGGAAGGATGGACACTGGTATATACCGGGACACAAGTCCACGATGTTGAATTTATCAAGGCCGTTTTAGACGAAAATAATATTATTTCCGTCATCGTTAATAAACAGGATTCTGCTTATCTGATTGGAGATGTTGAACTTTATGTTTCCTTTGCGGATGCATTTAAGGCGAGTCAATTTATAAATAATCTTAAGAGTGAGTAATTTTACAATGCGCACCATTACAGGTGCAATTTTTGTTATTGTGATTATTGGTTCACTACTGCTTAATCACTGGGTTTTTGCCTTTTTATTCTTATTAATTGCATTAGCCGGTTATTATGAGTTCGTCCGCATTGCAAAGGCTTTAAATTCTTCACCCCCTATTATTGAAGGTTTTGTCGTTTCTTTCTTAGTATATATTCTTATTGTTAGCTGGCATTTCGGGATTTTGCCTGATAAAGCCTTATTTGCGCTTTTTTTGATTCCTTTTTTAATAATTTCTCTCGAAATAGGTCGCAATTCAAGCACTCCACTATTGAACATAGCTACATCATTACTGGGTATTATATGGGTGGTAGTTCCTCTGGCATTATTAAACGGTTTCTTCAATTTGTCTGAAGAACATAAATGGAGAGAGGTTGGATTATTGCTCGGTTTCTTTCTGATATTATGGATTTATGATTCAGGAGCTTACATTTTTGGATCATTATTCGGGAAGCACCGTATGCTTGAAAGAGTCAGTCCCAAAAAGTCGTGGGAAGGATTTGCAGGTGGAGCTGCCGCCGGCTTGCTTATTGCCTATATCATTTCAGCTTCTTTTACTGAATTCTCCATACTTGAATGGTTGGCAATCGGAATTGTAATTATCATCACAGGAACAATAGGAGATCTTGCAGAATCAATGTTAAAAAGAAATGCAGGCATCAAAGATTCAGGTAGAATTTTGCCTGGGCATGGAGGTATTTTAGACCGGTTTGATGCAGTTTTTCTTGCGGCTCCTGCTGTTTATATAGTGGTGAGATTGCTTCGTTTTATTAATTAGCCTATTTTTGCCGGAATGAGAATTCACAAGGAAGGTTTTTGGATTATACTTATCTCATTTATTGCACTGGGAATAATTTCACCCATTACGGGAATGATACCAATGCCTGCGTATCTGCATTATATCGTATGGAGTGTGTTGGTATTGATATTTCTTTGGATCGTTAAGTTTTTTCGATATCCTAACAGGTTTTTCGCACCTGATGAATCAATAGTTCTCTGTCCGGCTGATGGTAAAATTGTTGCAATTGAGGAAGTATTTGAACCTGATTTTTTTAAGACTAAAAGAGTTCAGGTTTCTGTTTTTATGTCGCCCAACAATGTTCATGTAAATTGGTCGCCTATTTCAGGGGTGGTTAGGTTTATGAAATACCATCCAGGTAAGTACCTTGTTGCATGGCACCCCAAATCATCTACTGATAATGAGAGAACCTCAGTGGTTATTGAAAATCATTCCGGTGTTCAGATACTTGTTCGTCAGATAGCCGGTGCTCTGGCACGGAGAATTGTATGTTATGCCAGAGAAGGAAATAACATCAGGCAAGGAGATGAAATCGGATTTATTAAATTCGGCTCCAGAGTGGATGTTTTTCTTCCTGTTGGCAGTGATGTTCAGGTGACAATTGGCCAGAAAGTTTCAGGTAAGCAGACAATACTGGCGGTCCTCAAATAGCTGAGTTATATCCATGTTGGTACAAGGTCATCGGATAAAGGCACCCTCAAACATGTTATTAACATTACTTTAACACTTTAAATTGCCGGTAAATACACTTACTGCATTATCTTTGCATCTGTTAAAGCAATTTAATCCCTAACAAAAGACAAAAAATGAAAAAATTATCGATGATTTTTGCAGTTGCAGCACTTATTTTTGCATATTCAACTGTAACTGTTTCTGCACAAAATGCGCCTAATAAAGCCAAAACTGAAAAGGTATCAGATGCAAAAGTTGTAAAAGCTGACAACACTAAAGCTACTAATGCTGCTTGCACAGACAAAGCAAAAGCTGCTTGTTCTGATAAAGCAAAAGCAGGCTGCACCGATGCACAGAAAGCTGCTTGCGGAAGTGCAGAAGCTAAAACAGGTTGCTGCAGTTCAAAAGCTGCTGCTAAGCCAGTTCCGGCACCTAATAAAAAGTAAGCAATCTAAAATTGAAAGAAAAGAGGCCACATTCAGATGGTCTCTTTTTTTTATGGCGTATTAAAGCAAAGAAGCTAATTCAAATAACGACCTTACATAGTAAGTTGCTTCGCCTTTTGCAAGAATACCTTCATGATCAACAAGCACCTGGTCAATCCCGACTGCTTTTGCACCTTGTATATCTATCTCAGGATCATCACCAATCATTAATGACTGCGCACTATCGGCTCCGGTTAAATCTAAGGAATACCTAAAGATGAGACAATCAGGCTTTTTATATCCTGCCTCATCTGAAGTGATGGTATTAGTGAAAAACTTATCAAGCCCGGAGGCTGCAACCTTCCTGTGTTGAACTTCCTCAAAACCATTAGTAATTATATGAAGAGTATACTTGCCTTTTAGATATTCAAGGACTTCTAATGTGCCGGGGAAAAGATTTTTCTTAGTTGGGCTCAGATCTATATAATCGGTTGCCATATGTTTACTAAGGACATCATCTATAATTCCAAAAGAATTCAAGGTTAAAGAAAAGCGTTCAACTGACAGGACTTCCTTTTCAATGCCACCTTGCCGATAGACCTCCCAAAGCTGAGTATTGATTCTATGGTAAGTATCAAGGAACTTATCAAAACTATCTATGCCTCTATGTGAAAGTTCATACTTATGATGAATATCCTGAAAGGTTTCGATTGAGTTTTTGTCAAAGTCCCAAAGAGTTCTGTCAAGATCGAAGAAAAGGTGGTTGTATTTAGAGGATGGCATGAAAAGATAACTTTTGGCAAAGTTACTGGTTTCTGAAATACTTTCCTTGCCATGTGCTCCTTTTGGTCATCTCATCAATGATCAGATTCAAAACCTGATCAGATCTTAAATTTCCCCAAGGAGGAGTTACAAGAAATCGTGGTGGGACTTCCCCAGTAAAGCGCTCAATAATAAAATCAGGATTTAGTTTTTCAACAAAGCGAATAATGAAATCAATGTATTCATCAAGCGTAAATAAATGAAAATGAGCAGGGTCTTTTAAATATTGCTCTGCCATTACAGTATTCCTGACAATTTGCAATTGATGAAATTTTACAGTTGTTAGTGGCAATGTGGAAATTTCATTTGCTCTTTCGAGCATTTCATTAACTGACTCACCTGGTAATCCAAAAATAAAATGGGCACCTGTTTTGATTCCTTTGGAAGCTGTTGCAATAATAGCTTCTTTGGTTTGTTGATAAGTGTGTCCCCGGTTTATTGTTTTTAAAGTGTTTTCATTGGTTGACTCCACTCCATATTCCACCATTACATAATGAGTTTTTGCTATAGAGGCGATATAGTCGAGTTTCTCATTGTCAACGCAATCTGGTCGAGTTCCTATTATGAGCCCAAGTATATTTGGATGTGAGACAGCCTGAGAGAATATTTTTTCTAGTTCGGGTAATTGAGCATGAGTATTAGAGAAAGCCTGGAAATAGGCAAGGTATTTCTGAGCTCTTCTGTATCTGAATTTATGAAATTCAATACCTTCTTCAATTTGCTGATTCACTGATTTGTGGGGATGGCAATAGGAGGGGTTAAAAGCATCATTGTTGCAATAAGTACACCCACCGCGTGAAACAGTTCCATCGCGATTAGGGCATGTAAAACCTGCATCAATGCTCACCTTTTGAACTCGTGTGCCAAAAGTTCTCTTAAAGTATTCGTTGTATGAGTTGAAGGGCTTATCACCAAAGGGATTCGAAGAAATTATCATAGTTGAGACCAGCTTAATAGGCTGAGCTAATTTGAGTTGTAAAGATAAATTAAAAAAAGGTCGCCGGAAAGGCAACCTTTTTTAAGTCTTATACTTATATTTTTGTGGTTATTTTGCAACTCTTTCAAGCCATTTAAGCATAAATAGCATGGTCAACATTGAAAGAAGACAGGCAACAACAAAAACTGTCCAGGTTAACCATAGTGGAACGCTTTCATATAAGATTGCACCGATGAAAAGCAACTGATTGCCAAGAGCTGTAGCTCCAAGCCAACCACCCTGCATAATTCCCTGATACTGAGGAGGTGCAACTTTTGAAACAAATGAAATGCCAAGTGGACTGATGAAAAGCTCTGCAACAGTAAGAATAAAGTAAGTACCCACCAGTAACCATGGAGTTACTCTTTGAGCATCAGTGAGTCCACCTATTGCCTCTACTTCTGATTTTAAAGGTAATCCCATTGAACCTAAGGTCATAACCAAATAAGCAATTGCAGCTATCAACATACCGATAGCAATTTTCTTAGGTGTTGATGGTTCAAGGTTTCGGGCACGTAACCAGCCGAAAACAGCCATAATAATAGGCGTTAAGAGTACAATAAATATCGGATTTATTGACTGGAATATTTCTGCTCCCTGAATGGTCACAAATCCAAGATTAATTCTGATTCCACTAAGATCTGTGTAGTCCTTTGCAAAGTAAGTTAAGGTAAGACCATTCTGATGGAAGGAGAACCAGAAGAAAATAACCACGCCAAATACTGCAAATAAAGCGTACAATCTTTGCTTAATCTCTTTTGCATCCATTTCAACAAAAGTTGCATCGCCTGCTTTTGATTTTGTTTTTGATGCCGGATCGGGGAACCTGTTCTTATTAACAAGATAGATTATAACTGAAATAGCCATAGCTCCGATTGCAATAGCAAATGCATAATGGAAACCACGAGTAAAGATGTCGAGATAATTATTTGCAAATGTACCCAGGTCAGTTATTGGGCCTGATAATGATGCTTCATTAGCAAATTTCAAAAGATTTTCCTGAGCTTCAGGAGTAATATTTCCACGAAGATAAGCATGGCACAAATCAGGCAAGCTTGAATTATACTCGAAACCATTGGCTTTCAAGAAGCCATTTCTCATACCTACAGCAAAAAGAGGAGCGAATAAAGCACCAACATTTATAAACATGTAGAAAAGGGAGAAGCCTGAATCCCTATACTTGCTATACGTTGGATTATCATACATCTGTCCAACCAGTGCCTGGAGATTTCCTTTAAATAATCCATTACCAAAGGCAATAGTGAAAAGGCCGAAGCAAGAAAGAATAAGAAACAGGGTTTGATTAGGAACAGGGGTAGGTGTTGGGAATGCCAAAATTAGATACCCTGTTGCCATTACAAATAATCCGATTAGAATTGTTCCCTTGTAATTCCTTGTTCTGTCAGCAATAAGACCGCCAACAAAAGCGAGAATGTAGATTGAGAAATAGAACACAGAGTAGATCAGTCCTGCATTAGTCCCCGAAAGGCCAAATTTAGCCTGAAGGAATAAAACAAGGATTGCCATCATCGTGTAGAAGCCAAAGCGTTCGCCCATGTTGGCGAGTGCAGCAGCCAATAGACCTTTTGGATGATTCTTAAACATAGATTGAATTTGTTAGTGAATTATTTGATTGGTAGAATTTTCGCTTGCACAAAAATAACCAAAAATTGACATCTTCGAAGTCAGGTTGAAAATAAGTTGTCAAATGCGCAGAATGATCTGAAACTTAAGTTCACTTTTGCTGTCACCCTTTATTTCATCCATTCCAGTGCCTATTGTATTCTTACCCGGATATAAGCTGTATGCATACCTGATCCAAAAATCTATTATCCGATTGAAACTAATCTTTGACATCAGATAAAATCTACTCCCTTTACCTGTAAATACCGGAATTGAAAAGGAATAAAGAACATCATTTTCATACATATAAATGCGATTGTCGAATGATTCAATGTCAAACAGGGCATACCTGAGATAAAGTTGGAATGGTTCGGCAATTGGTTTGTAAATGACGTCTTGGGCAATTAAAAATCCTTTGTCTCTTTTATGAAAATTATAGTCAACTCTGCTCCTTAATTGAAGAAAGCGAGTTGGATTAATTGAAAATAACAACCTGAAAGTGTGACTTTCATTTGACTGTGGGTAATTAATCAGATTAGGTTTGTTGATATAAGTCAGTGAATCTCCAATTTCATTAAAATCGGGTGACAGTACAACCGGGGATAAATTATCGAATGGATAGTTTTGCATTCGACTCTTATAAACGTATTTAATGGATAGTTCATCTTTCAGGTTGATTTTGTAATTAAGATTAACCATGTATTCACACCCAGTTAAAGGAGCGTCAATTCTGTATTTCAGCCATGGGAATTTAAACAAATCAGCATAGGCGGAAAGAACTATTTTCCTGCTTAGGACACTTCTTAACCCCACAAAAACTCCCTGCTCATTATTAATTGATGTGCTTTCAGAAAAAGCATTGCTATTGAAGTTTTGGTACCGGGGACTAAAGTATCTGTATAAGATTGTAATACCGGTACTTCCGGATGGGTCAATCCTTAAACCAGCCAATCCTGCAAATCCACGCTTGTCGTTTGGTGCATTTCCCTGTGTTTGTAGATTTAGGGAAGTTTCTCCAAACATCTCTATTGTCTTAAGACTTAATGTGGCGTAAAAACCACCAACTGATAATTTATTGCCGGTAAAATCAAAAAGTTTGTAGGGTTTATCTTTCCCTGTATTTGTTGCTGAAAGTAAAGTTTGATGAGTAATTATACCTAATGATAGGTTTCTTATCTTTTTAGAAAAGCTTATCCCATAAACCTGGTTTGTAAATGCATCCTTATATTTGAGTTCTTTGAAACTACGGTGAAGACCTGTTTCATAGACAGTATTTATAAACTCCTCTTTATCTACAGAGTCTTTGGAAATAGATCCATCAAGTCGTTTAAAAGAATAAAAAGCAGTTAGTTCGGAGTTAAAGGGAAGGCGCAATGTAGTGGCAACACCATTTAGCCCGTAATTCTCATTCGCTCCTGAAGAGCTTCTTAAAACATGAGATGATCTGATTGATTGCAATATGGATAAACTTTTCGAAAAAGAGAAGGATGAACTCATATTTAATCCCTGGCCAAGACTCAGATTATATGATCCAAGAACAAAATCCTTTATTATTTTTTTACCTCCATAATAGGCATGCCAACCGATATAATCCGGCATTTTTTCTCCTGCATCTTTCTCGAGAGTGATTCCAACTTTTAATCGGTCATAATAGCGATAATTGTAACGAATCAGAATCTTGTCAGGACTGCCAATATAAATAGCAGTGTCTTCCTGGTAGGCTTTTGAGAGCTGAAGATTGCGGTTGAGGCGAAAAACAATCGTTTGTTTTCCCTTTAAAATAAGGTCTTTTGAAGTAATCTGATGAATCTCCCTATTAAGGTCAAACCGAATGTTCGGGCTGATTTTCTGAATAAATGCAGAGTCAAACCCTTCCACCAGATGTAGTTCATAGATACTTGATAATTCACCATATTCTGTTTTGTATTTTTCTATGTTGTCAATCTGTTCTCTGTTCAATCCAATCATTGAAAGAACTTTTGCACTTGCATTATTTATATTTATCCGGCGGTTAGTATAGGACTCATCAATCAAATCAATGAAATCATAATACTCCTCATTTCTGATTGTTATTTCCTCCAGTTGATCTTGCAATCCAATATCATCCCGATCTGCTGTTATTGACTCTGGTTGATCATTCGACTTTTCATAATACTGAATTTCAGGGATGGTTTTTCTTTCAGTTGCTTTATCAAAGGATGAGTCTGGTATATTATAAGTGGTATCGGGATTGCGAGAAATGTGACTATTATAGGATATTTCAGTTTTGAACTTTTGATTTATGCTGTCGTATGCTTGTCCCTGAGCATTTATAATCTGGCAAAGAAATATTAATGTGAAGGCAAGGAGGATTGTAGATCTCTTTTTACTTGTTTTTCTTATATGGGTAAGATGTAATGAAAGCATCAGGATAAAACTAGCTCTTGGAGATGAATGGGATGATGGGTTAAAATTTAAGGGAGATGGATGTTTGTGGTGAAAATCCGAGCAATTGATGGTACTCAGAACTTAGTTCAAGAACTATTTTCCTGAAAGTAAAACCGACACCAAAATGAACAGGAGAATTGCCGGTTGAAACTCCTGCTCTTAGAAATGTTTTATTCCCACACTTGTATTCAATACCACTTTTGAACTCTGCTTTATTGTAAATATTCTTTTCAATTTCAGTTGTAAACAACAGGTTATTATGGACTAAATAAGAAGCTCCAATTCTAAGAACAGCGGGTACCCTTTCATTTTTCTCTATTAGGTGCGAATTATTTGGATTGTAAACGTGAACCCCAAGGCTCAGATTTTTATTGATCTTGTATATGGCTCCGGCCTCAAATGTTATAAAGCTTATGGAATTGTATGGCTCATCAAATTTTACGATTCCATAATTCAGTTGCAAGCCGAGGGAAAATTGTGTTCCGAATTTTCTGGAGTAACCAAGACTAAATTTGTTGTCGTTGAATGAAGAAAATCCAAATTGTGAAAAGTTTACATTAAGGACATTGTTCTTATAGGGAAAAGCAAAAGAAACAGATTTATTTGCTAACTCCTTCATCAGGAATTTGTTTTCATAAGAGAAGGCAAGCTCAGGAGAGGTAAGGTGAGCAAGCCCTGCCTGGTTATTAAATGACGACCAAATGTCGGTCAGGGCAACCGAAGCATTCCCCAAAGCTCCGGATCTGGCACCGGTAGGTCTATACTCTCCACTTGCGTAACTACGTAAAGTAATTATGTTCAAGGCTGTTAGAAAAGTAAGGATGCGAAATAGCCAATAGTAGTTTATTGTTTGAAATGAATAAAATCTTTGATGACATGATTTAATAGGCTTTGAACAGTATTCAGATAACATAACTACTGGTAAAAATATAATACAAAAAGTGGCTCTAAATATAAGTATTATCTATTTGATAGTTGATTTTATGGGTTGAAAAGATTAAAATTTATCTTTGTAAGTTAAAAAAGTGACGATGAAAGAAATACTTGAATTCCTCAGTGAATTGAGTCAAAACAATAACAGAGAGTGGTTTGAAGGAAAGAAGGAACACTTTCAGGAACTGAGGCAGAGGCATGAGCAATTTATTGATAGTGTTATTGAAGGATTGAGCACTTTCGACCCCATAATTGGTACACCTAAAGCAAAGGATTGTATATTCAGAATTTATAGGGACGTCAGGTTTAGTCACAATAAGGACCCCTATAAAGAGCATTTTGGGGCATTCGTTTCAGCCAATGGTAAAAAGAGTGAAAGGCCGGGATATTATATTCATATTCAGCCTGGTAATTCATTTGTGGGAGGGGGTGTGTACCAACCGGGCCCACAAGTACTTAAGAAAATTCGTCAGGAGATATATTATGATAGTAAGGCTCTGAAATCCCTTTTGGAGAATAAGGAATTCAAGAAGATATATCCCTCGTTATACGAAGATAAATTATCGAGGCCCCCAAAAGATTTTGATCCGGCTTTCCCTGATATAGATCTTATAAAATACAAGAGTTGGTTCGTTGAACACAGTTTTACTGATGCTGAAGTTGTTTCTCCGGATTTCTTAAATAAGACACTTAATGTGCTTAAGTTCGCAGTGCCACTTAATCTTTTTATGAACAGAGCTTTTGAGTTATAAAAAAAACAACCCGGCCTAAAAAGGACGGGTTGGTTTATCTTGTTCAGCTTAATGTGCAATAAAGGTAAGTTCAAAATACAAAAATTGTATCTGTACTTTCAACTTTTTAACGCAAATTTAATGTCGGCGCACATTTCATTAATTTGTTCGGGTTATAACTGAATGTATTCTTAAAAAGTTGAACATTCAGTAACAGAACTTAAAGTTCAATCAGACCTCTTTTCTTTAATAAAGGCTTAATATCAGGATCCGATCCTCTGAATGACCTGTAAAGATTCATTGGGTCTTCAGTACCACCTTTTTCCAGAATGTTTTTTCTGAATAACGAAGCTGTTTTCTGATCGAACAAGCCATTTTCTTTGAATGCTTCGAATGCGTCGGAATCCAGAATGGCCGCCCATATGTAAGCATAATATCCTGAAGAATATCCCCCACTGAAGATATGATTAAAGTAAGTACTCTTGTATCTCGAAATTATTTCAGGCATTAAATTAAGAGAAGCAAGATACTCTTGCTCAAATTTTTCGACATCAGTGAATTCTATTTTTTTTGCATTATGATAACCTAAATCGAGGAAAGAAGCCGCGAGGTATTCGACAGTTTCAAATCCCTGATTGAATACTGCTGCATTTTTTAGTTTTTGTATCAGAGTATCAGGAATTGTTTCACCGGTCTTGTAATGCTTGGCAAACATTTTTAGTACTTCAGGTTCTGCAGCCCAGTTCTCCATGATTTGCGAAGGCAATTCTACGAAGTCGCGGGGAACAGAAGTCCCGGTCAGGCTATAATAAGTGGAATTAGATAATAGTCCATGAAGTGCATGGCCAAACTCATGAAAGAAGGTACTTGTCTCTTCGAATGTGAGAAGTGAAGGTTCAGTGGCGGTTGGCTTGCTAAAGTTACAGACCATAGTTATAATGGGGCGGATGTTATTGCCCTTTTCATCGATAAATTGTTTACGGTAACTGCTCATCCATGCACCACCGCGTTTACTTTCACGTGGATGGAAATCCATAAATAAAACACCCACATGCTTGCCATCCTTTTCTGTGACTTCATAAGCCATAGCGTCGGGATGATATAAGGGAGCATCTTTTAATTCTTTAAACTGAAGACCGTACAAGTTATTAGCAACCATAAAAATTCCCTGTTTTACATTTTGAAGGCTCAGGTATGGTTTCAGATCCTCGTCGCTTAAATCAAATTTTTCTTTCCGAACCTTTTCGGTATAGTATCTCCAATCCCATGGCTGAAGTTTGAAATTACCTTTTTCGCGATCAATCATTGCCTGAAAGTCAGCAGCCTCATTCTGGGCTCTTTGTAAAGCAGGTGTCCATAATTGCATTAAGAGTTTCTCAACATTAGCCGCGTTTTTTGCCATATTATCTTCGAGAACAAATGCTGCGTGGGTTTCATATCCAAGAATATTAGCTCTTTCAAGCCTTAATGCCGTTATCTCCTTGATAATCTCTTTATTATCATATTGGTTGTTCTGATTTCCCCTTGAGCTGTATGCTTTGAATATTTGCTCACGCAGATTACGGTTGTCAGCAAACTGCAGGAAAGGCATTACACTTGGATTATGTAAAGTAAAGACCCACTTGCCTTCCATACCTGCTTTTGATGCGGCATCTGCTGCCTGAGCTATTAGGTTTTGTGGAAGTCCTGACAAATCTTTTTTATCAGTAATAACTAATTTGTACTCATTGGTTTCTTTCAAAACGTTCTCGCCGAATTGAAGTGTTAAGACTGATAACCGGCTATTTATTTCGCGGAACCTGGTTTTTGATGTTTCGCTAAGATTAGCACCCCCACGAACAAACTCTTTATAGGTATCTTCAAGAAGTTTTGTTTGTTCAGCATTAAGGTTCATTGATTTCCTTGCCTCATATACTTCCCTAACTCTGCTAAATAATTTTTCATTCAGTCTTATGTTGTCATAATGAGCTGAGAGCATTGGAGCCATTTCTTTTGCAATTGCCTGGAGTTCAGGATTGGTATTAGCGGAATTGAGATTATGAAAAACCATACTGGCTTTTCTCAGAAGTGATCCACTGTAATCATAAGCAGCAATAGTGTTTTGAAAATCAGGTTTTGATTTTCGTGCCGTAATTTCTTCGATCTCTGCATTATGTGCTTCAATCCCTTTTTTGATAGCAGGAAGGAAGTGCCCGGCTTTAATTTCCTCAAAAGGAGGTATTTCAAACTGAGTGCTGTATGGTTTTAATAATGGATTGGTTTCCTGAGCAGTCGTCGTGATACTAGTCATGATTGCAATTAATGATAGAATAATAAAATGTTTCATTTATAAAAGATTTGGTTCTGAATGCAAATATAAAAAAATCAGCCACTTGCACTACAAATGGCTGGATTTCTTTGATTGGAAGGGCCATAAGTATGGCGTTAAAAATCTAAAACTTCTTTGGCTGCTGCATAAATTTTATCTGTATTCGGAAGAATTGCTTTTTCAAGGATCCGGTTAAATCCAACAGGAGTGAAGGTTGAACCGATTCTTTTTACAGGGGCATCGAGATGCTCAAATGCTTCTTCTGTTAACATTGCGGCAAGTTCAGCACCAAAGCCGCTAAAGACTTTATCCTCATGAACGACAAGCACTCGATTGGTTTTTTTTACTGAATTCAGGATACTTTCTTTATCCAATGGAACCAATGAGCGAATATCTAATACTTCTGCCTTAATGCCATCTTCTTCTTCTAATCTGCGAGCGGCTGCAAGACACATATGAGTTGTATTGCCGTATGTAATAAAGGAGATGTCTTTTCCTTCTTTTCTTATCCTTGCTTTACCAAATGGTACTTCAAAATCAACAGGTACTATTGTCTCAGCAACAGGGTCATTATAAAGTGCCTTTGGCTCAAGGAAAATCGTAGGACCTTCTGACCTCATTGAAGTTCTTAACAGGCCGGCGGCATCGTCGGCGAAGGAAGGATAAACAATTCGTATGCCCGGGAAAGTAGTAAGAGCACCTTCGATAGTTTGGGAATGATAAAGACCTCCTCCGATATATCCACCCGATGCTAATCTTACAATAACATTGGGAGCGAATGCACCATTACTTCTCCAGTAATCATGGGTGAGTTCTACAAACTGTTCCATTGCAGGCCAAAAGTAATCGGCAAATTCTGCACCTTCAACAACAACTCGTATTTTTTTATCAAAACGGCTCATTCCATTGGCTGTTCCCAGGATAAAATCCTCGGCAATAGGTGCGTTAAATACCCGTTCAATACCAAATTCCTGCTGCATTCCCTTAGTGACATTAAAAATGCCCCCCTTTTCTTTGTGTGCGATATCCTGCCCCCATATAAAGGTGTCAGGATTATGTCTGAATTCAGCTTTGAGTGTATTGTTAAGTGCCTGGATTAGCTTCAGTTTTTCTCCTTTTGAATCATCATGGATTCCTTTGGGGTATTTCTCTGAAGGGTAGGCCTCAGGAATGACGAAATTATATATTGATGATGGTTCAGGATCAGGAGCAGCAATAGCTTTTTTATGTGCCTTGGAAACTTCTTCTTTAACCTTCTTATCTATGGATGCCAGTTCTTCTTCGGTTACTCTTTCTGATATAATTAATGTCTTTCTGAATCTGTCAAACGGATCGGAAGCTAAAGCGCAATGACGCTCATTATCATCGCGATATAATTCATGTTTATCGGAATTAGAATGTGAGTGAATTCTAACTACACTGGCATGAACAATAACCGGCATTTGTTTTTCAAGTGCCCATTGCCTTGCTTCTGTCATTGCATTCATCGATTGGAATACATTTTTGCCATCCACATGGATAATTTTCAGGTTTTTGAATCCTGTAAAATTCTCAGCCGCTCTCCAGTTTGCTGTTTGATCCCTTTTGGGGACTGAAATTCCATAATTGTTGTCTTGTATTACAAATACTACAGGGAGCTTTTCATTTGATGCTCCATTTATAGCTTCATATACATAACCTTCCGATGTAGCCGATTCGCCCATCGAACAGAAGGCTACTGCGGAGGCATTGTATCTTTTCATAGCCCTGGCAACACCTACCGCGTGAAGCGCATGATTTCCTGTTGCAGATGATACATTATGAATGTTCCATGCAGGCTTGGCAAAATGGTTCGACATATGCCTTCCGCCACTTGCTATATCTGTAGCTTTTGAAATACCATTGAGTATAATTTCTTCGGCTGTTATTCCTGCAGATATGGCAACCTGCATATCACGGTAATAGGGGAATAAGTGGTCTACTTGTTTAACAAAAACCTGACCAAGAGCTAATTGAATGGCGTCATGACCGGCATAAGGGGCATGATAGGACCATCCGAGAGCTTGTTTCAGATAATTGGGAGCTCTATCATCAATTCTTCTTCCTAAGGCTAATAGATAATACCAATCCAGTAGAGTTTCTTTCTCTGTATATTTTATGCCAAAAGGTTTGTGAGTCTTTACTTCAGCTGTAATCATAATAATAGGTTAAAAGCAGTCTTTAATGTTAATCCTAAGTAACAAAGGATCAATTCATTTGTTCATGAATTCAATGATAATCAATAGAAGCAGCCAACTGTGCTGAAGATTACAAAGGTCATTAAGACTTTTTTTGTAAATTTGTTTCAGCAATTTCCACATATGAATCAAGACCTTGAAAGCATAATCAACCTCAGTTGGGACAACAGAGATTCCCTAAAATCTGACGAGGTTATCAAAGCAATCAATACAGTTATCAGCATGCTTGATAGAGGATTGCTTAGAGTTTCTGAGCCTGATAAAGGAGGTTGGAGAGTTAATGAATGGGTAAAAAAAGCAGTTCTTTTATATTTTCTGATTTGTCAGATGGAAGTATCTGAAGCAGGCCCGTTAGAATTCCATGATAAGATTCCTCTTAAACGAAATTATGCAAAAAAAGGTATAAGAGTTGTCCCATCAGCAGTGGCCAGGTATGGTTCATATATTGCACCAGGTGTTATACTCATGCCTTCGTATGTTAATATTGGAGCTTATATTGATGAGGGCACAATGGTTGATACATGGGCTACTGTCGGGTCATGTGCTCAGATTGGCAAGAACGTTCATTTGTCGGGAGGAGTTGGAATTGGTGGTGTCCTGGAACCGGTTCAGGCAAGTCCGGTTATTGTAGAGGATGGTGCATTTATAGGTTCCAGGTGCATTGTTGTTGAAGGTATAAAAGTCTCGAAAGAAGCTGTATTAGGAGCAGGGGTTGTAATTACCGGCTCCACTAAGATTATTGATGTCAGTCAAAAGGAAGCTGTTGAGTATAAAGGTGTTGTGCCTCCACATGCTGTAGTTATCCCAGGCTCATTACCAAAAACATTCAGTGCAGGCATATACCATGTGCCCTGTGCATTGATAATTGGATACCGGAAGGAGTCAACTAATCTGAAGACTTCCTTAAATGATGCTCTGCGCGAGTTTAATCTTCAGGTATGAAACCGGAACGAATACTGATAATCCAGACTGCCTCATTGGGAGATGTAATTCTCTCTACCTCTCTGGCTGAAGGATTACATAATAGTTTTCCTGATTCATCTATTGACTACCTGATCAAAGATGGATACCAGTCATTATTCAAAAATCACCCATTCGTCAACAAGGTTTATGTTTGGAGAAAAACCAGTGGAAAGTACAGAAATCTTTCAGGGTTAGTAATCAGAATACGTCGTAATAGTTACGATGCAGTTATTAATGTGCATCGTTTTGCGTCCTCAGGAATAATTACTGCTCTATCGGGTGCTAATGTGAGATCGGGATTTAGTAAGAACCCACTATCTGTCTGCTTTACCGATAAGGCCAAACATAGTATTGGAGATGGCCGTCATGAAATTGAGAGGAACTTTAGTCTTCTTAAACCAATTCTTGATGATCTTAATGATTTAAAAATATCCAAACCACGACTGTATCCTTCAATTGATGATTATTTGAAGACCAACGAGTGGCGAACAGATTATTACATTACAATTTCACCTGCCTCCCTTTATTTTACCAAGAGATTACCTGAGGATAAATGGATAGGATTGATTGACCAACTCCCGGTAAGCATCAATACTATTTTGTTGGGAAGTGCTGCCGATAGTAAATTGTGTGAAGAGATAAAGGAAAGAAGTAGAAATAAAAATGTTGTGAACCTTGCGGGTAAGCTTACATTTCTTGAATCAGGAGCATTAATGAGTACCGCAAAGATGAATTATGTAAATGATTCGGCACCGCTTCACATAGCATCATCATTAAATGCTCCGGTTGTTGCAGTATTCTGTTCAACAGTCACTTCGTTTGGATTCGGACCGTTGTCTGATAATTCGACAATAGTTGAAACTACAGAAAAACTGAGCTGCAGACCATGCGGATTACATGGTTATCAAAAATGCCCATTAGGCCATTTTAAATGTGCTCAAACTATTTTAATTGATCAATTGTTATTACCGCTTAAGTATGAACTTGGAAATACAAAATGAGATTGAGAACACGTCAAGGGTTCTCGAAGAAGGAGGGGTTATAGTATATCCGACCGATACTGTATGGGGGCTGGGATGTGATGCTCTCAATTCCAGGGCAGTGGACAGAGTTTATAAAATTAAAAGGCGTAATGAACAGAAGAGTCTTATAGTGCTGATAAACTCTTTTGAGACACTGGGAAAATATGTCACCAGAGTTCCTGATATAACGATTGACTTGATTAGTAGTATTGAAAAGCCGGTTACTGTTATTTATGACAATGCCCGTAATCTTCCAAAGAACCTGATGGCTCCTGATGGGACTATTGCAATCAGGGTGGTTCGGGATGAGTTTTGTAACAAACTCATAGAGGTATTAGGCAAACCGATTGTTTCTTCATCTGCCAATATATCGGGTGAATTGACACCTGTGGTTTTTAAACAGATTTCAGCACAGATCATTCAGGAAGCTGACTATGTGGTTAAATTATTTCACGATCAGTTTAATCAGGCCAAGGCTTCAACCATTATTCGTTTATATGAGAATGGTACTTATAAAATTATAAGGGAATAGTCCGAAGTTTTGATTAATCAGTTATTCCCCATTAGTTTTGATTAATCAGTTATTCTTCATGAAAAATTCCCTTTCCCTGAATTAATGATGCCCCTGCCTTGTAATGGATAAGTCAGTTTTTTACCGAATTGTCCGGTAAATTGAAGATGCTTCAATATTGGTTTTTATTGTAATTTTGTACCAAACAAATTTTGGAATTTGATTGGCAGGATTTTAGCTATAGATTATGGACAAAAGAGAACCGGATTGGCAGTTACTGATCCCGATCAGATAATTGCAACGTCTCTTACGACCATTAAATCCATGGACGTTATTAAATTTTTAAGTGATTACTTTAAAAAGGAAAAAGTCGTTCTGATACTGATTGGTGAGCCTAAACAAATGAATTATACAGACTCCGAATCAACTAAATTTATAGAGCCATTTGTAAGATTAGTTACAAAGACATTCCCTGACATTCCGGTAAAAAGGGTGGATGAACGATTTACTTCAAAAATGGCCCAGCGTACTATTATTGAAGCAGGGCTGAAAAAGAAAGACAGGCAGAATAAATCATTGATAGATACAGTTAGTGCGACTATTATGCTTCAGTCCTTTCTTGAGTATAATAGCACAAAACTGTAAGGAATAAAAAAAGTTGACAGGAAACGATATGATACTACCAGTATTAGCATTTGGACATCCATCACTCAGAAAAGTGGCGGAGAGCATCGATAAAGATTATCCTGGTTTGGAGCAATTTATAGCTGACATGTTTGAGACTATGTATGCTTCAAATGGTGTTGGCCTTGCTGCTCCCCAGGTGAATAAAAATATTAGGCTGTTTGTAATCGATACAACGCCTTATGAGGAAGATTACCCGGCAGAGCAAAGTATGAAAAGGGTGTTCATTAACCCTGAAATCGTTGAAGAGACAGGTGCCGAATGGGCCTTTAATGAAGGTTGCCTTAGCATACCTGAAATCCGGGAGGATGTCATGCGCAGACCAGATGTCAGGATAAATTATTATGACGAAAATTTCGAATATCATGAAGAGTTGATATCAGGCACTCTTGCTCGCGTCATACAGCATGAATACGACCATCTGGAAGGAATCCTTTTCGTCGACAGAATTAATCCCCTGCGACGTATGATGTTAAAGAGAAAACTCTCTGACATCTCAAAAGGCATAGTAAAAACTGATTATAAAATGATCTTTCCGAATTTAAAGAAGAAAACCTCCTAGTCATGAGAATTATGCAACTAACAACAGTAAATCTTGGAAAACTACTTCCTCTTATCTTGTGCATTATGATTTTATCAGCTTGTAGCTCATCTAAAGAAAAGGCTGAACAAAAAATAGCTAAAACCGAGAATAATTTAAAGGAATTGGAAACACCTGCTACTGTTGAACAACTAGAAGATCTTCTTCAGCAGTATACATTATTCGTGCAGAACTACCCTAAAGATACTATGGCTCCTCAGTATCTCTATAGGGCCATTAATCTTAGTATGGGTATGGGCAAGGGAGAACAGACAATGAATTTAATTGACAAATCATTAAATGAATATCCGAATCAGCCAAAAATAGCTGAGATCGTTTTCCTCAAGGCCTATGTGTATGAGAATTTGCTTGGCGATTATGGCCAGGCTGCAACCATCTACCGTGGATTCCCGACCAGATTTCCTGATCATGAGCTTGCTGATGATGCTGAAGCCGCTGCTAGAAATATCGGAAAGTCCCCCGATGAATTGATCAGGGAGTTTGAAGCGATGAACAATAAGGATACCCTTAAATAATTACCAGAATTCTCAGGTACAACTTTTCATCTAGTCCTTACTATTTGATGGAAGGTTAAATTCTTCCTCGAGCAAAGTTTTCAATCTTGCGGGTTGAATATCTATATTCAGCTCACCACCTTTGCACCAGGAAATAGAACCGGTTTGCTCTGAAACAACCAGAGCAATAGCATCAGATTTTTCACTAATACCAACAGCGGCACGATGTCTCAAACCAACCTGGGCAGGTAATGTATCATTTTTTGATACAGGTAAAATGCAACTTGCAGCTCTTATTTTATTGTCCTTAATAAGAACCGCTCCATCATGAAGAGGTGAATTTTTGTAAAAAATGTTTTCAAGTAATTGTTCCGAAATCCTTGCTTCTAAAATTTCACCGGTTTCGGCAATATCATTTAGTTCATTTATTTTACCAATAACAATAAGTGCTCCGGTTTTTGAATTGGCCATTTTATGGCAAGCCTGAATGATGGGATCTATATTAAGCGTATCCTGACTATCGTATTTGATTTTCCAGAAAAGGAATCTGTTATTCTTTTTCCTGATAAAACTAGGAGTCCCAAGAAGCAAAAGGAACTTTCTTATTTCAGGCTGAAACACCACAATCAGAGCAATAAATCCAACACTTATAAAAGCTCCGAGTATCTGCGAAAGCAGCTCCATTTCAAGGATACTTACCAGTCTCCAAACAAGGAAAATTGCAATTATACCCAATAGAATATTTATTGCGGCCGTCCCTTTAACAAGGTTATAGAGCTCATAGAGCAACAAGGCAACAAGTATTATGTCGATTATATCGAGAAGTCTCAGTCCAATAAAAAATGGAATTGCTAATTCTAACATTTCATGTCTTTTTGCAAATATACTTCTATTCGTTTGGATTTGATTCAATAAACTGGTTGACTAGTTTAACCGCTTCAACTGCCGGTCTCACATCATGAACCCGTAAAATATTTGCTCCGTTCAAAAGAGCTATGGTATTTATGACCGTTGTACCATTAAGTGCAGTAGCTGGAGAAGTTTTTAAAACTTTATTAATCATCGACTTTCTTGATACACCAACCAGTAATGGGTATTGATGGCTTGAAAATTGGCTAAGACCCTGTAGTAACTGAAAATTATGATCTAAATTCTTTCCAAATCCAAATCCCGGATCAAGAATTATGTTCTCTTTTCCCACCTGTTTAAATTTCTCAATATGATGGATAAAAAACTGATCCACTTCCTCAACCACATTATCATATTTCGGATTATCCTGCATATTTTCGGGAGTGCCTTGCATATGCATCAGAACATAGGCTGCCCTCTGCGTGTACATAAAAGGAATCATTTCATCATCAAGATTTCCTCCTGAGATGTCGTTGATGATATTAGTGCCTTCTGCAATTGCCATTGAGGCAACCTCTTTTCTGAAGGTATCTACTGAAATGATGGTATCAGGAAAAGCTTTCCTTATTGCTTTAAGTGGTCCAAGAAGCCTGTCAATCTCTTCAGTTTCTGATAGAATCAATGCCCCCGGTCGTGTGCTTATTGCCCCAATATCAATTATTTGTCCTTCCTCTTTCAGTATCCTGTCTGCTTTCCCTAAAATCTCAGACACCGAAGAATAACTTCCCCCGTCGAAAAATGAATCAGGAGTAAGATTAATAATACCCATCACAACAGGCTTTTGCAAGCTTAGTTCCAATGATCCACAATGGATTGACTGCTTTCTTAAAAAATTTATACCTTTATGCCGGGTTTCGTCCATATGTAATATTGTTATACCTCAGATACAAAGTTTATGATATTTGATACTGCCGTTCAATTTGATACAATTGTCCGTGAATGCAAAGATATATTTTTAGCTAAAATGAATGATTATGGAACAGCCTGGAGAATTTTGCGGGTTGAATCGCTAACTGACCAGATATATATCAAAGCAAACCGTATCAGAAGTATACAAACAAAAGGCGTACATAAGGTTTCTGAAGGTGAAAGATCAGAATTTATTGGAATCATCAATTATGCTGTTATGGCACTGATTCAGCTTAAATTAGGCCACAGCGAAGAATTGAATATGGATAAAACGCAGGCTGAAGAATTATACGACAAGTATATTTTGACTGCCAGAGATCTGATGTTCAACAAAAACCATGACTATGATGAAGCATGGCGAAATATGAGGATCAATTCTTTAACTGACATTATCCTGATGAAGTTGCTCAGAGTTAAACAAATAGAGGATAACAGGGGGAAAACCTTCATTTCTGAAGGCGTTGATGCTAATTATTTGGATATTATTAATTACGCTGTTTTTGCTCTGATTAAGATAAGTGAGCAATCAACAGATAATAACGAAACACAGTAATATAGTCAGAATAGTGAATTATTGTTAACCTCCATGTTTTATGCGAGTGTCTTAAAATATTACAGAGTTTATGAAAACAGTTCACTTAATTTCAAGGATAATTGTCGGAGTTGTATTTATGTTTTCCGGCTTCGTCAAAGGTGTTGATCCACTAGGATTTGCTTATAGACTTGAAGATTATTTCATGGTATGGAATGCATACGGAATGATACCTTATGCTGTTTCTTTGTCAATTCTGGCATCCACACTTGAGTTTGTTTTGGGATTTGTGGTTCTGGTTAACCTCAAACCAAAGGTAAACGCGTGGCTTTTGCTTGGAGTTATGACATTTTTCACCGGGCTGACATTATATGATGCTATTGAGAATCCTGTCCCTGATTGTGGTTGTTTCGGTGATGCAATCAAATTAACAAATGTGCAGACATTCTTAAAAAATGTTTTCCTGATGATCCCTACCATAATTCTTTTTGTGTACAGAAAAAAAGTGAGGGATAATTATACAAATATACAAGCATACGGTGCAGCAGCATTGGTTACATTGCTGTTTGTGGTGTTCTCGACATACTGTTACCGTCATTTACCAATAATTGACTTTATGGATTGGAAGGTCGGCAATAAAATGTACACTGAAAGTACGATGCCTGTAGAGTATTATGTCACATACAAGAATAAGAACTCGGGTGAAATGCAGGAATTTTTACTTCCTGATTTGCCATATGATGACACTCTCTGGGTAAAAGAATGGGAGTTTGTTGACCAAAGGGTGGTTGATCCTAATCAATACCTTGGGGCAGATTTGCAGATTGTTGATGAAGAAGGTACCGATGTAACTGATATCATAATCCGAAACCCTGAATATCACTTTATTCTTGTTTCCTGGGATGTTCAAAAGTCAGATAAAGATGCCCTCGAAAGAATAAACCAGTTTGCTCTTGAAGCACAAGCCGACAATGTCGATTTCAATGTCCTCACAAGTTCATTGGATCATGAAGTCGATAGCCTGAGCCGTGACATGGATCTTAATTACTCTTTTTATTTTGCAGATGACATCGCTTTAAAAACAATGGTCAGGTCAAACCCTGGATTGATCTTAATGAAAGATGGAATTGTAATTAAGAAATGGGGGTTTAGGGATGTTGGAGATTATGAGAAGGTTAAAGAAAAATATATACTGATTTCAAGGTAGGATGATCAAATTCATCATCAGGAGACTATATTATGGATTTTTTGTCCTGTTGGGAGTAATAGCCCTGGTATTTTTTCTTTTCAATATACTTCCTGGTGATCCTGCCAGAATGATGCTGGGGCAGAGAGCCGATATATCCTCTGTTCAGGCCATTAACAAGGAATTAGGGCTAGATAAGCCGAAACACCTGCAATTGTTGCATTTTGTAAATGATCTTTCACCAATTTCTTTCCATAGCAATAATCCGGACAATAGCTATTGGTATGCTGATAGCACAAAATATTACCCCTTTAATACAATCCTAAGTTCAGGTGAAACAGTTGTTCTATTAAAGAAGCCATATTTGGGAAGGTCCTATCAAAGTAAACGAAAAGTCTCTGAGATATTAGGGCAGGCCTTTCCAAACACGATGCTTTTGGCAACGGTATCAATGGTTATTGCCGTAATCATAAGTTTAATAGTTGGTGTAGCATCAGCAATAAAAAAAGATAGTTTTTTCGACAGGGCAGCCTTACTTGTTTCTGTTTTGGGTATGTCCCTTCCGTCTTTTTTTGCAGCTATTTTGATTGCATGGTTGTTTGCATATGTATGGTCAGACTTTACCGGCTTGAGTATGTTTGGTTCTCTGTATTCGGTTGATGACTTTGGAAGGGGAGAGTATCTTGATCTGAAAAACATGATTCTTCCTGCTATTACGCTGGGTATAAGGCCACTGGGTGTTATTATTGAATTAACACGAAGCTCAGTGCTCGATGTATTGTCACAGGATTATATTAGAACAGCAAGATCTAAAGGGCTTTCAGAAAGAAGAGTCATATGGAGGCATGCTCTCAGGAATGCTCTGAATCCAATTGTTACAACTGTGTCAGGTTGGTTTGCTTCATTAATGGCCGGTGCTGTTTTTGTTGAATATATTTTTGACTGGAAAGGAATAGGTGTGGTGATTGTTGATGCATTGGAGAAGTATGACTTCCCGGTAATCATGGGATCCGTGCTTTTTATCGCAATCCTGCTTGTTATAATTAATATCTTTGTTGATATTGTTTATGCCTTATTGGACCCACGGGTAAAACTAGCTGATCTGAAAAGGCACTAAGGCTTTGTAAAAAATATTTTACTAATCTAGTCCTATATACATCAAATACTTGTTAATGTTATAGATAATTAAGTGATACCAAAATGAGAAAGAGAATTGTTGCCGGAAACTGGAAAATGAATAAAACCTTTGCAGAGGCTGAAACACTGTTATTTGACATAGCAGACTTATTAAATGAATCAAAACCCTCGGATGTAGAAGTTGTAGTATGCCCTCCAACCTTATATCTTGAATTGGCTTCTGATATTGCTCTCCAGAATGATTTTCATAGCGGTGCCCAGAATATGAGCCAGTTTGATTCAGGTGCATATACAGGTGAAGTCTCCGCTGAAATGATCAAGTCGGCCGGTGTCAAATATGTCATATTAGGCCATTCTGAACGTCGTTCCTACTTTGGAGAAATGGATAATATTATTGCACTCAAAGTAAAGAAAGCTTTAGCGCACGACCTGATCCCAATTTATTGCTGTGGTGAGGTACTTCAGGAAAGAGAAGAAAACCGGTATTTCGATATAGTTTCAGAACAGATTACAACCGCTATATGCCATCTTCCGGACGAAGAAATCAGAAAAGTTGTAATCGCATATGAACCGGTATGGGCTATTGGAACAGGCAAAACCGCTACTCCTTTACAGGCTCAGGAAATGCACTCGTTTATCAGAAACCTTATTAAGAGTAAATACGGAGCTGAAACAGCATCTGAAATTTCTATTCTTTATGGAGGTAGTTGTAATGCAGGCAATGCCGCTGAGCTTTTTGCACAACCCGATGTTGATGGAGGGCTTATTGGTGGAGCTTCCTTAAAGGCTGATGAGTTTAATAAAATTGTGCATAGCTTTAAAAAGTAAGAATGGAATATATTGAACTTAAATGTGAATTCAGCAAAGAGGATATTGAAATATCGGAACAGATAATCGCCATTCTTGGTGAGCATGGTTTTGAAAGTTTTGTAGAAGAAGACGGGTATGTTCTTGCCTATATTCCAGCCAGTAATTTTAATGAAGAAAACCTCAAGCAGGAGCTTAAATTAATTCATCCGGTCAAAAGCTATGCTTGGAAGGTAATTGCCGACCAAAACTGGAATGCTGTTTGGGAAAGCAATTTCCAACCTGTAACTATTGATAACCGATGTTATATCCGTGCCCCTTTTCATCCTGCAAATCCCAATGTTGAGTTCGAATTATTAATTGAACCTAAAATGTCATTCGGGACTGCACATCATGAAACAACGTCCCTTATGATTCAGTATCTGTTGGATATAGATATGCAGCACTTATCAGTTTTAGATATGGGTTGTGGTACCGGGGTCCTCGCAATACTCAGTGCGCTGAAAGGGAGCAGTGATGTAACTGCAATCGACAATGATGAATGGGCATATCAGAATTCAATTAAAAATATACAACGTAATAATACACCCAATATTAACGTTTATCATGGTGATGCATCCTTATTGAAAAATCAGAAATTTGATGTAATCATTGCCAATATCAATCGGAATATTCTTTTGAATGATATTCCTGATTACGTTAAATGTCTCAAAAATCAGGGAATATTGTTATTAAGTGGTTTTTATGAAACCGATTTGGATGCAATAACAAACTGTTGCAATTCTTATGGATTAACATACCAATCTCATAAGGTTAAGAATAATTGGACCGCAGCTTGTTACATCAATAAAACGGTGCAATAACAGGAATCAGTTGATCCTTTAAAGTGAATTATGCAAAACATCAGGCTTTTGGCATTCATATTCTTTTTGCTGATAAACTCCATAGTTGCAATGGGTCAGCAGGGAAGTGATGTGTTTTCAGAAGATCTGTTGTCCTTTCCATCTGAATTAACAGCCTATTATGAAAACCAGCGTAATAAAGAGGTCTTGATAACGCTCGAAGATTTTATAAATGACTGGGAAGAAGGCAAGTTTACAAATGAGGTGAGGAAGGATATAATTGTAATTTCCAATTTATTCCGGAAGGCAGGTATCCGACCCCATATGGGATATACTGACTACCTTTTGTCATTAAGTTCCTTTACAGAGACCACCGGGAATCAAAGTATTCTGGCATGGCATAAAGCATTAATACCCTTTATCGACACAAAACTGCAAAGACAATTAAAAGCATTCCTTGAAGGGACAGTCCGTTTTAACCTCAACCAGGTCTTGTTCAAATTAAATACCAATACATGGCTATTTGAAGGGAATGGCTTCAATTACTTCTACGACACTACGCTCAGAGTTGAAATAAAGGATGTTAATCTCGTATGCTGGTCTGGACGGGACAGTATTTCAATCATGAGAACTTCGGGAAATTATTATCCTTTAAGTGAAAGATTTATTGGAAAAGGAGGGCGTGTTAACTGGGAGAAATTTGGCTATTCACCCAATACAGTCTATGCCCTTATCGACAACTATACAATAAATCTTCGCCAAAACAGCTGGAAAGCCGATACTGTAAATTTCTATCATAAAGATTTTTTCAGCGAACCCTTGGTTGGCTCTATTGAAGATAAAGTTCTGACAGGTGTCCCATTGGATAAATCAACTTTCCCAAAATTTGTATCTTATAATCAGGACATCGGCATTTCTAATCTTTTCAGGAATATTGACTACTACGGAGGTTTTGGTATAGAAGGTTCCAGAATTCTGGGTACAGGCAATGAGTTCACTGATGCCATTGTTTCAGTCAAGCGAAATAATGATATGTTGGTCAGACTTACATCCAAAACCTTCGTTATACGACCTGATCGTCTCGTATCACAAAGAGCAGCAGCTACTGTTTATCATGAAAATGATTCAATTTATCATCCCGGTCTGAACGTTAGATATCAGGATGAAAATAAGGAGCTGGTTCTTATGCGTAACGGAGATGGAGCCTCCGGAAGTCCCTTCTATAGTTCCTTCCATAAGATTGACATGTATTTTCAGGGAATGTATTATCTTTTGGATGATGATAAATTCACTTTTGAAATGATACGTGGACTGAACAGGAAGGAAATAGCCGTGTTTGAGTCACACAATTTTTATAGTGAGGAAAGATTCAGCAAATTGCAGGGTATCGATGAAATAAATCCGATAAATGTAATCTACAATTTTACAGAGAAGAACAAACGCGAGAATTTTCTACTTCCTGAATTGGTCGAGTTTATGAAGAAGCCTTTCGAACAAGTAAAGGCAATGGTAATCAATCTTTCGAATGGTGGTTTTATAAGTTATTATATAAATAACGACAGAATTGAAGTCAAACAGAAACTGTATGACTACCTGAATGCAAAAAGTAAGAAAGCCGATTACGATGTAATACAGATAAAGTCGAATGTTGCCGAAGGTCCGAATGCAACCCTTGACCTGAAATCATTTAATATTACTGTCAGAGGAGTCGATAGCGTATCATTAAGTGATATTAAGGCCGTACAGATTTTACCTCGTAATAAGGAAATCATTATTGGAGCCAACAGGGACTTCGTTTTTACAGGTCTAGTTAAAGCCGGTTACTTCACATTCTATTCAAACAAGAGTTCTTTTGAATATGAGACTTTCAAATTAAATATGCCAACGATTGACTCTATGAGTTTTGAGGTGGATACACTCAACAGAAGGACCCAAAATGTTGATCGCATACCTGTCAGGAATGTAATTGCCAATCTGAGTGGAGAACTATTGATTGACGATCCTGCCAATAAATCCGGAATAAAAAATCTGCAGGTTTACCCATTGTTTAACAGTCAGAATGATTCGTACGTATATTACGATCATATAAAGCAGGGCATTTACGATAAAGAACATTTTTACTACACGGTATATCCTTTTACCATCGACAGTCTTAATAGTTACACTACTCAGGGTTTAAAGTTTGATGGATCACTATTTTCTGATGATATCCTGCCCGTAATTGAAGAGCCACTTATTGTTATGGATGATTACTCATTAGGATTCAGAAGAACTCTTAATGAAAATGGTCTTCCGGCATACGATGGGATGGCAACCTATTACTCAGAACTTACCCTTGACAATAATGGTCTGCACGGAGATGGTAGGCTTGAGTTTATGACCTCCATATCGGAATCAGATAATTTTATGTTCTATCCCGATTCTTTGATTGCCAACCTGAGTAGGTTTGACATGAAGGAAAAACAGGGGGATCCTTCATTCCCTTCTGTAAATGCGGAAGGCGTACATCAGCACTGGAATCCTTCTCTCGACAGTATGAGCCTGAAAACACTTCCCGGAAAGGAATTTGAGATGTATGGCGCAAGGTCTTTCCATTCAGGCGAGTTGGCATTAACTTCTGAAGGGTTGTTTGGTAAAGGGAAAAGCCGTGTTGATAATGCTGATATAATTTCAAATGGATTCAGTTTCAAAAACCAGTCATTTAATACCGATACAACAAATTTCCGTCTATACTATCCTGACAGACCAACGCTGTCTCTTGCAACAACAATGAACTCGGGGAGTGTAGATTTCCTGAACAGAAATGGAGTTTTTGGAATCCCTGGCGAGAGTCAGCGAATAGAATTACCTCATAGCAAATATGTTTGCTATATGGATCAGATAGAATGGAGTATGGAAGAAAGTGAACTATTTCTTACCAATTCACTCGTAGAAATGGCTGAACTTTCCGACACTATCGATCTGAAACAATTGGTTGATTACGATTTTACCGGATCTGAATTCGTATCCACTGATCCCAAGCGCGATTCATTGAAATTCTTCGCTATGGAAGCAACCTATAGCATGAAAGAAAATATTATTAATGCCCGGGAAGTAAAAATTATCAGAGTGGCTGATGTTGCTATTTTCCCGGGTGATGGAAAGGTGACAATCTTATCTGATGGGGATATGCAGGCTCTTACAGGAGCAAATATTATTGCTGACAGAAAAAGCAAGTATCATAGGATTTACGATGCTGATGTTAAGGTAAATTCCAGACAACATTATAAAGCATCAGGATACCTAGATTATATTGACGACAAAGGAAACGTCACTCAGTTGTGGTTAGACCCCCTTACTGTTGATTCCGCAAATTCAACTTATGGAAGAGCCACTGTCAATGCATCAAGGCCCCTGCCTTTAAGTGATTACTTTAGTTTTATTGGTGATATCAGACTGAAAGCTTCATCTCCGAATCATTATTACAACGGGGTTTTCCAGTTAAATAATGAGTGTCAGGCTGAAGAACGACCCTGGGTGCAATTCAGTGCTGAACTTGATTCCAAAGAAATAAGTATACCTGTGACATTCACAGCACACGACAGTATTAATGATCCCATTCTATTTGGTGTGATATTTTCCGACTTCTTTTCAGGAATTTACCCATCGATTTTCGAAAAACCACGGGCATATGGGGATACACTGTTGATTGGAACTGAAGGATATATCAAGTATGATAATGTCCAGAATAAATATGTTGCAGCACCACGTGAACGTCTTGATAATAAGTCATTAGCAGGCAATATAATTACTCTGGATACCGATCGGTGTATACTTGAAGCAAATGGTAAACTTAACATTGGAGCTTCATTGGGCAGTGTGGGATTAAAAACATTCGGAGATGTTACTCAATTTACTCTGGCAGACTCTACTCGTTTTAGAATGTCAATGGCTTTCGACTTTTTCTTTTCACCCCAGGCAATAGCCCGTCTTCAGGAAGATGTTCAGGTGACAGAGTTAGGAAGTCTTGATGCAAATTCAGAATCATTTAAACTATTCCTTATTAATCTGATTGGTGAAACCCAAGCCAATAGTTTTCTTGAAGAGTTGAATTTAACCGGTCAGGTTAGGAAAATGCCGGAAGCTTTGAATAGTCCTTTGATCTTTAATGATGTCGGCATGGTTTGGGATAAGAAACTTAAATCGTATGTCAGTGATGGCAAGATAGGCATTGCTACTATTGGGGGAAATATTGTGAACAGAACCATAGGCGGATATATTGAAATCGGGAAAAGGCGGACCGGAGATATAGTAAACATTTATCTGGAACTCAACCCTCTGGTGTGGTACTTTTTCACCTATGGTAATGGAATAATGCAAGCCATAAGCTCCAATAACGAATTCAACACGATAATATCCTCCATTAACGAAAAGAAACGTACCTTACCTACTAAAAGTGGAGAACCCGGATATCAGTTTATTATTTCAACCCCCGATGCACGTATAGCATTTATGCGCAAAATGCAACAACGCCAATATATTCCTCAGGAACCATGATCACAATTGAAGTTGTTTTAGCAATTATATCAGCTTATTTATTGGGCTCAATCCCAACCTCTGTCATTGTCGGAAAATTATTTTATAACCTGGATATCCGGACAGTTGGAAGCGGAAATGCCGGTGCCACTAATACAATACGCATCTTAGGGCTTAAGGCAGGTATCCCTGTTCTTCTTTTTGATGTATTTAAATCTTATCTGGCTGTAAAGCTGTCATTGTTTCTGTCTAATCCCGCTTTTACTGCAAATCAGGAAGTGATTTACCAAATTCTTTTGGGTTCAGTGGCAGTAGTAGGGCATGTTTTCCCTGTTTTTGCTTCTTTCAGTGGAGGTAAGGGAGTAGCTTCATTGGTTGGAGTTATTATCGCATTATACCCTGCAAGCTTTCTGGTTATTCTGGTGTGCTTTAGCCTTTTGATGGTATTTACTCGTATAGTATCTGTCTCTTCTATTGTATGCTCAATCCTTTTTCCTATTGTTGAAATCCTGATCTTTAAAGAAACGAATATCCCATTAATTGTGTTAGCTCTTGGTATCGCAGTATTTATACCTCTTACTCACAGGGCTAATATAAAACGACTCCTTGCAGGCACTGAAAAGAAATTTGATTTCGGTAAAAACAGAATCACCAAAAAGCAACTTTAAAGCACCTCAGTAGCTTCCAATTATCACATGTTAGCAAATAGAGCTAAATTGTTGATAAAATTTTGTACTCCTTCAAGACCTGCTTATAGTAGTTTCAACATTTATTTCTTACTTTTACCGTAATTGTAAAATATAGACCAAATCAAACAAATTATTGATTATGAGATTTATAGTATCTAGTCAAAACCTTCTTCGCAGTCTTCAGGCTATCAGCGGCGTATTGAATTCAAGTAATACACTTCCAATACTCGACGACTTTCTGATGGATTTAAGTGGCAACACTTTAAGGATTACAGCTTCCGACCTGGAAACAACCATGACAGTCGTACTTGATGTTACCATGGCTGAAGATGAGGGTATGATAGCAATACCTGCCAAGATACTTATGGAGTTACTCAAGACTTATGGTGATACTCCTTTAACTTTCTCCATAAATGCTAACAATGTAGTGGAGATTGCAGCCGATGCAGCAAAATTCCATATCACCGGTCATAATGCAGATGAATTCCCAAGAGCACCTGAACTTGAAGAAACATCAGGGTTTAGTCTAAATGCGGAGGTATTACTTTCAGCTATCAATAAAACCATTTTTGCAACCGGTTCCGACGACCTTCGTCCTGCTATGTCAGGTGTGAATTGCGACCTTTCACCCGATTCAATAATATTTGTAGCCACAGATGCTCATAAGCTTGTAAAGTATAAGAGATCAGACGCAAGCGCTGACAATACCGTTTCATTCATTATGCCTAAGAAACCGCTAAACCAGCTTAAAAATATACTTAGCGCTGATGAAACACCTGTTGCTATTTCGTATAATCAGAAAAATGCCAGGTTTAAATTTAATAATATCGATTTGTTCTGCCGTCTGATTGAAGGGCGCTATCCTAATTATGAAGCTGTAATCCCGACTGATAATCCAAATACCCTTATTGTCGACAGGCTTTCTTTCATTACCACACTTAAGAGAGGTTCGTTCTTTGCCAATAAGTCAACTAACCAAATCAGGCTTACTATTACTGGCCAGGAGCTTTTTGTTGATGCCGAAGATATCGATTTTGCACACGAATCAAGACAAAGATTGAGTTGTACATATTCAGGAGATGATATGGAGATTGGATTTAATTCGCGTTTCCTTATTGAGATGCTTTCCAACTTAAGCACTGAAAATGTAAAGCTTGAGCTTTCAGCGCCTAACAGGGCCGGAATCCTTCGTCCTGTTGATAGTGAAAATAAAGCCGAAGATATCCTTATGCTAGTGATGCCTGTTATGCTTAACTCGTAATAACAGTAAAAAGTCTGACGGTTAGTATATGCAATTAAGATAAAGCTATTGTCTGTTCATAGTCACAAAAGCACGCCTTTCTAAAGCGTGCTTTTGTTTTATGTAGTTAAATATCTTTTAAAGAAAGAGCTCGCTCAATTCAATCCATCTGTTGGTTTTTTCATCTAACAACGTTTCCATACTACTGTAGTCCCTGGCCAACTGACCGAGTTCTTCGGGAGTGCAGACACCACTGTTCATGCGATCCATAATGGCTTGCTTTTGTTCCTCCAGAAACTGGATATCCCTTTCTAACTCTTCATATTCTTTAGTCTCCTTATAGGATGGTTTTCTGGGTTTATTTATTTCTGTATCTTTTGGCTTTCTAGCAACTGCCGCAATCTGAGATTGCTTTTTTTGCTCTTGTGCCTCTTCTGCTAACTTTAACCTGTAGTATTCGGTATAATTTCCATAATAATCTTTTATTTTCCCGTTGCCCTCAAACACGAACACATGTTCAACCAGCTTGTCCATAAAGTACCGGTCGTGAGAAACTACCAAAAGGCAACCCTCAAAATTAATCAGGAAATCTTCCAGGAGATTCAGGGTATAAATATCAAGATCATTGGTAGGTTCATCCAGAATCAGGAAATTAGGGTTTTTGAGCAATTGCATCAGGAGATACAGGCGCCTTTTCTCACCCCCGCTCAGGCTTGAAAAGTAATTGTATTGAAGCACATGTGGAAAATTGAAATGAGCCAGAAAGGCAGAAGCACTTATATAGCCTTTCCCTAATGGAATCTGTTCGGCAATATCTTTTGCTATGTCAATGACCCTCTTGTCTTCGAGGGGCTGAAAACCTTCCTGAGAGTAATATCCGAATACAATAGTCTGTCCGGTGGATACTTTGCCCATATCAGGTGTAAGATGACCCGTAATCAGATTCAGAAGAGTTGTTTTACCTGAACCATTTCTACCTACAATGCCCGCTCTTTCACCCTTTTTGAAGATATACGAAAAGTTTTCGATGATCTTATTATCACCAAATGACTTAAACACATTGTTCATTTCAAGAACTTTACCTCCAATACGGTTCATTTTAACCTCGAGTGGTCCTGTCCCTTTGTCAACACGTCTGTTTGCTTTTTCCTGGATTTCGTAAAAGTTGTCAATACGAGCTTTCGATTTTGTAGTTCTTGCCTGTGGCATTCGCCGCATCCACTCAAGTTCTTTTCTGAAAAGACCCTGGGCTTTCTCAATCTCAGTTTGCTCAATGGCTTCCCGTTCAGCCTTTTTCTCAATAAAGTAAGCGTAATTTCCTTTGTATTTGAATAAACGGTTATTATCCAGTTCAAGGATCTCATCACATACATTGTCAAGAAAATACCGGTCATGTGTAACCACCAGAAGACTCAAACTGGGTCGCGAGAGATGTTCTTCGAGCCATTCAATCATTTCAATGTCCAGATGGTTTGTCGGCTCATCCAAAATCATCAGGTCGGTTTCTTCAAGTAATGCTTTAGCGAGACTAATTTTCTTTCTTTGCCCACCCGACAGTTCCCCCACCTTCTGGTCAAGGTCTGTAATTTTGAATCTTGAGAGTATCTCTTTTATTTTATTCTCATAGTCCCATGCTCCCAAGCGTTCCATTTCAACGGATGACTCTTCCAGAAATTTATGTGCTTCAACTGTATCTTCGTAATGCAACCGCTTAAGACTCAGTTCATAATTCCTGATAGCACGCATGAAATCATTTTCTGAATGAAAAAGGATATCGAAAACAGATTTTGATTCATCTAACTCAGGATTCTGGGGTAGGTATGACCACTTGATGTTTTTTCTGAAGACTACTGAACCCTCGTCGGGCAAATCTTTACCTGCTATTATGTTCAGCAAGGAGCTTTTACCGGCACCATTACGGGCTATTAATGCAACCTTACTTCCTTCATCAATGCCAAAGGTAATATTTGAAAATAACTCTTTTTCTCCGTAGGATTTACTTAAATTCTCTATTAACAGGTAGTTCATCGTGCAAAGATACTCTAAATTGGAACCCAAGAATTTGAGGTAGCGGGGGACAGGTGAAAAAAAAGAGCTTCAAAATAGAAGCTCTTACAGAATAGAAAGACTTTGGCTACAATTTTTTCACATCGATAGCTTTTTTACCCCTTTTATCTTCAGTCACTTCATAAGTCACTGAATCGTTTTCACTCACTTTTTCAGTTAGTCCTGTTGCGTGAACAAAAACATCATGCTTTGATTCATCATCAATTATGAATCCAAAGCCTTTACGCTCATTAAAGAATTTAACTTTTCCGGTAGGCATAATAAATTGGTATTAAATGTTTAGCACAACAAATATAATGTTAAAATAAGCTAAAATCAAATATTTAGATATATATCGTATAAAAGTTCAATATAAACCAAAAAGAAAAAGGCTGTCAAAACCCGACAGCCTTCAGTGTAAACAAGTAGTATTTTATAACAGCGGACCGGCAGCAACTAAACTGCGGCCTTCTTCATTATCTGTATATTTAACGAAATTATCAATGAATCTTTTAGCAAGATCTTTTGCTTTTATTTCCCATTCTGCGGCAGTTGGGTAAGTATTGCGTGGATCAAGTATGTGCGTATTAACCCCTTTTAATTCAGTAGGTACTGAGAGATTGAAATATGGGATCATTTTTGTTTCAGCATGGTCAATGCTTCCATCAAGAATAGCATCAATGATTGCACGGGTATCTTTAATTGAGATACGTTTCCCTGAACCGTTCCAGCCGGTATTTACCAGATATGCTTTTGCTCCTGAAGCTTCCATTCTTTTAACCAGTTCAACAGCATACCTTGTTGGATGCAATGTTAAGAAGGCATTGCCAAAACAAGCTGAGAAAGTTGGTTGAGGAGTAGTTACACCTCTCTCTGTACCTGCGAGCTTAGCAGTGAAACCTGATAGGAAATGATATTTTGTCTGATCGGGCGTTAAGATTGAAACCGGAGGTAGTACACCAAAAGCATCAGCTGTAAGGAAGATAACCTTTGTTGCATGACCGCCTTTCGATACAGGCTTAACTATGTTGTCAATATGGTATATCGGGTACGAAACGCGGGTATTTTCAGTCTTTGAAGCATCTGCGAAGTCAACTGTGCCATCTTCCAGAACAACCAGGTTTTCGAGTAAAGCGTTCCGCCTTATGGCATGATAGATATCAGGTTCATTTTCTTCGCTCAGGTTAATACATTTTGCATAACAGCCACCTTCGAAGTTAAACACACCATCATCATCCCAGCCATGTTCGTCATCCCCTATAAGTGCTCTCTTGGGGTCGGCTGAAAGGGTGGTTTTGCCAGTACCTGATAAACCAAAGAAAATAGCGACATCACCATCCTTGCCCATATTTGCTGAACAATGCATAGAAGCTATACCTTTGAGGGGAAGGTAGTAGTTCATCAAAGTGAATATTCCCTTTTTCATTTCACCACCGTACCATGAACCACCAATTACCTGGATTCTTTCCTTTAGGTTGAAGGCAACAAAATTTTCAGAATTCAAACCCTGTTCTTTCCAGTTAGGATTAACTGCCTTAGAACCATTTATCAGAATGAAATCAGGAGTAAAATTTTTCAGTTCTTCTTCAGTTGGCCTGATAAACATATTCCTGACGAAATGAGCCTGCCATGCTACCTCCATTATAAAACGGATGCTGAGTCGTGATTCGGGATTAGCACCTGCATATGCATCCACAACATAAAGTTTCTTTCCAGAAAGCTGTTTGGTGACTATTGATTTGAGATGATTCCATATTTCAGGAGTAATGGGATGATTGTCATTTTTTCCAATAGTTGACCACCATACATTATCTTTACTTACCTCATCATAAACAATGTATTTATCTTTTGGAGAGCGACCGGTAAATATGCCGGTATCAACTGAAACGGCACCCAATTTTGTAACGATTCCCTTCTCAAACCCTGTTAATGATGGGTCAGTTTCATGTTCATATAGCTCTTCATAAGAAGGATTGTAATAAATGCACTCGACATCTTTTATGCCATATACTGACAAGTCAATGACTTTTGAATTAGCAGTCAATACGCTTTCGGAATTATTGCTCATGTAATATTATATTTAAAATTGAAGACAACTCTTTTAACAAATGAATGATGTATTTGCTTTGGTGCAAACGATTGCAAATTTAAGAAAATTGAATACAATAAACCAAAACACAATAAAATTTTGATATTTGGGAAATATCTCTCTGTATGATTTTACTTAAAAACGAAAAAGGGAAACCTTTTGTTTCCCTTCTTCAAAGATGTTTTGAATGAAAATTAAGGATTACTTTTTCTTTTCAGCCTTCTTTTCTTTCTTTTCAGCCTTCTTTTCTTTTTTCAAAGCTTTCTCAACCTTCTTTTCGGCTTTCTTTTCAGCTTTTTTCTTATCCTTAGCCGAACCTGCATTTTCTTTCAGGACTGCCTGAGCAGCTGCAAGACGAGCAATAGGAACGCGGAAAGGAGAACAACTTACATAATTCATACCAACTGAATGGCAGAATTCAACTGATGAAGGTTCACCACCATGCTCTCCACAAATACCAACCTTTAATTTAGGATTGGTTCTGCGGCCACGCTCAACGGCAATATCAACCAACTGGCCAACACCCTCAGTATCCAGAATCTGGAAAGGATCATGCTTCAGGATCCCTTTTTCAAGATAAACCGGTAAGAATTTGCCGGCATCATCTCTTGAGTATCCAAAAGTCATCTGGGTCAGGTCGTTTGTTCCGAAAGAGAAGAATTCAGCTGACTCAGCAATCTTATCTGCTACTAAGGCAGCACGAGGGATTTCGATCATCGTACCCACCATGTAATCCATCCTGTCGTTGCGTTCTTCGAAAACTTTCTCAACAGTTTCGCGAACTATTGATTCCTGCATTTTCATTTCGGCGAGTGTACCGGTAAGCGGAATCATGATTTCGGGAAGAGCCTTAATGCCTTTTTTCTTCAGGTTAAGAGCTGCTTCAATAATAGCACGAGCCTGCATTTCTGAAATTTCAGGATAAGTGTTGCCTAAGCGGCATCCACGATGACCCAACATAGGATTCATCTCGGCAAGATCATGCACTTTTTGAGCAACTGCCTCAGCTGAAATACCCATTTCTTTTGCCATTTCAGCCTGGTTTTGTGTTTCGTGAGGTACAAATTCATGTAAAGGAGGATCCAATAGACGTACAGTCACAGGAAGATCCTGCATTGCTTCGAAAATACCTTCGAAATCTGCTCTTTGAATAGGTAACAGTTTTGCAAGAGCCTTTCTTCTGCCTTCTTCATTGTCGGCAAGAATCATTTCACGCATCGGTTTAATTCTATCTCCTTCGAAGAACATATGCTCAGTACGGCAGAGACCGATACCCTGTGCACCAAAATCGCGGGCAACCTTAGCATCACGTGGTGTGTCTGCATTAGTTCTTACAAGCATTCTGGAGTATTTATCGGCAAGGTTCATTAAGTCACCAAAATCACCACTTACTTCAGCTGCTTTAGTTGCAATTTTACCTTCATAAACTTCTCCTGTACTTCCGTTTAGAGAAATAAAATCGCCTTCTTTTAAGATCTTACCATCAACTGATAAGGTGCGTGCTTTATAATCGATCTTTAATGAACCGGCTCCAGAAACGCAACATTTACCCATTCCACGGGCAACAACTGCTGCATGTGAAGTCATACCACCACGGGCAGTCAGAATACCTTCGGCCAGATTCATACCCTTAAGGTCTTCGGGAGATGTCTCAATACGGACAAGAATAACCTTCTTGCTTTGCTTAACAAGTTCTTCAGCTTCATCAGCATGGAAACAGATGATACCGGTTGCTGCTCCGGGTGAAGCAGGCAGACCCTTTGCAAGAACTTTTGCTTTCTTCATTGCAGCCTGATCAAATACCGGGTGCAGTAGCTCATCAAGTTTGTTAGGTTCTATGCGGAGTAAGGTTTCTTCCTCTGTAAGTCTGCCTTCTCTCAACATATCCATCGCAATCTTTACCATTGCGGCTCCTGTACGTTTACCATTACGTGTCTGGAGCATCCATAGCTTGCCTTCCTGAATGGTAAATTCAAGATCCTGCATATCATGATAGTGATCTTCGAGTTTTTGCTGAGTCTCTAATAATTCATTGTAAATCTCCGGCATTGCTTCCTCGAGTGATGGGAACTTTGCAGCTCTGTCTTTTTCACTGACATTTGCAAGCTTAGCCCAACGGATGGAACCTTCTTTTGTAATTTGCTGAGGTGTACGGATACCGGCAACAACATCTTCTCCTTGTGCATCGATCAGATACTCACCATTGAAAATATCTTCACCTGTTGCAGCATCACGTGTAAAAGCAACACCGGTGCCTGAGTTACTGCCCATGTTACCAAACACCATGGCCTGAACATTAACAGCAGTTCCCCATTCTGAAGGTATATCATTAAGTTTTCTGTAATAGATAGCACGTTCATTCATCCAGCTATCGAATACTGCCATTATTGAGCCCCAGAGTTGTTCCCATGGACTGGTAGGGAAATCCTTACCGGTTACTTTTTTAACAGCGGCTTTAAATCTCTTAACGAGTTCCTTTAAATCAGCCACTGTAAATTCATTATCAGTTACAATCTTTTTTTCTTCCTTCATGTGATCCATGATTTCTTCAAATGGATCAATGTCTTCTTTTGAAGCTGGTTTCATACCAAGGACCACATCGCCGAACATCTGAACAAAGCGGCGGTATGAATCCCAGGCAAAACGCTCGTTTCCGGTTTTTAAAGCAATTCCTTCAACTGCTTCATCATTTAAGCCAAGATTAAGCACAGTATCCATCATACCGGGCATTGAAGCACGGGATCCGGAACGAACAGAAAGTAGAAGCGGATTTTTTGAGTCACCAAATTTCGAACCCATGATTTTTTCAACATAACTCACGGCGTCTTCAACTTCCTTGCGGATCATAGCAACTACGTATTCGCGACCTTTTTCATTGTAATCGGTACAGATTTCTGTTGTAATTGTAAATCCCGGAGGAACCGGAACTCCAATTAAATTCATTTCTGCAAGGTTGGCACCTTTTCCACCGAGCAAATTCTTCATTTTGGCATCGCCTTCAGCCTTTTTATCACCGAAAGTGTAAACCGCTTTTCGAGCTTTTTCTTTTCCCATTTTATTAGTATTTGATCAAATATTTAAAAAACAGTCCTGTTAAATGTTCAAACTTCTCCAAATAATTTTAAGGCTGCAAAAGTACAAAAAATACTGTTCCAATATATTATAAAATGTTCATGGTTCAGCTATTGGATTCTTTGATCCCGTGAATCATTTATCATTCTTTACTGAAGAAAAATGTACCTGTTCTATACGATTCATAGCACGCATTATCCGTTGCTGTTTTTTCCTGATGTAGGATGAAGGATTGCTCACTTTGTAAATACGTGGATTTGGTAAAGTTGCTGCAATAAGGGCGGCCTCGGGTTTGTTAAGTTCAGAGGCAGATTTGTTAAAGTACATTTGTGATGCTGCCTGTGTACCATATATGCCATCTCCCATTTCAATCACATTCAGATAAACTTCCATTATCCTTTGCTTACCCCAGAATATTTCGATCAGACCGGTAAAATAAACTTCCAGTCCTTTCCTGAACCAGGACCTGTGAGGCCAGAGAAAAACATTTTTTGCTGTTTGTTGAGATATGGTACTCGCTCCTCTTAAAACCTTTCCTTTTTTATTCAGTTCCTTTGCTTTCTTTATTGCCTCAAAATCCACCCCGAAGTGTTTCATGAAATTATTGTCTTCTGACGCAACCACCGCCTGCACCATATTCGGAGATATTCTCCTGATCGGTTCCCAGTCTTTATAAAGCTTTAGCTTTTCACCTTCCACAGTTTGTTCCACCAACCTTATTATCATTAAAGGGGTGACCGGTGGAGGTATAAACCGATATATAATAGTGATGCCGACAGTTGAAATAAAAAAGAAAAAGACAATGTACTTTATTAATGAGAGTAGTTTACGCATTACGCCTTTGGCTAATGACATCTCCGGATACCGATATAAATGATGACTAAATGATAATTGAATTGCAAACCTACTGAAATATTCGCCAGGGAAAGTAAAGGTTATGTAAAAATTATATGAACCTAATTAAGTAACCTTTGTTCTGTCAGTTACAATAAAGAATCAGCATCTTAAAGATATGAGTAAGTACGTCGGCATAAGACACGAAGACCTGTACAGTAGTGAGCTTAGAGCACCTTTAATCCCTGCCCATGTTGAATTTCTGGTGAAGAAAAAGGGAATGGACATCGTTGTTCAAAAATCAGATAAAAGGATTTTCACAGATAAGGAATACCAATCGGCAGGCGCAAAAATTTCCGATAATCTTAATGATTGTAATATCATCCTGGGAGTAAAGGAAATTCCAATTGAAAAATTCGAAGCAGGGAAAACTTACGTTAATTTCTCTCACGTTATTAAAGGGCAGTCTTACAATATGCCTCGTCTTCAGAAGATGATGGATCTGGAATGCAATCTGATAGATTATGAGAAAATAACGGATGAGCAAGGTCACCGTGTTATCTTTTTCGGGCATTATGCAGGATTGGCCGGCATGATCAATTCGCTATGGGCTTTAGGTTTACGACTCGAACACCAAGGATATGTTACTCCATTCAGGAAGATAAAACAAGCCCACAAGTATCACTCCCTCGAAGAAGCAAAAATGGAGATTGAAGAAGTAGGGACTGAAATTGCTGAAAATGGACTACCTGATGATCTATTGCCTTTGACAATTGGCTTTGCCGGTTATGGACACACATCTCAGGGTGCACAGGAAATTCTCGGTCTGCTACCGGTAAAAGAAATCTCACCTGAGCGACTACTCAAACTAAAAAACACTAATTGCGCGCCAAAGAACCTTATATATAAAATCGTTTTCCATCAGGAACACATGGCTCAGCATAATGAAGGGAAACCGTTCGATAAGAATGACTACTACCGCAATCCACAAAACTATAGTAGCATATTCGGGAAATACCTCCCTTCGTTGACAGTATTAATGAACTGCATATACTGGAAACCTGGATTCCCCCGATTGGTCACCAAAGATGCCGTTGCACAATTATTTCAGCAAGATGAAATCCCAAAACTCAGGGTTATCGGGGATATAACCTGTGATCCTGATGGAAGCATCGAAATTACCCACAAGGGAACTGAAATTGATGACCCTTTGTTTGTTTATAACCCTGACACCGGCCAACAGACTATGGGATACCTGGGTAAAGGACTGCTGGTTATGGCAGTGCATATCTTGCCCAGTGAATTGCCTCGTGAAGCTTCCGAAGGCTTTTCAAACGCGCTGATCCATTATCTTAAACCAATTGTCGATTGTGATTTTGATGAACCGTTTGCCGAACTCAGTTTGCCTATGGCCATAAAGAAAGCACTCATAGTTCATCAGGGAGTATTGACTCCCGGTTATCAGTATTTAAATGATTATCTAAATAACAAAATCAGCCACACAGTAAAAGCAACCGGTTTATGAAAAAGATTCTGGTTCTGGGGGCCGGAATGGTATCCAATCCATTGGTCACTTGGCTATTAAGCAAAGATTACCAGTTAACCCTGGCCGATATGAATAAAGCCAAGGCTGAATCAATTTTGCTCGGTCATCCCAATTCAACAGCAGTCGAACTGGATGTAAAAAACGAAGAAGAACTTGATATACTCATATCTGATACCGATTTGGTTATAAGTTTATTGCCGGCTAACATGCATCTTCAGGTAGCAAAGTTTTGTATCAAGCATAAAACGTCACTAATAACCACATCTTATCAGCATCCTGGTATGGCTGAATTGTCTTCGCAAATTGAAGAGAGCGGAATTATTGTACTGAATGAAATGGGATTGGATCCCGGTATCGACCATATGAGTGCAATGAAACTGATCGACAGAGTGCATGCAAACCAAGGTGAGGTTGTCTCATTTTATTCCTTGTGTGGAGCACTTCCGGCGATCGAAGCAATCGATAATCCTCTTGCTTATAAATTCACCTGGAGTCCCCTCGGCGTAATGAATGCTTCACTTTCCGGTGCAAGATATCTGAGAATGGGACAAGAAGTGGTTATCCCACCTGAATCCTTGTTTAAGGAAACTTTTGCCGTTGAATTTCCCGAAGTCGGTATGATGGATGTTTATCCGAACAGGGATTCAGTATCGTATATAAGTGAGTACCAAATTCCTGAAGTCAGTACCATGATGAGAGGCACTCTAAGATTTCCGGGATGGTGCGAAACCATTGATGCATTAAAGAGTCTGGGATTGCTCGACACACAAATTATTCCTCTCCAGGATCTCTCATATTTTAATCTGATTGAAAGAAAAACAGGAACTCTATACCCTGAGTACGAATGTCAGATTGCCAGGTTCCTTAAAATTCCTGAGGATTCAGTTGCAATAAAATCTCTGAAATGGCTGGGATTCTTTAGCAATGAAAAGATTGGTAAAGCTATAGATTCACCTTTCAATGTCACTTGTGACCTGATGTTTGGGAAAATGATGCTCAATGAAACAGAGACCGACATGGTTCTGTTGCAGCATGAGATGTTGGTAAAATACCCTTTTGATAAAGAAGAGAAATTGTATTCACGATTATATAAGACAGGTGATATAAATGGCGATACCGCAATAGCAAAAACTGTCGCACTTCCTGCAGCAATAGCCGCGGACCTGATATTAAGCGGAAAGATTAAAGTAAAAGGATTGTTAAGGCCATTGATTCGTGAGATTTACGAACCGGTACTTGCAGGCCTGGAGAAGGCAGGTATATGCATGATAGAGGAGGGCAGACTTTTACACAGTTCCTGATTCAGTAAACAACCATTTGACTTCTGAACCCATAAAAGTAAGACACAATAATAGATTGCAGCAGAGAACACTATTGTTGCAATTTTGTAATTTTGCCCTCTCAATTAAATACTTATAATGGCGAATCTTCCTGATTTTTTTGGCAAACGATTTTCTTCCTTAAGTTCATTTGGAAAATGGATAGGAGGAGGGCTTGGTTGGGCTTTAGGTGGTCCGATTGGAGCCATACTGGGCTTTGTGTTCGGTTCAATGTACGACAGCATGCAACAGGGTACCTATGAATATAAAGGTTTTACGCCAACACAGGAAGGCGATTTTAAGGTAAGCCTCCTTGTCATGATTGGAGCAATCATGAAAGCCGATGGCCGTGTAATGCGCTCTGAGCTCGATTACGTAAAGCGATTCCTGGTCAGTAGATTTGGCGACACAGAAGCAGAGAGACTCCTGTTGCTTTTGAGAGAAATACTAAATCAGGACCTTGATATAGATGAAATTTCAGAGCAGATTCAGGAAAATATGGAGTACCCATCCCGTCTCGAACTGGTTCATCTTCTATTTGGAGTGGCTTCGGCCGATGGAGGAATTGGTCAGATGGAAGCCAACGTACTCCGTCATGTATGTCTGAAGATGGGCATTCGTCCAAAAGATTTTGAGTCGCTGAGTGCCATGTTTGTAAAGGATGTGAACAGTCACTATAAAATCCTTGAAATTTCTCCCGATGCCAGCGATGAAGAGGTTAAAAAAGCTTATCGTAAAATGGCTTTAAAATATCATCCTGATAAGGTTACCCATCTTGGCGAGGATATTCAGAAAGCGGCGAATGAAAAGTTCCAGACCCTGAACAATGCTTATAACGAAATCAAGAAGCAGCGGGGTATGAGTTAAGAAGCTGATTTCAGAATCTTACAATCGTTCCCAGGGGAAGTTTTTTGTTGAAATTATCAGCCAGGTATAATTCTCCGGCTTCAAGATGAGGCTGGTTTCCAAAAGCATTCAATACCAGGTTTTCGCCAATGAGCGCCGATAGTCCCATGGAATAAAGACTAAGGATAAAGAATGCATAATTTTTATCAAGCAGTTCGGCACATAGCTTTATCATCTCATTGATATTCTCTTCAAGAATCCATTTCTCACCATCAGCACCCCTTCCATAAGCAGGGGGGTCGAGCATGATGCCCTGGTATTTAGCGCCTCGCCTCACTTCGCGTCTCACAAACTTAAGGGCATCTTCCACTATCCATCTGATGCCGCTTAAACCACTTGCTTCTGAATTCTCTCTGGCCCAGGTAATCACAGGCTTTACCGAGTCAACATGCGAAACATCAGCTCCGGCCGAAGCAGCCGCTAAGGAAGCACCACCGGTATATGCAAACAGGTTCAACACCTTCGGTTTTTGCACTGATGGATTCCGTAAAGTGAAATCCGATAAACGGTCGTAGATAAAGTTCCAGTTATCAGCCTGTTCAGGGAATAACCCGATATGTTTGAAACCCGTTAACCCTAATCGCATACGCAGTTTCATCTGCTTATAGGAATACTGAATAAACCATTGCTCTTTCGTCCCTTTGTTGAGATGCCATTTGCCCTTTTCAGGATCATTTTTTTCTTTCCTGAAAGTAGCTGACGCTTTATTTGCCCACTCCTGGTCGGTTAGCGATTTATCCCATACAGCTTGCGGTTCAGGCCTGATAAGCAGTTGATTACCATATCTCTCCAGTTTGTTGAAGTTTCCGGAGTCAACTAACTCATAATCTTTCCATAAACCCGGGGTAATAGTCTTAATCATCTTATTTCGCTTTGTAAATCCTCATTACACACGACTTGCAATCGAAAGTCAATTGAAAACGTCCGTCACGGTTGCTAAGATATAGCGTTTTGGGAAGATTGTTATCAAAGGATTGATGCATGGGGCATTTTCCTAATTCATACTTCAGACAAAACTTAGTGGTCATCAATGGCAGAGTACTGTCAGATAAAGGAAAGCTGATGTCAGATTTTTTTGAATCCCTTAAATTTTGCATCTGAATTGATGTAACATCAACACCATGGTCCGAATAAAACTCCCCGGCCAGTTTATTGGTAATGTTTTCCTTAGCGGTTAATTCATCGTGCGCATAGGGATATTCAGCCCGATGATCATTACAAACCGACGATTTATCCTGAATTACTGAATTAACTCTTGCAGCTTTCTGCTTTTCGTTATAAGCAACCAACCTGTTTTGTGCGGCCACATCCAGGAGTTCCCTTCTCAATTGATTTATGAATGAATGCCTGAAAAAAAGTTCCTTCTCCAATTGTACATCTATATTCCGAACACTGAAAATCGTACCACCTGCCTTGGTGAGTTGTTCTCTCAGTTTTTGGTATCCGGCATCCGGATTTGTAGCGGGTGTTTTCTCACAAACCAGACTTACTTCAGATTTAATTCCATCTTCATCTTTACCTGTTAAAATAAATCCCTCCGGGTTTTCTTTCAAAGAGACATCTATGTAAATTGAACGGATTGCCGAGGCTTCATTCTCAAGCAATCCTTCAAATGTTTTATCGAAATTCCGTCTGATTTTAACTCCCGATTTCAGGCCTGAACCATCTGCCAGTTCAACCAACCAGCAGCTGTGATCTTTATCAAATGATTCAACTTCCACCGAAGCCTTGTTAACTCCCGAACCCTGCATAACTCCCTCTTTATTAATCCAGCATACCCCGTCTCCATTGGCAAGTTCTATTCCTTTAGGCAACTTCAGTCTGGTTGATTTGCCTTTAATTTCAAGGACTTCACCAATCTCCCGGCCAATTGATTTTGGTGAATCAGGGTTTGTTAGTTTCTCATTGCGACTTTCGGCAAAGTAATCGGTAAATCCCCTGTTAAAAGATCTGTCGGGATCCGGTGTGAACTTGAGATTAACCGTGCCTGTTGAACTGCGCCTGTAACCCGGTCGGGTTGTAATGGCCTCGTTTAGCAGAACATGGTAGTATGCTGTGATATTTTTGACATAGTCCACATCTTTTAACCGCCCTTCAATTTTAAACGACGACACACCGGCATCTATCATTTCATTGATAAAGGCACTTCTGTTCAGGTCGCGCAGCGAAAGCAAGTGTTTATCCTTAATCAACACCTGCCCGTTCTCGTCTGTCAGGGAGTATTTATTACGACAAGGCTGAGCGCACTCACCACGGTTAGCACTCCTGTTTCCTATGGTTTCGCTCATATAGCATCTGCCACTATAACTTACGCAAAGCGATCCGTGAATAAAAGCTTCAAGCTCCACGTTAGTGCGGGCTCTAACATCCATGATCTGATCAATGCTTAATTCGCGGGCCAGCACCACCCGTTTTATTCCGGCTCCTTCCAGAAACCTCACTCTTTCGGGAGTGGTATTATGCATTTGAGTACTTGCATGAAGGGGCACGAGCGGAAGATTCATCTTTAAAAGTGCTGCATCCTGAATGATCAGTGCATCAATACCTGCCAAACAGAGTTCGTGACAAAGACGCTCAGCGGCCTCCAGCTCATGGTCATACAGAAGCGTATTGAGTGTAACATACACCCTGGCACCGTATTGATGGGCATAGGTTACCAGTTCGCCAATATCCTCCACAGAGTTCCCTGCAGATGCCCTGGCGCCGAAATTCGGGCCACCAATATACACTGCATCAGCACCTGCTGAAATGGCAGCTTTACCAACTTTAAGATTTTTGGCAGGAGAGAGAAGCTCAATTGTCATAGTCTGCAAAATTAGTTCAAATCAGGTTTCAGCCTTAAACCGTATTAAATCATTCTGCATTACTTATCTTTGCAATAATAACGTTTAAATGGAACAGATAACCAGCTACCAGAATCCAAGGATCAAAAACCTTTTGTTGCTTCAGGAAAAGTCCCGTGAGCGCAGAAAACAGAACCTCATTGTGGTGGAGGGATTCAGGGAATTCAATATAGCTCTCAATGCAGGTTATAGTCCGGTGGAAGTTTTTTATTGTCAGGAAGTGGCTGAAATTGATCTTTCCATAATTCCACCCGAAACCCGTATAACATACATCAGCCGGACGGTCTTTGAGAAGATCGCTTATCGTGAAGGTTCAGATGGATTCATAGCCTTATTTCAGCCCGGATTACTTACGTTAGATGAAATCAAACTGAGCAGGAACCCGCTGGTGATTATACTTGAATCAGTTGAAAAACCGGGCAATCTGGGCGCAATACTCCGCACAGCCGATGCAGTGGATGCTGATGCAGTCATCGTTTGTGATCCGCTTACCGACATCCACAACCCCAACGTTATAAGATCATCGGTGGGGTGTGTTTTTTCACGACAAGTAGCAGCTTGTACCACAGCCGAAGCGCAAGCCTGGCTAACTAAAAACCATATCACCTCCTATGCAGCTGAATTAACAGCATCTTCGAGGTATGACGGTCATGACTATCGCAAGGCAACTGCTTTTGTCATGGGAACAGAAGCTGACGGACTGACCGGCACATGGATCAATTTCTGCGACCACCGTATAATAATTCCCATGCTTGGAAGCATTGATTCTCTAAATGTTTCGGTATCAACAGCGGTGCTTTTATTTGAAGCAAAACGACAAAGAGACTTTGTTTAACAAAGTTTAACTCCGATGTCTTATTTTTGCCGCCTTTAACACACATTGCATGAATAAGAAACTATACATGGTGGCACTACTGCTGTTGCCCATTTTTTCATTTAGTCAGAATGAACCTTCAAAATTTGCCTATACTTTTTCAGGATATGTCAGGGGCGAGGCCCTATTCGATACCCGACAGATAGTGGAAGCGAGAGAAGGCTATCTTCTTTTTTATCCCAAAAGACCTGTCTTTGACCCCGATGGGAACGACGTTAACGCGCAGCCCTCATTCAACCAGTACGCCATGACCACCCGTTTATCTGTTAAAGTAAAAGGAGTGGATTTGCTGGGTGCAAGATCAATGGCTTTTGTCGAAGGAGATTTCACGGGAGCCTCCAACGCGGAAAATAACAGTCTCCGGCTCAGGCATGCCTATATGGCACTTGAATGGAAAACATCGCGTCTGTTGGTCGGACAATACTGGCATCCACTCGACGTGCCTGAAATGATACCCTCTGTTCTGGCATTAAATACCGGGGCTCCATTTCATTCATTCAGTCGCCAGCCACAAATAAGGTTTGATCAGAAGTTTGGTAATTTCAATGCAGTTGCCGTTGCTGCATCTCAAAGAGATTATATCAACAGAGGACCGGCAGGCAATAGTACCGAATACCTTCGCAATAGTGCCATTCCTAATTTTAACGGACAAATACAATATAAACCCGGCAAAACACTGGTAGGTGTGGGCAATGATTACAAGCGTCTTAAGCCAAGATTGACGACTGAAAAGGGATATAAAAGCAACGAATCGGTTGACTGCCTTTCGTGGTTTGGCTTCTTAAAGACTGAATTTTCGGGATTTACCCTTAAGACCCAGTATGTACTGAACAATGCACTTAACGACCACCTGATGATGGGAGGATTTGGAGTAACAGGAATAGATTCACTAACTGACCGCAGAGAATATTCAATTCTCCCGTATCATTCAGTCTGGTGCAATCTCAGTTACACAAAGGGAAAATGGCAACCTTCCGTTTTTGCCGGATACACCGGCAAAACTTCCGGTGAACCGCGTTTTGTGGGAGACGTGTATGCCCGAGATCCCGAAATCAATCATGTGTACAGAATCGCTCCAATGCTTACTTTTATACAGAATAATTTTAGTTTTGTTGTTGAATTTGAATACACAGTTGCACAATGGAACGAAGAAGGCTCCCCGTTAACGCTGGTAAAGAACAGTAATACAGGAGTCCTTCGAACGGATATTGCAGTAGTTTATAGTTTTTGATTGTTAAGGAGTCAGCAATCAGCAGTCAGCCATCTGCAATCAGCTGTCAGTAATCGGCAGTCAGCAGTCGGCAATCAGCTGTCAGCCATCTGCCGTCAGCCGTCAGCATAGTGTTTTATACCTTTTGATTGATGAATTTACTCAAAATGTTATATCTTATTCTTGGAACAATCTCACTGGCCTTAGGTCTTATCGGAATAGTTGTACCAGGACTTCCCACCACACCCTTTCTGCTGCTTACAGCCGGACTCTGGCTCAGAGGCTCTACACGGTTTTACAACTGGTTAATAAGGAACAAATATCTTGGTCCTTACATCACCAACTGGAACAAAAACAAAGGCTTAACCAGAAGTGCCAAAATCAAAGCCATCATCTTTCAATGGATAATGATCACCATTTCCATCATCTGGGGAATCGAAAAAGACTATGTCAGAGGCATCGTAATACTTGCAGGATTGATTGGTACCTATGTCTTAATATTTATATTGCCAACCATAAAGACCATGAAGGAATAGGCCGGTCCATTTCTTGAAGAATGGCTTTCATCTGATCAATACAAAAGGGGTAGTTGAAGTTTACTCTTCTGTCATATATTCGTATTTGTATTCACATGCCGGTTCAAAAGTTTCTTTAATAGTTCTGGGACTAATCCAGCGTATAAGGTTGAATTCTCCACCAGCTTTATCATTCGTTCCCGATGCTCTTGATCCGCCGAAAGGCTGGAGACCTACAATTGCACCGGTGGGTTTATCGTTTATGTAGAAATTCCCTGCAGCATATTGAAGTCGCTCGCAGATCTGAGAAGCAGCAACGCGGTCGTGTGCAAATACAGCCCCCGTCAGGCCATAAGGAGAAGTGCTGTCGCACAGATCCAAAGTTTCCTTAATTTTTGAATCCTCATAAACATAAATTGTCAGAACAGGCCCAAAGATTTCCTCAACCATAGTCTTGAACTGTGGATTTGTGGTTACTGCAATCGTAGGTTGGATAAAATAGCCGATACTCTTATCCCCCGATCCCCCAAGAATGATCTCAGCTTCATCTGACTCCCTTATATATTCAAGATACTTGCTGACGTTGTCGAAAGAACTTTCATCGATCACCGCGTTTACGAAGTTTTTCGGATTAGTCACATCACCCGTGAGGGCATCATTGCCAATTTCGAGCAGTTTATTTTTTACTGACGGCCAAAGCGATTCAGGAACATACATCCTTGAAACCGCCGAACACTTTTGACCCTGAAATTCGAAAGCCCCTCTGAATGCATTTACTGCTACTTCGACAGGATCTGCTGAAGGATGGACGAATATGAAATTTTTACCACCGGTTTCGCCTATCAGTCTTGGGTACGAACGATATTTGTGGAGATGTTTGGCCACTTCAAGCCACAAGTGATTAAATGTTGTATTTGAACCAGTAAAGTGGATTCCGGCCAGATAAGGCGAAGCAAGCACTGTAGAGCCGATGGTTGCACCATTTCCCGGCACGAAATTAATAACCCCTGAAGGAAGACCTGCCTCCATAAATATCTTCATCAGGAAATAATTAGAAAGTAGAGAAGTTGTTGCTGGTTTCCATACGGTAGTATTACCCATCATAACGGGTGCCATATTCAGATTTGAAGCAATAGCAGTGAAATTGAACGGGCTCACTGTAAAAACAAAACCTTCAAGAGGTCTGAATTCCATCTTATTAAGCTGGTTAAAAGCAGAAGAGGGCTGAATTTCATAAATTTTAGAAGCAAAAGAAGCATTGAACTTTAGGAAGTCAATAGTCTCACAGGTGTCAATCTCTGCCTGAAAAATATTCTTGCTCTGGCCAAGCATAATTGAAGCATTCAGGAGAGCTCTGTATTTACCCGATATCAGTTCAGCAGCCTTGAGCAGGATGGAAGCTCTGACTGTCCATGAAAGATTAGCCCATATTTTATGAGCTTCCAATGCAGCACTTATGGCATTTTGAACTTCATTTTCAGAGGCTTTATGATATTTAGCAAGGACATGACCATGGTTTGAAGGCATTCTGACTTCACCACATTGACCTGAAAAAACTGCTTTCCCATTTATTATGGCAGGTATTTCAGTTACTTCATTTTGAAGTTTAATCAGTTGTCCCTCAAGTTTTAATCTTTCAGGACTATTGATTTTATACCCAAGGTTAGGCTCATTCTGAGGAGGGGTGAAGTTGTAAATTGCGTTATTCATTATAAAATACAGATTAGTTTCGATTGGAATATGCGTGCATAACGGAGTGGCAAAACTAATGAATTACCCTATACGAAAAAGCCAAGGCAAAAGAAAACTACAAATAAGGATATTAAAAGTCGTTTTTATTTTTTCTTATGCTGATCATAAAGCACCATGATTCCGCAGGGGCGATACAGCAGCTATTTCTGCCCCACAAGGTTTTGCATTAAAATTAATTTAAATTGGCTTATTACCGGCTACGGGAATTGGATACCTTTGCCCTGGGAGCCTCATAAGCAACCGCTCCCCCCAGCCAACCGGTAATGAGCGCAAAATTGCTAAAACTATGAAAAATAAGCTACTCTTTTCTGCGTTCTTATAACAATAATTCTCTCTGCTTCAATTTCACATGTATAACAAAACCTTTAAACTAACTGTAACCGTTGGAAACCAATGTGGATCTAGTACTAACTGGAGTTACCTGAAAGTAAACTCGATAGGCAATAAAATGGTTACAGCTGATAATGAAACAGGCAATAACCTGGCACAAGAAATATTGGTTTACCCTAATCCTGCATCAGAACAGAGAACTGTCCAATTTAATAATCTAATCGAAGAAAATTATCAGATAGATGTTGTGGATATGACTGGCAGGCAGGTTTTAATGCTTCTACCTAGCACCAAGATAGAAAAGGGTATTTTTGAAAAATCTTATGATATCTCAATACTCAAAAGAGGCATCTATTCTTACAGGGTTAAATCAGGAACATATATTAAAACCGGACTGATCTCTAAATTCTAATACTATCTGACACATCTGATTCACATTGAATCAGATGTGTCTTTTAAACATAAATTGCAGCTATGAAATTACGTCAGTTTTTCACAATCTTACTGCTTTTTTTGAATTTTACCAACACTGCAATTTCCCAAAACCTGGTTTTAAACCCGTCATTTGAAATCCGAAAAAATGTCCTGTAACAACAAATAACTTTGATGGTTTTGTTGCAGATTGGTTATGTTTACCCGAAGCAAATATTACTTATTTTCATTCTTGTGCAAATAATTATTTGGAAGTAGGAATACCAAATAATGCATATGGATTCCAATATGCAAGAACAGGCAATGCTTACTCCTCAATATATGCTAAGTCATGGGATTTTGACCCGGACAGGAGGGGATATATCACGGGCGTACTTTCAACTGATTTATTAAATGACTCTGTTTATTGTATCCGTTATTATGTAAATCTATGCGACGTTTCAAATGGTGCCATACAAAATGTGGATGCCTATGTTCATGACACATTATTAGCCTGGAACAATGGTACTTCACATTATCTTAAAAATATTGATCCCCAGATCAAATCATCTCGTATCTTGTCTGACACGGCAAATTGGGAAGAAATAAGCGGCCTGTTTAAAGCGAAAGGGGGTGAAAAGTACATCAGCATTGGTAATTTTAACAGCGATGCAAATACAACAATGGTTAACTTTGGTGATGGGGCTACCAGAATTGATTATTACATTGATGATGTAAGCGTTTCCTTTGTTGGTGGTAAAGCCCCTGCTCTGGGGACTGATACCATACTTTGTCGCGGTGAAATGCCATACAGACTTAGTGCACCTGATGGATATGATTCCTACCTGTGGAGTACCGGACAAACCACCCAAAACATTGATGTTTACGATCAGGGAGAATACACCCTTACCTGCTTTCTTGGTGATTGTGGCAGCCTGAGCGATGAAATTGTTATAACATTCGATACTCCTCTGCTCAGCCTTACCAAAGAGAAAACAATCTGCAGAGGGGATACAGCAGCTATTTCTGCCCCACAAGGTTTTGCACAATACCTATGGAGCAATGGCGATACAACACAAATTTTACGCGCAACACTTGGTGGAACCTACTACCTGACTATTACCGACCGCTGCGGCACGCAGTTTGATTCGGTAAAAGTTATAGTAGATACCATCCCAACAGGCATAATTAAACTTGGCAACGACACTACGCTTTGCCATGAGAGGAAAGACCACCCTATTGTACTTACAGCCAATACCGAACTGCCCAATTACTATTGGAGCAACGGCGATACCACTAAATACACAACAGTAAGCACCAGAGGCATTTATACATTAAGCAGTAATTTCAGGTGTGGAGAAGTAAGTGACGATATTTTTGTAGATGTGTGCCCTCCTGTTATTGATTTCCCTGATGCATTTTCCCCAAACGGCGACGGCCTCAACGATACCTTTGGTCCGGTGCAAACCAACATGTTCATTCAAAGTCTTCTGATATACAACCGTTGGG
>JAEYSM010000032.1 GCA_023434665.1 Bacteroidota bacterium | reverse complement strand
ATATTACTTGAAATCTGTAATCTGAACCGAATGAAGAAAAATACTATTCGCTTTACTAAGATCGCCGTTGTGATTGTATTTCTCTTTGTTCTGGGTTATGGAGGTTGCAGGCACTCGAGAATAAGTACTGTTGAGACAACACTGGGTATTACTATTACAGGATGGACATGGATTTCGGGCCATACAGAATATCTTTCACAGGACTATGTAAGTGAATTTAGTTTGAAATTCAGTAAGAGGGGCATGCTAAGGCTTATTAATGAAATTGAGCAATCGGGGTATTATAACCTGAATCATGATTTTTACAGGAGTAGTGATACAGCCTGGGATAAAAGTGACTCAACTCTATATTCTGAATTATCTGCACATTTGAAAGAGAAGCACCTGACTGGTTATTGGATAAAAACCGATACGTCGATATATAAATTTCACGAACCAAATTTTGGCGACATACCCAATTCAGCCATCTTATTTGATGAGGCGTATGCAATAGAGGCTGAATTGAATGTTAATGAAAAAGTACTGACATACAGATATATTAAGATTTAGACATATATTGACTGGAAGAGGCCTCATCTGATATACTACTTAAAAATATTGAAAATCGATGCTAATGTCGAATACGATCACTCATAATGAAAAACTAAAAGAGCTTGAAAATCAATTCTGCTTGACAGAAGGAGTTTCAGATATATTTGCTTGAAGCTTTTGATAACGAAGAGTACATTGTTTATGTGGAGTGTGGTAATTTTAGACCATCAAATGTTTAAATTTAATATTGAGTAAAATGGAAATCAGGAAAAAATATTTAGGAAAATACCTTCACGATATAGCAATAGAACAAATTGCAGAAGATTATGTAGCTAGAGGTTATTCGGTTACGAAAGAAGAAAAATTAGGGAATTTTCAAGCGGACTTAATTGCAAGAAAAGGAAATGACCATATTGTAATTGAAGTTATAGCAGGTAAAAAACTTGAAATTGATAATATAGAGATGCTTATCACTAATTACGTTCATACTAATTTGCCTTCTGACCTTGATGAATTATCAACACATACAAGACCTGTTGAAGTTTATGACGTTAATATTTATGAAATTAAAATCTCAGGTAAAAAAATATTTGTAAAAGGTGAGGGAGGTATATGTGTTGAATTTCAGTATGGTTCAGACGTTGACCATGATAAAGGTGATTGTTTTAAATTTTATGATGTGTTCCCTTTTGATTTTGAAATTACTTTATCTTACAACTCAAGGAAAGGATTAGAAATAACGGAAGTGGACAAATTAAACATTGACACCTCTTTCTATCACTGGTAATCGGATTTTAGGATTACAGAATTGTAAAAATCCCGTTAACCAATAATCCTCACCACATCCTCCTCATAAAGTATCTGCCTCTCACAATCGCATTCAATGTTCTTAAGCATCCGCTGAATCTTCACTGGTCCGGCACCAGCACCGGCTATGAGAATTTGGGTTTTAGATGTAACTCCACTATCAATATCTGCACCCATTCCTTTGATTATCTTCGCCAAGTCTCTCCTATCGGGCCATTTATTGTAGCTGCCTGTGATTACGACCTTTTTATTGAAAAAGTGGTTTTGCTTATTCACCACATTTTCAGGTTCATGCTTCAGCAGGTTGCCGTCGATCGAATCATGTCCCCAGAAGGAAGCTTTGGCATTTCCCTTACCGGGGATGATCTCTTTGCAGGAACAATTATGGTACTTCAGGAAAATCCTGGCGCAAGCCTCAGCATCCGACAAGGGATCGTGATGAGTTAACTCGATTCCGCATTCCTGGCAACAGGTATCAAGCGGTTTTCGCCCGTAGAGCGTCATAGTATCAAAAACGGTATAGTTTAAATCGTGAGGATCAATGCCATAATATTCCATGCTGCTCTTCAGGGCACTGATATCAAAAGATGCATTATGGCACACCACATTGTTATCGTGAAGCATGATCTTCAGAAGCGGATAGATTTCAGGGAATGTTGGGGCATTGGCCGTATGCGTGGCATTCATACCATGAACGGCCACCGTATGCATATCATATTCATTGTCGGGAGGCTGAATGAGGGTATAAAATTTCTGAACGATGACCCCCTCAATAACCTGTACCAGTCCTACTGCACACACGGTATGCCTGGCTGGCTTAGCAGTTTCAAAATCAAGAGCAACAAATGTATCCATGGGTTCTTTTTACAATTAATGCTTTCAGAAAGTTAATTGATTTACTTAGGAGACTAAGTTGGGTTAATAATTAATATGTGCGAAAGTTATGTAAAATTATAATATGTTGATCCTCATGAAGGGTGGAACTTTTCAGGGACAACTTTCAGCATCTCAATAAAACATTTTTCCCATTGACTTGGAGATAGATTCACGATTTTTAAGTTCAAATTAATTCCATTTTTTTCGGAAATCTCATTAACCTGACTTTTTCTGAATATTAATTTTAAAGCCGTTCTGACTGGTAAATTAGGTTTTTGTAACAGAAAGGCTAAAAAATTTAAATATTTGATTTTCTGATTAAAATCAATACGTAAAGGTTTTCGTTCAATTTTAAGGAAAGCAGACTTTACAGTTGGAGGAGGTATAAAACTATTAGGATTTATTTCATAAACTATCTTCAAACTATAAAATGTATGATACAGGATAGTGTATGGATTAAAGATTTTGTCTGCAAATAACTTTTTAGCGGGTTCTAATTGTAGGAATATTGAACCTCCCTGAAAGCTTTCCATATTTTCAAACATCAAGATTTTTAAAATATCTGATGTTATACCAAACGGAATGTTAGAAACAACCTTAAACGAAAAATTTGGAATTTTATAATTTCTGAAATCACATCCAAAAACTTGAATGTTTTGAGTTTGTCTGAATTTGTGTTTTAAATGCTTGATTAACTCAAAATCATTCTCAATCGCAATGACTAATTTTGCCTTTTGTAGTAGATGTACAGTTAGAAATCCTTTTCCTGCACCAATATCCAAGACCGTATCGTTTTGATTAATTCCTGATTGTTTTATTGCGTCTTCAATTAGCACTTTGTCAATTGTAAAGTGCTGACCCGTAAATCTTACAGGCAATTTATTCTTATTCATTATGACTTCTTACAGGTGAATACTTGAATTCAAATCGTAGTGATGTGAAAGACAGTATTACCTGACAGAGCAACTATGACAAAGAAATGCCTTCATTAAAAATGACGACACACCAAAACATAGAGTGTTTGTC
>JAEYSM010000024.1 GCA_023434665.1 Bacteroidota bacterium | reverse complement strand
GGCTGGGCACTAAGGGAATACGCTAAGACTAATCCATTAAGTGTGCGGATGTTTGTTTCTGATGAACAGCTTTCATCACTCAGCACTCGTGAGGCACTTAAGCATTTTTCCCCTATGAGAAAGGATGAGCTTTGAAAAAGGTACTGACAACCACATGGTATTTAGAGATGCGGGAGCAGCCTGAAAAGATGAGTAAGCTGTTTCTACCTGAGAATTTCACTTTGGTGAAGTGGGATAAACCAACGGTGGAAGAGTATCTTCAAATTTACCGGGCAGTGGGAGGGAAGTACAATTGGTACGACAGACTATTGATGGATCGGGCAAAGTTGGAAGCTATTCTGGGAAGTGCAGAAACTGAGGTTATGCTGCTGATTTTTGATACTAAAAGGGATGATAATTCAGCACCTTCAGATGCATCTGTTCCAGGATTACCCGGGAGCGCAGTAAAGCCAATAGGAGGCCTAACTGAAAATGATGAAATTGCAATTGCAGGGTTTTCGGAACTTTCTCATGCAACTGCGGGTGAGACAGAGATCGTTTACTTTGGTCTGTGTGATGATTTCACCGGAAGGAAAGTGGGAATGCCATTTTTAAGCTCAGTAATTCACTATGCCTGGAACAGGGCTCGCAAGATCAACCGCTTATGGTTGCACACCTGCGATCTCGATCATCCGGCTGCACTGCCACTGTATAAAAAGGCAGGATTTTTAGAATACGACAGGCAAAGTGTGTTGCAGAATGTTAAGTAGCTATCAGCAATCAGCAGTCAGAAATCAGCAGTCAGCAGTCAGAAAAACGACAATCAATCATGGAAGATAAAATAGCCAGAATCATCTCAATAGCAATGCACCCAATGTTCATGATTACATGGGCGATGCTTGTTATGTTTAATTTGCAGGCTTATTTCGTAAGGATTCTGCCTCAGGATCTTAAGTGGATTATCCTGGCACTGGTATTTATAAATACAGTCCTGCTGCCCGGACTTCTTCTTTGGATTATGGCTAAAAGAAACATAATCAGTAGTTTCGAGTTGCCACTGAAGGAAGAACGCACATGGCCTTTTATGATCTTCGCAGTGTTTTATGGTGCCACTTTCTTCATGCTTCTAAACATCGGTCTGCCACGTATTTATTATATGTTCATTGCAGGGGGGCTGGCAGCGATTATCCTAACAACTATCGTTAATTTTTATTGGAAAATCAGTATCCACATGGTTGGCATTGGAGGTATTACCGGAGGGTTTATCGCTTTGACCATTAAATCGATGATTTACGAACCCGGCCTGTTGGTGGTTCTGTTTCTCCTTGCCGGATTGACCGGTTTTGCACGGCTTAAATCAGGCTCTCACACGCCTGCACAAATATATGTGGGTTATTTGGTTGGATTGCTAGCGGTTATGTTGATGTTCTTAAGGTACGGCTTTTAAAAGAAAAAAACCGACTCTATATTATTCAATACATGTCGGTTATTTGCTTTCCTTGTGACCCCGACAGGATTCAAACCTGTGACTTTCAGAACCGGAATCTGACGTTCTATTCAGCTGAACTACGGGGCCAAAATATTTGCAAAGTTAACATTATTTAGTCTATCAGTCGGAATTGTACCGATTTTTGTTCATATCTTTGTAAAGACGACGATTGGATATTATACAAAAACCAACAAAGATGAGGAAATACTTTGCACTGTTAGCTGTTTTATTGGCAGCCATGACTATTCAAGCCCAAAACGCTGAATCATTTACCAGTAAATTCACTACAGGTATTGACATTTTTAATGATTTTGTTCAGGATAGTCCTGATGATATTGATTTCAGAGCTATAAATCCGGGTGTCAATATTTATATGATGTACAGTTACCCCATTGCGGAAAGCGATTTCTCTCTGGCAATCGGTCTGGGATTAGGCATGCATAACCTTCATAGCAATGGATTGCTGCGCGATACTTCGAACGTCTCTTTCTTTGTACCCATCCCTGACAAGGTAAATGACACTGATATCGATTACAAATCCAATAAGTTACAGCTTACTTATTTAGATATTCCTGCCGAATTCCGCTTCAAGAGTGATGGCGGTTTTCGCTTTGCGCTTGGGATAAAAGCAGGTTATCTCATTAGTGCTCATACCAAATACAAAGGTGATGACCCTGACGGGGGACGTGAGATTAAGATTAAGGAAGGCAGGTTACCTAATCTGGAGAAATGGCGCTTCGGACCCACAGTCCAGATTGGATATAAATGGATTAACCTGACAGGTTTCTATTCATTATCGACTGTATTCGATGAAGCAGCAGGTCCCGCTATCTATCCGGTTTCAGTAGGGATCGCGCTCAGACCGTTCTGATAAGGACTGCAGTTATCCCGTCTTACCGGGGATTTTCAGAGTTGAGTTGCTGTTTGAAAAACTTGCTGCATCGCAGTTACACCTGCATTAATGGGAATGAATTGAACACTTTGAAAGAGTGGAATGTTACTTTTTTGTCCCGCACTCATGAAATGTTAACCAGATTTATATATCTGCAACTACAGTCTGAAACTTGTAAGACAGTATTCTGACATAAAACCTGAAAGTCTGCAACCTCAACCTCAACCTTTAATGTTTGCAACCTCAACCTGAAACCAATATGGCATTTGTAACAATGGACCTGAGTAAGCTCAGGACAAATTATGGATTTTTAGACCGTTTATTTAAAGAGAATGGAATCAAGTGGTCGGTGGTCACTAAAATTCTCTGTGGCAACCGGGTTTACCTTACTGAGTTACTCAATTTCGGTATTACTGAAGTATGTGATTCAAGAATTTCAAACCTGAGAACCATAAAGCTTATAAAACCTGATGTAACAACCATTTATATCAAACCACCGGCCAAGAGGCATATACGTTCAATTGTGCAGCATGCTGATATATCAATGAATACGGAGCTTGAGACCATCAGGCTGCTTGGTGCCGAAGCCGCACGCCAGAAAAAGATCCATAAAATTATTATCATGATTGAGATGGGCGAATTGCGCGAAGGCGTTATCAGAGAAGATTTGATTGATTTTTATGGTCAGGTTCTTGAGATTGAGAATATTGAGGTCGTGGGCATCGGTACAAACCTGGCATGCCTGTATGGGGTGCTTCCGAATACGGATAAATTACTGCAGTTGAGCTTATTCCAACAACTAATGGAGGCCAAGTTCGAAAGGAAAATAGAATACATATCAGGAGGATCGTCAGTCACCATACCGCTGATTTACCTCAATCAACTGCCCGGGGGAATCAACCATTTCCGTGTGGGCGAATCGCTGTTCATGGGTACGGATGTGTACAATGATTCTACGCTTGAGGGGATGGAGAGCGATGTGTTTATGTTGTATTCCGAGATTATCGAACTGATTGAAAAACCGGTGGTACCAAGTGGCGATATGGGCACCAATGTGGATGGCCATTCATTTGAATTCAGTCAGGAACAGATAGGTGCAACCAGTTACAGGGCACTAATTGATATCGGTCTGCTGGATGTGGATGAAAAGCATATTACACCGGTGGATGAAAAGATTAGTATTGTGGGTGGAAGCTCCGATATGTTTGTGATTGATCTGGGAGATAATCCTCAGCAGTATAAAGTAGGCGACCTGATACAATTCAGAATGAGCTATATGGGGACTGTGCGAATATTGAATTCCCGCTATATTGATAAGAGAATACGTGTTAATTTAAAAACAGAATTATGATTGAGACAAGATTTTACGACGAGAAAGCCCGCCCGGGCAAGGAAGAGAAGAAAGCAATTGTTGACTTTTTATTTAAACATCTGGATCAATTTGGCGATAAATGGGAAGACATTGAAAAGGCTATTGATTTTGCTATTAAAGAATGGCCTTCGTTTGGCGGATATGTATTGACCGGATCGCAGAATGGTGAAATTATCGGGGCTGTGGTGGTAAACCGTACCGGTATGAAAGGTTATATCCCTGAGAATATTCTTGTTTATATTGCAACTCATGGAGACCTGAGGGGAAGAGGTATTGGCAAGGAATTAATGCAGCAGGCAATAGAGCGTGCTGAAGGGAGTATTGCCCTGCACGTGGAGCCTGACAATCCCGCAAGGCATCTGTATGAAAAACTTGGCTTCACCAATAAGTATCTCGAAATGCGATTGGCAAGATAATTCATATGCTGACTGCTGACTGCTGACTGCTATTTAAACATAAACCCCACCCGGATCGCTATGCGATTGTAGTGGGTAAAGAAAGTAGATTCTATCAGGTCATTACTCCACCAATTATGAGAGGTTTTGTGATACGACAGGTGCTGGTAGTGATATCCTGCGCTCAAAACAAACGAAGTGGATGAGCTCATCCGGAACCTCAGGCCGATCTCGGGACTAAACAAAAATCCACCTGAGTACTCAGTTTCACTTTCGCGATAGTCCTGTAACGGAAAGGAATAACCAATTTTAAATGAGTAGAATGGCCGGGTTCTTCTGCCGGGCTTGGTTACATATCTTACTTCACCAAATAAGGGAATTACCCAGTATTCGTAATACTCCATTCCAAGACCCACACCCGTGTAAAGACGCTGATTGATTCTATACCCGTTGATGGTGGTTAAAGACGGAAGAGGTAAAAAAGTATTAAGCCCCTGTCCGAACAGCAGTGCTGCTGAAGTTACATTATAATAACTGCCGGCTGTCGATGTATCATTTATCTCAGGCTGCTGATGATAGTATGAAACCTGTGCATTGCCAATCACAGCCCCGTTTAAAAGGATAAAAAGGAGTACCACTGCCCGGTACCTTTTGCCACCATCTGACTTCCTCATCGCTTTTTGGATAAAGATGAATTACTTTCCCGATTCGCCGGTAGGGGCTAGAGGAATGATAGGAATTACGCTGATCAATTGCATCGAATCGAGGTTCGTATAGTCGTATTGATATAAACCCTGTGCTCCGGTCATAATAAGCAAACCATCCATTGGAATCACATCGTAGGTATTGATGTCAGGGAAGTAAGCAATCTGATTCTGATGAATGTGCATGGGATCGGTTGCATCAAAAACCTTTAGTCCGGCATCACCATCGCAAATAAAAAGTACATTTTCGTCGATTCCTAATCCATGAGGATTGTACATCGGATATGATTTAACGAGGAAAGGATGAGCCAGTGATGAAATATCAACCACATCGAGTTGATTGGCGGTATTCATACATGTGGTGCCAGAACGTAGGGTTACATATGCGTAGTTTCCCTGGATAACCACCGGGTCGCAGGCTGTAATATGCTCAAAAGCTGAGATGAAGGTTGGAAATAACGGAGAACTTATATCATAGATCAGCATTCCTGAGGTAGTGCCGATAAAAAGGTTATTCCCATAGGGAAAAAGGGTTTCGGCCTCGCGGTTAAGCGAAACTTCACTGGCCGGTGAAATCTGGTTACCGCTAATGTTAAACATCACGAGGTTGCTGTTATGCAGGGCATAAAGGTGATCACCACTGAGTGTGAACCGGGCCATTGAACCCCCTATGCCGGAACCTGAGTTAAAGCTTACTTCATTCTGACCTATGGATGGAACTCCGTTTGCATCATCCATAACGCGACCGAAGAGCGGTGAATTTTCTCTTTCAATAACTTCTGTAACCTGACGTTCTTCCCAGCCAACAACCACACCTTTGGTGAAATCGAGTCCATATATCGGCATCGACCAATCATCGAGAGCAGGCAGAACATTTGGGAAGGCATTTTCAACCCTGTCAACTTCCTGAGGATTTTGAGGGTCGGAAATATCGATTGCAACCAGGTCGATTGAGCTGTTAACCAGCAAAATATTTCCTTTAACAGCCATATCTGTATTGCCTGGGATTTGCAGAAAATTAACAATCTGTGGATTAGAAGGGTCGGCATTATCAATGATGTGAATGCCTTCCATAAATTCGTTGAGGAATATATAGTTGTCTTTAAAATAGATTTTACCGGGTTGATG
>JAEYSM010000020.1 GCA_023434665.1 Bacteroidota bacterium | reverse complement strand
AAGCAAAAACCTGCACAATGTTTATTGTGCAGGTTTTTCTTTTATGTATTACTTAGATTATTTCACTTCTTCGAAGTCTACATCTGTTACTTCTGAATCGGGATTATTATCCTGATTTCCCGAAGGTGGAGGAGTTCCCTGCTCACCCTGATTACTCTGGGTGGCTTTGTAAATATCCTCGCTGGCTGCCTGCCATGCGGTATTCAAATTGGCAAGTGCACTATCTAAAGCAGGTATATCCTTGTTTTTATGGGCTTCTTTTAGGTCAGCGAGTGCCTTTTCGATAGGAGCTTTCTTATCACCAGGTATCTTATCACCAAATTCCTTTAACTGCTTTTCGGTCTGAAAGATCATACCATCAGCACTATTAAGCTTATCGATTTCCTCCTTCGCTTTACGGTCACTCTCAGCATTGGCAGAAGCCTCATCTTTCATTCGTTTAATTTCATCTTCTGATAAGCCTGAAGAAGCCTCTATACGAATTTGTTGTGATTTTCCAGTACCTTTATCTTTTGCAGAAACATTCAGAATACCGTTTGCATCAATATCGAAAGTTACTTCAATCTGAGGCACACCTCTTGGTGCGGGAGGAATTCCATCGAGATGGAATCTACCAATACTCTTATTATCTCTTGCCATAGACCGTTCGCCCTGGAGTACATGAATTTCTACTGAAGGCTGTGAATCACTGGCTGTTGAGAAAGTCTCTGATTTACGAGTAGGAATGGTGGTGTTTGATTCAATTAATCTTGTCATTACACCGCCTAAAGTTTCAATTCCCAATGATAGTGGGGTTACATCAAGTAACAGAACATCTTTAACTTCCCCTGTAAGCACACCACCCTGAATTGCTGCTCCGATGGCAACTACTTCATCAGGATTAACTCCTTTTGATGGTGTTTTTCCAAAGAAATCTTCCACAACTTTTTGGATTGCTGGAATTCTTGTTGAACCACCAACCAAAATAACTTCATTTATGTCATTTACTGTAAGACCTGCATCTTTCAATGCCTGTTTACATGGCTCAATTGTGGCTCTAATTAAAGAATCATTTAACTGTTCGAACTTCGCGCGTGAAAGAGTACGTACAAGGTGTTTTGGGATACCATCAACCGGCATTATATAAGGAAGATTGATTTCAGTTGAAGTTGAACTTGATAATTCAATCTTAGCTTTTTCTGCAGCTTCTTTCAGACGCTGAAGAGCCATAGGATCTTTTCTAAGATCAATACCTTCATCTTTAAGGAATTCTTCAGCTAACCAGTCGATAATTTTGTGATCAAAATCATCACCACCTAAATGAGTGTCACCGTTTGTTGATTTTACTTCAAAAACACCATCACCCAATTCGAGGATTGAAATATCAAAAGTACCTCCACCCAGGTCAAATACTGCCACTTTTAAATCTACACTCTTTTTATCCAATCCATAAGCCAAAGCAGCAGCAGTTGGCTCATTGATAATTCTTTTTACAGTTAATCCGGCAATCTCACCGGCTTCTTTAGTTGCCTGACGCTGTGAATCGCTAAAATAAGCAGGCACTGTGATGACCGCTTCATTAACAGTTTGACCCAGATAATCTTCTGCAGTTTTCTTCATCTTTTGAAGAACCATAGCAGATATTTCCTGGGGAGTAAAAGTACGATCATCAATTTTTACCCTTGGAGTGTTATTATCACCTTTAACTACTTTATAGGGAACCCTTCCAGTTTCTTTGGTAACTCGGTCGAATGTTTCCCCCATAAATCGCTTTATTGAGAATATAGTATTTTCCGGATTTGTGATAGCCTGGCGTTTTGCAGGATCTCCTACTTTTCTTTCTCCATTGCTTGTAAATGCAACAATTGAAGGAGTTGTCCGCCTGCCTTCGCTGTTAGGGATGACAACGGGTTCATTTCCCTCCATTACTGAAACACACGAATTAGTGGTACCAAGGTCTATTCCTATAATTTTACCCATATCGATTAAAATATTTTAGAAGTTGTTTCTTTTGTTGTAAATAGCATTTCAATCATTATGCCAACGTTACATTTTGTAACTGCAACTTTGGCTACACAACAAAAAACAATTCTTCAATCGTTGATAATTAAGGGATTAGGGCATTTACTAACGCGAAAAGGGGAAAAAGAATAAGATACCCATTAATGGCAGAAAACTGACATTTCGTCAGATTTAATTACCGAGTTTATCTTTGAATTTCAATTCTTCGATGTCCATAAATCTGGCTTCAGTTGGTGCACCAACCGGAATCGAAATCATTTTAGTAAACCGGCTTGATAAAAGTCCCAGTCCGTTTTCAATATTAGTATATTCTGGTCTGTCCTGAGTGATTCCCGAAATTGGACCGTTAACTTCCATATAAGTATTTAATTCATCGCCGGCAACAGAGATTGTGAATTCACACTTATTGACAAATCTTGCAATAACCTGTGCTTCCCTTCCATCTTTGTAAGGAATGAGCGACCTGCTTATATCATACAAGGCTGTTGGCCTGTATGGCATGGTCATTTCTTCTCCTCCGTTCAGGTTTTTTGATTTTACTGAGCCTAGCTTCCAATCAATATATCGGTCAATAGTGTCATTGCCAATGGATACTTCCTGAAACCAAAAGCGGATAAAAGGCTCATACCTGCGACCATTCTTTCCGCTTCTCCACTTAATGGTGAAATTGTTATCAGTAAGGAAATCAATAGTAGGCTGACCAAACCTTGGTGCTGTTATTTCAAAATTCTTAACTACCTGGGTACTTGAAGTAACTTCTTTTCCGGTGATCTTGTTTCTGATTTTCAAATTATATGTATAATCCTGGTCACCTCCGGGAATCAAAAATGCTGATTTATATGCCACTTGTTTAGGACCATAAAAAACACCTTCTTCTTTATCGTTGATTTGAATAGTGTCGAAATGAAGTTCTCTGGATAAACCGGAAGAAGTAGTCTCAGTAAGCGTTACTTCGAGATTATCGTAATAGCTTGAAGAATCAGCGTTTGTCACATATTCCATAACATTTCCATCACCCAGGAAAGCCTTATTTATACGCAAATAGTGTACAGAGTCATTTCTGCTTAACAAGCCATACACTATAGTAATATCTTTATATTCAGCCGTGACATCGATGTCAGTTTCACAAGCAACAAAAAAGGCAGGAAAAATGAAGGAAATAGCAATTAACAGGAAGTTTATTCTTTTCATGGAAAAAAAATACTTTTAAGATAAAGCACCCAATAGGTATGCATAGGTACAAAAGTACACTTATTTCCGTGACTTATTTTCCAAAGTTTGTAATTATATCCAAAAAAATTACCCAGCCGGTGGCGGAACAGGAGTCTCAGGCGAATCCGGAATTACTTGTGGGGAACCCGGCCTTTCAATTTCAGGTTTAGGCGGCTTTTGATCCGGCATTATCGGATTATTTGGATCAGGCACTTCTGGTGTTGGCGTGACCGGGTAAGGCGCATCAGGTACAGTTGTCGGATTGATCGTGTCAGGATTTACAGGTTCAGGAGTCTGAGTGTTTGTTATGGTTTTGTTTTTCAGCATATTATATCTTTTAGCTAATAATAGAACAAACAATTTTTGAAATGTATTATGGATTTGTCTTAAACTGATAAAATATTATTAATCGAAAATAAAGAGAGGGTTAGTTTTTATTCCCTGAAAAAGCTGGGGTACTTATTATTTTATAATTCAAAACCGGGTAACGACTTATGTGTTTAGTATCAATTGACGTTGATTAGCTATAAATAATAAAATTCGGCTGTATGTGTTCTTTTCATAGTTTTGCATATTGTCAAATGGACAGTACGTTTAGATTAAATAACCCATAACCAGGCAAGATAAATTCAAGCATCAGAATGGAACCTAAAAAATCAAAATTTGCGGGTGTTACAAAAGTAACAACACATGTTCTTCAAGAGATGAAAAACAGAAATGAAAAAATCGCAATGCTCACAGCTTACGATTTTTCAATGGCTCGCCTACTTGACCAAGCCGGTCTGGATGTAATTCTTGTTGGAGATTCAGCTTCAAATGTAATGGCTGGGCACTCTTCTACATTGCCTATAACGTTAAACGAGATGATATATCATGCATCATCAGTTGTAAGAGGTGTAAAAAGAGCCTTGGTGGTGGTTGACCTTCCTTTCGGTACCTATCAGGGAAATTCAAAAGAAGCTTTGTTATCTGCAATCCGGATAATGAAAGAATCAGGTGCTGATGCGGTTAAAATGGAGGGAGGAACAGAAATTAAAGAATCCGTCGAACGCATACTTTCAGCCGGCATACCGGTTATGGGTCATCTTGGATTGATGCCTCAATCAATACATAAATTCGGAACCTATGTAGTCAGGGCTACGGAAGAAAGAGAAGCAGATAAGTTATTGATGGATTCTCATCTGCTTGAAGAAATCGGATGCTTCAGTATAGTTCTCGAAAAAATTCCTGCATTACTGGGTGCTCAGGTTTCAAAGGAACTTCGGATTCCCATTATTGGTATAGGAGCCGGTGCAGATGTCGATGGACAGGTATTGGTTATCCACGATATGCTCGGAATTACACAGGAATTTTCTCCACGGTTTCTTCGTAGGTATAATGACCTGAGTACTCAAATAAAAGGGTCTGTCAGTCAATACATTGATGATGTTAAGAGCCTGAGTTTCCCTAATGAAAAAGAACAATATTAAGTAACTAACTTACCTCCTTTGTTGTTTAAATAATTTATATGTCAGACCAGACGATCGAATTGATTAGTTCACGTGTGCTGTTCGAGGATAATCATTTAATCATCGTTAACAAACTGCCAGGGGAAATTGTGCAGGGAGACAAGACGGGGGATGAACCAATGATTCTGACAATTAAGAACTACATTAAGCATAAATACAATAAACCCGGCGAAGCTTTTCTTGGGTTGGTACATCGAATTGACCGTCCGGTTAGTGGAGCTGTCATTTTTGCTAAAACATCCAAGGCACTTAGCAGAATGACTCAATTAATCAAAAACAGGGATTTTATTAAAATTTATCTTGCCATTACTGATTCATTACCACCATCGGGGGAGCAGCATTTAAAAAATTATCTGAAAAAAAATGAAGCCGCGAATAAATCGGTGATTGTTTCTTCTGAAAAGCAAGGTGGTAAATTAGCCGAGTTGTCCTACATACTTAGAGCATCAGGCAAAACATTACATCTACTGGAAATAAACCTGTTCACAGGCAGGCATCATCAAATAAGAGCCCAACTTGCTGCAGCAGGCCTACCAATAAGAGGTGATGTAAAATACGGTGCCAGAAGGCCAAATAAAGACGGATCAATTAATCTGCACGCTTACAGAATAATCTTTAACCATCCTGTGGGAGGTAAAAAAATAGAAGTAATAGCACCCCCACCTAAAACTCCTGAATGGATTGCTTTTTCGTCATGGGCAGATATCTGATCATATTGCTAATATCATTGTTGGCGACTCCCTTTGTCAATGGACAGTATTATCATATTGGGCAAGAGCCATGGAGTACCAAATGGGAGGAAGCAGTTAGTAGTGATTATAAAATAATATATCCTGTAAATTACAGAAAAAGTGCATATAACACATTACTGTATTTTGAAAAATGGGGACCTCAAATATCCAAATCCCTTAATGTCACACCTCCATTCACTCCAGTAATCCTCCATACGGGAAGTAGCTACTCGAATGCTTTTGCAATATGGGCACCACGAAGGATGGAATTTTTAACCATACCTCCTCAGAATATTTATGCTCAGCCCTGGCTTGAACAGTTAGTACTTCATGAATATCGGCATATAGCACAGATTTCAAAAGTAAATCAGGGATTCACGAAATTTCTGGGGTATTTATTTGGTGAACAAGCAGCCCCGGCTGTACTTGGTTTGTTTGTCCCTCCCTGGTTTATGGAAGGAGATGCAGTTGCAACAGAAACAGCACTTTCCTTTTCGGGCAGGGGTCGTCTCGCTAATTTTGCCATGCCTCTCCGCGCTCAGGTTATTGAAAAAGGGCATTTCCACTATTCAAAGGCAGCCCTTGGCTCTTATCGTGATTTCGTCCCAGATGAGTACGTTTTAGGTTATCACATAGTTGCCTATGCAAGAGCTGAATATTCAAATCAGATCTGGAATACTGCTCTGGAATTGACAGGCAAAAGACCTTACTTGCTAAACCCTTTTAGTAAAGGAATCAAAAAGGTTTCTTTGCAAAATAAAAAGGGGTTATATATCGAAGCAATGAATAGTCTGAACAATATATGGGCTCCATCTTCGATTACTGATACTACCGGATATTTATTAACCAACCGGTCTCATAAAGTTCACACAAATTATATCCACCCTTTTATAATTAATGATAAGGTTCTTGCTTTGAAAAGTTCCTTATCAGATATACCCTCTTTTGTAGAAATTAATAGTCTTGGTGAAGAAAAGAGGATCCACACTCCGGGATACCTGTTTACATCAGATATTTCCTCAAATGGAACCTGGTTATCCTGGATCGAACAACGTCCTCACATGAGATGGGAGAACCAGGTATTTTCAACCATTGTTCTTCTTAATGCTTCAACTCATGAAGTACAGAGAATAAAGACCAATCTCAGAGTCTTTTCTCCTGTAGTTAATTATGACAATTCAGTGATAGCAACTTCTGAAGTCTCAACAGAAGGTGATTTTTACCTGACGCTGCTTGACTTGTCAGGAAAAATTCTAAAACGTATTAAGCATCCGACAGGTGATTTCATTTCTTCCCCGACATGGTCTCCTGATGGCAATGAGATAGCTTGTATTCTGACTACTTCAATAGGAAAACAACTGATCACCTACAGTTTCACGGACTCTACTTTCAGCGCATACTCGCCAATAACAATTAATGACATTTCAAATCCTTTTCATACAGGCGAAGGAATTCTCTTTAATATGGACATCGATGAGAGAAGCGAAGTGTTTTTTGTCGACATTAGTACAAATCAGGTTTACAGGCTGACCAATTCAACTTATGGCACTGCGAATCCTTCATTAAGCAATGGCAAGTTAGTTTATCAGGAATACACTTCTGATGGGTACAGAATAAAAATCAAAGAATCTATAGACTATTCCGCTATTGTTGATCTAAATGAAATTTATAACGACTGGCCACTGGCTGATGCTATCTATAAAGAAGAAAAAGCTCTGTTACAAAAAACAGACACTGTGGCCTCTGATTCAATTGAAGTAAGAAAATATAGCCGGGCCTCTGATCTGATTAATATCCATAGTTGGGCACCATTATATATAAACATTGACAACCAGGAGCTTTATCCGGGAGTTTCTGTTATGTCGCAGAACCTGCTGAGTACACTATTTGTCACTGCGGGATATGAATTTAATCTTGAGGAAGAAGAGGGAAAGTGGAAAGTAGATATTAATTGGGAAGGATGGTTTCCTAGGTTTCATTCTTCATTATCATATGGGAACCGATCTGCATGGACAGGGACCGGCGATTCAGCTTATCGTATGAGATGGAAGGAGACTACCTGGGACCTTGGTATATCACAAGCATTACAGACAGTATCAGGTAAGTTTAACATAGGAATAATTGCTACTCTGAGTCATCAATTAACAAGAAGCAATCCGATTACCAACACCTCCGAACGTTTTATTAAAGGCTCATTAGGAGCAAGCGATTTTCGATTGGCAGCTTTTATCTATAATAAGCAGGCACATCGGGATTTAGCGCCCCGATCAGGTGCAAGAATCGACTTTCATTATAAAAAGTCGTTATATGGAGAAATTAAGGCAGGTGATTTATCATCTGTTCAAACCAGAATTTATTTACCGGGTTTAGTCAAAAACCATTCTCTCCAGATTTATGGAGCAGTTCAGGATCTGAATACTTCTGGTGATGGTTATCGTTTTTCAGGTGATATCGGCTTACCGGCAGGATATAACGAGAGAGTACCTTCATCTCTTGTCAGGCTCCGACCATCTTATTCATTCCCGGTTTGCTATCCAGACATATCGGTTGGTACTTTCTATTATCTGAAAAGACTAAGGGCAAATATATTTTATGACATTGCAAAAGGCGGTGAAAAAAGTTTTGAATCAATAGGGATAGATGCAATTACTGATTTTCATTTATTTAGCCTTCCCTACCCTATAAGTATGGGTGTAAGATCAGAATGGTTACCGGTTAAAGACAATTGGGAATTCTCACTTATTCTTAATTATGACCTGACACAGTATTAATATCCAAAATATTTACACTCAACCTTATCAGGAACTATCCGCATAACGGTTACATTCTTAATTGAAGGCATACTGTACCGATAATCCTCTCTATTTGTATATTGACGCATTACCTGACTTAGAGCATGAACTTTTTGCTCAGTATCTTCAATAAATTCAACCTTTCCTCTTATCATCACACTCTTGTATTTCATGCCATAGCTGCACGCAACATTCTCTGACTGGTGATACATCTGATGATCGGTACTCATCATAATGCAAACGTTGGGATTGTTCTTTAAGATATCAATCTTTGCGCCTGTTGGGCCAGCATGCAGGTAAAGCACCTTGTCAACATATCCAAAATTGAAACCTAAAGTGTACGGCATATTGTGCTCATCAATCATTCCTACATAACATACCTGGCAGGAAGCAATAACCTCATCAATCAGACCACTGTCTGTAATCATTCTGGCTTTCATAATAAATAACTGAATTAAACTGCTAAGATATTCAACTATGCCTTAATTTCTTAATTTTTTTAAGCACTAACTTCAAAAGCAGATACATCAACCAGCCAATTAGAGCGCCCACTAAAGCTCCTACAATTACATCAGCCGGGAAATGCACACCCAGATATATCCTGCTATATGATACCAATGAGGCCCATAACAACATCAATGGCAGCACCGCGTAATAACGGTGTTTCAGGACAAGTCCTGAGAATAAGGCAACTCCGAATGTATTTGAGGCATGTGAGGAAATGAATCCGTATGATCCTCCACAATGGTCGTGTAAAATGCGAACCACACCTTCTAAGGATGGATCATGGCAGGGCCTTAACCTCTCAAAAAAATCTTTAAAGAATACAACAGAAACCTGATCAGTTAGAGTGACTAGCAGTATGATGAGTGGAAGAATAACCAAAAACTTTTTTCTGTACGACGACAACATCATGATAAGCAATACAGCATACAGTGGTGCCCATACCAACTTCATACTAAAGAAGTACATAATCTGATCAAAGAAAGGACTATGAAAGCCATTGATAGCTAAAAATAACTCTTTATCAAGGTTTACCAAAAATTCAATCATCTGTGGGTGTGATGATATGTTAATCTAAATTCAATAGGACTCAGATAAGGCCTTCATTATCATATCTTTCAGCACAATGAGGTTCCATCCGGTATGCGAAGATAAGAAAACAACAGGTATATCAGGCATTTTTTTTCTTTTTAACTTCTTTAAGCCTTCCTCATCAAGCAGATCGCACTTGGAGATGGCAAGCAATCTTTGTTTGTCTGACAGTTCAGGATTATACTTATTAAGTTCATTAAGCAGAATATTATATTCCTTGCGGATATCAGGAGATGTGGCAGGCACCATGAACAGCAGTACAGAATTCCGCTCAATATGTCTCAAAAACCTCAATCCAAGACCTTTACCTTCAGCAGCACCTTCAATTATACCTGGTATATCAGCCATTACGAATGATTGATCATTACGATAAGATACGATTCCCAGGTTTGGCCTTAAAGTAGTAAACGGATAATCTGCAATTTCAGGTTTAGCAGCCGACAGAGTGGATAAAAGCGTTGATTTACCTGCATTTGGAAAACCTACTAGTCCAACGTCGGCCAAAATTTTCAGCTCCAATACTTTCCATGTTTCAATTCCTGGTTCACCGGGTTGTGCAAAACGTGGTGTCTGATGGGTTGGGGTTTTAAAATGATCATTACCCAATCCTCCCCTTCCGCCCGGCACAATGATTACAGTTTCACCATCACGGGTAACTTCTGCTTCCTGTTCCATTGACTCGGCATCTCTTACAATAGTACCGAGGGGAACTTCAATTATAACATCTCTCCCGTAAGCGCCTGTCTTGCGGTTATTACTTCCGCTCACACCATCACCTGCTTTAATATGCTTTGTGTATTTTAAATGGAGTAGAGTCCAGAGTTGCGCGTTACCTTTCAAGATAATATGTCCTCCCCTGCCACCATCTCCTCCATCTGGTCCACCATGCGGATTTCCTCTGGTTCTCAATAAGTGAGCGGAACCGGCTCCACCATTCCCCGAGCGCAGGTAAAGTTTTACATAATCAACGAAGTTAGACGAAGCCATTTCCTTAAGTAATAATTAGTAATAAGAGTTTAACGTAAAATCCGCATTGCTTTCTCAACCTTGTCACATAAGCGGTCAAATACCACTTTCTCTTCTCCGCTGGCATCAACTGTGGAAAATTTATTCTGCTTATCATAAAAGTTTCCAACTGCGACAGTCTTTTGATTGTATTCTTCCAATCTATGAATAATCAGGTCGGTGTTAACATCATAAGCCCGGGCATTAGGTGTTTTAGCTCTCGCACTCAAGCGCTTTATCGATTCAAGTGTGGATGCGCTTAATTCAATACAGAATGAAACCGTTGAATCTAATCGGCGTAAAAGCCCATCAAGAATATAAGCCTGAATAACTGTTCGTGGAAAACCTTTGAAAATAAATCCTCTTACATTATTATGTTGTTTTATTTCCCTCTCGATGAGTTTAATTACAATCTCATCTGAAACCAAATCCCCTTTATCCATCACACTTTTAACCAGTTCACCCAATTCGGTGTTTGCCCGAACCTCTTTTCGAAGTAATGAACCTGTCGAAATATAGTAGAGATTATACTTTTGAGCAAGTAAGCGGCCCTGTGTTCCCTTTCCGGAACCTGGAGCACCTGTCAGTACGAGATTAAACCAGACATTTGACAGGGTTTTATCAATAGACTCGGTAAGCCGTTTAAAAACTTCGGGTATCGGACCTACTCCGTTAATAGGAATATATTTATCCCTGAACTGATAAAATTCAATAACTGGCTTGGTTTTATTTTCATATTCTTCCAAACGAAACTCAATTACATCCTTTGTATCATCACTTCTTCCTGACGATTTGCCCCTTTCCACCAAACGACTGATTAGTTCCTCGCGGGGCACTTCAAGACTCAGCATACATGCAAGAGATGTATTCAGCTTTAACAGCAATCCTTCCAGGATATAGGCCTGAACCATAGTTCTTGGAAACCCATCAAACAAAATACCGTTATTACCGGCACTCAGTATTATGCGTTTCTCAATCAGTTCAACAATCATTTCATCCGAGACCAATTGTCCCCTGTTTATAATATCAGCGGCCTTCTTTCCCAGCTCAGATCCTTCACTTATTTCATGACGTAAAAGATCACCGGTTGAAATATAGGTTAATTTGTACTTTTCGATGAGTAAAGCTGATTGCGTACCTTTTCCTGCACCGGGAGGACCAAATAAGGCGATATTAAGCATAATTTATTTTATTTTAAATAGCTATTAAGTGAATCGCGGGCTAATTTAATTACTCACTATTTTATATATATCAGGCAAGTTTCGTGCATAACCATCATAATCCAATCCATACCCAATTATGAAATCATTGGGTATATCCATTCCGACATAATCAATTTTATAATTGCCCTTAAATGCCTCGGGCTTAAATAATAAAGTGGCAATTTGTACAGAAGCAGCATTATATTTTTTCAACAGTTCGAGTAATACCTCGAGTGTCTGACCAGTATCAATGATATCCTCAATAACAATGACACTTCTCCCTTCTATTTTCTCGTTCAGTCCTATTAATTCTTTAACCACATTTGTACTTTTAGTTCCCGAATAAGAGGCTAGTTTGACAAAAGAAAGGCTACAATCAACAGTAATCTTTTTAAGCAAATCGGCTGCAAACATGAAAGCACCATTTAATATTATTAGAAATAACGGGTCTTTATCCTGTAATTCTTTATTCATTGAATCTGCTACTTTTGTTACTGCAGCATCTATAGCTTCGGAAGAGATAAAGATTTCGAATTTTTTGTCCTTAACCTGAATGGTACTATCCATAACTTAATGATTTAATTCAACAAAGGTATCAAAAATAGGATGTACTGAAAGAGCTGCAGACAGAAAAACATGCCAGTCAACAAAACATGTGTTCTAATTGTTTATGTTTGCAACCTAAAATCCTCATCTATGAACCCAAAGGTAAGTATAATTATGGGCAGCACTTCCGATCTTCCGGTCATGAAAGAAGCCGCTGAAATACTTAATGAATTTAAGGTACCATTTGAAATAAATGCTTTATCTGCACACCGAACTCCTGAAGAAGTTGAAAAATTCAGCAAGGGTGCATATGATAAAGGAATCAGGGTTATTATTGCCGGTGCAGGTATGGCTGCTCACCTTGCTGGTGTAATTGCTGCAATGACACCACTACCTGTTATTGGAGTTCCGATTAAAGCTTCACTTGATGGTTTGGATTCTCTTCTTGCAATGGTACAGATGCCTCCGGGAATTCCGGTTGCAACGGTAGCTATTAATGGAGCGCGAAATGCAGGAATTCTTGCCCTCCAGATACTGGCAGTTGAAGATTCCGATCTTCATGATAAACTTATGGAGTTCAAAGAAGATCTGAAAAAGAAAATAGTGAAAGCTAATGAGGAACTGAACCTGGTGAAATACGACTTCAGGGTGGCTCACTAAATACTACTGTTAATTCTTTCTTAATATCATTAAGCCATCCCTGACAGGTAGCAATAAATTTTCAATCCTGTTATCATTTTTTACCATTTCATTAAAGGCAATAATTCCCTTTGTTTCCTTGTCATTGTAATTGTCAGGATCAAATACGCGGCCATACCAAAGTACATTATCAGCAATAATAAATCCACCTTGCCGCACATGGTCTATGCATAGATTAAAATAATTGATATAGTTTTCTTTATCTGCATCAATAAAGACAAGATCGATTTCGTCACCAGTCTGAGGGAAGATCTGTTCGGATAAGACTTCCAAAGCATCTCCCTGATATGCTTTAATCCTATCCTGCATTCCCGACCTATGAATAAACTCATTCACTATATCCTCCACTTCAGGATTGTTATCAATAGTATAAAGAGTACCTGAAGGATCCATCCCCCTGGCCATATAAATGGCTGAATATGAAGTGTAAGTCCCAATCTCAACAACCACTTTTGCATTCATCATGTTTGTGAAAAATTTGAGCAGCCTTCCTTGCAAGATCCCCGAAAGCATACCTGCAGTAGTGAATGATAAGTGGGTTCTTCTCACCAGTTCAGTCATCAATTCATCTTCTTCGAGTGTATGATCAATGGCATATTGTTCGTACTCTCTAAGTGTAGTCAGATATTGTTGTTTTTCAAAAAGTTCATCCATGGGAATTGCATTTAGTTATCGAGTACAGTACTCTGTTATAATCAACAACTCTTCAACTTAAAGTTTTTTATTGCTATATACCAGCCGGCTCAGGTTCTCAGTGTTGAGAATTTCATTTGCTGTATCTATAAGTTCCTTGTCAGTAACACCAAGAATTTTTGAAATCAAGACTTCCGGAGTATCAACAGTGTCATATGCCAAAACGCTTTTTGCCATTGAAAGTGCATCATTCAGATTTGACTCAAAAGAAATTGCGAGCTGTCCGGCAAATTGCTGTTTGGCCATATGTAACTGTAGAGTGCCAAGCTTTTGATTTCTCAGTTTATAAAGTTCCTTATTTACCAGTTCAAGGGCCTTATCAAGTGATCCGTTATCGATTCCCAGGTAAATCATAAATGACCCTGTATCACAATATGGGGTGTAGCTTGATTCCACATTATATGAAATGCCTCTCTTTTCTCTTAATGCCATACCCAGCCTTGAATTCATTGCAGGCCCTCCAAGCAGATTGGTTAAAAGCGCTAATGTGGTCCTGCGATTATCGGCATAACTGTAGGCAGGACAACCAATTATACAATGGGTTTGAAAACCTGTCTTTTTTATTGTTCTTGCCGCCGGATTATAATTTGTGAATGGCTGTCGTTCCTTATTCCTGGTATTGGCAGGAATAATTCCAAAATAATGTTCAGCCAGTTTAATTAAATTTTTAAAACTAATATTACCAACGGAGCTGATAACAATGTTATCGGTATTGTAATGTTTAGCAATAAAATTTACAATCTTCCTTCTTGAAATTTTCCGCACTATGGAAGGAGTTGCAAGAATTGGTTTACCTAGTGGATGATTGTAAAACAGCATCTCTTCGAATTCATCAAAAATCAATTCCGAAGGTGTGTCTTTATATCCGTTAATTTCATCAATGATTACATCTTTTTCCTTTTCGATTTCTTTTTCTGGAAAAGTAGAATTGGTAAGGATGTCAGAAAACAGATCAAAGGCTCTTTTATAATACTGAACTGGGAAAGAAGCATGTATGCAGGTTTCTTCTTTAGTTGTGTAAGCATTTAAGTCGGCGCCAATATTTTCAAGGTATCCAAGTACGTGATGCAATTTTCTCTTACGGGTCCCTTTAAATATCATATGCTCAATGAAGTGAGCCAGCCCCCCCTCACTCGATTCCTCATCCCGGGTACCGGTATTAATCATCACACCAAGATGGGCAACCAGGTTAGTTGTTTGACGATGTACGAGTCTGATGCCATTAGGCAGAGTATGAAATTGATAAATCATTTCCGAAATTAAGGGTGCAAAAGTACAAAAAAGTCTTATACAGGCTATATTTGCCTTAGCTACAATTACTATATAAGAAGTTAGCTATTAGTAGGTTAATCCTTACTAAGGGGAAATTTACGGACATACGAAACCCAATATAATGGCAAATGACCACGCAATTCTCCTGTTTCGGTGTAACTTTCAAGCATTGGGCACATGGCTACCACCTTTTTAGTGATTTTACCTGTTTCTTCGTTGAGATACCATTCTTCTAAAAATCTTACTTTCGAAATACGCGACAAATCAATTTCTGTGATCACCAGAGTATCATACTCAGCATAAGGAGGATATTCACGGGAAAGTGTCATTAGCTCCTTCTGCCTTCCCTTTTCAGCAATCTCTTCAGATGTCATTTCCTTAAATGTCATCACATCATAAACTTTGTGCTTACCCGATTTAGCAGCTGCCATTAAGGATCTTACCAGTGTCTCCCGTTTGACATTATCAAGATTCTGCACCCACCAGTCCAGATCACTTTCAGGAGAAATAATAGTTACATCGTATTGTATTCTCTCGGTAAGTTTGTCACCTTTTTTGCTACAGGCTCCAATAATAATAATTAACATCGGTATGCAAAGAACGAGACCAATCCTCTTCATAAGATAAAGTTTTTATACATTGACCAAAGATACAAAAATAGAAACCGAAAGATTACCTTTGCACCGGAATTTGAAGAAGACCATTTAAATGATTAAGAAGAGTTTGCCGGACCAAATAGAATCTGCTTCATTGTGGAACGATTATATCACACTTTACAAGAATGTGAGTATTCGTCGCCCTATATTCTTTCTTTTAGTTCTCCTTCTTTTTACTTTATTGGTTTACTCGGTTGGTTTAAAAAATCAAATATTAATAGGTTGGGACGATGGAGAATACCTTACTCATTCCGATATTACACAATCCATACCCGGAGCAGGAAAATCTATTTTCAGCAGCTTTTACCTTGGTATGTACCAGCCGCTGGCAATCCTTTCATTCAGAATAAGTTACAATCTTTGGGGTGATACCGCATGGTTATATATTTTCACAAATATACTTTTGCACCTCGCTAATACTATATTGGTTTACTTATTATTGAAAAAATGGACTGCAAACATCACTATTGCTTTGATAGTAGCCTTCCTGTTTGCTCTACATCCCATGCATGTTGAAGGGGTGGTGTGGATATCTACAAGAAGTTCTTTACTATATTCATTGTTCTTTCTGATTGGGTTACTTCAGTACCAAAAATATCTCGGCAGCTCAAAACTAAAGGATCTTTTCCTTACTGCTATTTGGTTTCTTCTATCCTTATTAAGCAAGTCGATGGCTGCCACTTTCCCACTTATACTTCTATTGGTCGATTATTATCATAAACGGCCGTGGAACAAACGGATTGTTCTCGAAAAAATCCCTTTTTTGATTCTGTCAGTGATATTCGGACTCGTCGCAATCAGTGCTTCAGAATCCTTTGGTCACATTACAGTCCTTGAACAGAGTTATTCTCTTATCGATCGCATTGTACTAATACTTTACGGGATTTCTTTTTATCTTCTGAAGTTACTGATGCCTGTCAATTTATCAGCCATTTATGCCTTCCCCGAAATGACGGCACAGGGTTTCCCCGGTTGGGTTTATGGATCCCTGATAGCATTGGTTATTATCGCCGTAATTATATGGAAAGTGAAAGAAAATCGACGTCTGATTATCTTTGGTTTACTCTTTTTCCTGGTGCATATCAGTATGGTTTTACCTTTATTCTGGTCGAGAATATTTATCACCGCTGATCGTTACACATATCTGCCTTATGTGGGATTGTTTTTAATTATTGCATGGTTTCTGAACCGGATAATAGAGAATAAGGAGGTTTTAAGTAAGTCAACCTGGAACTTAGTACGACTAACAATGGTGATGATTATAATACTCCTTTCGTTTCAAACATATTCCCGGGTGAAGAAATGGAAAGATGTGCCCACCCTGCTGGGGGATGTAGTTGAGAAACGGCGATCCGATCATGATATGGCCCACGCTTATTTCTATCTGGGGAACTATAACGATGTTCAAGGCAGAGAAAACGAGGCTTTGCGGTATTATGATCTTACGCTGACCAGGAACCCAAAATATCTCCTGGCCTTAAACAATAGAGGGATTCTGAAAGGCAAAAAATTGAATTTTCAGGGAGCCATATCCGATTTTACAACTGCCATAAACTTTAAACCTGATTATGCTGAAGCCTGGTATAACAGAGGCGTTGCCTACTATCAGTCGAACCAGCAAGATCTGGCATGTAATGACTGGAATAAATCATTGCAACTTGATTTCATCGCAGCAAGAACAGTTATTAATCAATATTGCCGCAATAACACAGGGCCCAACTTTCAACCTCCCTCACTCATTAAAGCCAACTAACGGTTTAACCGGGGAACTACTACTTTCACTAAAAATACACATCAGCAATTTCAAAAAACTTAATTTTTAACAATATGGAACGCAAAGAAATCCACAGTTTCATTCAAAAGATTGAATTATTTAAAGGTTTGAATGACGACGAACTAAACACTGTTTCAGAAGCAATTGAAACTATTAAAATCAAGGAAGGTGATTACCTGTTTCGTGAAAACACCAGACGTGAAAAGATCTTTTTAATCCAGGAAGGAACCGTTGAACTCACAAAGCAAACAGCCATCGGCAGGGAGCAAAAATTAAGCTATTTCAGCAAGTTCGACTTTCTTGGTGAAGGTTCCCTAACTGATGAGTCAGAACATTCAACTGACGCCAGAGCTAAAACTGAGGTCACCGCTTTAATACTCTATAGAGACTTCTTCGCAAAAAACGGTGCTATATCATTAAAGATTTTCTCAAACATTGCCCGGGTAATATCCCGCAGAATGCGGCAGACAAACGCGAGGATGATCAGTTCGGCTGCCCAGTATGAATCAGGAAGAACCCGCACAGAGCATGATCTATTAGGATACCGTGAAGTCCCCTACGAATACTATTATGGCATACAAACACTCCGTGCAATTGAAAACTTTAACATTTCGGGAGTACAGCTTAACTTCCATCCTGTATTCATCGAAGCGCTGGCTATGGTAAAAATGGCATCAGCCAAAGCAAATTTCGACCTTGGACTTCTAAGCGAGCCACTCGCCAATGCAATAATAAAGGCATGCGACGAAGTGATGCATGGCAAATACACATACCATTTTGTAGTTGATATGATTCAGGGAGGTGCAGGTACTTCTACAAACATGAATGCCAACGAAGTTATTGCGAACAGGGCACTTGAAATTTTAGGGTATGAAAGAGGACAATATGAGTTCTGCCATCCCAATAATCACGTTAACCTTTCGCAATCAACCAATGATGCCTATCCTACTGCCATCAAGATAGCACTCCTTAAGAACAACAAAAAACTAATAGCTGTATTAAAAGACCTGATTGCAGAATTCAGGAAAAAAGCTGTTGAATTCAAAAGTGTGATTAAAATGGGCCGTACTCAACTACAGGATGCGGTTCCAATGACTCTTGGTCAGGAGTTCTCAGCGTATGCAACTATGCTCGAAGAAGAAATAGCCAGGTTAAACCAGAACGTTCAGTTATTCCTTGAGATAAATATGGGAGGAACAGCTATTGGAACAGGAATAAATGCTGATCCCAGATACAGTGAAATAGTTACCAAACATCTAGCAGAAATCAGTGGATATCCGGTAGTACTTGCCCAGGATCTTGTGGAGGCAACACAGGATACAGGAGCTTTTATCATGTATTCATCAGCAGTTAAAAGACTTGCAGTTAAGTTGTCGAAGATTTCGAATGATTTGCGACTACTATCTTCAGGACCAAGAGCCGGGTTTAATGAAATTAATCTTCCCCCAATGCAGCCTGGCAGTACCATCATGCCGGGAAAAGTTAACCCAGTAATTCCAGAAGTGGTTAACCAGATTGCTTTCAGAGTAATAGGTAACGACCTTACCATCACGATGGCTGCCGAAGCCGGTCAGCTAGAGCTTAATGTAATGGAACCAATCATTGTACACTGCTTATTCGAATCTATTGAAATGCTGAAAAATGGCATGAGTACATTAAACCATCGTTGCATTTCAGGAATAACAGCCAATGAAGAAGTATGTCGCAACATGGTTTATAACAGCATCGGTCTGGTAACAGCACTAAATCCCCTCATAGGCTATGAAGCATCTAACTTACTTGCCAAACAGGCATTGGAGACGGGCAAGAGAGTTTATGATCTGGTACTCGAGAACAAATTATTATCTCAGGAAGAATTAGACGAAGCGCTGAATCCAATCAATATGCTCGGTCCCAAGGCAATGAAAAATCAGGGATAAACA
>JAEYSM010000018.1 GCA_023434665.1 Bacteroidota bacterium | reverse complement strand
AACAGTACATTGTGCATTTGCTTCTATTGCGAATACCGTGAGTACCAATATTGAAATCAGGGTAAGTAAATACTTTTTCATGACTTGTGTGTGTTTTGTTTTAATTATTCGTTGTTGGGTTTATGTTCTGTTTATTGACAAATTGCATTTGATTCGTTTGCGTCTTTCACTATCACTTCATAGGACCCTGGTCCTAAACTTTCTATTGTTTTAGGCGATGTGAACATCTGGAATACTGATCCATTTATTGAATAATAATATGGGGCTGTCCCACCTTGAGCGGTAATAGTGATTGTTCCATTACCTAAGCCAAAGCATGTTACGTCGCTCTTTACGACAGAGTAAATGGGAGTTTCACGAATAATTATAGTAGTTGTACAAGTTGCTGTTCTGCCTGCAGCGTCGGTTGCTGTCCAGTATATTGTGTGTGTTCCCGGCACCAGAACTTCACCTCCGATAGTTGAAGTGCCGTTCTTGTCATTTACTATTGATGCCAGTGTACAATTGTCTGTTGCTGTAGCATCAAATTCTGTCCCGTTAATGGTGTAAGATCCACCAAATGGAACTGGAATGGTTTGACCTTGAGCACATGTTATTTCAGGGTCAATTACATCAGTTACCGGAGTGCTTATTTGCGAGGTATTATTTTCAGTAACAGGATCTGTCCAATTGCTCGATACTGTTGCTGTATTATTAATGGTATTACATGTATTGACAGGTACAGTACCTTTTATATAAATTGTAAAAGTACCCGTGCTTGTCAGTGGACCTGTGTATGTGAAAGATCCTGTCCATACATCCCAAGTCAAATTATCTGTTGAATATTGTGCACCTGCAGGGAAAATGCCGGTTACATCATCTGTAATCAGTACATTATGAGCGGCGGCCGGTCCGTTGTTTGTCACAACTAATGAGTAAACAAGCTCCTGACCTGTCTGTGCTGTTCCTGCGGTTTTTAGAATAGCCAGGTCAGCTGAAGCTGCGATCACGACATTGAATTCGCATTCAGCAGTCTGTCCGGCTAAATCGGATGCAGTCCAGGTAACTGTAGTCGTTCCTTCATTAAATACAACATTGTTTAGTGTCGTGATACCTGAACCGGTTGTTGCTCCGGATAAAACAGCAGATAAAACGTAACTGCAGTTGTCACTTGCTGTGGCATCCCATGCTGTTCCTGAATGTGTGTATGTGGCACCTGTGTTAGCCTCAACATTTCTGTCAATTAATGATTCGCAATTTGTAATCTGTGGAGCTTCATTGTCAGCTACTGTGATAGTAACAGCTGTTCTCGGACTTTCGCAATAAGGTGCTTCAGTCATCTGCTGACTCACATATGCTGTATAAGTGCCAATGGTTCCAATATTTGCTGAAGGAACACCTGATAGAGGTTCTCCTCCGGTTGCATTTTCATACCATAAAAGCTCATGATCTACTAATGCGGTTGCCTCATATGGAAGCGTACTTCCTACTGATGGACATACAGTTTGATTATTTACAACAGGAATTGCCGGAGTAGCGGTAACGCTTACTTCTATAGGAACTCTGTTGCCACTAATACACTGGGCAGAATAACCTTCTGCAACATAATAAGTGGTTGTTCCTGCATTAGCTGTTGAAGGTGTTATGCTTGTCTGTGCTGATCCACCAGTTGGTGTAGTAAAGTAATATAGGTTATAAGATGGGTTACTTGGAGTAGCAGTAAGTGGAGATGCAGTTGCACCCTGACAATAGATAATAGGTGATGTTACGGTTGGAACAGAATTAACTGTTGTAACATTAATAATGAACTCAAAGTAACAATCTGTTAATCCCGGAGGAATTGCAAAATAGTGCGTTTCTCCGGTAACAGCCGGGAATCCGGTATTTACCGTATATTCAGTGTAAGGTTCTTCTAAAGGATATTCATTATAGAAACGTGATCCAATAGGGAAGTTACCATTAACATCTGTAAAAGGTATTGTTGATCCCGGAGCATTGCAGTAGTCAAACTCCTGTATGGATGAATATCCTTCGCAGTTAGCAAGAACATATTCTTCCATATCTATTTCTATTTCAACCGGCTCATTAATAGGTTCACCTATACAATCACCATCCATGATATAACCGGTAATGAAATCTGTGTTACTGAACGAGATCTGAGATGTTGCTCCTACCCCACTGATTGAACCGTCGATAGTTATTTTTGGTGTGCAATTTTCGTTTATAAGAATTACACAGTTATTGGTTGCTTTGAGTACAAAAGTCAATTCACCGTAAACTGTTGAAGGATCTGTAGGCAGAGGCATTGTTCCAAAATCCCATATGATGGTTCCGGTAGCTCCTGCACTTGCATTATAAATAGGTTGAGGACCGGAAGTGCCGTTCATAAACACACCAGAGGCGCTAACAAATGATGCAGCGTAAGGAATTGGAATAGTGATCTGAACATTGTTAATTGCCTCTGTTCCTCTGTTTCTGAGTTGTACTTTATATTCAATGTTACCATTCGGAAGTACTGTTATAGGGGAGGCAGGAGGATTGTTATCAACCTCTTCAACTGAAACCAAACCCTCACTAACAGGTATATAGGCATCGACGCCCATAACTATACAAGGGATAATATAAGTATCCTGAGTTGAACCATAGCGGAATTTGGTGGATGTTTGATTATTGGTAATTACTGTATTATTATCATTAGGAATATCAAACATGGCGACATCAATACCCAGATTGTTAGTTCTGTTGAGGTCTCTTGCGTTACCACCGGTGTTTATTGAGCCGTTAAAGAAATTACCGGTTGTGTTACCACTGTGTGACAAACGAACCCAATTATTAGTCTGCAGTTGTTGAATATCCAGATAATCACCTGAGATATCCCTGTCACCTTCACCTGCAATAACGCCAAGTTTCATGTGAACATTACCGTGTTGAACTGTATTGAAACCTGTAATTGGCAGTTCATAACTAATAGTAGTAGAACCCTGAACGTAAGCATGACCATCAAAAATCGTAATATCACGCCAGTTCATTTTAGCATTACCATAAACCACAACCATTCCCCAACCGCCATAATAACCGGTACCTCCACCTTCTCCTTCACGTAAAGCCATATCGGCAACAAAATAGTTACCAATACCGTGAGTTCTTACATAGTCAGTTACTTCAGCATATGCTGAGTACATGTTACCATTGGTATTTGAGGGGAAATAGATATCGTTTGCGTTGGCAGTTACTGGATAGTATGATGATTCACTTTCATGTTTCAATTGTACTATCTTTTTGTCGTAATTTTTTGTAATGGTTCCCGGAATCATTGCAATTCCGGTTGCATTAACAACTGCATAATTATCGTTCCAACTCCTTCGTAATTGCTTCACAGTAACAGTCAGATCGTCTGATTCAAAAATGATATAAGGAGTTGTCAGTGTTGCAGTAGTATGGTCCGAGTTTTGAGAAATGGCAAGTGTTGTTGGAGTGCCATTATTAACTTTAACGGTAACAGAAGAATAACTATATACAAAAGTATATGTATCACCACTACCGTCAGTTTCAAATATATATGTTACTACTCTATTATCACCCCAATAATTTGATGAAAAACTTAATCCATAATCTGTGTAATTAACACTACCATTATTGTAAACAGTTTGATCAAGATTAATAGCTGTAGGTACATCCGGTCCACCGGTTTTTGTAACACTAAAAGTCATCGGGCTATTGCCATCATGTGCCCTACCCGTCCAATACAGTCCGGCGTAAATGATATCAGTACACTGAGGCAATGCTGAGTTCTCACCCGAAAACTGCAGATTGGCTGAGGATGAGTTTAGTGTATAGGGATCGTCATCCACATCCACATAAATCATTTGGTCTGAATTATTCCCGTTATCTGCATAGCTCTGCAGGGTCATATTGGAATTTCCAATCATGGTGAAATCCCCTCTGATATTGTAGATCTTCTGCGTTGGTGAATAAATGGATGTCCTTTGCGTAAAATTCTTAATTACTTGTGCCTGCACATCGAAAGTGATGACAGACATAAGTAAACCTATTAGAATCGCTGCTGAAAATTTGTAAATATTTTTCATGACTTGACCGATTTGCAATGATTAATTAGGAATTGATAGGAAGGTGTAAAGACTCACATCTGTGCCTTCTGTTTGAATACTTTGGCCAGCAAGGGCATCCAGGCATTCTGGTGTCATATTCCCACAGGCATCATATTGAAATGTTACAGCAAAATACTTGAGCGATTGAAAATCGGGTAGTGAAGCAAGAGATATTGAAGATAAGTTTTGGCCTGATTTGACTTTTACCTTGATTAGTCGAACTGAAGCAAAATCAGGATTACTTGTATTTAACTGCTGTAATGATTGTACGTCACAAAAAAGTACTTGCGGTGCACCTTCACCATAAACTGAATACTCGCCATTAATTATATAAATGGCAGGGTGAACATTTGACATTAGGTCATCAAACTCTTCATTGCCTGCTCCCTGTGCATAGGCCCTTCCGTTGACAGTTAATATCATTAATAATATAACTACTCCGGTTAGTACCATTCCTACTTTCTTTATTTCAGATTTTACTGATTGTAAAGAGAATACTGCGTTTTTCATAAGAACTTGTTTTGACGTATTAATTTCCCAATTACCTTGGTGCCGGATTTGGAAAAAATTCTTTGCATTTCTGACTTCCCCCAAAGTCATTTATACAATACCGACACGGTACAATTTCATGGCTACAAATTTATTTCGGGATGTAAGGCTGCGCAATACGTCAAAATACTACTTTTTTGTAGCAGGACATGGTTTTTCGGAATACGTATTTTTACGTATTGCTAATCTTTTATAGTTGATTATCAGATAGTTAGTTTTTTAAGCATTTTTGCAGATGTAATTCTCACTAAAACAAAATACATTTAGATTTCTAAAAACAAAAAAAAGAAGGCACTTAAGGCCTTCCTTCTTTAAATAATTTTATGAAAACTTGTTAGATTCGATTTCAGCTTAGATCATTTCGTCCAAAAACCCTATTAAGCAATATAAATCCTTATATCATTTTAAGCATATTGATCTCACTTTCCGTTAAAAACCTCCATCTGCCGCGGGGTAAGTCTTTTTTGGTAAGATTTGCAAATGCCACTCTGTCGAGTTTTACCACTTCATAATCAAGCGCTTCAAAAAGTCGTCTCACAACTCTGTTCTTTCCTGAATGGATAACAACACCAAGTACTTTCTTTTCTTCTCCTTTTCCAGTATATGCAATCTCATCCACTGACATAATTCCATCTTCAAGTTCAATCCCTTCAGTCAGCTTAATCATATCTGATTTTGAAAAACTGCGGTTAACTTCCACCTGGTAAATTTTTCTTACTCTATGCGAAGGATGAGTTAGTTTTTTAGCCATTTCGCCATCATTGGTCATTAATAACAGTCCCGAGGTGTTTCTGTCGAGTCGCCCGACCGGATAAATGCGCTCACGACAAGCATCCTTAACCAGCATCATTACAGTATTCCTGTCCTGAGGATCTTCTACTGTTGTGATATATCCCTTTGGTTTATTTAATAGAAGATAGACCTTTTTCTGTGGATTAAGCGCCTCATCACCTATTTGCACTTTATCATCAGGTCCCACTTTAATTCCTAATTCTGTTACTATCTGTCCATTGACCTTAACAGCACCGGCTTGAATCATTGTATCAGCTTCTCTACGGGAGCAAATACCAGCATTAGCAATGTATTTATTTAGTCTGATGAATCCATCATCTGATTTTTCCTTATCAGCGGTTCTTTTGAAGGGTTTTCTTTCGCCATCATTCTTTCTGGCTGCCCAGGGCTTTTTTTCGTCACCTGATTTGTCTGCCCATGGCTTCCGGTCACCCTCTTCTTTTTTTATCCAGGGTTTTCTGTCACCATCTTCTTTGTTTGCCCAAGGTTTTCTGCCACTATCTTCTCTCCTTGCCCAGGGCTTTCTTTCACTCTCTTCATTCCTGCTCCATGGTTTTCTGCCTTCATCTGTATTATCAGCCCACGGTTTCCTGTCATTTCCTTCTCTGCCGGTACGCGGTTTTCTATCACCCTCTTCTTTGTGTGCCCAAGGTTTTCTGTCACCTTCTTCTTTTCTTGTCCAGGGCTTTTTCTCATCACCTGACTTGTTACCCCAAGGTTTTCTATCACCGTCTTCTCTTCTTGTCCATGGTTTTCTGTTCTCACCGGATTTATCAGCCCATGGTTTCCTTTCAGAGTCGTCTCTTCTGGTAAAGGGCTTCCTTTCACCATCATCCTTTTTGGTCCATGGTTTTCTTTCCGAATTTTCATTGTCACGATTTGACCATGGTTTTCTTCCGGTTGCTTCTTTATCTCTTGAACTCCATGGCTTTCTTTCTGAATTGTCTCTCCTGCCCCATGGTTTTTGTCCGCTTCCCTGATTATCTCTTCTGTTTCCAGTGCTGTCATCACGCTTTTTATAAGGTCGTGCTCCTTCTCCTTCACCAGATGAACTACTTTTTTTCCGGTATTCACTTTTGTCTCTTTGACCTGACTTACCGGTTCCATCCGACTCACGTCGTCTAAAGGGTTTATCCTCCCCTCTTTTTTCAGGTTTATCACCTGAAAATCTTCTCATTGCAGTCATTATTAATTTTTTAGCGTGCAAAGGTAGTGAAGAAAGCAATCAGTGTAACAGTTACGGTTTGATTACGGAACTATAAAGTTTTTACATTATTTTATGACAATTTTACATAATCCCCACATGCTCTTGTAAAACATAATATTATAATGCCTAATTTTGCAACTCAATCATTTACAGCATATTAACTAAATATAAGTTAAATTAGTGAAAATTTTTGGTCAGTCTCATTTCCCTGCTCCACCGGTAGCCTTCAAACAACCTGAAGTTTTTAAGAATTTCAACAACACCCGAATCGATAATTATCACTGGATGAAGAACAGAATGAATCCTCTTGTGACAACTTATCTTCAGGAGGAAAATGATTACGCATCTGTTGTTATGGAATCGACCCTCCCATTACAGGAGAAACTTTATAATGAGTTGAAGTCACGATTGAAAGAAGATGATCAAACTGCCCCTGTATTTTATAATGGCTATTATTATTACAAACGCACGGAGAAAGGGCGTCAATATAAGATCTATTGTCGCAAAAAGGAATCTTTGGCCAGCCATGAGGAGATTATGTTCGATGTGAATGAAATGGCTTTGGATAAATCTGCTTACATTTTTGCTGGTTATGAGGTAAGTCCTGATAATCGTTACGCTGCATACCTTAGCAACGAGACAGGTTCATATGCTGAATTTATTCTGAAGGTGAGAGATCTGGAAAATGGCACTGACCTAACAGGTCTGGAAATTACTAAAGTGGTAGATGTTGTCTGGTGCAATGACAACAGTACACTATTCTATTCAGTCTGTAACGTAGCACTGAGGCCATGGAGAGTTTACAGAAATAATATTTTTAGCACTAATAAACCAGAGGTTGTGTATGAAGAGACGGATGAGTTGTTTAATGTGAACCTTCAGAAAACCAAAACTGAGGATTTCATATTAATTTCTTCTTCCAGTTTTACCACTACTGAGTACACTATTATTAATGCGAATTCCCCACTTGAGTCTGCTGAAGTTTTCATGCCACGGAAAAAGGACGTGGACTATGGAGTTTACCATCACAAGGACAAGTTTTTTATCCAATACAAGGATAAAAAGAATCTGAATGGTAAGATTTATGAGGTACCGTTAACAGGATACAAGGATAAAAGCACCTGGAAAGAAGTTTGGGCTCATAATGAAGAAGCTATGGTGGATTACATGGACATCTTTGACACCTACTATGCTATTCAGATCAGAAGAAAAGGACTCATTGAGATTATTGTGAGAAGAATATGCCAGCCTGTGACAGCCACTCAGGAGATAAACGAGAAGACAATCAGTTTCCCTGAGCCTGTTTATTCGGCCGAATTAATCCCTTTGCCAGACTATCATTCCAAAAAACTAAGATATTGCTATTCTTCACTCAACCGCCCGGTCACTATATATGAGTATGATCCTAAAGAAGGAATTAGTGAAGTAATAAAAGAAACTATAATACCTTCAGGATTTAACCCTGATGATTACACAGTTGAGAGATTATATGCAACAGCTCCTGATGGAGTGAAAGTGCCTGTTTCTTTAGTATATAAGAATGGTTTGGTAAAAGACGGAACAAATCCTGCCCTCTTATATTCCTATGGTGCTTATGGTAATTCTTCAGATGCAAGATTTATATCATCATTTTTTAGCCTTATTGATCGCGGTTTTGTTTTCGCACTGGCACAGATCAGAGGTGGCAGTGATTTGGGAGAAGCGTGGTACGAGGATGGAAAGTTGTTAAACAAGAAAAACTCTTTCACCGATTTTATTGCCTGTGCTGAGTTGTTGATCAACAGAGGATATACATCTAACAGTAGGCTAACGGCCATGGGTGGAAGTGCCGGTGGTTTATTGGTCACTACCGTCACCAATATGCGACCTGAGCTTTTCAATTCAGTTGTTGCCATAGTTCCTTTCGTGGATGTTATGAATACCATGCTCGATTCCTCTCTTCCGCTAACTATGCAGGAATATGAGGAATGGGGCAATCCAAACGAAAAGAAGTTCTACGATTATATGTTATCATACTCTCCTTATGATAACATAAAAGAAGCCAACTATCCGAATATGCTGATAACAGCAGGATTTAATGACTCACAGGTTGGGTATCACGAACCTGCTAAATATACTGCCAAGCTCAGAGAATTAAAAACCGGTGATAACATTGTTCTGCTCAACACAAATATGAAATCGGGACATGGTGGAGCAACAGGGCGTCTTGACCAATTCAAAGAGACTGCTTTCGAACTGGCATTTATTCTTAGCCGACAGGGGATCAATGAATAAGCTATCAACTGCCCTAAACTCAGTACCTATTTGTTTTCAGTATCAGATGCAGCAACATCTATCCAACTATCTTCAAAAAAGTAGGCTGTTACCAGATGTTTTGGCGTAAACTCGAAATAATAGTTTATAGGCCGGATGGATTCAGGTGCTTTTGACCATAATTCAGACGAGGGAGCTTCTTTCTCATACATTGCATTGCTTCGCTTACTGTATTCGACTGGTGAACGCTTTCGTGAATCGCAGATGACATACAACGGAATCCCGGCTTCTTTGCATACCAGGGCTATAGGATAGGTGCCGATTTTGTTGGTGAATCCATCACTAAAGACATTATCAGCACCAACTACCGCAAAGTCGATTTCATGTATGAACTTACCTACTGCTGCTTCATTGATAAAATGCACAGTACAACCCATATCTGACAGGATACGTGCCTGCAATTTTCCTTCAAAAACAGGACCCGACATAGTCTGGTAGATTGAAGGGTAAATTTTTCTAACCGCTAGATGTTTGAATAAAATATGAAGGCTGAGGCTGTTACTATGAAGGAGTATCCTTTTATCATAAAATTGAACCAGACGGGCCATCTTCTCAGCTGCCTTATCAATACTTTCCTCCCATTCCTTATTATATTCTGCAATAATGGCCTCTATCCTCAGTTTCTTCCGGCTATTCGATATGTCAGCTCCATCCAGTTGTTCGATAGAGTAAAAAAAGTACTGTAAAAAGTGGTGAAGTACTGAAAGATCAGGAAAGCTTCTTGCCACTTTTTCAAGATTCTCACGCAAAAATTGAATGTCAATATCCCTGCTGTTTATGTAGGAATAAATCGACTTGATAAGTTTTTCGAGTACAGCTGCCGAACCTGAATAATTATCAGCTATCAGCTCCTTTATTCTAAGTTCAAATGACATGGTTTCAAGTGTTTAAGTTCTGATTAGGTGACGTACAATTCATTTATGAACTAACATATCGGGAAGTTGTTTATCTTTGCGAAGATAAGAGAAACCTTTCCAACACAAAAAAAATTCAGTTATGTCAGAACGTATTTTTGATAAAATAAAACCCGGAGTTGTAACAGGTGATGACGTCCAGGAAGTATTCAGAATTGCCCGTGCCAATGGCTTTGCTATGCCGGCGGTTAACGTGGTAGGCACTGATTCGGTTAACGCTGTTATGCAAGCTGCAAAAGAGGTCAACTCACCGATCATCATACAGTTTTCAAATGGGGGAGCTCATTTTTATGCAGGTAAATTCCTGAATAATGAAGGTGAGAAAGCCGCTATAGCAGGCGCAGTCTCTGGTGCCCGTCATATTCACTTGTTGGCAGAATTGTACGGAATACCCGTAATACTGCATACCGACCATGCTGCTAATAAATTATTGCCATGGATCGATGGATTACTGGATGAAGGAGAAAAGTTCTTCGCAGCAACAGGAAAGCCCCTGTTCAGTTCACATATGCTCGATCTTTCGGAAGAAACCCTGGAAGTTAACATCCAGATATGTAAAAAATATCTTCAACGTATGAGTAAAATCGGCATGACGCTCGAAATTGAACTTGGCGTTACCGGTGGTGAAGAAGATGGAGTTGACAATACCGGTGTAGAATCTTCACGCTTATATACGCAGCCTGAAGATGTTGCATATGCCTATTCAGAGTTGATGGAAATAAGCAATAGATTTACCATTGCAGCATCCTTCGGAAATGTGCATGGTGTATATAAACCAGGCAATGTGAAACTTGAGCCGGTAATACTTAAGAATTCGCAGGAGTACATTGAGAAACATCTGAATACTGCTCCTAAACCAGTTAATTTCGTATTCCATGGTGGTTCAGGTTCTAGTCGTGATGAGATCAGAGAAGCTATTTCATATGGTGTAGTTAAAATGAACATCGACACAGATACCCAATGGGCTACCTGGGAAGGTGTGATGAATTTCTACAAAAAGAATGAGGGTTATCTTCAGGGTCAGATAGGAAATCCGGAAGGAGAAGACAAACCAAATAAGAAATATTACGACCCTCGTAAATGGCTCTATGAAGGCCAGAGGACTATGATCAGCAGACTCAAAACTGCCTTTGAAGATTTGAACTGTATTGACCGTAATTAATCAGCTACTAACTTGGTTCAAATATATGTCAGAAGAGGCGCACTTTAGAGCGTCTCTTCTTTTTTTATCTTTGCACCTTAATTTTAATGCAAGATGAACATACAGGCTAATAATAAACCAGAAAGATATACTATTACTTCAGCCCTTCCATATGCCAACGGTCCCATACATATAGGTCATCTGGCAGGTGTATATGTTCCTGCTGATATTTACGCCAGATACCTCCGCTCAAAAGGAGAATCTGTGTTGTTTATCGGCGGATCTGATGAACATGGGGTTCCAATAACCATCAAGGCCAGAAAAGAAGGTATTACTCCTCAGCAGGTGGTAGATAAATACCATGAAATCATCAAGGAATCTTTCCGCGAATTTGGTATTTCTTTCGATGTTTATTCAAGGACTTCAAATGAAATACATCATAAAACAGCTTCTGAATTCTTTACGACCCTGTTAAATAAGGGAGAATTCACTGAAAAGTTTTCCAACCAGTATTATGATGAGGAACATCAGACATTTCTTGCCGACCGTTACATAACAGGTACATGTCCACATTGCAGTTTTGAAAAAGCTTATGGTGACCAGTGCGAAAACTGTGGCACTTCTTTAAATGCAACCGACCTGATAAATCCTAAATCAGCATTAAGCGGTAGTGTGCCAGTTTTGCGCGAAACCAAACACTGGTTTCTTCCGCTTGATAAATACGAAGGATGGCTTCGCGAATGGATTCTTGAAAACCATAAAAATGATTGGAAACCTAATGTTTATGGCCAGTGTAAATCATGGCTCGATACCGGATTGCAGCCCCGGGCGGTTACCCGCGATCTAGACTGGGGCGTAAAGGTTCCGATTGAAGGTGCCGAAGGAAAAGTCTTGTATGTTTGGTTCGATGCACCGATCGGATATATTTCAGCAACACGTGAATGGGCTGAACAGAATAACAAAGACTGGCAGATATGGTGGAAGGACCATGGCTCTAAGCTTGTTCATTTTATCGGCAAGGATAATATTGTGTTTCACTGTATTGTATTCCCCGGAATGCTTCATGCGGAAGGTTCATACATTCTCCCCGATAATGTGCCTGCAAATGAATTCCTGAATCTTGAAAATGATAAAATCTCCACTTCCCGAAACTGGGCTGTCTGGTTGCACGAATATCTCAGGGATTTCCCGGGAAAGCAGGATGTTTTGAGGTATGTGCTCACAGCCAATGCCCCTGAAACAAAGGATAATGACTTTACCTGGCGCGATTTTCAAACTCGCAATAACAGTGAGTTATTGAGCATTTTCGGAAATTTTGTCAACCGGACCCTTGTTCTTACTCATAAATATTTTGAGGGTAAAGTGCCCCCTGTGACTAATCTATTGGATATTGATAAAGAGGCACTGAATGAGCTTAAAGACTTTCCGGGTAAAATAGGACAAAGTATTGAAATTTATCGCTTTAGAGAAGCCTTGAATGAATTTATAAATCTGGCAAGATTGGGCAATAAATACCTTACTGAAACAGAGCCATGGAAGATCTACAAAACTGATCCTGAGAGGGTGAAGACCATACTTAATATTGCACTTCAGATTTGTGCTAACCTTGCAATTTTAGGTGAACCATTCATGCCTTTTACGAGTGAAAAACTTACCAGAATGCTTGTATTGGATACCTATTCATGGAAAGATGCCGGTTCTGAAAAACTTATAATAGAAGGTCATCAGCTTAATGAGCCGGAACTTCTGTTTGAAAAAATTGAAGATGAAGCTATTCAGCAACAGATACAACGACTCCTTGATACTAAAAAAGCCAACGAAGAAGAACACGTTGTTGCTTCGCAATCAAAGCCCATTATTGACTTTGAGGACTTCAGCAAGGTAGATCTGCGGATTGGAACCATAATAGCTGCTGAGAAAGTTGCCAAGACAAAGAAGTTGCTTAAACTCACCATAGATACAGGCATTGATAAACGAACTGTAGTGTCGGGAATTGCTGAATATTATGAGCCTGAGAACATTATCGGGCAGCAGGTGACAATCTTGGTGAACCTTGCTCCACGTAACCTTAAAGGAATTGATTCACAAGGAATGATTCTGATGGCCGAAAATCATAATGGTGAATTATGCTTTGTAACTCCATCCAAAAAGTTTTTGAACGGATCTGAAGTTAGATAGTACTGAATCTCAATTATTTAGTATTTTTGCCGAATGATAATAGTTGAAGATACAATAGTTTCAGACGAATTTAAGAGTGCCTGTTTTGTATGTGATCTTGCAAAGTGCAAAGGCGCATGTTGTGTCGAAGGCGATGCGGGCGCTCCGTTGGATGAAGAAGAAATTTCGTTACTTGAAGATGATATAGATTATATAAAGCCCTTTATGAGAAATGAAGGAATCGAAGTCATTGAAAAGAACGGAGTTTTTGACTTTGATGCGGCAGGTCAGTATGTGACTCCTCTTGTCAATGATAAGGAGTGTGCATTTGTAACTTTCAATGAGGAAGGGATTGCATTTTGTGCTATTGAACAAGCCTGGAAAGCAGGAAAGACAAAATTCAGGAAGCCAATCTCCTGTCACTTATATCCAATTCGTTTAAGCAGATACCGCGACTTTGAAGCAATAAACTATCACCAGTGGCATATATGCCAACCGGCAGTTGAAAATGGGAAAAAGCTGAATGTTCCGGCTTACGAATTTCTGAAGGAGGCGCTCATCAGGAAATATGGTGAAAAGTATTATGAGCTGCTCTCAAAGCAGATAAAAGATAAGAAAAAGAAATAAGTACAGACAGGAAAGCCCAGGCTCACCCGGTTGTATAAATTGCTCTTTGTTCTTCGTTCATTACTTCCATAAAGAAAAGCAAATGACAAAGAACAAAGAACAACAAAAAGAAACAATATTTAAATTGCTGGTCTGGCGGCTGCCATAGATTCAAGTTCCTTGTCAATATGGAACATACCGGCTTTATCGTCACCAATAAGTTTTAGTTTGTCGAGGATAGTATTAGCTGTGCTTTCCTCTTCAATCTGTTCTTGAATATACCATTGCAGGAAATTTCCGGTTGTGTAATCTTTTTCATCCAGTGTTATTGCATAAATCTCGTTTATTGATTTAGTTACAAACTGTTCATGAGAAAGAACTTCCTGGAAAACTTCCTGAAGGTTTCTATACTCTGCTTTAGGAACTTCGAGTGATTGCAACTGAGCATATCCACCCCTGTCATTTAAAAATTTGATGAATTTTAGCATATGCATGCGTTCTTCATCAGATTGTTTGTAGAGGAATTCTGCTGCACCTCTGTACCCTTTGGTTTCACACCATGAGGCCATAGCCATGTAGATTCTTGAAGAATGCTCTTCATTCTTGATTTGCCTGTTAATGGCTTCTTCAACTTTTTTTGAAATCATATTCAATACTTTTTGGGTTAATTTTTATTAAGAGCTTCTGCACCACTTACTATTTCCAATATCTCATTGGTAATCGCAGCCTGTCGAGCCTTGTTATAAGTCAGTTTAAGCTCGTTCAACAGTTCCGAAGCATTGTCTGTTGCTTGTGACATTGCTGTCATTCGTGCTCCCTGTTCGGAGGCCCATGAGTCTAACAAAGCTTTATATATTTGTGTTCTAAGTATTCGTGGTACAATTGAAATTAATATTTCATCCCTGGAGGGTTCAAAAATATAGTCAGGAATACTGCCTTTGGTATCAGTTGCCTGAGGTTCAACGGGAAGGAACTGTTCTACAATCAGATTCTGAATAACTGCATTCTTGAATTGATGATAAATCAAGAAAATCCTGTCGTATTGTCCTTCAATAAAAATATTCATCAGATGATCGGCCACTTCCGATGCTCTCGCCATTGTAAGCTCATCATAGATTGAATCGTATATCTTTAATGGCTTCAGGTCAGTCTTGGCAAAAAACTCACTTGCTTTCCGACCTATAGTAATAAGCGAAATTTGCTCACCCGGATGATGTTTCTTCACAGCTTCTACAGAGCTCAGAGTCTTCTTAATTACGTTTGCATTAAAAGCTCCTGAAAGTCCCCGATTAGAAGAAAACACAACATACAGCGTTTTATTTGTTTCTCGTTTATCAGACAAACCACCCGGTAATGTTATACTGGTGTCACCACTTAACCTTTGTAAAAGTTGTTGTTGTTTTTCGGCAAATGGACGTAAAGTGAGAATACCGGTCTGCGCTTTCCTCAGTTTTGAAGCAGCCACCATTTTCATCGCACTCGTGATCTGTTGAGTGGATTTTACAGAGGCGATCCGGTTTCTAACTTCCTTTAAACTGGCCATAATCTATTGATAAATGCTAATGTTCGTACTTTCGAATCTGTTCTTTCGCTATTTCTTCCAGTTCTGCTTCTATCTCGCTGCTATAGTTTCCATTCCGAATCGAATTCAGGAGTGATTGTTTGTTCTCTTCTAAATGATGCAGAAATTCACTTTCAAAGTCATGAACCCTTTCAACAGGAACATTTTGCAGTAAGCCTTTTGAACCACAGAAAATTATAGCAACCTGCTTTTCGACAGGTAAAGGACTATATTGTGGTTGTTTAAGTATCTCCACATTACGAATTCCTCTGTCAAGAATTGCCTTCGTTACTGAATCAAGGTCAGATCCAAACTTTGAAAATGCTTCCAATTCACGGTACTGAGCCTGATCAAGTTTCAGAGAACCTGCAACCTTCTTCATCGGCTTTATCTGAGCACTACCTCCGACTCTCGAAACTGAGATACCCACATTGATAGCAGGACGAATACCTGAGTTGAAGAGATTTGTCTCAAGGAATATTTGTCCGTCAGTAATTGAGATGACATTAGTCGGAATATAGGCTGATACGTCACCTGCTTGTGTTTCAATAATGGGCAATGCAGTAAGTGAACCGCCTCCTTTAACCTTATGTCGTATTGACTCAGGCAGGTCGTTCATCTTTTTTGCAATGTCATCATTGGCAATTATTTTTGCTGCTCTTTCGAGTAAACGGGAATGCAGATAAAATACATCACCCGGGTAGGCTTCACGTCCCGGGGGACGGCGAAGCAATAGTGATACTTCGCGGTAAGCTACAGCTTGTTTTGATAGATCATCATAAATGATCAATGCAGGACGGCCTGTATCCCTGAAATACTCTCCAATGGCTGCGCCGGCAAACGGTGCATAAAATTGCATTGCTGCAGGATCACTCGCAGTAGCCACAACAACAACCGTATATTTCATTGCACCCTTTGATTCAAGAGTCTGGACCAGATTGGCTACTGTACTTCCCTTCTGTCCAACAGCAACGTAAACACAATAGACAGGTTCACCTTTATCAAAGAACTCTTTTTGGTTTATGATGGTATCAACAGCAATTGCTGATTTACCTGTCTGCCGGTCACCAATAATCAGCTCACGTTGACCTCTTCCAATAGGAATCATAGCATCAATAGCCTTTATTCCGGTCTGGAGTGGTTCGTTAACAGGCTGACGATATATAACTCCCGGGGCTTTACGTTCCAATGGCATTTCAAATTGTTCGCCTGCTATGGGGCCTTTACCATCAACAGGTTCGCCCACTGTATTTATAACACGGCCAAGCATACCTTCACTCACATTAATAGAGGCGATTTTCCTGGTGCGTTTCACCTGGTCACCTTCATTGATGCCATTGCTTTCGCCTAACATCACCACTCCCACATTATCTTCCTCAAGATTGAGAACTATTCCTTTAGCTCCGGTATTTTCAAACTCTACTAATTCTCCGGCCTGTACATTAAATAGTCCATAAATTCTGGCGATACCATCACCTACCTGCAAAACTGAACCAACTTCCTCAAGTTCTGCTTCTGTTTTAAACCCTGCCAGTTGTTGACGTAAAATCGCTGAAACTTCAGCCGGCTTTATATCTGCCATAATATTTTTGTTATTTAAAATCCTACTTTATATGATTCATCACTAAACTCCAGGCGAAGTGACTGAACTTTCTTTTTTATACTATTGTCGAACATCCTGTCTTCTGTCTTTACAACCAGACCTCCTATAACTTTGGCATCAACTTTTTCATTCAGGACAATTTCAGCAGCACCTGTTTCCTGCTTCAATACAGTCAGCAACCTGTTTCTTAAATAATCATCCAATGGAACTGCAGTTGTTACCTTAACTACATGAATATTTTTTGATTTTCGATAAATTTCAATAAACGCCTCCATTATCCCTGCCAGATGATCGTCTCTGCGCTTTTTGACAAGGATTTCAATAAACTTCCAGGTGAGCACTTCAATATTCTTTCCAAATACTGTATCGAGTATCCCGAGTTTCTTCTCACTACTTATTACAGGACTTTTCAACAAAAGCCTCAAATCTCTGCTCTCTCTGAATACTTCACACATCATATCAATGTCATGGTATACTTGTTCGAGCATATTCTGCTCAATCGCAAGTTCAAGCAATGCATTAGCATACCGATAACTGATTCTGTAATTATTCATCATTAATTGAGTTTAATCTCATTTATTGACTTGTCAATCAAATCACGACTTTCAGCAGGATCTGATAACTCTTTCTGGATTAATTTCTGAGCAATTTCAACTGAAAGATTTGCTACCACGTTTTTCAGTTCAACTATGGCAGCCATTTTCTCATGCTGGATTTTCTCTCTGGCCGATTCAATCAAACGATCTGATTCTTCCGAAGCTTTAACTCTGGCATCTTCGATCATTTTTTCTCTTACTTTCCTGGCATCTCTCATCAGAGCATCACGCTCTTCCTTTGCTTCTTTGAGCAATTGCTCATTGCTGAATTTCAGAGATTCCATATCCCTGCGTGCAGCTTCTGCCTGATGCAGAGAATTTTCGATAGCAGATTCTCTTTCATGCAAAGCGCGTAAGATAGGAGGCCATACAAACTTCCCAAGAATAAATAATAGCAGTCCAAAGGCCACTATCATCCAGAATATCAATCCAATTCCAGGACTAACTAATTCCATTTTTCAATTTTTTATCTTTTGATAGAAATAAAAATATACCATGACAACCGAAAAATTATACCGCATTAACCAACCGTTAATACGGTATAATTGATACAATTAAAGTACAACAACGAGCAAACAAATAACAATCGCAAAGAAAGCAACTCCTTCGATAAGAGCTGCCGAAACGATCATATTTGAACGAATGTCGCCTGCAGCTTCCGGCTGGCGAGCAATAGATTCTAAAGCTCCGCGACCGATGTTACCAATTCCTATACCAGCAGCAAAAGCAGCAATTCCAGCTCCTATAGCTGCAAATGCCGGTGCTAATGGGCTAAGATCGCTTGTAACCTGCAATAGTAAAGTTAATAGTGTCATAAGGTATTTGTTTTTAAATGGTTCTTATAATTGTTTTAATGAACATCAGCATGAGAATCCTCTGTTGCCATACCTATATATAAGGCAGACAGGATTGTAAAAACATAAGCCTGAATAAATGCAACAAGTAACTCTAATACACTAATAAATAGCGAGAATAGTACTGAAATGAAGCTAACTCCATAAGCTATACCTGCACTTATTTGACCAAATATGAAAATTAAGGCCATAAAGCCCATAATGATGATATGTCCTGCAGTTATATTGGCGAACAAACGGACCATCAACACAAAAGGTTTAATAAACATTCCTGCCAATTCAATTACCGGAATTAGTGGTAATGGGAATTTTAGCCACCAGGGTATTCCGGGAGCATTGAAAATATGCATCCAGTAACTTCTGTTACCTTTAAAGGTAATCACTATAAATGTAAAAAGCGCAAGCACAAGTGTCACGCCAATATTTCCTGTTACATTAGCACCCGCTGGAAAAATCGGAATTAAGCCAATAATATTTGCAAAAAAGATAAAGAAGAAAAGGGTGAGCAAAAAAGGCATGAAGGTTGCATAATGCTTTCCAATTGAAGGTTTGGCTACTTCATCTCTTATAAAAAGTATGAGAGGTTCTAATAATGATTGCAATCCGCGTGGAGCATGCCCGGCATTTTTTTTATAGGATCTTGATACTGAAAGAAAGATAATCAGCACAACAAGGAAGCTCACAAAAATACCCACTACTGTCTTTGTTATGCTTAGATCAAGCGGCTTCGCGGCACTAGTATCAGTTTGCATAGTTCCCGGGATAATCTTCACTATTTTACCCTTATTAGCACCTCTTTCAGTTTCAATTTTATACCCCTTATACGATGTATGTCCATGCTCAAATTTCGAAGAAAAAAAAGTTATAAGCTTTCCTTCATCGATTAAAATTACCGGTAAAGGAATAGTTATATGAGTATGTCCAAAAGTTGCTATATGCCATTCGTGAGAATCAACAATATGATCGATAATAAAGTGTCCTGCATTAAATTCACTTTTTTGATTTTTAGCAGTAGAATCATATGCCGAATCGTCGGCAGGATTTGACGCCCAACAAATCAAAACACTGAAAATGAATAATATGGACACGAGAATCTTTTTCATTTTTATGGCTGGATACTTATATATGCTAAATATTTTGAGTCATGCAATAATACTACTTTTTTTACTATTGGTAGTCATGAGGAGCTTAAATACTTATAAACATTACCTCTATATTTAACGTTTCCTGAAAAACTAATCGTACATAACAACCAAACGAATAAAGTGTTCTTATTTCCTTCTTTTTACTACTTAAAGTGTTTAAATATTACTTTAGCAGCAGTGAAAAAACATGATGTATGATTATCGGAGAACAGGAAACCGAAAAGGATGACCTTCGTTTTATGAAGCTTGCCTATACTGAAGCCCTCGAGGCCTTGAAAAGAGATGAAGTCCCTATTGGTGCTATTGTAGTGAGCGAAGGAAGAGTCATTGCCCGTGGATTCAATCTTAGTGAAACATTGAATGATGCCACTGCTCATGCAGAAATGCAGGCATTTACTTCAGCCTCCAATTCCATAGGAGGAAAATATCTGGATAACTGCACGTTATATGTCACTATTGAACCTTGTCCTATGTGTGCGGCCGCAGCTTTTTGGGTTCAGTTAGGACGATTGGTCTATGGAGCTTCAGATGTAAAAAGAGGTTACACTACAATTAGTGAAAAGCTCTTGCATCCCAAAACACAAATAAAAAAAGGAGTAATGGCAGATGAATGCGCAAAACTCCTTTCTGATTTCTTCAAAAGCAAACGTTAATTTACCTGGGCAAATATCTCCTGCAATTTATTGTGAAGTTTTTTGCCGGTTAGATTGCGAGCAATAATAACACCATTCTGGTCGATCAGCACATTTGATGGAATTGACATTACACCATACTGCTTGCTTACAGCGTTATTCCAGTATTGAAGGTCGGATACATGACTCCATGAAAGTTTATCATCACTTATTGCTTTAACCCAGGAATCCTTATCCCTGTCAAGAGAAACTCCCAGAATGTGGAATCCTTTTTCTTTGAATTCATTATAGGCAGCTACCACATTTGGGTTCTCCCTCCTGCATGGTCCGCACCATGATGCCCAGAAATCGACAAGCAAAACCTTTCCTCTGAAGTCTGAAAGTGAAACCGGATTCCCGTCCTGGTTATTCATAGTAAATTCAGGAGCCGTCTTCCCGATACTTACATTTTCCAGAATACCAATTCTTTCGTTAATCAATGTAAAATTAGGAGATGATTTAAGTTTTGGGCTTAATGAACCGGCAATCTCTTTAAGATGTTCGAGGTCAAACTCATAAGCATGTCGCATCGTTAAATAAGGAGAAACAAATGATTCATTGTTAGCCTTTACAAATGTCATTAAATCATTCCGGTGCTTTTGATCCAACTCGTTTAACTGTAATTCAAGCTGAGCCGCCTTTAATGAGTCATTATTTCTGTTAGCTTCATTATACTGACTGTATAAATTAACCATTGAGCTCTGGTATTGCTCCATTAAACCCTGATATTTCCTGTAATCTGCATCAGTAGCAGAACCTTCAACTACCGGTTTATGAGTACTATCAACATGGAAAGAAATTTTAATATCCGAAGGTTCGTTAAAAAAGCTTACAAATGACGTTTCATTCAGTCCTATAAAATAAATGTCAGGCATTTCAATCTTGCCTGAAAATTCAAATCTACCATTTTCAACCTGCGAGGAATCGAGTTTAATCCATTTGCTTTCTTTATTTTGCTGAAGATAAACCATTCCATCAAAATTTCCTTTTATCTGGCCCTTAATGCTGAATTCATCAGAATTTCTGCTATTACATGAAGTAAGGACAGCAATCAGTGCGATTAGTGTGATAATGTTTTTCATAGTATTTCTTTAATGTGCAATTTATGTTAACGAGTCGTTACGGAAATATTTCATAATGCCCAAAAATATAAAATAATGGCTATTGGTGCTGCTTCTAAATCAATTCTGATCAATTAAAGTCTTGAATTTATTTCTTTTCTCTCATAAAGAGGTAGTTAATGATAAGTATGAACACAAGGGCAACCAGGCTGCTTAAAATCATCCTTACTATGATCAAACCAATTTCTGATAAAAAGAATGATTCGAGCATACTCAGGACAAACTGATGAATAATAATAAGGAATAAAGAATAAACTGCAAACCACCTGAAACCCATGTCCGATATGCCCGGATTAAGATGTTCTTCGTATTCAGCAGGCGCACCAACCCACCTGATAATGGTTGGTCGCATGAATGCCATGAAGACGGTCGAAGCCGCATGTAATCCTGTTGAATTACTGAAAATATCTACCGAAAGTCCCAAAAGGAATGCTGAAACCAATAATAGCCAACCGGGAGTCTGAAAGGGTAGTAACAATATAAACAACACATATACAGGGGGATTAATATAACCTCCCAGGTTAATATGGTCTATTAGCAGTACCTGAACGGCAACTAGCACCAAGAACCTTAATAACAAATACGTATACGAGTTATTCATCAATTATATCTTTACTCAATTCTATCAGTTCTTCTCTGAAAAGATTCTTCACTACATACACATAAGTCAGACTGTTAAGATCAGCCGACCATTCAAAGCGGATGTCGTGAAAATGCTCACCTTCCCGCTCTGTAAAAGATTCTACGGTCCCAATCATTATTCCCTCAGGAAAGATGTAACTAAAGCCACTTGTAGTAATAGTGTCACCCTTCATTACCTTAACATGAACAGGGATATCGTTCAACGCTCCTGTCCTTGGATTAGTACCCGTCCATACTATGGAACCCATCTGTTCCAGGCGACTGATTTTACCGCTAACCTTGGAATTCTTATTAAGTACCGACATCACCCAGCTAAAATTTTCAGAGACGCTAACTACTGTACCGACAATACCATCTGAATTAATTACTGCCATGTCAGGTTCCAGGCCATGCCTTTTACCTTTGTTCAGCATAATGTAGTTGTCGCGATGATTTGTCGAATTACTTATTACTTTAGCAACGGTGTACACATAACTCTGGCGGTTAAGTGTATCTTCCATAAAAATGGTGGTGGTGTCAGTAGTAACTTGTCCTGTTTTGAGGTTCGACCACAAAATGGAATTTTCACGTGAAAGGCGTTCATTCTCCTCCTTCAACCGGAAATACCCTGTGATATTTGAATAAGTACCTAATACAGAACCGGTAAAAGAATCAGCTATATTGGTAATAACTGATCTTTGAAAGTAGCTTTTTTTAACCAGTAATGTAATAGACATTACTTCCAGCACCAGGAACAAGAAAAAGAACTTATGCTTCCAGATGAATGCCAGAATATATTGCATATATAAATCTTACTTCAGCTTAGGCTAATTACTTAATAAGGAATGTAAATTTGTTGAAATTCTTGAGTGCAATGCCTGTTCCCCTGGCAACTGCTCTCAATGGATCTTCTGCCACATGAACCGGCAATTTAGTCTTTAAGTGCAAACGTTTATCCAGCCCGCGTAACATGGAACCTCCACCTGCCAGATAGATTCCGGTACGATATATGTCGGCTGATAATTCGGGAGGTGTCATCTCCAAAGCATTAAGTACAGCCGCTTCAATCTTACTTATAGATTTATCGAGGCAATGTGCAATTTCGCTGTAATTTACATAAATCTCCTTAGGGATACCGGTTAACATATCCCTTCCGTGAACCGGAAAATCAGCAGGAGGATTATCAAGTTCAGTGATAGCGGCACCAACATTAATCTTAATTGATTCTGCAGTCCTTTCTCCAATATTGATATTATGTTGTTTACGCATATACTCTTCAATGTCATTATTGAAGTCATCACCGGCAATTCTAATTGACTTATTGTTGACGATACCTCCTAGAGCAATGACTGCAATTTCGCTGGTACCACCACCTATGTCAATAATCATATTTCCAGTTGGTTCAAGCACATCAATTCCAATTCCTATAGCGGCTGCCATAGGTTCATGGATAAGCCTGACTTCCTTGGCACCAGCCTGTTCTGCCGAATCCTTTACAGCACGTTCTTCAACTTCGGTAATCCCCGAGGGAATACAAATAACCATTTTAAGTGCTGGCGGGAATAAACTCCTTGTAGGCCCTGTCATCTTAATCAGCTCTCTGATCATATATTCGGCTGATTGAAAATCAGCAATAACACCATCTCTAAGGGGCCTTATGGTTTTTATATTTTCATGCGTTTTACCATGCATCATCATGGCTCTCTTGCCAACGGCTATAATTTTGCCGGTATTTCGCTCTACTGCTATAATTGAAGGTTCATCAACAACCACCTTATCATTATATATAATAATGGTATTGGCGGTGCCGAGGTCCATTGCAATTTCTTTGGTCATGAAGGAGAAAAGTCCCATTTTTCTATTGTCTATCTATGAATGTATCCTGTTTATACTAATGTTTAAAATGACGAATGCCGGTAAATACCATGCTAATATCGTTCGCATTGCAAAAGTCGATAGTCTCCTGGTCACGTACTGATCCTCCGGGTTGTATAACACTTGTAATTCCTGCTTTGTGTGCAATTTCAACCGAATCGGCAAAGGGGAAAAAAGCGTCCGAAGCCATAACAGCATTCTTAAGGCTGAAACCAAAGGTGCGGGCTTTTTCAATGGCTTGTTTTAGCGCGTCAACTCTTGAAGTTTGGCCTGTTCCGCTCGCCAGTAATTGCTTGTTTAAAGCAAGCACTATCGCATTTGATTTAGTGTGCTTCACAACTTTATTGGCAAATAGGAGGTCTTCCATTGCTTCCCGGCTTGGCTCTTTATCTGTGATTACCTTGAGTTCTTCAATTGATTCAGTCTTAATGTCTTTATCTTGCATCAATACACCATTGAGCAGACTGCGAAACTGTTTAGCCTGAAAATCAAATGATTTCAAGCGCAAAATTATTCTATTTTTCTTTGTCTGAAGAATTTCCAGAGTATTTTTTTCAAAGTCAGGAGCTACCAGTATTTCAAAGAAAATTTTATTGATCTCTCTGGCTGTTGCTTCATCAATTGGCTTATTGCAAATGAGTACCCCACCATAAGCTGACAAGGGATCTGCTTCGAGTGCAGCATTCCCTGCATCTACCACTTTTTCCCTGCTGGCAATGCCGCACGCATTGTTATGTTTGAGTATGGCAAATGTGGTTTCATTAAAGTCATTGATAAGAGAAATTGCTGCTTCTAAATCCAGTAGATTGTTGTACGACAATTCTTTCCCGTGTAGTTTATCAAAAACCTCTTCGAGATTCCCATAAAATATTCCTTCCTGATGGGGATTTTCGCCATAACGTAACTTGTTCGGATTATCGGCTTTAATAACAAACGATGCAGTGTCTGAAATATCGGCAACACCTTTCATGTATTCAAATATGGCCCTATCATACGATGAAGACTTACTGAAAGCCTCAGCTGCAAACTTCATCCTTTCTTCCAATGAAGATACAAGAGGTTGACGTTGGCATATTTCGAATAATTGAGCATACTGGTCAGGTGATGACACACATAAAACATTTTCGAAGTTTTTACCTCCGGCTCTTATGAGAGAGATGCCACCAATATCAATCTTTTCAATTATATCGTCATGACTGGCACCTGAAGCCAGCGTCTTCTCAAATGGATAAAGATTAACTATCACCAGGTCAAAAGTTTCAATCCCGTACTTTTGCATGTCGTTGTTGTCTTGTTCCAATTGAGGACGTCCAAGGATACCACCAAAAACATTTGGATGCAGGGTTTTTACTCTTCCTCCAAGAATGCTCGGATAACCGGTAAGGTCTTCAATCTTATGACATCTGATTCCCAATGATTGAATGAAATCGAATGTACCCCCTGTAGAAAAAAGCTCTACCCCCTGGTTGTTCAACGCTTCAACTATCCTGTCCAGTCCATCTTTATAGTAAACTGAGATTAGTGCCCTTTTTATAGTCTTAGGATATTTCATAACGTGGAAAAGAAGTTTAAACCCCGGAAATTTATTCAGGAGAATAGTGAATGAATCTGACTACTACTTGTTTATGTGACTTAAAAGATCACGTCAACCAATATGCAATTTTATTAAATTTTACGCCAATCTCCAAATAATATGTAACGCTTCTAGGTAATATGTATTATTTTTACTCCTTCAAATCAAGGTATGAAACAGTTTATTGCCTACTTAAAGTTATTGGGTGAGAGCATCGCATTTGCCTTACATGCTATAGTTGCGAACAAGGTAAGAACTGTTCTGTCGTTGCTGGGCATTACAATTGGCATTTTCTCTATTATTTCAGTTTTCACTGTCTTCGATTCTATTGAACGAACCATTCGCGATAGTGTAAACTCATTGGGCAGTAACATTTTATATGTTCAGAAGTGGCCATGGGCATTTGGTGGAGACTACCCCTGGTGGGAATACATGAAAAGGCCAGAGCCAAGCCTCGCCGACCTCGATCAGATAAAAAGAAAAAGCCAGGTGGCTGCTTCAAGTGCCTATGCAGTTGGCCAATGGAGAAAAGTAAAACATGGTAATTTATCTGTCGAAACAAGCATAACAGCAGTTACACACGACTATCCCGAAGTAATGACTATCGAGCTTGCATCGGGAAGATATTTTACAGCTGATGAATCGGCTGGGGGGCGACCTGTGGCAATTATTGGCGATGAAGTCGCATCCATTCTATATAACAACAAGGATCCTTTAGGCCAGAAAATCAAGGTGTTTGGCCGTCAGTTGGAGGTAATTGGTGTCTTCAGGAAAGAAGGAAAGATAAATTTTGGCAACTCAAATGACAGGGTTGTAATGATTCCTTTGCAACTTGGCAGAGCATACTTTGACCTTAAATCCGACAATATTGGTGCTATGATTGCAGTTAAGGCAAAACCCAACATATCAAATGAAGAATTGAGATATGAACTAGAGGGAATTATGCGGTCGGCCCGAAAACTTAAACCTGGGTCAAAGGACGATTTTGCAATCAATCAAACGAGCTTCATAACCCAGGGCTTCGATGCATTGTTTGGGGTTATTGGCATTGTTGGATGGATTATCGGAGGATTCTCACTATTAGTAGGCGGATTCGGTATTGCCAATATTATGTTTGTTTCTGTTCGGGAACGAACTGCCCAGATTGGAATTCAAAAGTCGATGGGTGCCAAGAATTCTTTCATCCTTCAGCAGTTTTTATTCGAGTCGATCTTTCTATCAATACTCGGTGGTCTGGTAGGACTTTTTATGATTTTTATTATTACTAAAATCATCTCTTTAACCTTCGATATGCCGCTGATTCTTACTGCCGGTAATATTTTCCTGGGCGTTTCTGTCTCAGCGATAATTGGTTTGGTATCAGGTTTTGTTCCAGCACTCACCGCTTCAAAGCTCGATCCTGTTGAAGCAATGCGCACTTCAATTTAATGATTTTTACCATCCAGATCTCTGAATCCCGGAACTACGTGCTGAATGCTGACAGTTGACAACTAACAGCTAACTTATGTAAATTCGTTTTGTTAATAAAAAAAATAGTAGTTCTGTAAGAGAATCACTATTTTTACCATCCAAAAACAAAAAAATGCACAAAAGGTGGGTACTAAAGCAAAAGAGCGATCCTATTAAAGTCAGTTCATTAGCCGAGACATTAAACGTTAAAGAGGTTATTGCTGAACTTCTGGTTCAGAGGGGTATTTATACATTTGAGGAAGCAAAATCATTCTTTCGCCCTTCTCTCGATGAGCTTCACGACCCTTATCTGATGAAAGATATGGATAAAGCTGTTGCAAGAATCCTGCAGGCTATCAATAATAATGAGAAATTACTGGTCTATGGTGATTACGACGTTGATGGCACCACCGCAGTTGCTTTAGTATATACTTTTCTGATTGATTTGGGAATCAGCAAAAATAATATCGATTTCTACATTCCTGACAGATATCAAGAAGGATATGGCATCTCTTTCCAAAGTATTGATTTTGCCAAAAGTGAAAACTTTAAACTCGTCATTGCACTTGATTGTGGAATCAAAGCCATAGAGAAAATTGAATACGCGAATCAGTCCGGAGTAGATTTTATTATCTGCGACCATCACCGTCCCGGCGATACAATTCCTTCGGCTGTTGCAGTTCTGGATCCTAAAAGAGCCGACTGTTCATACCCATACAAAGAGCTATCTGGCTGTGGAGTAGGCTTTAAGCTTGCACAGGCACTTGCAATAAATCAAAACATTGACATTAATCGGATTTATAAATACCTTGATCTTGTTACAGTCAGTATAGCTTCAGATATTGTACCCATCACAGGTGAAAACAGAATCATAGCTACCTATGGATTGAAACAGCTTAATACTAAACCTAAAGCCTGTTTCGAAGCTATCCTCAAGTATGCCAATGTTTTAAAAAAATCAAATGGTGGTATCTATCCAGGCATAAACTCAATTTCATCACCGGAAGATAGTTGCTATTTTTGCAGGGAACTAACCATAACAGACCTCGTTTTTCTTCTAGGCCCGCGAATAAATGCTGCCGGAAGAATTGAAAGTGGTAAAAATGCCGTGCGTTTGCTCATTTGTGAAAATGAAGAAGAAGCCGTAGTATTGGCCGATCAGATTAATGAATTCAACATAACACGCCGGGACCTCGACCTTAATACTACCGATATGGCTCTGGATGATATTAAAAAAATTTCCAGACTTCAAAATTCTAAATCAACTGTTGTCTTTAACGAGAAATGGCATAAAGGAGTTATTGGCATTGTTGCCTCGCGACTCATTGAAACCTATTACAGACCAACCATAGTCCTTACCCAATCGAATGGACTTATAACAGGATCGGCAAGATCAATTAAGGATTTTGACATTTACGATGCTATTGATGAATGCAGCGGATTACTGGAACATTTTGGCGGTCATAAATATGCTGCAGGTTTATCCATGCGTCCCGAAAACCTGGATGCTTTTATTGAAAAGTTTGAGCAGGTGGTTGCTGCACGAATTACCGAAGATATGCTTACTCCGGAAATTGAGATTGATCTTAAGATAACACTCGACGAAATCGATCTCAAATTTTACAGGATACTGAAGCAATTTGCTCCTTTCGGCCCGGGCAATCCTTCACCTGTCTTCCAAACTGATGGAGTTGTCGACAATGGAAATGCAAGATTATTGAAAAACAAACATCTGAAACTAACTCTGGGACATATGGAGTATGCTTCAAACCCAATTTCAGCCATAGCATTTCAATTAGGCGACCATTTCGAAAATATCAGCCAGGGTCAATCTTTCAATATCTGTTATCATATTGAAGAGAACGATTGGAATAACAAGAAAGAGATTCAGATTAACATTAAGGATATTAATTTTGATGGTGCCTCTCTTTTAAAAGATATCCCCGGAAGGTTGTATCAGGAAGCCTAAATGAGTGCTCATTGAGGATGATGTATTTGGCACCTGTGTTATATTCCGGGTTTGGATTCTTGTGAAATATCCCGGGTTTTGATTTTCAGAAACTTATAAAAGTCCTTACAACAAGAAAGACACCAAAAACAACGAGCACAATCCCCACTGCATGGTTCAGTGCAATAAGAAACTTTGGTTTAAGATATTTTTTAAGTTGATGTGCAACGAAAACCTTCAGCATATCTGAAAAGAAAATGGTAGAAAGGGTTCCAATAAAGAAGAGTTTTGTATCAAAAGCCCCTGCTCCATACCTTGCACTCACAGTAACCATCACCGACATCCAGAATAGCCATACAAACGGGTTTGCTATATTCAAAAAGAAACCCTTAAAAATGTATGTCAACAGACCCGGCTTTTTCATTGTTTCAATCACATTTTCAGTAGCAATATGCGATTTTCTCAAATATGTAACCACACCAAAAATCATTAAAATTATTCCACCGATTACCCCAAAGACAATTCCATTGCGAGAATTGCCAAGTATTTGAGTAGCTCCCACGAAGCAAAACCAAACGAGTGTAAGATCACTGATAAAAATACCTACAGCAAGAACGGATGCTCTGTATAAACCCCTGTGAATACTGGTTTGTATGAGGGTAAACAAAGCCGGCCCTATCATGATAGAAAGGGTTAGTCCTAAAATCATACCTTCAATAAGGGGGTTCATCCAATATTACTTGTTCCGAAAGTTTTGATCCAGATAATCTTCCCATCTGGATAATTGTTCCTTTTTAATAACCCGTGGAAATTTATTCTGTCCGCCTTCCTTTCCAAGTATCTTCATATATTGATAAAAAAGGTCAAGGGGAAGCAATTCCACTATAACATCTTTAATCGCAGCAATACGTTCAACTCTGTAATCATCATTAAGATCCTTCAGATTCTGATCAATATTCTGCTTAATGGTCTGAGCATCAATGGTATCATAATTTTCACTTAAACCCAGATACCACTTATGTGCAAACATACTATCATGTTTGATTCCTGTTACGGTAAACTCAGGTATAGAAATATCCATTTGTTCTTCGAGCAATTGAATGGCCCTGTTCATATTATCCTGCGAAAGGTGCTCTCCACAAAGATTCAGAAAATGTTTTATCCTTCCGGTTATAACGATTTCCGACAATTTCTTTGAAGTAAATTTAATAGTATCTCCAATAAGGTATCTCCAGGCACCGGCACAGGTCGTTAATAACAAAGCGTATTCTTTTCCCTCTTCAACCTCATTTATTGTCAAGGTTTGAGCACCGGGAAGAACATTCCCTTCATCATCAAAGTTCTCGTTATTAAATGGTATAAATTCGTAAAAGAGTCCATTATCCATCACTAGCTGCATTCCATTAACATTAGGCCTGTTCTGGAAAGCAACAAATCCCTCTGAAGCTAAATACGTTTCAATATAGGTAAGTGGTTTGGCCAGTAATTTTTCGAATGTTTTCTGATAAGGTGCAAACGATACACCGCCATGCACATATATTGAAAGATTGGGCCATATATCATGGATTGTCTTCACTTTATAATGTGCAATTATCCGTTCAATCAGAATCTGCAACCAGGCAGGCACCCCAACAATAACGCCTATATCCCAATCTTTTGCTTTTCTAACGATCTCTTCTAATTTGGTATTCCAGTCTCTTTCTTTTGAAATACGGTTGCCCGGTTTGTAAAAATGCTGAAACCAAAACGGGATATTCCCTGTGGTAATTCCTGATAAATCACCTTCATAATAAGTGCCGTTAAAAAGAAGGTGAGTACTGCCCCCAAGCATTAATATCCCTTTTTCATAAAATTCCTTGGGAAAGTCGTATTTCGAAAGCGAAAAGATCTGACGTATGCTTGTTCTTTTAATAGCCCTCAGCATGTCGGATGTAACTGGAATATACTTACTAGTAGCTTCACTGGTCCCCGAACTAAGAGCAAAATATCTAACCTTGCCTGGCCATGCTACAAAACTCTCACCCTGAAGAGTCCTGTACCACCATTTCTGATGTATAGAGTTATAATCGAAAATAGGCACTCTCTTCTGAAAAGCTTTTACAAGGTCTTTATTCTCGAGAATCTCATCAAATCCATATTCTTCCCCCAGAGAGGTATATTGAGCTTTGCTGATCAGTTTTCTTAGAGTAACTTCTTGTTGCTTTGAAGGTAAGTGCTTCCTGATTCTTTCGAATGGAATTTTACTAGGGAATTCAATAGCACCTTTGATAATCGATCCTAATATCGGCATTATGAAAAGTTTGGCTTATTACAGGCTGTAAAGTTAATGCATTTTTGCATTTATTTTTTCATCTGAAATTAAGCTTAATTACTTTATTGGTTCTCTTCTTCATTTGCCTTTTCCATTTCTTTCCTTTTTCTTTCAGCTTCTCTTTCTTTTTTCCTGAAATACCCTCTTAAAAGGAAATTATGTTTAGCAGCTTCCATATTCTGCTCTAATCCTTTAGAGCTTTTCCTCAGATTAGACATGGTTCTGTCAAGATCTTTTGCCAATGTGGAATCCTGTATAAGCATCCCCAGCGCCCCCTGGCCGCTGTTAATCTTGATCATAATCTCAGCCATTTGATCAGCAATTACTTCTGCATAACCTGCAGTGACTTCAAGACTGGCAATAATAGCATCAGTTTCGACCGGTTCATTTGAATATAAATGGTATCCTTCGCGAGCCATTGGTGCATTGGAGCTTCCATGTGAAATAACAATTATGCGGTCACCAATGATTCCTTCTGAACCAATACTTACCTCGCTATCAGTCTTTATAAACCGTTGAACATCCTTCTGGATAAGCATTTCAACCCGAACCGTTGAATCGTTTACAATTCTTATATTATCAACAGTACCCACATCAATGCCCGAAAACCTGATATTGTTGCCTACCTGAAGTCCGCTCACATTATAAAAATCGGTTGTCAGCAGATAGACCGGATTCCACAGATTCTTCTGTTTTCCAAGTATGAATATAGCTAGTATTAAAAGCGCCAGTCCTCCTGTTATAAAGAGGCCAAGGCGTAATTTGAAAGATTGAGAATGATTTTCCATTTCTATTATCCTCATGTAGTTTTTTCGTGAAAGAATGAATTGATAAGTGGATCTTCCGAAGTTTTAAAATCCTCCATGGTACCCTCTTTGTGAATAATGCCATCGTTAAGCATCATTACGCGATTGCCTGTCTGTAGTGCACATCGCAAATCGTGTGTAATTATAATAGATGACGTTTGATACTTTTTCTGAACTTCATTGATTAGCTCACTGATTTCGTCCGATGTAACCGGATCTAGTCCTGTGGTAGGTTCATCATAAAGCAGTATTTCAGGATCAACTATGATGGTTCGCGCAAGGCTTACCCTTTTACGCATACCCCCTGATAACTCAGATGGCATTTTATAAAGTACGTCAGGTAACCCAACGTTTTCCAGTGCTGCATTTATCTTTTCCTCTCTCTCCTTGCGCGAAAGTTCTTTCTTAAGTCTTATCAGAGGGAATTCAAGGTTTTGTTTGACGTTCATCGAGTCGTATAAAGCCCCGTTCTGAAAAAGAAATCCAACTTTTTGTCGTGTCTCATTGAATTCTTTCTTGTTGAGCTTCAATATATTGCGTCCGAAAACTTTAATGGTTCCACTGTCAGGTTTTAATAGTCCTACTATACATTTTATCAGTACCGATTTGCCCATTCCCGATTTGCCAAGTACCACCAGGTTCTCCCCTTTAGCAAGGGTAAGACTGGCGCCATTCAGGACCTGATTCCCACCAAATGAGATTTGCAGATCTTCGATCTCTATAACCGGTTGGTTTTTCTTAATTTTTTCTGATTCCTTTTCCATTAGCTTCCTGTGGACTTCACACAAACATATCTGTAATCTGAACGGCAACCATATCAACTATCAGCACCAGGAGAGATGCTAAAACCACTGCTGAATTAGCAGCCTTTCCAACACTTTCAGTGCCTCTTCCTGCATTGTACCCTTTATAAGTACCTACCAATCCAATCACTGCCCCAAAAAAGAAAGTCTTTATTACCGCCGGTATCAGGTCGAAGAAATCAACCGCTCCGAATGCCTGCCTCATAAATAAAGCAAAAGTTACATTCCCTTTTATATTGGCTGCTACCCAGCTTCCGAGCAATCCCATAGCATCTGCATATATTACAAGCAATGGCAACATGAAAGTTGCGGCCAGTACACGGGTGACTACAAGAAACCGCATGGGATGCGTGGAAGAAACTTCCATGGCATCTATCTGCTCCGTAACTCTCATTGATCCCAGTTCAGCTCCCATGCCCGAACCAATTTTACCGGCGAAGATCAAAGCCGTAATTACCGGTCCCATTTCCCGTATAAGAGAAACAGCCACCATACCGGGCAACATGGACACTGCCCCAAAATCATACAATACAGGGCGTGATTGTATGGTAAGTACCAACCCCATAATAGCGCCTGTAATAGCAATCAGACCCAGCGATTTGTTGCCGATAGCAAAACACTGACGCAGGAATTCCCTGAACTCGAATCCTCTCGAAAATGTCTCTCTGAACACCTGCATGGTGAAAATGTATCCATTGCCCAGATCTGAAAAGAAGTTTCCTGCAGTTTCTTTCCGGTGAAGTGTTGAGTCGCTGATCTTGCTAATCTTATTGATAGTAGCTGCCTTTATGCGCGGTATCCTCTTCAGGTGTTGCTTTTCGTCATTCATATACTTTCAATATTCATAGTATTCTCTTGATACTAAACAAAAATGTGTCTTAAGGTATTACGACACCCTGATAAAAATTCTGATAGTTGATTACTATAAGATGTGGAAAGGTGTTTTAACCGTAGCTTTGCATCTTTTATGACAGAAAAAAAATTACCGGGATACAGAAAGATTTGGAAGATTTCGTTTCCGATAGTCCTGAGCTTGATAGCCCAGAATGCTATCAATGTTACCGACACAGCTTTCCTTGGTCGTGTGGGAGAGGTCGAATTGGGAGCGTCGGCTATTGCAGGTCTTTTTTACATCTCTATTTATATGCTGGGATTTGGATTCAGTATTGGAGGACAAATCTTAATAGCACGTCGGAATGGAGAGAAGAATTATGGTGAGATAGGCAGAATAACCGATAACAGTTTTTATTTCCTGATGGGACTGGCACTTATTCTATTCCTGCTAATCCTCTTTTTTGCACCTATAATACTCAAACCTCTTATTGAGTCACAACTGATATACCAGGCAAGTATTGATTTCCTTAAGTACAGGATTTTTGGGATATTTTTTGCTTTTGGAGCAGTTCTTTTAAGATCTTTTTACATTGGAGTCACCCATACAAGAATCCTCACCATAGCCTCAATTATAATGGCCGGCTCCAATATCATTCTCGACTATGGTCTGATATTCGGCAATTTTGGTCTTCCTCAAATGGGTATTAAGGGAGCAGCCTTGGCCTCTTCAATCTCTGAATGCATTGCTGCTATTTTTTATTTTGTCTATACATTCAGGATGGTTGACCTTAAAAAGTACAACCTTTTCCGTTTTGGATCCATTGACTGGACCATAATTAGAAAAACATTCAACATTTCTGTTTTTATCATGATGCAAACCTTCCTTTCATTGGCAGGGTGGTTTATTTTCTTTATGATTATTGAAAAGATGGGAGAAAGAGAACTGGCTGTCTCCAACATTATCCGTAGTATTTATGTTGTTCTGATGATTCCGGTCTTTGCTTTTGGCTCAACCACCAATAGCTTAGTTAGCAATATGATAGGTGCAGGAGATTCAAATTTCGTACTATCAGTAGTCAAGAAGATATCATTACTCAACTTTCTTATTATTCTGAGTTTTACCGCCGTATTTGCTGTTATTCCACATCTCCTGGTTTCTGTATATACAACTGATCAATCACTTATTGCTGACACCGTTCCGGTTCTCTATGTCGTAATAGCTGCTCTGACACTGTTTTCATTTTCCAGTATCCTTTTTAATGCTGTCTCAGGAACTGCACGTACCGAAATAGCCTTGATTATTGAGGTAATAACCATTGGCTTATATCTTCTGGCAACTTATGTTCTGGCTGTTACCTTCAGGATGCCCTTACATATTGTATGGACGGCTGAATTTCTCTATTTCTTCATTATAGGGGGATTATCTTATGCCTATATGAAATCAGGGCATTGGAAAAAAGTCAAAAAAGTCGTATCTTAATTTCTTTATATTTGCAATATGGCAAAGTTGTCAGTAGTAATCATAACCCTGAATGAGGAGAGGAACATCGAACGGTGCCTTAAATCAGTTGAAGGTTTAACAGATGACATAGTGGTTGTAGACAGTGGTTCCACTGATCTCACTCCCTCCATATGCCAATCGTACGGAGTAAGATTTTATGTTCATAAATGGCTTGGATATGCTGAGACAAAAAACTATGCCAACAGTCTGGCTCTTAACCCGGTAATCCTTTCTCTTGATGCTGACGAGGCCTTATCTCCCGAACTTAAATGTAGCATTCAACAGGCTGTACAAAGTCAAAAGGCAGCTGCTTACAGCATGAACAGGCTTACCAATTATTGCGGCAAATGGATTAAACATGGCGGTTGGTATCCCGATCGGAAAATAAGACTTTTTAACCGCGAAGCCGGTCAATGGGCCGGATCTTTAATTCACGAAGCTATAAAACTTAATAATGGCACACCGGTAGTACATCTCAAAGGCGATTTATTGCATTATTCGTATCATTCAATCGCTGAGCATGTAAAGCAGGCAAATCATTTTACTGACCTGACAGCCCAAAAAGCTTTCATGGAAGACAAAAAGAGTTCTGTATTACAGATTTTCTTTAGCCCAATTGCTAAATTTTGTCGCGATTATTTCCTTAAAGCAGGATTTTTGGATGGTTTGTACGGATTGATCATTTGCCGGATATCTGCTTTTGCAACTTTTCTTAAGTATGTAAAACTCAGACAACTTAATCGCTATTCAAAAGGTAAAGATAAATGAATCATAACCACATACTGATAAGCCGAACTGACAGTATTGGGGATGTAATTCTTACGCTACCTCTGGCAGGATTGCTGCGAAAACAGTTCCCCCACAGCAAAATCAGTTTTCTGGGAATGCCTTACACGGAGGAAATTATTAATTGTTGCGGGCATATTGACCAATTCATAGACTGGAGCAAAATAAATGCGATGAGTGAGCATGAGTCGGTCGAAGCCATAAGGTCATTAAATGTTGATACTATCCTTCACGTTTTCCCAAGAAAAGAGATTGCCAGACTGGCTCATAAGTCAAATATAGCCTATAGGTTAGGCACAACCGGCCGCTCATATAATTGGCTGCATTGCAATATGCTCGTCCCTCTTTCAAGACGCAACTCTTCACTCCACGAAGCACAGCTGAACATCCGGCTTGCCAGGAGAATACATGGATTTGATATCCCTTCACTGAATGAGATAGCCGGCTTGTATGGTTTCAGTACTAAAACTCCTCCTGATGATTCAATTAAAGATTTCTTTAGTCCTGATTATCATAACATAATCCTTCATCCACGGTCAAAAGGCAGCGCACGCGAATGGGGATTAGTGAATTATGCGAGGTTATCTAAAGCACTGCAAGAGAATTCCATTTCCGGGACCAAACCTTACCGGGTGTATATCACAGGCACTTCCGAAGAAGGCCGGATGCTTAAAAATGAAGGCTTTTTCGATTATGCTGGAGAGGTCGTTGACGTGACAGGGAGATTTACCCTTCGTGAATTTATTAAGTTTATCTCACTTGCCGACGCACTTATTGCCGGGTCAACAGGACCATTACATATCGCCGCTGCCCTTGGTAAGATAGCCATTGGATTATATCCACCCATCAAACCCATGCATCCTGGCAGGTGGGCACCTATTGGTGAAAATGCTACGTGGCTGGTGGCAACAAAAGATTGCAGCGAGTGCAGACAAACCGGGATTTGCTCCTGCATGCAGCTGATCTCCGTTGACCAGGTACAACAAAAATTGTCCGAAATGTTTATATCTAATACATCATCAAAATTTTAACGGTAAATTATTGCTAAATGAAATCAACCGGGAAAGAATGGTTTGTTATCATTAATCCCAATGCAGGCAGGCGAAAGGGAGAAAAGGACTGGCATGAAATATCAGCACTGCTAACCGCAGCCGGTTTGGAATACACCTGTGTTTTCACCAATGCCCCAAATCATGCTGTTAAATTATCAAGGAAATATATTGAAGCCGGATTCCGTAAAATAATTGTTGTTGGTGGCGATGGTACACTTAATGAAGTAATAAATGGAATATTCACACAACGGAAATACGCTCCTGATGAAATTACCATTGCAATGATTCCGGTTGGAACCGGTAACGACTGGGGACGCTCCTTTAATATTCCTTATGATTATAAGGAAGCAATCAACATAATCGTCAGAGAAAAAACTGTAAGGCAGGATATTGGTAAAGTAACTTATACTTTAGCTGACCGGCAGCATACCCGGCATTTCATTAATATGGCAGGTATTGGATTTGATGCAGAAGTGGCAAAGAAAACCAATAAACAAAAGCGCGAAGGGAGAGGGAATCCTTTATCCTATCTGGTCAATATCTTTACCAGTCTGATGCAATTTAAACCTGTAAATACCAATTTTCTTATTGATAATAAGCCTGTTCAGGAAAATATATTTAGTGCCAGCATTGCTATTTGTCAGTATAATGGTGGTGGAATGAAGCAGGCACCAAATGCAATCCCCGATGACGGGCTTTTTGATATTACTATTATAACCAAAGTAAGCAGAACCACTGTTCTTAGAAATGTACTAAAACTCTATGATGGCTCGTTTGTCAAACTGCATCAGGTAAAGCAATTCAGAGGTCAGGAAGTAAAGATTGACTCTGCTCCGGCTCTTTTTCTTGAAACCGATGGCGAATCATTGGGACATACACCTATGAATTTTGAGATTTTACCCCGTGCGGTAACAGTCATTACCGGACAAAAAGAATAACACTCCATGGCAGGAATTTATATTCATATACCATATTGCCGTCAGAAATGCAACTACTGCAACTTCTTTTCAGTAGTATCCACGCGGAGTATCCCGGCTATGATTAATGCCATTTGTCGCGAATTAGATATCAAAAGCAAGACTAACAAAGAGACCATTGAAACTATTTATCTGGGTGGTGGCACCCCGTCACTTATCGACCACCAGCTTTTAAAAGACCTGTTGACAAAAGTCTTTGATAATAATAAGGTTTCAGATAATGCTGAAATTACTTTAGAAGCCAATCCCGATGATATAACACCCGATTCCCTTAATTTCTGGCGTAAACTGGGTATCAATCGGTTAAGCATAGGCATTCAGTCATTCCAACAGGAAGATCTTAATTACCTCAACCGGATGCATTCCGCAGAAACCGCTCTTAATTGTGTCAGGATGGCCAGACAATATGGATTTCCCGATGTTACAATTGATCTTATCTATGGCATTCCAACCCTGACGGATAACCATTGGATACAAAACTTAAAAACCTTTGTCGATCTTGAGATTCCACATTTATCAGCATATGCCTTGACAGTCGAACCTAAGACTCCCCTTCATCAGATGATTGAGAAAGGAAAGCTTAAACCGGTTGATGAATACCAATCTTCAGCCCAATTTGAGATTCTGATGGATTTTATGAGGACTGATGGATACTTACACTACGAAATATCAAATTTCTGCCTTCCTGATCATTTCGCACGACATAACATCTCCTATTGGAAAGGCATCCCCTATTTCGGATATGGACCATCTGCACATTCTTATGATGGATCACGAAGATCCTGGAACGTATCATCTGTTAATGAATACCTGAAGATGATAAGTGATAATAAATTGCCCAAAGAAAGCGAAGAACTCCATACTGACGATAAGTATAATGAATATGTAATGACCGGGTTGAGAACCATGTGGGGATGTAAGCTATCTGAAATTGAGCAAAAGTTTGGCCAGTCATACGCTGATTACTTCCTTTCCAGAGCAGAAAAATGGGTTGCTGCAGAGCTTATATCAGCCACTGAAGCACTATTCATCCTAACCGATAAAGGAAAGCTTCAGGCTGACGGAATTGCAGCTGATTTATTTATGGTGCAGTGAGTATGCCTGGCCTTGTTAGTGTTTCAAAAGCACTTTCATTATAACCGGCTGATGATCAGATTCAATAAAACCTGTAGGAATAGTATTTACTTCCTGTAGCATTATGTTGGGCGAAATAATAAAAAAGTCAAGCACCGTAGAAGCAGTTACTCCTTCTTTATAGGGCATATGCACATCCCGATTAGTAGAGTGTTCAGGGTCAAAGGCATATACCCATCCCTTCGGAATAAAGTCATCTGGAATTCCGTGTTCAATCAATCTTGGTTTATAAATTGAAAGCACATTTGCTGTATCAAACAAGGGAGGATTCTGGTTCCAGTCACCCCCAATAATAATATAATTACCCTTCCGGTACTCGTTAACCATTAACTCTTTCAGTTTATTTAGCTCCTTTTTTCTTAACTCATCGGCATCATCAAAAGCTGAATTGTGCGTATTGATCACTATCAACTCTTTTCCCTGGGTAGTTTTGTACCGCTGTTCAATAAAGCATCGCTTTAGTTGGAAGAGCCTGAGTGGCCATTTGTATGAAGATTCAAACGACACCCTTGTTGACGTGAGAGGAGTTTCCTTACTGAATGTGGCTAAGCCTGCCCTTACTTTTCCCATTGGTTCAGTAAAAGGTACCGGTACCCATGCCACATAATTTAAACCAAAGCTCCCCGAATAGCCCGGCAAAACTGATTCAATGGCTGTAATCTGATTATCGTACCAGCTTCTTTTTGCAAATGAATCTATTTCCTGAAGTAATATGAAATCAGCTCCGTTAAAAGTACTGATCCTATCTATTGCCAACTGTTTATACTTCTTATATAAATCCCGGGAAGGCCTTACCATCTTACCGCCTTCATAAAAGAAATCCATTTCTTTCCCAAGTCCGAAATAGCCTATATTCCAGCTAACCAAGGTCAAACTATCGCCTACAACAAATGGTGTTTCTTCCCTGATCTCCAGATTGGTTATAATAGGAGGATCGAACTCCCTGATAGTAAACCATCCCAGTAAACCAACAAAACCAAATACCAGCAAAAGAATAAGGAATAATATTCCCTTAAGGATTTTTTTAGCCATTATGTTATATTTTGGATGTACTATTTATTCCAAAAAGCCGATGAGAAAAGAATCAGGACTGTAAATAATTCAAGACGGCCGAGTAACATAAGAAAAGATAAGATCCATTTACCCGCTACAGGCACCTCACCATAATTGAGTACCGGACCAACACTTCCCAATCCTGGCCCAACGTTTCCAAGGCAAGCGGCAACCGATCCAATTGCTGATTCAAAATCAAGCCCCAACATAGAAAGTATCAGAGATCCAAAAGCAAAGATCATGATAAATAACAGGAAGAATGCCAGTACATTAAAAATAACCGGTTGGGGAATCGTGCGACCATTAATACGGACGGGAATAATAGCCATGGGATGTACCATCCTTTTCAGTTCCAGTTTGCTATTTTTAAACAACACTACAATTCTGATAACCTTCATACCTCCTCCTGTTGATCCTGCACATCCTCCAATAAACATTAAAATAATTACAATAATCCATGTAAGATGCGGCCAGGATAGATAATCGGAATTTATAAAACCGGTAGTTGTTATAATTGATACTACAGTAAATAAAGAATTCCTGAAATCTTTCTCAATCCCATCATGCCTTAAAAAAAACAAGGTGACGGCAATTATTATAGTTGCTGATAAAATTATGGCAGAATAATTTCGCAGTTCCTCATCTCTTATTACCTGCCTGAATCTTCCTTTAAGTGCAAAAAAATGAAGTGAGAAGTTTATGCCGGCAAGAAACATGAAAAAAATGAGTACATATTGTATATAGGGTGAAAATCCGGCAACTGAATCATTCTTCGTACCGAAACCTCCGGTAGCAATTGTAGCAAAAGCATGACAAAGTGAATCGTAAAAGTTCATTCCTCCAAACATCAGAAAAATAGTACAAAGTATTGTCAGCACAACGTAAATAACCCATAGATTCTTGGCTGTCTGTGTTATTCTGGGTGTAAGTTTATCGGGGGTTACTCCGGGAACCTCGGCAATAAACAGCTGCATACCCCCAATACCAAGTATAGGTAAAACAGCCAGTGACAGGACAATAATTCCCATCCCACCAATCCAGTGAGTTAAAGCCCTCCAAAAAAGAATTCCTTTCGGAATTTCTTCAATGTAAGTGAAGACTGAGGCACCGGTAGTTGTAAATCCCGACATGGTCTCAAAAAACGCACTGGCGTAAGAAGTTGTTATCGCGCCTAGTATATACGGCAATGCTCCGAACAACGATATACTTATCCAGGCAAAAGTCACAATAATATAACCTTCACGCTTGCCAATACTATTCGGATTAAGCTTATCATTTGTGAAATATAAAATACCTCCGGTTGAAAGTGTGAATAATCCTGTTACTAGCAAGGGCAGGAAGTCATGTCCGGGATTAAATAAAACGAGATTATTATAAAATGCAGGATCATAAATGGCCGAAGGTATAAGACTCAGAAGCATGAATAATCCTTCTATTGCCAATAGAACACCCAGCACTTTCTTTATAGCCGAACCATTTATATTGCGTAAAGTGCTCATAATGACATATAACTTATACAAATAAGTCCTGAACCTTTCCTATGGCTGAAGGTAATGAAAATACGATAACATAATCGCCTTCTTTTATTTGCAGGTTGCCAACAGCGATATAGCTTTGGTTTCCTCTTACAATTCCACCAATTATGCAGTTGCGGGGAATATCAAGATCTTTAATCTGCTTTTTGGTAGCTGGGGCCCCGGGTTTAACTACAAACTCCAGAACCTCGGCATCCACACCACTTAATACTTTAGTCGATCGCACATCAGCATCCATGGTAAAACCAACTATATAAGAAGCAGTGATAAGCTTTTTATTGATCACTGTCTCGATACCTATGCTCTGTGAAATGCTTATATAATCAATATTCTCAACCAATGGGATGACCTTCTTAACACCATATCGCTGAGCTAAGAGACATGTAAGAATATTAGTCTCATAATCATTGGTGACGGAAATGAAAGCATCCATATTACGTATGCCCTCGTCTTCAAGTAAATCCTGATCCCTGGCATCAGCATTTATTATCAATGTTTTTTCCAATTCATCAATCAAATTGAAAGCTCTCTCCTTATCTATCTCAATAAGCTTCACATTCATCTCCTTCTCAAGCAGTTGAGCAGTCTTTCGTCCTATTCTCCCTCCTCCCACTATCATCACATTTCTTATTTCCACCGGTTCTTTTCCAGCCAAACTCAATAGCATATCAATGGCTCCGGGTTTTGTAATCACATAAGCCATATCCCCCAGTTTAAACGAATCATCGCCTTTGGGTATAATGGTTTTATTATTACGATGGATGGCTACTGCTCTGAAATCGAGCTTAGGATTTTCAGCTGCTAATTGGTTCAAAGTCTTGTTAAGCACTTTAGCCTTTTCATCAAGCTTAATCAACAACATCGACATCTTATTATCTGTAAAGTCGAATATTTCAGTTGCTGCAGGTTGTTTAATAAGCTTTACTATTTCCTTCGATGCTATCCTTTCGGGACAAACCATTGAGTCAACACCCAACGACCTCATTAACTCGCGGTTTTCGTTTGTAAGATATTCTACATTGTTTATGCGGGCTATGGTTCTTCTGGCTCCGAGTTTCTTTCCAATGGCACAGGTGGTAATATTTATTTTTTCATCGTGAACCACCGAAATCAACAGATCTGCTTTACGGACATTGGCCTGCTCCAAAACCCCTATTGAAGCAGAATCTCCCGTTATTGTCAACAAATCAGAATTGGTTTCAATAAGTTTCAATAGCTCCTGGTGCGGATCAACAATCGTAATATTATGGTTTTCACCGGAAAGCATCTTAGCCAGATGAAATCCAACCTCCCCGTCTCCGGCAATTATTATATTCATATTTCCTCCTTACATGGAATACAAGCTTGCAAAAGTAATACAATTTCTGCCATTTTATCCTTCTCATAACTAAGCACAAATGGTTACCTTTGTGCCTCAAAACCAAAATCATGTCACCGGGCATCGGCTTGCTATTAAATACAATTGATTCCCCCAGTGATTTGAGGCAACTCAGCCCCGAACAGCTTCCTGCCTTATGTCACGAAATCAGGCAATTTATCATCGAGGTGATTTCTTCAAATCCCGGACACCTGGGTGCAAGTCTGGGTGCAGTTGAACTGGCCGTTGCTATTCATTACGTCTTTGATACCCCTGATGATAAACTGATCTGGGATGTTGGTCACCAGGCTTATGCTCATAAAATCCTCACCGGACGCAAGCATGAATTTTACAATATCCGTAAAAAGGATGGCATTAGTGGTTTCCCTAAAATGAGTGAAAGTGAATTCGATACATTTGGTACGGGTCATTCATCAACTTCAATATCTGCTGCCCTTGGAATGGCAGTCGCAGCCAAACTTTCAAATAATAATCAACAACAACATATTGCCGTTATTGGCGATGGAGCATTAACCGGCGGACAGGCAATGGAAGCTCTGAATAATGCCGGTGTTTCAGGAACCAATCTGCTGGTAATCCTCAACGATAATGGTATTTCTATCGACAAAAGTGTAGGTGCTCTGAAAGAATACTTTATTGATATTGTTACTTCGCGTACATACAAGAAAATAAAGGACAGGATTTGGTTGCTCATGGGTGGAAACACCAAATATGGCGCTAATTCGCGTCAATTAGTAAAGCAACTTTCTCACGTAGTTAAGTCAACACTATTTAAAAATTGCAATCTTTTTGAGGCTTTTAACTTCCGTTATCTCGGCCCTGTTGATGGTCATGATGTTATAAAGCTCGTACGTTTATTGCACGACCTTAAGGATGTTCCCGGACCCAAACTTTTGCATACCATTACTATTAAAGGAAAAGGTTTCGAGAAAGCCGAGCAGCAACAGATTTTGTTCCATGCACCGGGCATGTTTGATAAAAATACAGGAGAAATTCTTCAAAAGGAAGGTGACAAGAAACCTTCACGTTACCAGGATGTTTTTGGAGCAACTATTCTTGAGCTTGCGCGCGAAAATGAAAAAATTATTGGTATCACACCGGCCATGCCCACCGGATGTTCCCTCAATCTCATGATGAAAGAGATACCCGAAAGAACATTTGATGTCGGAATCGCTGAGCAGCATGCTGTAACTTTTGCAGCCGGATTGGCCGCCGAAGGTAAAATACCTTTCTGCAATATATACTCCTCTTTCATGCAAAGGTCATACGATCAGTTGATCCATGATGTTGCCCTGCAACATTTACCTGTGATTTTTTGCCTCGACAGAGCAGGATTAGTAGGAGAAGACGGTCCAACCCATCATGGTGCATACGACCTTGCCTATCTGAACGCTATACCGGGTCTCACTATTGCAGCCCCTATGAATGGGTATGATCTGCGAAATATAATGTTTTCAGCGCAACTCCCCGGCAATGGCCCTTATGTTATCCGATACCCCCGTGGCAATTGTGCGTGTACAGACTGGCAAAGACCTTTTACTCAAGTTAAAACAGGCAAGGGACGCCAGGTTTCTGATGGAAAACATATCGCTATCCTGAGTCTCGGACATCCGGGAAATTTTGTAAAAGAAGCCGTCCTTAAACTTAAAGAGGAAAATATTCATCCGGCTCACTATGATATGATGTTCCTGAAACCTATCGACACTGATATTCTTTCAGAAGTCTTTGCTGAATTTAAAGCCGTAATAACCGTGGAAGATGGTTCGGTAAAAGGTGGCTTAGGAAGCACGGTACTTCAGTATATGGCCGAAAATCAAATTTCATGTAAGGTTAAAATTTTAGGAATTCCAGACGATTATATTCCACATGGCACCGTTGAGGAATTGTACAGTTTATGTGGCTTTGATGTCGAAGGAATAGTTAAAGCGGTAAAGGAATCTATCGAATAATAACTAGCCTCATTTCCCATGAGAACAATAATCTACTGAAACAATACTTAACAACTCTTTCCGTTTATTAATCCGTAAACAGCCGGTTAATGCGTCAGATATTTAAGAGAAACCTTACTAAAATAATTGTCTGGTTATCAGTAGTGGCGGTAATAACCTCCGCTTGTTTTATACTTGTTGGATATTTTAGTGCCGATAAAATTAAGAGCCTTATTACTGGCGAACTCAATAAACACCTTCTGGTTGAAACTAATATAAGTGCGATTAATATCAGCATGTTTAGGTCGTTCCCTGATGCTTCAGTGGTACTGAGGGATGTTACGATGAAGTCACCGACAAATCTGTCAGATGCACCCGGCTTAATCTCTGCCGAAAGAATTGATCTTAACTTTAACCTGATTAATCTGTTAACAGGCAATTATAAAATCCGGAGCATTAATATTGAAAATGCCAGAGTGGAATTGTTTACTGATGCCACCGGTGCAAATAATTACCGCATCTGGAAACAAGTTCCGGGGAGTAGCACAGGTGCTGTAAATTTTGATTTTTCTCGCATTACGCTTAAATCATCTGTCTTATCCTATTTTGATTCTTCAAGAGGAAACGATGTTATTGTCAACATCGATAACTCAGTAATCAAAGGTTCACTTTTGTCAGAGAATATCAAATTAAAATTTAAAGGTGACATTTACTGTCAGCAGCTCATAATTGGTAAACAAAATATCTTACCACCTGCAGCAGCCAGCATTGAAACTGTTTTAGACATTAACACAAGTGTTGAACTGCTGAATTTTCATGAAGCTTTTTTAAGCTATGGCGGTGTTCCCGTTGAATTTCAAGGCAAGTATTATTATGGAGATAAATCTATCATCGATTTGATGATCACATCACTCAAGGCTGAAGTTTCTCAAATAAATACACTTTTGCCTCCCTCGGTTCAGAAAGAGATATTTGATTATAAACCGGCCGGGAAATTAAGCCTCAAAGGAACTCTTAAAGGTCCCGCTGATGACTGGCGTACAATAAGGACTTCCTTATCATTCATTCTTGATGACGGACATTTATCTTATCCCCTCAAGCCATTTGAGATAAAATCACTTGCTGCCGGGGGAACATTCTATTATGGTGGTGCCCCCGGTACTGAAATGCTGAATGTGAATACCTTCAGAGGAACGCTTAAAACAGGCAAATTACAGGGCAAACTTACAACCCGAAGATTCAAAGATCCATTGGTTACACTGACAATAAAATTAAATGCGAACCTGACTGAGTTGTCACCACTTATCCAAAATTCTGATTTCACTGAGTTTAATGGGAATGTTTCTGCCGATATCAACCTTGAGGATTATGCATTGAATAGTGCTGTCAGTACAATGAAGATGAGCGGAAATGCGAGTTTTGCTGACGCCGGGTTTCTGTATAAAATGAACAAGATCAGTAATCTCAATGGGGGTCTCAGTCTGAAGAATCAGAGAATATTATGTGACGGACTTACGTGCACTATTGGGAAATCTGATTTTGAAGCCAACGGTTACCTTGACGGCTTGGCAACAACTTCTGATAATAAAAGTCATCCGGTTTATGCTTCATTAAACCTCAATTCCGACAAGCTTATTCTGGAAGATATCCTGGCACTTGTCAAAAAACAAAATGGAAGTAATACAGGCACCGGGTTGTTTCCACCGGATATTTCGTTTGATATTTCACTTAATGTAGGTTCACTTATTCATAAAAACCTTATAACTCAAAATATTAACGGGAGATTTCAGTTAAGCCAGAATGTACTTAGAGGTACTGATGTTATGATTTCGGCATTTGGTGGTAAAATATCAGCATCCGGAATCATCAATGGACGGTATGGCAATAAAACACGAATAATTACCACTGCCAGTTTAATGAATGTCGATATTAATCAGCTGTTTTATCAGTTTAACGATTTTGGTCAAAAAGGTATTGTAAGTAATAACCTTAAAGGAACTGCCAACGCGAAAGTAGATTTCGCAACTTATTTAAAGCCCGATTACACAGTTGATATTAAAAGTGTTGAAGCAATAGCTGAAATAGAAATCAGGAACGGGGAATTAAATGAATTTCAACCTTTGCAGGCCTTATCACGGTTTCTTGATGCTTCCGAACTGAAGAATGTTAAATTCGCAACGCTCACAAACCAGATTGAGATCATGCATGAAACCGTTGTTATTCCACGTATGGAAATAAACTCCTCAGTACTGAATCTTGAAGGTTATGGCACTCACACTTTCGGGAATGACATCGATTACCATACAAATATGTTACTGTCAGACGTAATCAAATCCGGCAAGAAGAAGAGAATTGTGTCTGATGAATATATTGAAGACGATGGATTGGGTAAACCTCGTCTTTTCTTAAAGTTTTCAGGTCCCATCAGCGATCCCGTAGTTCAATACGACACCAGGGCTGTTAAGAAGAAGATTACAGATGATTTAAGGAATGAGAAGCAAGTGCTGAGAGAAACCTTTCAACAGGAATTTGGAATTAAAAAACCTTCCGAACAAACTACGGTCAGTAAAAAGTCTTCCAAAGATCAACCTGCTTTTCGTATTGAATGGGATGAAACAAAATAACCACTTATATTTGTATAAACTTCAGTCTTCCGACAAGAATGAGTATCAGAGCCCTATTCAAACCAAAATCCACCGATATCTACAAACAAAAAAAAGCGTGGAAAAGACTGCTCTTTTTTATTGCACTTTTGATTGTAGGAATAACTCTATGGTACACAAATTCATTGGTAAGGAAGATTGCTCTCGATGAAAGAAGTAAAATTACTACCTGGGCAAATGCCATCCAGCAACGAGCCCGCCTGGTTAATTATACCGAAAACTTTTTCAAGCAAATAAGTGCCGAGGAACAGGACAGAGCCAGATTATTAGCTGAAGCTACCATCAAAGTCGCCCAATCGGAAGCAGATGAAGATGTGAGCTATTATATGCGGATAATCTCAAATAATACCTCAATCCCTGTAATACTTGCTGATCAGGAAGGTAATATCAACAATGCCAAGAATGTAAACTTCGACCCCGATACAGTCCCTAAAATGACTAACCAATTACTCGAGGAATTCTCTGTTTACGAGCCCATAATTCTTGAATATTACAGGGGCAACTACATTTACTTTTATTATAAAGATTCAAAGCTCTTTTCCGACCTTAAAGTAGTCCTCAACGACCTGGTTCAGTCATTCTTTATGGAAGTTGCCGACAATTCAGCATCGGTTCCTGTAATTATAACCGATAGTACCAGGCAAAAAATCATTCAATACGGCAATATCGACAGTACTCTGATTTCTGATAGTTCTTTCGTAAGAAAAACCATTGAGGAAATGTCATCAAGTAATGAACCCATTGAAATCGACATCGCAGGACAAAAGACTTTCATTTATTATCAGGATTCGTATGTGCTCACCCAATTGAGGTATTTCCCATATGTACAATTGGCCATTGTAAGTCTCTTCCTTCTTGTTTCTTATCTCTTATTCAGTTTTGCCCGTCGTTCAGAACAGAATCAGGTATGGATAGGATTAGCAAAAGAGACCGCTCATCAATTGGGCACCCCATTATCGTCAATGATTGCTTGGGTTGAATATCTGAAAGGCCAGAATGTGAGTCCCGATACAATTGAGGAACTAAAGAAAGATGTCAACAGACTGAATACGATCACTGAACGATTTTCTAAAATTGGCTCAATTGCCAATCTTAAACCCGATAATATCGTAGAGATTGTATATAACTCCATAGAATATCTGAAAACACGGACATCACGGATGGTTCAGTTTCAGATTACTCCTTCACGTGATAAAGTTATATTGGTTAATCTCAACACCCAGCTTTTTGATTGGGTAATTGAAAACCTGGTTAAAAATGCCGTTGATGCAATGGCAGGCAAGGGGAAGATTACAATCAACATAATGGAAGAAGAAAAAAGTGTTGTTATTGACATTACCGACAGTGGTAAAGGCATCAACAAACAGATGTTCAAAACAATATTCAATCCGGGTTATACCAGCAAACAAAGAGGTTGGGGATTAGGACTATCATTAGCCAAACGAATTATTCGCGATAACCATGATGGCCGAATATTCGTCAAATCATCCATACCCGGCAAAGAAACAACCTTCAGGATAATCCTGAAAAAATAATCAAGGTTGTTAATTTTTATATCTGCTTAAAGCCTTTGTTTCTAAAAATATTTTACTTTTGACCTGTTATGGCAAATGTAATTCCAACATACATATTCCGTATCTCCGGTAAAATTATTTTTCGCAATATAAAAAATCGCGATAAGTATTGATTTGCTTCCCATTCAGCAGTATTCCACTGCACAATTAACAAACATTTTATTAAATCAATACCTTATAAATCATGAATTTACCATTCGCTGAACCATATAAAATCAAGATGGTTGAATCCATCCGCAGCAGCACCCGCCAGGAAAGAGAACAATGGATTAAAGAAGCCAATTATAACCTGTTTAAACTGAAAAGCGAACAAGTTTTTATCGATCTGTTAACCGACTCAGGCACCGGAGCTATGAGCGATCGTCAATGGAGTGAAATGATGATTGGTGATGAAAGTTATGCCGGTGCATCTTCATATTTCAAACTTAAATCTGCCATTCAGAACATTATTGGGTTCCCTTACTTTCTTCCAACCCATCAGGGAAGAGCCGCCGAAAACGTACTCTTTTCAGCGCTCGTTAAAGAGGGCGATGTGATTCCCGGTAACTCACACTTCGACACCACTAAAGGGCATATCGAATTCCGTCATGCAAAAGCTGTTGATTGCACCATAGATGAAGCTTTCGATACAAGAATCATGCACCCGTTTAAGGGAAATATTAATCTCAATAAGCTTGAAGAAGTCTATAAAAACACGCCACGCGAAAAAATACCATTTACTGTCGTAACCATTACCTGCAATTCGTCGGGAGGACAGCCGGTATCAATGGCTAACCTTAAGGCCGTTAAAGAACTTTCTGATAAGTATGGAATCATGGTAATATTTGATTCTGCCCGTTTTGCCGAAAATGCTTATTTCATTAAAACCAGAGAAGAGGGCTATGCCAATAAATCTATCCGCGAAATTGTAGCCGAAATGTTCAGCTATGCTGATGCTATGACAATGAGTAGTAAAAAAGATGCCATAGTAAATATGGGCGGATTTATTGCCATGAAAGATGAGAACCTGTTTAAGAAAGCATCTACTTTCAACATCATGTTCGAAGGTTACATCACATATGGCGGTATGTCGGGAAGAGATATGAATGCACTCGCCCAAGGATTATATGAAGGAACTGAATTTGATTATCTTGATTGCCGGATCAGTCAGGTAGCCTATTTGGGAACCAAACTCGTTGAATACGGTGTTCCGGTTCAGCAGCCTTTTGGAGGGCATGCCATTTTTGTCGATGCTAAACGCTTTTTGCCACATCTGCCAAAAGAACAATTCCAGTCCCAGACACTGGCTGTTGAACTATATATTGAAGGTGGTGTAAGAGCTGTAGAAATTGGTGCATTA
>JAEYSM010000008.1 GCA_023434665.1 Bacteroidota bacterium | reverse complement strand
CCAAAAAGGAAGTTCATAAATAGTTTAAGGGTTTCTTCCCTGGTGTCTCTGATATTCAGGAGCCAGAAAAGTGCCCAAAATAACGCACTGCTCAGTGCTAATGCAGTGCCAAGAGGTTCGCTGAAATCAAGCGCAAAAGGCTTTCCTTGTGTAGCAATGATTATGGCTCCCGAAAAACTTATCAATAAGGCGATTACACTCGTTAATCTGATCTTTTGCTTTAAAATGGGAATGGATAACAAAACAAGCATCATTGGCCATATATAATTCAGTGCCACTGCCTCCTGTGCTTTCAGTAAAGAATACGCTTTAAAGAGGATCAAATAATAGGCGAAAGGATTAAGGAATCCCAATAGAGCCGAATAGCCTAACTGTTGTCGTGTGGTTGACCGTATCAGTCTAAATTGACCATTCACCAAAATGAATCCCAGCAGGAAAATCATCGAAGTAAAAGATGCAAAAAGCAACAACTGAGCATAATTAAGATGTCGCAGGGATATCTTAAAAGCAGTGCCGACGGTACTCCATAAAAGTATGGCTGAAAGGGCGAAAAGTATTGATTTTCTGTTGCTGGTCATTATGCAAAAGTAGTGATAAAACAACATTCCATCAGTGTGACTCTTAACGCTTGATTCTGTTTAAACAAAGCCTTGTTTTGTAGTTAAATTCTCCTAATTTTGCATGCAAATAATTAACCTATTATAACTTATATGAATAAATTAGCTGTTGTTGCCCTCGGAGGAAATGCGTTATTGCGAAGTGATCAAAAAGGAACCATTGATGATCAGGAAATGAATGCTTACCTAACAGCCGAAAAGCTGTTGACTTTAATCAGAGCAGATTATAATATTGTTGTTACTCATGGAAATGGCCCTCAGGTTGGAAACATTTTACTTGCAAACACTGCAGGACATACAACATATGGTTTGCCCGATATGCCATTGGATGTTGCCGTTGCATACTCACAGGGATTTATCGGATACGTTATTGAGCAACAGCTTCGTAATGTAATGATGGCCAATGATCTTGATCGCGACATCATATCAATCATCACCCAGGTGTTAGTTGACAAACATGACCCTGCATTCGATAAACCAACAAAACCGGTTGGACCTTATTACTCAAAGGAAGAAGCTGAGCAGATTACTGCAGAAACAGGTTCTGTATTTGCAGCTGATCCTCGCGGAAGAGGCTATCGCAAGGTTGTTGCCAGTCCGAAACCTTTGGTTATCCAAAATCAGAAATCAATTGAAACTCTTGCACGTGCCGGTCAGATTGTTATTGCTGTTGGGGGTGGCGGAATTCCTCAATTTTACGTTGAACGCAATAAACTTCAGGGAATCGATGCAGTAATCGACAAAGATCTTGCATCAGCATTACTGGCTGTTCAAATAAGGGCTGATAACTTTTTCATCCTGACTGATGTACCTAAAGTCTGCATAAATTATAACACCCCACAGGAACAGGTGATCGACAGAATGACATTATCAGAAGCTAAAAAGTATCTAGAGCAGGGACAATTTGCTGAAGGTAGTATGGCACCAAAAGTTAGGGCAGCAATTAGTTTTGTTGAAGGCACCGGAAAAGAAGCAATCATTACTAACGCCGATAAGCTAGGTGATGAAAATGGCGGAACCCGTCTGGCAATTATTTAACAGTAACACATTATAATAATCAATTTTAAAATATCTAATCATGGCATTCAACCTCAGAAATCGCAATTTCCTCAAATTGCTTGACTTCACCCCACAGGAAATCAAGCATTTATTAAATCTGTCTGCTGAATTAAAAAAAGCTAAATATGCAGGTACAGAGCAGCAAAAACTGAAAGGCAAGAACATTGTTCTGCTTTTTGAAAAAGACTCTACCCGCACACGTTGTGCTTTTGAAGTTGCCGCACTTGATCAGGGCGCACACGTTACCTATTTAGGTCCTGCCGGTTCTCAGATGGGTAAAAAAGAATCAATGAAAGACACCGCAAGAGTATTGGGCAGAATGTATGACGGTATTGAATATCGTGGTTATGCTCAGGATATCGTTGAAACTCTCGGACAGTATGCAGGAGTTCCGGTGTGGAATGGTCTGACAACTGAATTCCATCCTACACAAATCCTGGCCGATTTCCTCACAATGATGGAACACAGTGATAAGCCTTTACATAATGTAGCTTTCGCATATCTTGGTGATGCACGCAATAATATGGGTAATTCATTGATGGTGGGTGCTGCCAAAATGGGTATGGATTTCAGAGCTGTTGCTCCAAAAGAATGCTGGCCAACGGAAGAACTCGTTGCTAAATGCCGCGAAATAGCAAAAGAAACCGGTGCTAAAATTACTCTTACCGAGAATGTGGCAGAAGGTGTTAATGGAGTCGATTTCCTTTATACTGATGTATGGGTATCAATGGGCGAACCTGCTGAAGTATGGGATCAGCGTATTAAATTATTAAGTCCTTATCAGGTGAATATGGATGTTGTGAAAAAGACCAACAATCCTAATGTTAAATTCCTCCACTGTCTGCCTGCATTCCACAACCGTGAGACTGTAATAGGAGAGGACATTTACCAGAAATATGGTTTGGAAGCTATGGAAGTAACTGAAGATGTTTTCGAATCACCAATGTCGGTTGTATTTGATGAAGCAGAAAACCGTTTACATACAATTAAGGCTGTGATGGTTGCAACCCTTGGTTGCTAGTTTCCGAATTGAATAAAAAAAGAGCCTTCTGGTGTACAGAAGGCTCTTTTTTTTTCTCTTATTCTATGTGTTCTGGTTAATGTTCTTTATATCTTAACCTGTTTCTAAATTGGTCTGGAATAATTACTCATTTCATTATTCGGCTCAGGTCCCATCTCAAACTCGATTGAACCTCCTTTAATGATATCTTCGTGGGTTATGAAAGTTTTAGTGTAAGGCATTCCATTGAGCATTATTTTCTGTATATAGATATTATTTTCACCGGAATTCAAAGTCTTTACAGTAAACGATTTTTCATCATCCAGCCTGAGTGTTGCAGATTCAACCTGCGGTGATCCAAAACAATAAATACCATTAGCCGGGTTCACAGGATAAAAACCCAATGAACTGAAGATATACCAAGCCGACATTTGTCCGCAATCTTCATTTCCTGAATAACCTGAAGGTTCTGAGGTATATTGTTCATGCATTACTTTTGATGCGTAATACTGTGCTTTCCAGGGTTCTCCTGAGAAATTATACAAATAGACAATGTGGTGGCTTGGTTCATTCCCATGAGCATACTGACCGATAAATCCGGATGCATTGCCATTTACATCATCAGGACGGGCATCGAGTGTAAAGAATTCATCAAGCTTTGCGTTGAATGCCTGATCACCACCCATCATATCAATAAAACCATAAATATCGTGTGGTACATACCACAAATACTGCCAGCCATTACCTTCAGTGAATGGATAACCACCATTACCCCCATATTTAAGCGGTGAAAAAGGCTCAATCCATACACCTTTGTCATCCTTTGCTCTGAAGAACCCAATTGAAGGATCGAAATGGTTTTTATAGAGCGAAGCCCTGTTTTTGTAGTACTCTACATCCTTCTTTTTGCCAAATTTTTCAGCCATTTTAAGCGCACACCAATCGTTATAGGCAACTTCGAGAGCGATACTTACCGATTGCGACTGAAGATTTTCTGGCCAATAGCCATATTTATCCAGGAGATTGAAAGCTGCATGCTGGTGAGGGATTCTTGAAGAAGCATTAACAGCCTTCCAGGCATCTCTGTAATTAATTCCTTTAATGTCCTTGTGAAAAGCATCTGCAATTACCGGAATCGCATGATTACCGATCATACAATAGGTCTCCTTTCCCCATAATTGCCATATTGGCAGATAGCCGTAATCGTCGTATTGTCTCAACATTGAATTTATAAAACCGGCCGTCCTTTGAGTCTGAACCAGTGTGTATAAAGGATGTGCCGCCCTATAGGTATCCCATAAGGAAAATGTGCTGTAGTGCTTTCTATCCCTGGCATATTTTAGCTCCGAAGTGCTGTTGAGATAATAACCATCAACGTCCGCCAGATTATTAGGCTGGATAAATAAGTGGTAAAGTGCAGTATAGAATATGGTCTTCATATGGTCCGGACCTTGCATATCAATAACTGACAATTCCTTATTCCATTCTTCCCTTGCTTTCTGACTTACTTTCTCAAAATCAAAGCTCCTTATTTCTGCATTCAGGTTCTTGCGTGCACCCTCATAACTTACGGTCGATAATCCCACTCTTACTATAAGCGGTTGATTTTTCAGTCCTTCAAACGAAGCTATCATTTTCAGGTTTGTGTGATTAGCAACAGGTTGATTCTCATACACTCTATTACCTGCTTTCATCAGATGTGAGGTAAAAGGTCTGGAGAATTCAGCCCTGAAATAGACCCTTCTCTGATTAGCCCATCCTGTAATAGTTCTGTAACCTTCGATTGTGTAATCGTCAACCACTCTGAGTTGTGCATCAATGATTCTGCAAACCCAGTAAGGACGACTTTTGTCTAATGAATGATCAAGGTCGATCATCAGGTTCACCGGCTCACTGCTTTCTGATGAGTATTTGTGCATACCGCAATGTTCTGTAGCTGTCAGCTCAACCATAATCCCCGGATTATCAAGAAAAACACTGTAATATCCGGGCGATGCCTTTTCTTTTTCGTGTCTGAAATATGAACTATAACCCGGCTTATTATTGACAGGATATGCATTCCATGCAGGCTGCCCTCTGAAAGGCATGAAGAGGAAGTCGAATAAATCGGCGACTCCTGTGCCGCTTAAATGGGTATGGCTGAAACCAACAATAGTATCATCAGCATAATCATAGCCACTGCATGGGTCTTCCGGATTATCGTCGGTGTCAGGACTTAACTGCACCAGTCCGAAAGGGTAGGTAGCACCGGGAAAATTACTCCCCGATAAACTCAGGTTATCCTGTGAACCAGTTCCGATAAAAGGATTAACAAAGGCACTGTAATCGGTTGTCTGCCCTTTCACTGCCATTCCAAAAAGAACTATTGAGGCAATGAAGGACCATAAGGTTGCATTTTTCATTGGTCTGTTAGGTTTAATACTGGTATCTAATTCCTCAATCCCATTGCATCAATCATTCCTTCGAGGCTTGCTCTCATCGATTGATTTACTTCGTAAAACTGCGATTTATCAGCGAGCTGACCCTTTACACCAAAGTAAAATTTAATCTTTGGCTCAGTACCCGATGGCCTAACTGTTATCTTTGAACCACCTTCAAGAATAAACTGAATAACATCTGATTTGGGCAAATCTATCGCATACTCTTTTCCTGAATGGAGATTGGTTTCTTTTTGCAGGAGATAATCCTTCACGGCAAGTACAGTTAAGCCATTAATCTCAGTAGGAGGATTACTTCTGTATCCTTCCATCATTTTTTGTATTTCTTCGGCTCCGGCCTTACCTTTCTTAGTAACCGATATCAGATCTTCGAGATAGAATCCGTACTTGGTGTAAATGTCAATCAGTAATTCATACATCGATAATCCCTGATCTTTAGCCCATGCAGCGGCTTCAGCCAACATACTACATGAACTTACTGCATCCTTATCTCTTACAAAGTCACCCACCAGGTAACCATAACTCTCTTCTCCGCCTCCGATAAAAGTTCTTGTGCCCTCATTCTCTCTGATAATCTCAGCAATATATTTAAAACCGGTCAGAACGTCAAAGCACTCTACTCCGCGACTTCTGGCAATATCCTTAAGCAATTCTGATGTGACTATGGTTTTTGCAATGAACTCTTTACCTGTAAGTTTACCTTGCTTTTCCCATTGTGTTATCAGATAATAAATCAGGATGCTGGCCGATTGATTTCCATTGAGCAATACATATTCACCTTTATCATTTTTAACACCCACACCCACACGGTCAGCGTCTGGGTCGGTAGCTAAAATTAAATCAGCGTTAATTTCTTTTGCTTTCTCCAAAGCCATTGTCATAGCAGCCTTTTCTTCAGGATTTGGTGAGACTACTGTCGGAAAGTTTCCATCAGGAATCATCTGCTCGCCGACTGTATTCACATTCATAAATCCAAAAGCCTTCAATGCAGGAGGAACCATCACAGCGCCCGTACCATGAATGGCAGTATAGACTATGTTTAAATTATTGTGCTTTCTGATAATGTCAGGATTAAGTGAAAGTGTGGTCAATGCTTTTATATAAACATCATCAACTTCCTTTCCAATGCTCTTAATCAGCTCTTCGTTGCCCGAAAACTTTACCTCACTAACACTGGTTATCTTTTTTACTTCATTTATTACATTTTTGTCGTGAGGAGGCACTAACTGTCCACCATCACTCCAATAAACCTTATAACCATTGTATTCTTTAGGATTGTGCGAAGCAGTGATCACAATGCCAGCCTGGGCTTTTAAATGCCTGACCGCAAATGACAACTCCGGTGTTGGACGCAAATCTTCAAAAAGAAACACATGAATACCATTACCCGCCAATACCCCTGCGCTTACCTCAGCAAAATAGCGGGCGTTATTTCTCGAATCGTGAGCTATCACCACGCTAATCTCGTCAGTTTCATTATAACTCTGTTTCAGGTAATTGGCTAATCCCTGTGTTGCCGAACCCACCGTATATTTGTTCATTCTGTTTGTTCCTACACCCATGATGCCTCTAAGTCCCCCGGTTCCAAATTCGAGATCACGGTAAAAGCTCTCTATGAGTTCAGATTCTTCAAACTGAATCATTCTCTGCACTGCCAGTCGGGTGTCTTCGTCATACTCGTTCTGCATCCATTTTTTGGCTTTATCCAAAATTGTTGGCTCCACTGTATTGGTTGTCATAACTACTTGATTTTATTTGTAATTATTGGTGAATTGTCAAAATAACATTGAAATGGCAATGTGGTTCAAGTAAACTTATTGATTAAAAAGAACCTTTCGATAACCCTCGATAATGTTAAGCGTATTAAAGGTAACAATTATTCCCATTCTAAGACCAGTATGTTTTAATTTCGACTGCAATCCGGCAAGATGAAGGTCGGTGATTTCGGTTTCCCTGATGATTTGAAGGATAATATTGTTTTCAATTAAGACTTCAATTACGAGTTCTCCTGCTTTAAAAAGTTTATAGGATAAAGGAAATACTACATCCTTCTTAAAAAGTAGTCCTTTATGACGCAATTCATGAAGGAGCGCTGATTTATAGACCTGATTATCAAGACCGGGTCCTAAGAAATTATGCACTTCCGAAACTGCTTCAAAAACCTTGGTATGTGCTTTATTGAGTTCAGCTCTGTTCATTCAATTGATCGAGGCATTTTTTAAGGCTATCAAGCCAATGAGGAATTGTCATTCCTGTTGTTTCCTTAAAAAAGGATTTATCAAGAACACTAAAATGGGGGCGGGGAGAAGCAGTTGCGTATTCCGATGTCATAATTGGAATTATTGGGCAATTAATTCCCTTTATTTTGCATATGGCGACTGCAAAGTCATACCAACTGCAAACTCCTTCATTCGAATAATGATACAACCCGGGATTTGCATTGAGCATTATCAGTTTCATAATTGCCTGAGCCAGATCCCCGCCCCATGTAGGGGTACCAACCTGATCACACACTATTTTCATGCTTCCTTTTTCTCTTGCAAGTCTTAAAACGGTCTTAACAAAATTATGACCAAATGCTGAGTAAAGCCATGAAGTCCTGATTATTATAGGGTTGGGGTGATTAATTAATACATTGTCTTCACCTTCTGATTTTGAAATAGCATATACACCGGCAGGTTTCTTTGGATTGTTTTCTGAAATAGGTCTAAAGCCGGTTCCATCGAATACATAATCCGTGCTTATATGCAAGATTCTTACATCATGTTTTGCACATAATCGGGCCAAAATACCGGGTGCGACGCTATTTAGCAGCATGGCAGCTTCCTTGTCTGATTCAGCCTTATCCACAGCAGTATAGCCTGCGCAATTTATCAACCAGTTGGGTTTGATCTCTACAAGAGCTTTCTCAATAGCTTGTTCTGATGTTATATCAAGCTCAGGCTGGTCAGTAAAATAAAAATGAAATTGGGGGAATGATGACTGAATTAATTCTAACTCCTTGCCTAACTGTCCTTTCGACCCCGTTACAAGAATTCTGATCATTTTACTGCAACTTCATTAAGAGTATTTATACCAATGCAAAAATAATCGAAACCCATGTTAACCAGTTCTTTACGATCATAGATATTACGTCCGTCAAAGACGACAGGTTTCTTTAACAATCTTTTTACAACCGACCATGTAGGGAATCTAAACTCTGTCCATTCTGTCACAAGCAAAAGCGCATCTGCATCTATCACTGCTTCGTAAGGATCTTTTGCATAGATGATACTATCACCAATACGGCGACGTGTTTCATTCATTGCAACCGGATCGTATGCTCTTACCGAGCAACCTTCCTGAAGCAATTTTTCAATGATCACCATTGAAGGAGCTTCTCTCATATCATCGGTTTGAGGCTTGAAAGAAAGTCCCCAGATAGCAATTGTCTTACCCTTCAAATTTCCATCATAGTAGTGCATTAACTTGTTAAAGAGGATAGATTTCTGATGATCATTTACATCTTCAACTGCTTTAAGGACTTTCATCTCATAACCCAGTTTATCGGCGGTTTTTATGAGAGCTTTAACATCCTTGGGGAAACATGATCCGCCATATCCAATACCGGGATAGATAAATTTATTACCAATTCTTGTATCGCTTCCAATACCTTTGCGAACCATATTAACATCAGCACCCACGATTTCGCACAGGTTAGCAATATCATTCATGAAACTGATTTTAGTTGCAAGCATGGAGTTTGCAGCGTATTTGGTCATTTCAGCCGACGGAACATCCATAAATATTACAGGGTGACCATTCAGGGTAAACGGTTTGTACAACTTCGACATTATTTCTTCTGCGACTGAAGATTCCACACCCACAACTATCCGGTCGGGTTTCATAAAATCATTAATGGCATCGCCTTCCTTAAGAAACTCAGGGTTAGAAGCAACGTCAAAGGTTAGGTCAACACCTCTTTTATCGAGTTCTTCCTGAATCACCTGCCGAACTTTCCTTGCTGTACCCACGGGAACAGTACTTTTGGTTACAATCAACAGATAACGATCCATATACTTACCAACAGCACGTGCCACATCCAGCACATATTTCAGGTCTGCACTGCCATCTTCATCGGGAGGGGTACCCACAGCTACAAAGATGACATCGCTGTCATTCACCACCGAAGGCAGGTCAGCAGTAAACAACAATCTTCTCTTTTCAACATTACGTGAAATCATAACATCCAGCCCAGGCTCATAAATGGGAGATATCCCGTTTTTAAGATTTTCGATTTTCTTTTCATCAATATCAACGCAAACTACATTGATACCCACTTCCGAAAAGCATGTACCTGTAACAAGTCCCACGTATCCTGTGCCAACTATGGAGATTTTCATATAGAGTTCTTTATAATTTATTTATTAAACAGCAAATATATCAACAACAAACGAGCTAAAGAACTCTTTAGAAATAAAATTAACTTATAATTTCATCAATTCCCATTCTGAATGAAGATGCTTGTGAAGTATTTTTATGAAGTACTATTATTGGTAACTACGTGCCAACACACCTTCCATTGAAGTGCTGCTAAAACTGGCGAAGGTCTTTAATGTAAGCGTGGATTACCTGATTGGGGAGGGGCAGCTTGCCGCCCTGGACAATAATCTTTACCTGATCAGCATCAGACACCCTTTTTGTAAAAAAGGTTTTCCACCGGCATCATAGGGCGAAAATAATATTCTATAGGCATAAATTCCGGGAGGTGAAGGCCTCGAAAGATAGGTGCCATCCCAATGATAATTGGGTGTTCTTCCTTCAAAGACCAGTTCTCCCCAATGGTTGTATATCAGGAGACTTTGTATGAACATATTGGTTTGCACCGGACCAAAGGTGTCGTTGAGGCCATCACCGTTTGGGGTAAATGCATCAGGGAATTCAATCACGGGAGGGCATATATCCACAAAAATTTCGTCGCTTACTTCTCCACACCTGAATTGGCTGCTTAAAGTATAAACGCCTCTGGTGCTTACGGTTGTGTGCTTGGTGGTATCGCCATTGCTCCATATGTAATTGGGAAGTTCGGTATTGGCTGAAAGTACAATGGGGTGGTCTTTCCCATTAAGGCAAAGCGTTGTGTCATTGCCAAGTTTAATTATGCCTGTTGGGATGGTATCTACCAAAACTTTTACCGAATCGAGCTGTGTGCCGCAGCGGTCGGTGGTAGTCAGGTAGTAGGTTCCCCCTTGTGTTGTGCGTAATATTTGTGTTGTATCGCCATTGCTCCAGCTATATTGTGCAAAGCCCGAAGGAGCCGAAATACTTGCCGTATCACCCCTGCAGATTGTCTTCTCGTCGATCAGACTGAGCAGAGGAGTATCGAATGTTATGACAATTTCATCGCTCAGGCTTCCACAATCACCAAGAGAACAGGTAAGCGTGTATTCTCCCTGGTTGTAAACATCGATGTTTTGGGTGGTTTGTCCGGTACTCCACAGGTAGGAATCATATCCATCGGGTGCACTAAGTCTGTAAGGCATTTGACTTCGACAAAGTATGGTATCGTTTCCCAGGGCAGGGGCTTTACCACCAACAAAGGTAACGCTTACATCATCAATATAGTAATCAATTCTTGTAGCTCCATCACCAAAATTAACCATTGTTGTATTTGCATCGCTGTTAAAATTACCAATGCTGATGTACTTTTCACCCCCTTTCGCTTTATACAGGTCGCTTATTTCTTCCCAATTTGCAGTGTCAGACAAGATACGAGATGATTTGATCTGGGGATCAATATTTTTAAGATAGTGTGAAGTACCATTGTTCCAGGCTAATAATGTGTCATGAACATAGGCATCCACATTTTGCATAGCACCATTTGAAACGTCACAAAGATTTACAAAATAGCGCATACAATAAATAGAGTCCTTTAATAAGTTAGTTGAAAATATGCCTGTGATATATCCCCTCCTGTCCGGGTCAAAATCCCATAATTTTGCAAGAAAGCACATATAAGCTTCGCCAGATCGGGCATTTTGAAAACCGTACCAGTTATAGGGAACTCCTGCCTCATCATTATTTGCACAAAGATGAAGATATGATACTTTAGTTTCAGGCATAAATATCCAATCTTTTACGTATTCATAATCGTAGTTTATTATAGGGCAACGAGTATGATCTTCAAATGACGGGTTTAAAACCAGGTTTTGAGAAATTGTAGTGCTGGTAAAATTCAAAAAAAGCAGTAAGATAGTGGAAAACTGACGTAATTTCATAGCTGCAATTTATGTTTAAAAAGACACATCTGATTCAAGGTGAGCCAGATGTGCCAGATAGCATTAGAATTTAGAGATTAGTCCGGTTCTCATACTTGTTGTTGATTTTACCCGGTAAGAATAGATGCCCTTTCTGAGTATCGAAATATCAAAAGATTTTTCAAAAATACCCTGCTCTATTTTTGTATAAGGCAGAAGCATTAAAACCTGCCTGCCAGTCATATCCAAAACATCAATCTGGTAATTCTCCTCGCTAAGATTGTTAAATCGAACAGTTACCTGATCCGAGGCAGGATTGGGGTAAACCAATAATTTTTCAGCCAAGTTGTTGCCATTTTCATTATCGGCCTTAACCATTTTATTATTTATTGAGTTTACTTTTAGATAACTCCAGTTTGTACTCGATCCACATTGGTTGCCTACAGTAACGGTTAGTTTAAAGGTTTTGTTATACGATAACAACCCATTGGTGTACGCGAAATAACCGGTCCATCCCGTATAACTACCGGTATTACAAGATTCGAACCCGGAATATTGTCCCCATATAGTTGAATTGATACAATAATTGTTCAGGTTTTCATAAGTGAGGTTATTTACTCCATTTACAGTGGTTGTTCTGTTATAGATTAATTTGTAAGGAGAAACCTGTTCAATCAAAACAGTTAAATATGTAATAGTGCCGGTACTGTTATTTATTCTGTACCCAATAGAAGCACTGCCGCAAAGAATAGGCGAATTTATGTTCTGAGAAGGCGCGAGGTAAGTTTGCGGATTATTCTTATTGTAAATTTGAAGAGCCACAACAGGGGGTACCGGAACATACATATTTACAACTTTTGAACGTGTGCTTATTGCACCACAGGCATCTTTCACAGAATAGGTAATATTAACTAGTCCACCCTGACAGTTTCCCAGATTTACTCCATTTGAAGTCAATGTACGCAAATCGAAATTTGCCGGTGGAGTGCCGTTATTCCATACTCCGTGATAATTCATTAATCCTGCACCGGTGATAAAGTTACAACCCCAATCAACAGCCTGTATGTCGAATTTGTATTGTGCCGGAGTTCCGGATGAATATATTGCATTGAAACTTAATGCACTATTCTGGCAATAATTTCCGTATCCTCCTTCATCACAATTACCGATAGGAACACTTCCATTGATGGTAAAATGTGAGATTTGTACTGCGGGGGTTCCATTAAAATAAGCATAATTTTCGCCGTCAATTTGTTCCGGAAGAGTAAACACACCTTGTGTATATAGGCCTGGAATTGTAAAACGTGAATCAAATCCTGCATTGACTGAAGTAAAGGTATTATTACTCCAGTTAATACCAACCAGAGTTGTAGCGATCAAATCACCTTGCGCATCATAAGTGGGAGAGATTCCATAAATCCTGTTATTTTTAGCATACTCAAGTTGCGTATTTGTCAAATCGAATGTACCGGTTGATACTAAGGATTGTGATTGATTCGAAGTAAAAATCTGGGTAAGACCATTTCGTCCTGAAACATAAAGTTTGGGATTTGATGTATTCATTGTGAATTCGATCCCTTTAGCCCCAAGGAGAGAATAACTTTGGAGACTTCCAAGGATATATTCTCCAGTTAATGGATCAATTCTGATAACATGTACCATCCCATTATCTGATGACCATGCGAGATAATTGGTACCCCAGGACAGCTCAGCTTCATAAGCATGAAAATTTCGATGGTCAATTTGTAGTTCAGCAGCTGTCACAACAGTTTCGCCGGTTGAGATTCCGGAACCGGTGATTTCACTTCTAACGACTTGGCCATCACCAACTGAAAACAGATATCGCTTTGCAGTTGATCCACTTCCTGAAATCACTTTTGAAACAGCCATACCTGTATTATCCGTTCCTCCATGATTTGAAACATGAAATGGCTTGTAAGCAACTCCGGTGTACCAATCGCAAATAGCATACAGGAAACCATTATAAGTAACAACAGGTGAAATTCCTGAGCAGTTTACTTTTACATATAAAACGGGGGAATATCCAACTGGATTATCCATACTGTAAATTACATAGTATTCACGACAAGTGCCAGGAATTGGTACAATATTAATCTCGGGGTTTAATATTGTATAAGCTTCATCGCAAACACTCATATTATGCCAAGGTAACGTACCTACAGTTTGTCCGTTAGGTCCATAAATATCAATATCACGAATGTAGAATAATATGTTTCCATAATCATCATAAACCCCGTTAGCAACAGAGTAAGAACCTCCAGGACCTGGCAAAGCAGTAGAAGTCAAGGTAGTACTTGACATGTTATACTTTAGTGGCGGAGTTGTCCAGTATTTCATCTGTGCATATGAAATTGATGTAGAGAGAATTATTGTTATAAAGAACGCAAAAAAGAGTAGCTTATTTCTAATAGTTTTAGCAATTTCGCGCTCATTACCGGTTGGCAGGGGAGCGGTTGCATATGAGCTTCCTTAGGGCAAAGGCATCCAACTCCCCATAGCCGGTAATAAGCCGGTTAAAATTAATTTTAATTGTCTGTTCTCCGGTGTGATGTTACAGCGGCATTTCCTGCCACAATTTGTTTTCCTCCTTTCCCGGTTTGCCGTAATTCAACAGCCCGGTATTTACAAATCAACATTACTTTAATTTCTTCTGGACTTATCCTTTGTTTAAGACTTTAAATATACTTATAAAATTGTGTAGAACAAAAAAAGATTGGCTGAATTCAATTTATATTGACAGATTCTGTGAATGCAAATAGGGGATTCCTGATCCAGGTATCATCATAAGCACCCTTTTGTAAATCCATGAATCCGAAAAAGGTAATACGACTTTTATTGTTTTTGTAATAATTATTACATAAGTATCTATTAAAAATATTCTTAAACCTTTAAATTAGATTCAACTATATTTACCATCACTATCTGTGATACTTGCTGTTACAAATATGCTGTCAGTATCATAAAGTCTATTGTAGATGCCATTAAACCTTTATGATTGTTATCAAGTACATTACCATCAATTTTGATAACCTGGCACAAACAAATTAAATTAACCGGGAAGAGAAAAATTATTAAATACAATTTTTTCGCACTGTTAATATTTGTAAGACACTTTCTTTCCTGTAATTTTTCAGATCAACTGTCAGGTCATTTGAAACCATTTGATACACTTGAGTCGCCCAATGTATAGGACTTTAATGAAGTATCATTACTTTTTTTGAAATAGAATTACCATTTTCTGCGATGTATTTAACCATGTATATACCGTCAGGGTATAAGCGGCTGTCTATAACTGTTTTATTCTCACTCACACTTTG
>JAEYSM010000053.1 GCA_023434665.1 Bacteroidota bacterium | reverse complement strand
TGATTAAAATCAACCCAACTTGACTCAACTATAGTCAAAAAACACTCAATTGGCTTTTATTTTAATTAAAACAAAATGTGGTATACAACAGAATTGCTAAATTAGATGGGGTTTATCGGATGCTTACTAAAAACAAAGAAATAGTTATTAAATGTCGTCTTTTACCATTGCACACAACGGTTGATGGTATGGTGTCGTGCGGGAGTTCGAAGTGATTTCCTATCAAGGTACACCAACTTTTTTTATGAGCCACAAATGCTCGCATACCTCTGAAACCCGCATGCACTATACCATGTGTTGTGCCGTCGTGTATTATTCTTTATCACTCAAATTGATCAGTCCTTTTAAAACATCATTTTCTAAAATTTCTTTTAACCTGTCAGATTCTTCAAACATTGGACTGTGAGCTGAATTACTAAATGTATAGAACCCTTTTAATGGAGATTCCAGATTTTTAAGATATTCTTTTGAAAGGTCATGATTGACTGTAAGATCATACTTACCACTAAAAAAATATACCGGGATATCCAGTTTAGTCACTTTAGCTGGAATATCAGATTTGAGGATCTGCTCTCTAAGATCGGATTTACTTATAAAAGAAAATTTTGAATACCAAATGTTAAATTTTTCCTTAAGTGTGTAAGCTCTGCAAGTCCAGACCGGATAAAACACACCTTTTATTACAGATTTCATATTATGCATTGTACCTATTCCAAGTTCATGCATTGACTTATCCCTTAAAACAGAATTAAAGAATGGTAAAATAAGTGAATCATTTTCGATAATTGGATATTTTTTAAATTGAGCGATCAATTTTGAATTACCATTCTTTAAAAACTGATCAAACATATATTTGTAAGCTAACTTTTCAGATTCGGCCTGACGAGTTATCTGCGAAACACCTATGTATGAATGAAATAAGTTAGGATGATTTGCGACAGCTTGAATGGCAAAGGCTGTACCGCCAGAATGAGCCATTATATAAATTTTTTCTTTTTTGAATCTATCACGCAAATAGTTCGTTACCTCTATTGCATCGGAAGCAAATTGTTCCAACGTCAAACTCTCCAATGTAACCTGTGGAGTATATGAGATTCCTCCACCTCTTTCCTCCCAATAACAAACGGTAAAATAATTCTCGAGTCCGGTAGGATATTTCTCAACGAGAAAGTACTCAGAGAAAGAAGGTCCGCCAGTCACAAAAAGCAATACAGGATTTTTTAAATCTTTCCCTCTTATAAACATTCCTTGTTGAACGCCACCAACCTCTACAAATATTTTTTCTGAAAGACTGTTTTCAAGAATTTTTCCGGATTTATCAAAAAAAGGGTCGGGCTTTCCGGGGCTTTTTATTAGCAAGTAAATGAATAGAATGAAAAGCAGACCAATCATTGTTGAAACTAAAATTAACAGCATTTTTAATCCTTTTTTTATGAGAGATTTATATTTCATTGCCAATGAATTTTTAAATCATTATTAATCACATTTACATGTACCTACAAGAAATGCCAAATAGCAACCGAAACCACTTAATTGATGGTTGCTTATATCCGAATAATTTGTGCCCGTTATAAAACGATAAGTCACACCAATATCCAGTCGCAAAAGTTTACCAAGTGAAATCTGAGAATATAACGAAGGTTCAAACACTGGGAACATTTTAAAATCACCATCTTTAGACTTTGGTATCGTTTCTTTAAAGCCAGCACCGTAAGCAACCAAAAGATTAGTTCCAAGTTTAATTTTTTCCCTAGGATAAATAATATACCCAAATTCAAGACCGCCGTAGCCAAATTTAAAAAATTCAAAGGTGTCAACTTTAGAACTTTCCAGTTCAATACCCTTGGGCATTCCCCAACCTCCACCACCAAAAGTAAAACGATTGTTAAAAGTAGCAGAACCTCTTCCTCCAGTCAAAATGGTTGATTGGTTTTTAACATTAGTAAATAAAATACCTGTTCCTCCAAATGCCAGTGAAGTCATTTTTATTTTCTTTTGTTTTGTTGAATCCGGATGAACTTTGTTTTGTGCGTTTGATAACACAAAAGTTAAAATCAATATAATTGTTAATACAAATCTTAGTTTAACAACAAACTGAATTTTGCCAGCCATTTACATTGATATTTTAATTTTTTATATAAATCAAAGATAATTTTTAAATATACCATTCACTAAATTATATAAGAATCTCATTCTCAGAGAAAAATTTCTTTTCTGTCATAGGATGTTTCTGTGTCTTGTACATTCTGACTAACGTTAAAAATTGAAGTTGGGGTTCAAAGAGTTACCAATTCCAATTTCTTCCGGTTTTATGTCAAATTTAGCCATTTGTTTTTTAATTCTTTTTGCTATTCCCATCTTTCTTTTCTGGTCAAGGAACAGGTATTGTTCCGGTGGGTTATAGGGGACTTGTTTTGTTACCATCGTCCAAATTATTACCCCAAGTTTTCTTGCTGTGGCACTTACCGCTGCTTGCCTGCCTTTACGGAATGCGACCCTTTTAAAGAAGTCGGAAAGATGAGTGTCTTTTAAGTTCCCGATAGCATTGGCAGCTTGCCTGAGTGCTATCTTCAGGCGGTTGTAACTTGTGAATAATTTGCTATGCAAAATAGAAAATATTAATACAACGCTCAATACTCACCCAAATAAACTGAATCTGATAGGTTCATTTCGTTAACCGGAATTTCATAAGTGTAATTGCGGTAAAAAGCCCACAAGTGAACTGAACCATGATATTCGTATGGTAAAGTCACGCTTGAATTGCCTTTCTTTCGATTGCCGACATCCAGATAAGCTTTGGCCCTTATCCCAGGGTTCCATGCAACCAGTATCATGGAATCTGATTCGCGGTATTCATGTGTTAATAAATCTGTTTGCCAGTTGATTTCTATAGTTTGTTTGTTTCGGATTACAGTAGTTATAATTGGAGATGGTATCCGGCCATTTGCCAGCAACGTTTTTTGGTAGTTTATCCTAAATTTAGGTCCCTCATCTCCATAACCGGGATTGCATAATTCTGCTGCATTTCGTAGATGGTATCCTATTGCTTTCTGATAATGGTGCGAATGCTTGTCTGGCCAGCCAATTTTAACAACATCCAGCATCTCGCTTACAAATTTATTTACTGTCGCTAATTTTAGTTGATTATATTTCTGTTTTAGAGAGTTCATCTTTCTGCCCCTGTTTCTTGCTCTTGAGCATTGTTGGCCGTTCATAACATAGAAAACTATGTTGCCACAAATGCCGGTGGTTAATCCATTAGGTAAAGTCCTTGCCATAAAGATTTTGATTTAATGAATGATCAAATTAATGTATTGCATTTTCAAATTATTACTTAGTTTTACTGTGCTTGATTAGTGTCAAATAGGATACAGCTGCGGTGTAGGAACGGTGGTTATACGGTGTTGATATGATTGTTAATCGCACAGACAACGCTGAACCACCGTTGCAGTATTGAAGAAACATCGCAGAAAGGGTTAATTAATCAGCACTCTGCCATCAGCTGTCAGCACTCTGCCATCAGCACTCAGCAGTCAGTAGGAGTAGTTAGCAGTCAGTACCGAATTGTTCTTCGTTCTTTGTTTTTGGTTACTGGCTGAACTAATGATTGCTAACTATTGACTGCTTAGTGGCTTAATTGGCGTCTGTTCTTCTCTCCTCAAGATACTTTTGAATGATTTCCTCCAGTCTTTCGGGCGTTATTGTGCTGAAATACTGTTTCAGAACAATTTCGCGACTTCGTATCTGGTATCCGGTGACATCTTCAAACTGGTCTCTCATTTTTTGAATTATTTCAGAAAACGATACAGCTTTTTGCATTGCTTCGGCATCTACTTGGTTTTTAGCCTGATCATAGATGGCTATCTTTTCATCTATTGAAAGATTTATTTCGCCTCTCTCAATCAGAAACCGGTAGTTTACAGCACCACAATCAATAACAAAACCATTTTCCCTGAAGTTACGGTAACAAACCCGCAGACATTCAACCCTCAACTGATCTTTCTCCTCTTCACTCAAAGGAGGTTTTGGAAGCTGATCTTCAATGAACTTTTGTTGCTTCCTTAAAGCTTCGCAACGTTCTCTGGAGTTGAGATACTTTTCAATGAAGTTGTGTAGAGTAATGACGTTAAAACCTATGTATTCGCCATAATGATGTCGTATTCCCAAATCATTAGCAATTTTAAGATCTTCAAGTGTCAGTTCTGGAGTATAGTACTTGATATCGTTCAGTAACAGTTTGGTAGTGTTCTTAAGAAACTCCATACGTTGGGCTTTGGTTCCACCCCCGTATTTCTGGCCGAGTTCGGCATAAGCGGTATTAATTATAACCATTACTGCTTCCTCAGCATCCGCCTGACTCAATTCCACCAGTTTCTTTCCATGGCAAGCCATTACATAACGCTTTTCTTCTTTCGACAGAAACGGACTGATTTGTACTGCATTTCTATCTAATTCAGCTACTTGGTTCTTTTCTTTTACAGCTATAGCTTTCATACTTCACGCAAGTTAAAATCAATTGGAATTTCTCTTTCTTCCATAATCCCTTCGTATGCCTCCTTAATCAGTTCAAAGTGTGAGGGTTTGTATCCATTTTGAATTCCACCCTGGAATTTTATGTTGCTGTTGGCATAGTTTCCTTCAAGGACTTTGACGAAATTGTTTGGCCTAAATAGCCAGTCAAAAGTAGCTTTCCACCCTCTTTCATTTTCTCCACTCAAAAAATCGGATTCTGCTGCCTCATTGATCATTTTCAAAATAGTCTGATGATCGTATTCCTGCAGTCGAAGTCGTATTGCATTTTTTCGCTGTTTTGTGAGGACAGTAACGTTTGACAAGCGCTTGCAACGATTGTTAAAGTGCTTTACATAGCGTTGGTAATTAATGTTTACAATCGGTTCATCCAGGTCTACAACCTCGCGTGCATCATCATTCACTTCAACATCCGACACCCAAACCTGTTCAGTGATAGCTTCATCTGCCACCCGCGCTTCATCACAGGAAAATCCATCTTGTTCGTTATCCATCAGTTCAAAATCATCGTCGGCCGCCGCCCCCCCGGTAAGAATTTGGATTTCAATTTCGCTGTTATGGGTAGGATTTTGTTCTGCATGAATGGGCGATTCGATTTTTTCATTTTTTAAATTAAAAACAGACTTTTTCTTAGAATATTTAATTTTTGAATTTGAGTCATCAATTTGGTTGATGACTAATGATGATTTATCATCATTACTTAAAGAAATAGTTTTGTTTAGTTTTTTTTTGTTTAGTTTATTAATGGTAGCATTTGACTCACCGGATGGCTCACATTCTGTTTGTTCTTCGAATGATATTAGAGTATAGATTGCACAACTTTTACCCCCTCTCATCTTCCATCTGATTCTGCCTTGTTTCTCTAGAGTTTTGCGAGCTTGGTATATTTGAACTTTACTCAAGTTTGTCCTCATCTCGAGTGATGAAAGTGATACGGTAAATTCTTTTATCCAGCCCGCTTTGTTGTTTACTGACATTAATGCAGACCAGAGAACAATGGCATTGGAAGAAATGGGATTTCTTTCTAACCATGAGTAAAAGCAATTAATTTCATGCAGGTAATTCATCGTTTTGTTGGTTTAATAGATTTTATAATTAGTTTAATTTATTCGTTAAGCCAAATTCCTTCAATATTGGAAACTGCTTTAATGCGAGCTCACTCAACTCCTTATTCCTGTAAAGCTGATTTGAGATATCAATTCCATACTGCCTTTTCACGTAACTTGCTATCGTTTTACATGTTACTTTCTGATCGAGTATTGATTTCTTGAAGTATCCGTTATCACGCATAAGAATAATAATTCCTGTAAAAACCTTTAGTTTTCCATAACAATTTGTCATTTTCCCTTCGCTGTTGAGAAAATGCTTTTTCAATATCTCTCTTTCGATAATGCGGAATTTCTTATGTTCAAGAATAATGTCAAGAAAGTCTCTGCATATCTCTGGATTTTTCAATCTGTCATTACTACTTTCTAATGCATTATTTGATTTCATAATGAGGTACCTGATGATGCTTTGGAACAATATCTCCATTTGTGAAATTGAAGATGTTTTTAACCAAAGTGCCACCCAATCCAGGCCTGCATGTTCGAAAGCATTGTATTCTCCCGCGATGAAACTATCAGCGGCATCCTTTAATCTAACGACTTGTAATTCACTACATAAATTGTCGGTTATTTCTTTATTATGACTGTTTGTACTGTACATTATAGTAGAATAAAGTTTAACTAGTATTCGGTAAACTCCCTCTCACCCTAAGTGAACAGAATTATGATTCCCCCCGGTTTTCTCATTCACTTTACTTCAAAGAAAGTTGGGGGGGCTGTGATCACCCCAGTCAAATAAGTGCCTCCGGTGTGTAATTAAGATCATTTTCGATTTAAAGAATTTCTGAATTCGAGCAGGTCATTGTAATTGTAAAGACAAGTCTTGAATAGTTTCCTGTAAGGAATAAGCCTTCTTTTTCTATAAGCGGCGAGTGTGCGACCGGTAACTTGCAGGAAACCGGCTGCATCTTTCGAATTCACCCAGGTGCTTTTCTTTACTAACTGTCCTTTCTTTAAAATTTCTCCAGTGATTGCCTCTTTGAATTCCCTTATGGAAGTTTGCAGTTCGTTTAAATATTGCAATAACTCATCTTCATCAGGTAATTTCTCTGATTCATGGGACTCATAATCATCCATTTTATCTTCCTCCATACTATAAAACCTGCCTAAATCATCAATTTTGCCCGAAAATTATTTTTAATAATTCAAATAAAAAAGCAAATATTTATAATATGTTGAATTTCTGCTAATTGTATTTTTTTAGGAAATATCAAATAAGGCAAATAGCAGAAAATGTATGTAAATAGCAGAAAATGTCTGCTTTTTCCACAGATGGAAATGGATACAAGATTATATTTATTGAAATCATTACTGACACTTCATTTCTGAATGAATTTTAGTGTAAGAATGACATATCTATTTCATCATTAAATGAAAGTTGGCAGGTTCATTAACTGACATTGGATGAAATTTTACTGACATCCCGGGAAAGTGGCACCCATAGCCTTAAAATTGAAATAAGGCTAATGCCGGTGATATTATCGGTAACCTAAATTCACAATCATGGGAATATACAAACAAGGCATCCTTGGTCCTTTTAGTGGCCGGGTAGGTAATGTGGTAGGAACTTTCTGGAAAGGAAGGTGCGTAATGCGCGTTCGTGCTGCCTCTTACAATGATGCAAACACAGCAGCTCAGCAAGAGCAAAGGTTGAAGTGGCGCCTCGTGACATCTTTTGTCAAAGCCCACACTCCATTCATCCGACTGGGTTTTGGTGCATGCGAACAGAGTCTTACTCCGTTTAACTGTGCCGTGAGGGAAAACCTCAAATCAGCGATAACAGGAAACTTTCCTGATGTCGCACTCGACCCATCAAAACTGGTCATGTCACAGGGTAATCTGGCGCCTCTGGGCGAACCGACTGCGATTGCCGATGGTTCAAATGTGACCCTTGGTTGGATGAATCTGGTAACAAACGAAAACAGCTTTGCTGATGACAAGGTTTATGTTTCGCTGATCAACGAAGAGAATGGCGATGTTCAGCTCTTCCCGGCTGCAGCCACACGTGGTGAAGAAGGAATTTCACTTGCTTCAGGGCTTGGTGCAGGCACCTATCATGTTAACGTATTCCTCGTTAAAAGCGACGTGGAGTTCGTAACCAAAAAGGATCAGGTTTCAAACACTCAAAGTGTGGGATCAGTAACCTTGGGTTAATCATAATTCTCTTTTACACAGGGATGGTTGACTAACAAATGACAAGAAGACTCCCGTTTCCTCACTCTGCGGCAAGATAAGGGGTTCGCATTACGACCCGGCCACTTTGATGGCACACTCATACAGAGGCAGCAGGGAAGCGGGAGCTTCTTTTAAAAGCACTTAGGACTCAGTGCTTAGCAGTCAGCAATTCAGTAATCAGCAATCAGTAAAATAAATAATCATGAACGATATATTGATCACAACTATACCAACCATTTTAACTGCCATTATCACATTCATCCTGACCAGAAGGAAGTATGCAGCGGAAGTAGAAAAAGAGCAGGTGACTACCGAAACGGCCGAAATCGACAATGTAGAAAAAGCGGCAAAGATATGGCGTGAACTATCGGAAGGTGTCACATCAAGACTCAATGCCGACATTCAACAACTCCGCAAGGAAAACCGACATACCAGGGAAAAGATTCAACTGCTTACACGCGAAAACAATGCCCTTCGCATGCAGATGTACACTCTGCAGCGAGAACTCCATCTCGCCAAGATCGAGAATGAGAAACTTACTGAGCAATTGAGAGAGTTCAATCTGAATTTTAGTAAGGATAAATCTTAAAAAGGGAGCAGCAGGATCACATATGACAAATCCAGTAGCAGGTAAAATAACCGGTCGGTATGGTGTAAGAAAACATCCGGTAACCGGTACCATACAGTTCCACAATGGGGTGGACATTGCATGCCCTGTAGGCACACCAATAATGGCACCACTTGATGGTGAAATAACAGAGCTATGGAATCATTCGACAGGCGGTAAGAGTCTTGCAATGAAATCAGGTAATACAAGGTTTGGTTTTGCCCATTTAAGTAGTTACAGTTCAGCCATAGGGCAAAAGGTTAAAGAAGGAGAGATCATAGCATACTCGGGAAATTCTGGGCGGGTGACCGGGCCACACCTGCATTTCACAGTTACTGATAATGGAAGGTTGAAGGATCCGCTGAATATGTTCTTTCAAAGTCCCTCAACAGAGTACTAACCGCCTCACGGGGCGAAAATGTGACGTTCAAAGCGTCGATGTTGGTTAAAAAAAACTAAAATCAAATGAAACATGCACTATTATTATTAATGGCTATTAGTCTTTCATCCTGCAGTACAAGAAAAGCCTACGAAAGGAAGTTCCCACCAGTCATTATATCAGATGTCAGGACTTCAACTATGATTCAGATCAGGGATACTACTCTTAAAGTTAAGATAGCAGGTGATACGGTAAATGCAAACTTTTATCTGGTTCAGCCAAAGGAACCACACTTTGGTATTAACTCACATCAGATGAATTTTCCATCTATCCAAGATACTACTAGTATTCTGCATACCGCTTTTTCTACATCGGTGGTTAAAATTGAAAATGGCTGTATTCAACATAGTCTTCAACAACCTGACACGCTTGTTGATGTGAGGGTGGAAGGAGCTGTCAGGACAATTTCAAAGAAGGAGAAGCTTAATACAACAGCTTTAAAGGAGTCGCCTGTTAAAAGTACCTTTATTGAAACGGTCATCTGGCCGGTTCTGCAATTGGCTCTTATCTTGGTAATACTTTTATTGACGTTTAAAGCATTTGCCAAATAAATTAGCTGCTCGAATTATATTTTGGAGGAAAAGGACCAAGAGTTCTTTGACATCTTAATATTGAAAATGAAAGTGGGGTAGAGAAGCGCACTTCCATAGGCTAATTTTACTGACCTGACTTTTTTACATCATTACATCGGCTTCAAATTTTTATTAAGTCTGGCAATAATTTTTTCAAGCCGGGCCTGGCGTGTCTTGTCAGATTTAGCGTCAAAGTAAAACATGGCATAGGTTCGTTGTACCGAAGGAGACATAGCTAGTAAATTTCGGTATGCAGGCTCATTCGACTTAATAGTTTCCTTAAACATATGTATTTGATGTTCATCAATTTTGAGAGATTCAGCAGAATCCCAAAGGCCGTTTTTTCTTGCGTTTTCAATAGCTTCTAAGCCTTGTTGAGTCATTAATCCTTTTTCAATAAGCTTTTAAGTCAACTTTTTGTTTTTGGCCGACCACTTGCTATCAGGCGCACGCCGCGCAAAATATTTCCTATAGGTATCCTGGTCAATCGATTTCAATAATCCGTCAATCCATCCATGACATAGTGCTTCTTCTAACGCCTCTTCGGCAGTTAGTGTAACCGTCTTTTTGTTTTTACTGAACAAAAGCCATATGCCATTACTTGATGTGCCATTGTTGCTAAGCCAATCCCGAAATGCTTGCCTGTTGGTAAAAGTTAATGTTTCCATATATAGGCGGTTGTATTCATTTTCCAATAATTCCGATCACAATTCCGGCAAGTGGTACGCTATTGTTTGCCATATGGGCAATGATTCCGATATATGTATTTTTTCGTTTGCTGACTAAATAGGAGAGGGCCAGGCTAGTCGGAATAAGTATTATAAGGTTCCATTTCCAGAATATATGGAACAAGCCCCAAAACATTCCGTGTATTAGCCAGGTCCATTTGTGAAAGGCCACTTCCTGGCGGGGAAGTATATAACCGCGCCACCAAAGTTCTTCACCTAAAATGTTGAACAGCAGGAAGGCAAAATAGATTACTGCAATCCACCATTGCCCTTTTAAAGGCACGCCCATAAATGTGTCGATTAAAAATTTCTGTTCAAGTCTTGGATCAACTGCAGGTAACAGAAAATCGGGTGGGGAGAATAGTTTAAATTGAATCAGCCATTTTGAAGTGAATGATAAGGTTGCATAAATCAGGCCCATTAAAAAAAATAGTACAAGGGTATAAATCCAATCCTTTTTAGTCATCTTCTTTAGCCTGTATCTGGTTGAAAAGTCAGCCCAATTGAAGCGGTTGCCTTCAATTTTATAAGCAATCAATGCTGCAATCAGCATCAAAGCCATTGGCGCAATCATTGTAATGCAAAAGTTTAAGAAATTATCAACACCATTGTGATGGAGTTTCTGCATAACAAAATATACACTAAAGCATAAAACCAGAGATGGAATTCCGAAGAACAGAATGGAGAGCTTTACGCCCATTGGTTTTATTTTAATTGTAGTGGAAGTTCTCATTTTTATAATAATCCAATTACTATGACGTTATTTATCCAATTTCATAAATAGGATAATTTCATCAACCAATCCACTCTTTAGTGGTAAATCAGGGTTGTTGTATGTTGCGAAATTTTTTTGCTGGTCAGACTCCGATTCTTTCATTATATGGTTCATATTCTCGATAATGAGGAGTTTAGATTCGGGTCTTGACGATAAAAGCAAATAAGCATTATCAACAGGCACCTGAAGATCTGTCGAGCCCTGAATTATTAATACAGGTATTTTAAGCCTTGAGATTTCCTTTGAAGGATCAAGTCTTATCCAGGATATCATGTAAGGCTGCACGCTTGGACGATATAAGGCCATCAGGATGGGATTTACATCCGCAACAGTCTTTCCGGTTTTCAAACTATCCAGAATTCTGTTTGATTCAACCAATAATTGTGGGGGTAATTTAGTTTGGAGCTGTTCCTGCAAAATTTTGTCGGCTGATTTTCCTGAACCAGCAATGGATATAAATTTTGCTATATCTGTTTTACACGCGGCCATCATTCCAATTAATGAGCCCTCACTATGGCCTAAAATACTTATGGAAGAGAATCGTTCATCAGCTTTTAATAATGAAATCCAATCAACAACGTCATTAATATAAGTATCAAACCGAAGTTCACTTTCAGCAGTCATGGCCGAAGTGCTTTTACCAATACCCCGCTTGTCAAATCTCAATGTCGAAACTCCGTTTTTAGCTAATTCCTTTGCCAGCATCTTATAAGTATCGGACTTAAGGCCAATAGCTGAGTTTCCATTGCGATCAGTGGGACCGGAACCTGCTATAATAAGAACGAGCGGTGTTATTGCAGTTTCATTCGCAACAGTTAGGGTTCCATAAATATCACCTGTGGGAGTATTTAATATTGCTTCTGCTTCTGAATAAACTGAATCATTATTTATTTGAGCAAATAATCCATTGATTAAGAAATAGAATATAAAGAAGAAAAATGTGGTTTTCATTAAATTGCATTTATGGATTTTCAGTTATTGTGTTCGTGTTCTCACCTAATTCTTTTCACAAAGCATTCTCCCATACCATACTCATCAGTCTCTTCTGAATGAAGTTGAATGGAGATCAGATCGTAATCATCGTATAGGTAGTTTGTGCCAGTTGGTTTTTTGATCTGTATAAGGTATCCGTACATAAATGCACCTCTGGCATACTCTTTAACTTTATTGATTCCTACAACCTCAGATTTTTGTCCATTGATATGGACTGTCAACTCTTCTGTAGTGATGGCTTCAGGTGCAATATCCATTACTCCCTTATTGGCAATAGCAGTTTTTTCAACCTCTTTTACATCCCGTTTTCCTTCTAATTTATGCGATTTGGTGAGGCTCATCGGTCGGAAGTACACCATATAGGTTTCGTGGGGGCTGACCTGTGGTTCAAATGCATTCATAATATACACCTCCATGCGTTCATATTTAGGATTGATTTCCAGATCATGGAATGCAGGTATATTCCAAGCCCAGTATTCAAGCTTTGTTTTAGCATAGTCAACTAACCTGATGGCATATAAACAGTAGTAGGAATTCTTCAAGACTGTAAGTGAATAGTTCCCGTTCTTATCGGTAACTGTTTCATAAAGATTCACAAAGTCCTTATTTTTAAGCCTGACACTGACACTGTCAATTGCGACGCCATTAAAATCTGTTACTTGTCCGTAGATTCTGACAGAATCCTGCGAGAACAGTGCAGAAGAGCAAAGCGATAAGAAAAGGAGAATCATTAATTTTTTCATTGATATTGAACTTTTGGAATTGTTAATTATCCCTATTTATCATACTCATGTTATAAACGGACCAGTATTTATTTCCAACTCTGGTGGTGTCGATAAGCAGACCTTCTTTTGAAAATCCACATTCTTCATAACAGCGTATTGCCTGTGTATTATAATCAAATACACCTAAATGCAATCTATGAAGGTGCATTTCGGAGAATGCAATTCTGATCAGTTGCTTAATGATCAGTTTACCAAATCCTTTATTCCGGTATTTATCGTCACCAATAAGCACACGACAAATTCCGGCACTCCTGTTTCTTTTATCAATCTTATCTAATTCGCAATGCCCTATGGTTTCTCCTGTTTCCACCAGGATTACTTTATAAACCATTCTAATACTGTCATCCAGATACTTTTCAAGCTGGTCATGTGTAATTGGGAAACTGAAAATACTTCCACTAAACTGTATCATTAATTCTTCAGAATTAATCCAGGAAATTAATCTGTCGAAATCCTGCCTACCAAATTTTTCAAGTATGATCATTGCTATCGTTGATTAGATTTATCCTTTTTAATCGTAACTACCGCCCTTTCCGATTTCAAAAGAATGATGAAAATATGTGTGTCTGATACTTTTTACTTGTTCTGCCCATGCATCAATACCGATCTTCTTGATTGTACACAGATTATACAATTTGATATTATGAGGGTATTTATCTGCACCATTAGCCAGAGGCATCAACAGCTCGCATGGGAAATTATTGCATTCAAAACAGAAAGTTACGTTCTTTTCATTTACACACTTCAAAGTTTCGCACTGTTTGCTCTGAAATCTTAAAAACAGACAGGAATTTCCGTTTGAACACCCTAAGCAACTTATTTTATTACCAGGAATGCCTGTGAGTGATGAGATTCTGTTTTGGGTTTCAACCGTAACGTTATCTTCAAATAATTCGCAATTGAAACAATCAATCCCGCATGGGGCAATAATTTTCTTTTTCATTTTATAATTTTTAAACCGTAAAATATATCCGAATTTCAGTCACTTAATCAGTAACTATATCAAAATGTACTCAGACTTATTAATTGCTTCTTACAATTAAACTTATATACTCCTTTTTGCCAGAAATCAAAACCAAGAATACCATCTATACGATACCCATAGGAATTGGAAATATGAGTAAGGTCAATAATTGCCACATCCATATCTTCATAGTCAAAATCACCAATTGTAAATTCTTTCATTTTACCATAAGATGCATTTACAGAACCGGGACAGGTTCCCATTATTTCTGATTGCTGGCTAATGCTGATTTTTTGAAGCACTTTATTAGGTAAGGCATGATTAATAAGATTAATTTCAGCTCCTGTATCAAGGCAGAACCTGAGTTCAATTTCTCCGATGCTGGCATTAATAGTGGCTATATTATTACGCACTTCCATTCTATGTGTATGATCAAATTCATATCCTGACGTAATGTTAAGAATGCAATTGCCTTTTTTATCAATTGGATAAAATTGAAGATTGTTATTCTGAGTATCAAAAATCACTTCAAACTCCCTGAGTAAATTTAGGCCGAATAATCCCAGTATTTCAATATCAAGATGTAGTTCAAGGTGGCTCAGATCGATTATATCAGCTGAAATATTTTTAAAGTTAAGATCTGAAATACTGAGACAACTGACAACCATCTTAAATGGTTTAAGAGAACCTGTAACACTACCTCCATTTGATTTACGTGTATGCATAAGAGGATGGTTGAAATAATTCATGTTTAAAACCAATGCTGAGGCTCCTTTATCGAAAACCAGATAGCCCGTCTTTCCATCGATTATGGCTTCTATAAGATAAAGACGACCGGCTTTTTTTAGTTGAATTACTTTAGGATTGTTTTTAATCAGGGGAACCTCACTGTTAAAACAACTTTGTTCTTCAAATCCTGATACATTGGTTTCGGATAGTGGAGTATGATCAGATTCACTTGAGAATACAGGTGGAGGTATTATCAATAGCAATAATATAAGGATTTTTATTGAATGCATATCTTACTTACAATTGAGTAGTGGTTTTTAAACGAAACCCTCCGATATTACTACCGGAGGGACATCCTGTCCGAAGGATGAAATGAAATCAGGTTGTGATTATTGAATTATCATTTTAGCAGTATTTACCGTATTGCCTGCAAGGAGTCTCATAATATAGACACCGGGCTGGAGGCGCTTTCCCGTCCTTGCAGTCAGAGGATTGGCAATACGGTGACTCCCGGCATTAAGTTCACCTAGAAATATTGTTTGAAGAAACCTTCCATTCAGATCATATATCGCTATATCCACTTTTTCTGATGATGGAAGTGTGAAAGAAATTTCATTTATTTCACCTGAAGGGTTTGGCGAAATTGTTAAACCGTTTTCATTCAATTCATGAGAAAAGGCAGGTGTACTGATTGATTTTTTAAGGATTATTCCATAATCTCCGACTGCATAGGCAGCATTACCTATCATTTTTACATCTTTGAGATTTGGTGTTTTATCTGACTCAAATGTGACATTCCATGTAAACCCTTCATCGTTTGTTTCGACTATAATCCCTCTATCAGGTTCATAGCCAGCACTCCCACCTACAGCTATACCATGATTACCTATAAAATCAACCCCACGAAATTGGCAAGCCTCCATGGTAAAACAGCTTTCCCAAACAGGTGCGTACATGTCCTGACGACTAGTGATTGTTCCATAATAATTTGGATAAAAAACAATATGTCCTACGGTAACTATGGTTTCATTATTAAAGAGATAACCATCATAAATTAAACCTTCCAAATTTCCTCCTTGATAATTAACCATGAAGTCATAGACATTCGCAACCTGGTTATCGAATAGCTGGTATATACGGTTAGAAGCAGTACCTGTCCCAAAGACATATGTGACATTTTCATTGAAGCGAAGAACAGACCAACCTGAACCTGTTTGATCCTCTTGTACAACACTCCAGCTATAGCCACCATCTGAAGTGTAAAGAATTGTACCATGTTGACCAGTTGCAATACCCTTCCCATCAGGGGAAACATCAACAGCATAAAGATTAAACTGAATACCGGGCAACCAATGAGTTGTCCACGTATTACCACCGTCTTCTGTTACGATAATCTGTCCACCATCGCCTACTGCCACTGCATGCGTGGCATCATAAAAGCTGATACCGTTCAGATTATTGGGAAAACAAGTGTTGATATTTTGCCATGTGAAACCTCCATCAATGGTTTTAAGGATAGTGCCTGATTCACCAACAGCAATCCCATGTAGGGAATTTATAAAATCAACTGAATAAAGAGTCTTATCAGTGTCTGATAACTGTTCTGTCCAGTCTTCCTGGGCAAAAATGTTCATAGCAGTTAATAAAACAGTGAGCGTGGATACCAAAATATTTTTTTTCATTTTAAATGATATTTTTTGATTAGTAATTTTGTTACACATTATTTTACCTTACTATGCTGATCTTTTTTGATATCGCTTGTTTCCCCGCTCTTAATGTGCAGTAATAAAATCCATTACTTAATTTGTTAAAGGAAAGTCTGAATTCATGCTTTCCAGATGGTAGAATTCCTTTGAAAACTGTAGAAACAAGTTTTCCATTTGAATTGTAAAGCGAAATTTCAATATCTTCTTTAGCAGGATTTAAGAAGGAAATATTGCAATGGTCACCTGAAGGATTCGGATATACGTTAAGACTGTAATCTATCTGTTGAGATTGGTAGTTAACAGCCGGCAATTCGGTTTTTATGATTAATCCGCTATCACCAACGATATATCCTGCAGTATTAAGTATTTTAACATCATTCAGAATAAGATGGGCAATCGGGCTTTGGACTTCTTTCCAGGTTCTACCCTGGTCAGACGATTCCGAAATAATATTTGTGTTAATACCTAGTGGATCTATTTTGCCGCCAACGGATACTCCATAATTGTTGACAAAATCTACAGCATTATACCAGCAGTCGTAAACTGCATGTACAGTATTCCACTCATCGGTTTCCCATGACTGATTCCTGCAGATATAGGAGGACATTCCATAAAGAGCATTTGGGTCTTCCATATTTCCAACAGTAAGTACAGAGTCTGTACTAAAAGCAAAGCCATCATGTAATGTCGCTACCTCCGTATATATAGTTCCATCGAATGGAAGGTAATATCTGGCTGTAGATAAGCTATCGAAGTGAGCAACTTTATATACAATTGGTATGTAATTCCCATTTATGCCAAAAACAAAGGCATTATCTTCATCCAGAATACTTGCAGAATAAAAGCCTCCTGTATAATTTTTCCTGATGATAAGTTTATTAACGAATCCATCAGTTGTAGTTACGAGTGTTTGATATTGACCTACAACAATTCCTTTACCTGAAGAGCTCATATCAACCGACCAAAAGTCTGCATTTTCTGATCCTCCATTCCCTGTTCCCTCAATATACTGAGCAACCCATGAATCTCCTCCGTCAGTAGATTTAAGAATCAGAGCATTATTCCCTACGACAATTATATTGTTTGCATCAATAAAACTAACAGAGTTGAGACATAACGTTACCCCGGAATTTAAAATCTCCCATGTTTGGCCCCCATTAATAGTTCGGACAATAACACCGTTATCTCCAACAGCTATTCCAATGTTTTCATCGATAAAATCAACACCTTTCAATGTATAAAATGTACCTGACTGTTGAACAGACCATGATGATTGTGCCTGCAATGCCGTGACACAAATACAGGCAAACAGGATCATGAGTAATTGTTTTTTCATTTTTGATTATTTGTTAAAGTGGATAATTGATGGAGCAAAATAATAGGTAATTAAAACATTTAACAATGCGTACTATATGGTATATTGTAATGCATTATCTCCGTATTGGTACTGATTTTTAGGTTTTAACGCTATTAATAGATACATTAATCGGAATACTTGCTTACATTTACTTCGTAATTCAAGGCGAGAAAATGGAAATAAGATTAGGCCTGAAAATTATTATGGTATTATTGATATTGCCGGTTCTGTCAAATGCAAATCCGACGCCAGACTCTAAAACCCGATCAATACTACTCAGGCAGCTTGATACTATAAAAGGACCTGGAAAAGTTGATGTCCTTAATCAATTAAGTTTTAACGAGGTCTATACAAATACCGGAGAAGCCATTGATTTTGCGAATGAGGCATTACATTTATCAAAACAATTACAATATACAGCCGGTGAGAGCGTAGCCTTAAACCGGTTAGGTGTAGCATATGACGTAAAAGGAGACTACGCCAATGCGCTTAGCTATTATCATGAAGCACTTTCTATAAGTAAACAAATTAATGAACCGAAACTCATTGCATCAAATCTGAGCAATATAGGGCTAACTCATTGGCATATTGGAAATTCAAATGATGCCTGTAAATACTTGTTTTCTGCACTTACATATTTTGAAGCTGAAAATAATATTCAGGGACAGGCCAATGTAAATAATAATATTGGTATGATTTACAAATCGATGAGGAATTATGATAAAGCCCTTGTCTTTTTTCAAAAAGCTTTATCCTTTTATCAGCTGTTGAATAACAAGGGGGGCATTGGAGCTGTATTGACAAATAGTGGGCAAATCTATACAATTAACAGGGATTTTAGCAAAGCACTGTCATATCTTAATAAATCTGTCAAAATAAAAGAAGAAATAGATGACCTTTATGGCTTATCCATAAGTTATAATCATCTTGCGACGCTTTTTATGGAAGAGGGAAATTATGACAAAGCTCTCCAATTTGCATTTAAGGCAGTTGAATGTGCCAAGAAAACGAACAGTAACCACAATCTTGCAGAATCTTATCTTAAAGTAACTATTATTAATATACGCAGAGGGAATTTTACTGAAGCTATTAAATTTAATCGGAAATCAGAAGCGTTGGCTAATAATGTCAGTAGTAACAAGCTTCTATATGAAGTCTACCATAATTATGCAGATATATATGAAGCAACCGGTGAATATCGTAAAAGTCTCGCTTTTTACAAAAAATTTAAGAATACGGAGGACAGTGTTATAAATAATCATCGGTTTAATAAGATCTATGAACTAGAATTAAAACACGAAACTGAAAAAAGCGAAATGGAAATAGAGTTACTTAGAAGACAGAAGCGATTTCAGGTTCTCCAGATTGAAGCACAAGAGTTGTTAATAAGTAAAAGAAATACACAAATTATTCTTACAGTTACTGTTTGTTTAGCTATTATACTGCTTTTGTATATTTTTTATATCAGTTACAGACAAAGATATAAGCAAAAGCTCGAAAAAACATTACATAGAATAAGAGAGCTAAGAGCCATTGAACTGCTTGATGCAGAATTTCGCGAAAGGAAACGGATAGGTGAAGAACTGCATGATGGCCTTGGTCAGATACTATCAGTTCTAAAGCTGACATTAACAAGTTTGGATAGAAAGTTATTGCTTGAACAATCAAAACAGCAAGAATTATTATTCAGTGCCATTTGTTTGACAGATAATGCATTTAGTGAGTTAAGAAATATATCGCATAATCTGGCACCAATTTTATTACATGAAAAAGGTTTGGCCTCATCCATAAGAAGTTTGTTGGAACCATTACAAGAAGCAAAAAAATTTAAGCTGAATATGGATTTCTCTGATGTATATGTAAATATTGACGGCTTTATAGAACTTACTATATATCGTGTGGTTCAGGAAGTGATAAATAATATCATTGTTCATTCAAAAGCAACAGAGATTAATTTTCAGTTACTTGAAAATGATGATGAGATAATGTTGATGATAGAAGATAATGGGAAAGGATTTGACATTAATAAAAAAAATGGAAACGGTATTGGATTGAAAAATATTCAATCACGCATTGAAAGCATTGGTGGGAATGTTCATATTGATACTGCTATTGGCAGAGGTACCATTGTCACAATATTAATTCCTGTTAAACAATTACAAAATGGGAAAATTCAAGCTTTTGCTGGTGGATGATCACCATCTGATGCTAGATGGTTTAAAAGCATTACTTGCTGATGAAACTTGTATTGAGAGCATTATAGGTGTTACAAGTGGTCAGTCAGCGATTGAAATTCTTGAAAAAGAAAGAATTGATGTGCTTATGGTTGATATTAACATGCCTGAAATGAGCGGCCTGGAATTGACAAAAATTGTCCGAGAGCGATTCCCTGAAACAAAGATATTGGCTCTTAGCATGTATAATGATAACGTTATGATTGCGAAGATGATCGAAGCTGGGGCAATGGGTTATGTTATTAAAAGTACTGATATTTCTGAGTTGTCAGAAGCCATATGCACTATTGCTGAAGGTAAAAGATTTCTTTCAAAAGAAGTTCAGGATATTATTATGCAAGGTATTTATAATTCCGACAGTTCGATAAATTCAGTTCAACCTAATGTTATTAAACTTACTTCCCGGGAATCGGAAGTACTGGCTCTTATTGTTCAGGAATATTCAAATGAGCAGATAGCAGAAAAATTATTTATCAGTGAACGTACAGTTGAGACACACCGAAAGAATATCTTCATGAAAACCAAGCAGAAAACAATTGTAGGATTAATAAAATTTGCAATTGAAAAAGAGCTGGTGGATTTAAAATAAGTCAGTACTACTACGTAGATCAATAAATTTAAATACCATAAAGTACGAATTGTTTATCTTTTTTTTGCCCTGTTATTTTGCAGAATTAAATTTTAATTTTCTGCAGAATGAAAATAAGAATTTTTCCGACCGTTATATTTGTTTTATTGGCAATTGTTTCGAGTGCACAATCAACATGGACAATCATTCCTTCTGACACAGACGTCTGTTTAAACAGTGTTGATTTTTTCGATAATAATAATGGGATTATTGTTGGAGACAAGGGAATAATATTAATGACCTCTGATGGAGGTTCATATTGGAAGAGTAAGAATTCGGGTGTTACCAACTGTCTGAATTCCGTTAGCTATTTTGATGTTAATTGCATTATGGCAGTAGGTGCTGATGGATTAATTCTTAAATCAAATGATGAGGGAAATACCTGGCAGATCGTTAATATTGAACTTATAAAAGATGCAAATCTACTATCTGTTCATATCAGCCAAAATGGGAATGGAATAATTGGAGGCAGTTCCAAAACACTATTAATAACCAGGGATTGTGGAGATTCCTGGCGTATAGTTAGTAAGGACGGAGAAGGCAATTTTAACTCTGTACGGATCTTTGATGAAGAGACAGCGTTTGTTTTTGGCGATAATACAAGAAAAAATCATGTAATTGGAAAAGTGCTTAACTTTAATAGACTGACAATAAGTCGTGAGTATAAGGTATTTAATGATAATTATTACTCAGAAGGTAAAATAATAGACGGTTATCCGATTAACAGTGATTCAATTATTACCATCGGAATAATGAATAATAGCGATAATCAGGAACCGAGGTCATATATTGCCAGAAGTGATCAATGGATCACTGATATGTGGGCACCTGTTGCAAGTACTGATTCAACCTTTTACACAGGTCTCGATATGGATAATATGCATGGGATAGCAGTTGGTGGTCGTATTTCTTCGAAAATATATGGAAACGCATATTTGATTTCTGAGACATATAATCAGGGGCAAAACTGGATAGATGTTTCAAGTCCAGCTGGCTGCAGAATTTTAAAGGATGTAAAATTGATAAGCAATACGGCCTTTATTGTAGGTGATAGTGGTTTGATAATGAAGGCTCAATTTCCTTCATTCAAGAAATTAAGCAATGATTTTGATTATCGTGCCGGAGTTTATCCCGATCCCTCAATGGATGTATCTTCTTTTATATTTTACAATCCGATCAGGCAAAAAGCAACTATTGCTTTATACTCTTCAAAAGGCAAGCTGACCAGAAGAATATTCTCAGGTAATTTACAGGCAGGACTTCAGGAATTTGTGATTCCAATAAAACAACTAAGAAAAGGTACATACGACTGTATGATGATAATTGGGGATCAAAGAGTCTCAAGTCCATTGCAGGTAATCTAACTTTTAAAATGTGTGTGGTGAGTACGTTTAGTTAATTAATGTGGCAATAGAGTTAAAGAAATTTAACTCTATTGTTTTATAATCCTGATATTTAAGTTACTCTGATTATAGTTACTTCGAGTCTTTGGTAAAATAAATTATGGCAATCCATTAAATTTGCAATTATGATACAATTTAAATCTCTTGATTCGATAAAGTTTGAATCCCTGTACTCTGTATTTAAAGAGGCATTCAGTGATTATGAGGTACAGGTGAATGAGATAGAGTTACAGATTATGCTTGACAGACGTGGATTTGAACCTTCGTTGTCATATGGTTTATTTGAGGATAATGAGCTCAAATCGTTTATCCTTAATGGCATAGGGAACTTTTATGGTGAAAAAACCGCGTACGATGCCGGTACAGGCACATTAAAGGAATACCGTGGCAAAGGATATGCATCAAAGATTTTCAGATACTCTCTTCCATTTCTTAAAGAAGCAGGGGTTTCGCAGTATTTGTTGGAAGTGTTGCAACATAATACCAATGCAATTTCTGTGTATAAGAAACTAGGGTTCGAGGTGATCCGTGAGTTTAATTATTTCGTTCAGGACTCATCTCATGTGCAAATTCCAGCCCGGATTCTGCCTTCAGGATATGAAATTAGAGAAATAAGTTTCAATGAGCTTAAAAGAGTTGAGTGTTACAGTGATTTTATTCCCTCCTGGCAGAATAGTATGGATGCAATTATGCGACGTGTTGAAGACTTCAGGTTTTTTGTAGCATTATACCTTGATAAACCGGTAGGATACTGTATTTTTGAGCCGTCATCAGGAGATGTTTCACAGATTGCAGTCGCTGATACCCATCGCCGCAAAGGGATAGCCTCGGCACTACTCACCGAAGCCCTGAAAGCCAACCGGCACAACAACATCAAGATAGTCAACACTGATATTGCATGCACAAACATTACAGGTTTCCTTTCTTATTGTGGTATTCAATTGAAAGGCAAACAGTTTGAGATGGTTAAAAAATGGTAAGATACTTGTAATTGATACCGCGGCTTATTGGAAGAAATTTTCTTAAATTTGAGTGATAAATATATATTACTCAGAAGATAATCTGTTTTTGTAAAGTTCATTCAATCTGATGAATAATAAGTTCACGGGTATTCCTGTGTGGGCATGGCTGATGACTGCCCTGGTGTTGTTTGTGAATGGAGTGTATTTTTTAAAGGCATTCGAACATCCGGTGGACGGCCTGGGTATCTATGCCGGTAACAGTAAATGCGTGGTTTCGCGGGTGCTCTTACAGGGTCCTGCCTCAGCAGCAGGTATTGAGTTGCATGATACCATCGTGCAGATAAATGGAAAAGTTGTTACTTCGGCTGACGGTTATGCGAGGGTGATCAGTGATCTACAACCCGGCATACCGGCACTTTTGACTGTTGTCCGCGGGGGTGTGGAGCTGCATCTGATTCTGACGCCTGATTCGTTTGCTGACTTTTATACTCTTGAGATGTCGCTGCTTTACCTGATAATGCTCCTGGTAATTGCACTGAGTCTTTATCTCAATTATAAGCGGCCGGAGGTAAAATCGGTGCGTGTTTTTTCTTTATATCTGTTTTTGTTTGTGCTGGCCTTTAATACGCGGTTTATTTACGGAAAGGACTGGCTGATGAGTGTTGCCAACACTTTCTTTATTTTCGGTTTTAACCTTTTCGGACCTTGTTTGATGTGGTTCCATATACTCTTCCCCGGCAAATCAACCATTCCCGGCTTGAAATACGTGGTAACCGGTGGATTCTTTGTCGGGGCGGTGTTGGGACTTGCACTGGCTTTTTCGCTCATATGGTATAATTTCATTCAACCAACTGTGGCTTTTAACATATTGCTGAGATGGTCGGTGCACTGGATGACGATAAGCCTGATAATAGCCATTGCCATCGCCATTGTGAGATACCGGCAAACGGACGAGAGTCTTAAACGCCGTACACGTACTGAGGCTGTGGTGAAGTATCTTTCATTACCGGCATGAATTTGTCATTAGGAGATGTTATGGCAGACCTTATGACAACATTTCTTTTTTATGATTTATATTTGTACCAAAATTCTTATTTTTGGTACAAATTGAAAAAATATGGGACAAAATACACCACGTTTCCTGATAGAAAAACTTCCGCCTTTAAGAGAAAAAGTGGAGACAATTGATATTCTCAGGCAAACGAATAAATCTGCAGTTGCATTGGCTGAACTGAAAGGTATTGCCAAAACTATCCCCAATCAGTTAATGCTGGTAAATGCGATTGTCCTTCAGGAAGCTAAAGATAGTTCGGAAATTGAAAATATCATCACAACCCAGGACGAGCTTTATAAAGCCTTGACTATAAATAGAACCAATATTTCACCGGAGACAAAGGAGGTTGTTAATTATCGTGCGGCTATTTTCCATGGGTTTGATCTGGTTAAAAAACGGGGCTTTTTAAGAGTGAATGACATTGTAAGCATTCAGCAGAAGTTGGTTGATAATGATGCGGGAATTAGAAGTACTCCGGGTACAGTGTTAAAAAATGACACTACAGGTGAGACGGTATATACACCACCACAAGAGAAAAGTGAAATTCTCGAATTATTGTCGAATTTCATTGACTATTTTAACCAAAAGAACGATTTATCACCATTGATCAATCTGGCAATATTGCATCATCAGTTTGAGAGTATTCATCCTTTTTATGACGGGAATGGAAGAACCGGAAGGATTTTGAATATTCTTTACCTGATACTTAATGATTTGATAGATGTGCCAATCTTGTATCTAAGTTCCTATATAATTGCCAACAAACCGAGGTATTATCACTTGTTGAATCAAACTAACAGAACCGGAGAGTGGGCTGAATGGATCATTTTTATGCTTGAAGGCATTGAAAGCACTTCGAGGGGCACAATTGAAAAAATTGCCCGTATAAAGACTCTACTTGACTCAACATTAATCAATGTTCAGGAGAAAGCTCCCAAAGTCTATCGCAAAGAATTGATTGAGTTGCTTTTTGAACAACCGTATTCCAAAATTGATTTTGTAGTAAACAAATTGGGAGTTGAACGAAAGGCTGCTTCAAGATACTTGAAAGAGCTTGAAGACATTGGTATTGTTGAATCACAAAAAGTCGGGCGCGAAACTTTGTACATTAACCGCGAATTGATTGAAATACTCAAACATTAGAATTATCATGTACCAAAAATTGAAAAATTGGTACACGTTGGAAAAATATGGGACAATCTGCACCGGGTTGATTTCACAGCAGGCTTTCGATTTTTTCAATTATGGTTTTTTTGCTGCTGGGACGTGGAGCATTGTAATCGATGACCTGGCCTTCTTTGTCGATCAGTATATAGGTTGGAAATGCATTGACCCTGAAAACACTTGACAGTGCCTTAAACTCCTCGTTGGTGAGTAGATGGTATTCGCCATCTATGTTATGCATTTTTATGAGATTTTCCCAGGTTTCGGCCGGTCAGGATTTCATCCAAAGGTATTTAAATCATAAATAAATGAAACTATTCTGATGATGGAAAAAATTTCTTAGCTTGCTGTGATCAGGATGATCAGAGAACCTGCAGCAATCGCAACCCACAGACTGATGCCAAGGGCAAAACTCCTAATACCTGATTTTTTGATTTCGCTGAGGCTGATGTTTGAGCCTATGAGAAAGAGGGCGATGACCATGCCGCGTTTGCCTAGCCAATTGAAGTGCTCATAACTGGAAGCAAAGTGGGGGAAGATGTTGGCGAATAGGATGGCAAGTACAAAAAAGAGAATGAACCAGGGAAACCGGATTGATTTCCTGTCACCATTTTTATTAAGAAATGCGATAAACAATGAGAGGGGAATGATCCACAGGGCGCGGATGAGTTTTACGGTGGTTGCTATCTGCAGTGCGTGGTCGCCATATAAAGCCCCTGCACCGACTACCGAACTGGTGTCGTGAATGGCTATGGCGGCCCAGTTGCCAAATGTTTCCTGACTCATCCCAAGCATGTATTTATTCCCACACGGGTACGTCGTCTTTATATAGCGTGCGACCCACTTCTTCGCCATTCCTGTTATAGGCGATTTCGTAGCCATTGCGTTTGTTGTTTACATAGGGAACCTGGAGCCTGACTTTGCCATCGGGGTAGAAGGCTCTCTGGATGCCACTGCCCATTTCGTATCTACCTTCGCCTACTTTCATGCCGTTGAGATCGTAGTAGGTCCATGTGCTGTCGTAAAATCCCATGTTGTAACGGCCTTCTATCTTCACCAGCCCGTTTTCATAATACACCAGGTATTCGCCATGCAGCGAATCTTCATAGAAACTGACCTGTTCGGTAAGCTTGCCCTGCAAATCCCATCGTGAGGTGGGACCGTGTTTCTTTCCTTCTTTCCAGTTTTCCTGAAGTTCTTTAGAACCGCTGTGAAACCATCTGATAAGGGTGCCGTGCGGCTGGTCGTTGAGGTAGGGGACTTCGAGTTCCTTGCTGCCATTGTTGTAGTACCATACGCTGGTGCCATTGAGCTTTTTGCCTTTGTATTTCTGAACGGACTTGATTGTCCCGTCGGGGTAGTATGTCTTTTTCTCCCTGACGCAGGAGGTGGCAAGGAGGAGAAGGATTATGAAGGTCGTTAGAGTTAGGTTTTTCATTGCTGATAGCTGATTTCTGAGTGCTGACTGCTTAGTGCTGACTGCCATTTTAACGATCATTATTCTGTCTTACTACTTCAAACAGCACAATCCCTGTGGCCACCGATACGTTGAGCGAAGCGATGTCGCCTTTCATGGGGATGCGTACTATTTCGTCGCTGCGGCTGATGTATTCGCCCGAAACGCCGTCTTCTTCTGAGCCCATGATAAGTGCTACTGGTCCGGTCAAGTCGGTTTCGTAATATGTTTTAGTGCCTTTTTCCGATACGGCAATGATCCGTAATCCGCTTTCTTTGAGGTATTCGATAGTCTTTTTGAGGTTATGGCTCTTATGTACGGGCAATATGTTGAGAGCGCCGGCAGATGTCTTAACGGCGTCGGCATTTACAGGTGCTCCGCCACGGTCGGGGATGATGAGTCCGTGGGCCCCTGCACAGGCAGCACTTCGGGCTATAGCCCCCATATTGCGTACATCGGTGATCCTGTCGAGGATGACAAACAGTGGGGTTTCTCCGCTTTCGAAGACCGACATGAGGAGTGTTTCGATGGGCTGGTAGGCGATCTGCGAGATGTAACAGGCAACGCCCTGGTGGTTGGCCCTGATGAGCCGGTTCATTTTCTCCACCGGCACGTACTGGAAAGGTATCTGGTTTTCGTTGATGAGCTTGCGGAGCTCGGGTATCAGTTCGCCTTTAAGGCCATTCTGCAGGAACAGCTTGTCGATTTCCTTGCCTGCTTTTATGGCTTCGATTACCGGCCTGATGCCATAAATTAAATTGCTGTCTTTCATTCAGTTTTTTATGATTTGCCTGCAAAGATAACCATAATCGGGGGGCAAAATCATTATATTTGTCACTTCTCTTTGTTCCAGAGGCTCCAGGGCTATTCTATTAAAATACTGTAATTTATGAAGAAGTTTCTCGTATATAAATCATCTGCCGGCAGCGGAAAGACGTTCACCCTGATGATTGAATACCTGAGTCTGGCTTTAAGGTACCCTACGGCGTATTCACGCATTCTTGCCATCACTTTTACCAACAAGGCAGCCAATGAAATTAAGGACAGGATCCTGAAGAACCTGAAGATGCTGGCGGCACTTGACGTGGATAATATTCCGGCGCGCGACCGGGTGATCTATGATAAGTTGCTGGAGCGGACAGGCCTTCAGGGAGATGAGCTTATAGCCAATGCTGGGCTGGTGCTGCGATCGGTGTTGCATCATTATAGTGATTTCGCGGTATCGACCATCGATAGTTTTATGCATAAGGTGATCCGCTCGTTTGCTTTTGACCTTAAGTTGTCGGTGAATTTTGAGGTGGAGCTCGATACCGGCCTGCTGATCAACGCGGCGGTGGATGAGCTGATTGCCAAGGTGGGTAAGAATGATGTGCTGACTGAAATACTGGAGAATTATGTGGTACGAAAGGCTGAAGAGGAAGAGAACTGGGATATTTCGAATGATCTGCAGAAAAAGGCAGGCGCACTGTTCAAGGAGAAAATGACGGGCCTGGTTCCGTTGTTGCAGAACAAGTCACTGGGTCATTCCGATTTCGTGGAGTTGTGCAGAAGGGCTTCGCAGCTGAAGGAGGTGGTGAAGGTTGCCGGTGCTGCGGCATTGGCGATTCTTGATAGTCACGGCTTTGGCAAGGATGACCTTGTACAGGGCATGAGGGGTATTTATGGTTTTTTCTGTAAGTCTGCCGCAGGTGAGAAGGCGGATGCCGGTGCCAATGTAAGGAAGGCGCTGGATGAAGGTCAGTGGTTGAAGAAAGGGTCGGGGCTGGATGACATGTTCGCTGTGATTGAGCCGGATCTGGTGGCAAAGGCCAATACCATTATTGAAACTCAGCGCGATCTGAAGTTCGTGGAGATCGTGAGGGATAATTTTCACTCCACCTTGCTTCTTAAGAAGATCAATGATGAGTTGTCATTTATTAAGGAACAGCGTAATATCGTGTCGATAAGCGATTTCAACACCTTGATTGCCGACGTGGTGAAGGATCAGCCTGTGCCTTTCATTTTCCTGCGGGTGGGTGAGAAGTTCAGGCATTTTATGATTGATGAGTTTCAGGATACATCCGAGATGCAGTGGCAGAACCTGTTGCCTCTGATTGAGAATGCATTGTCGGATTCGAATATGAATATGATCGTGGGCGATGGCAAACAGGCGATTTACCGGTTCAAGAACGGGAATGCCGGTCAGTTTGTGAATCTGCCAAAACTTAAAGGGTCTGATACCAGCAGCCTGGTCAGAACGCGCGAGCGGGTGCTTGAACATCAGTACCTTGAGTCAGTTCTGGATACCAATTACCGGTCGCGGCAGGAGATAGTGGAGTTTAACAACGACTTTTTTACATACGCTGCACCGGTGTTCATTCCTGAGCATGCCCACTTTTACAGGGAGGTACGGCAGCAGTTTAAGCCTGATAACACGGGTGGACTGGTGAGCATGAACTTCGTGGAACCGGGGGTGACTGTTGAGAAAGTACTGGATCTGGTGGCGCAGGCACGACAGGATGGTTATCAGTATGGCGATATTGCTGTTTTGTGCCGCGTGAACAAGGATGCCGTGAGGATTGCCGAAGCCTTGCAGTCGGTCGGCATAGGGGTAGTTTCCTCCGAATCGCTGCTGCTGTCGGTTTCGCCTGAAGTGAGCTTCCTTGTCAACTGGATCTATTGGCTGGCCTTTCCGGAGAACAAGATCTCGTTGCAGGGAGTGATTGAGTATTTAAGGACAAGATTTCTGGCTGAAGATGAGGTGCTGACGAACAGGACCGGCCGAAAGGCACTGACAGAAATACTGGTTAAAGCAGGGATTGATCTTAATTACAGGAGTCTGGCCGGGATGTCGTTTTATGATACGGTTGAATTGCTGGTGCGAAAATTTGAGCTGTCGAAGGTGAGTCCTGTCTATATCCGTTTCTTCCTGGATGAGGTGCTGAAGTTCACATTGCGTGAAAGTACGGGACCTGAGGGATTTATAGAATACTGGCAACAGAATTGCCATAAACTATCGGTAAGCATGAGCGACCAGATGGAATCGGTGAGGATACTAACGGTGCATAAATCGAAGGGGCTTGATTTTCCGGTGGTAATATATGCCTTCCCCGATCCCAGGATGCCAAAGGACGATTTGTCGTGGCAGGAGGTGAGAGTTGTGGTTTCGGAGGAGAAAACGCTGGAGTTTCCGCTGGTGTATAGTTATAGTTCAAAACTGGAAGATACACCAATGCAGGAGGATTACCGGACGGAGACGGCTCTGAACTGTCTCGACAGGTTCAACCTTTATTACGTGGCTTTTACGAGGGCATCAGAGCGGCTGTACGTGGTGATGGAAGAAGCAGAAGAAAAAAAGGGTGGCAAAAAGGACGCGGAGATTAAACTGGCAGGACTGGTGAGATCGTACATGGACCTACACCGCCCTGAAATGACACTCAACAGGGGAGATGAATTGGCCGTAGCCGCTGATGGTGGTGAGACTAAGGGACAGGATTATGTAATTGGCGCAGGGGATAAGGTGAAGGGGAAGTACGAGGGTGAGAGGATTGTTTCAGGTGATGTAAGGAGGGGAGTTGGAGTTACGGATGGAATGAGTGGAATGGATGATGAAAGGTTGGGGGTTCAAGATGCGGATGGCAGGGGTGGAATAGGTGATGAAAGGTTGGGTGTTCAATATGCGGATGGCAGGGGTGGAATAGGTGATAAAAGGTTGGGTGTTGTTAGTACAGATGGCGGAACATTGAGGGGAGGGGAGTTAAAAATCGATATAACATTTACTCCGGGGGACTGGAGCGATCATCTTGTGCTGTCGGGTCAATCGCCGGCGGACTGGGTGGCTGCTACCACAATGAAAGGTCCGGATGCCGCCATGCTGGATAGAACGGAGTACGGGATCCTGATTCATCAGGTTTTATCCGGTATTGACACTGCGGCTGATATCGCGAAAGCGATTGACAAGGCAATCGCGGCACTCCATTTTAAATCGCCGGTGGATGGGAATGACATGTTTCAGCAGCAGTTGACCGGATTGCGTGAGAGGGTTTACACTGACGTTCAGGCGCTTCTGTCAAAGAAAGAAGTTGCTAAGTTCTTCAAGGGTGGCAACATCATAAAGGAGGCGGAGATTCTGACGCCCGAAGGCAGGAGTTACAGGCCCGACCGCGTGGTGGTGTTTGAGGATGAGACTTGTGTGATTGATTATAAGACCGGTGTGCCGAAGAATGCACATCAGGCACAGTTGCTGACTTATATGCAGTTGCTGGGTGAAATGGGCTATAAGAATATGAAGGGCTATCTGTTTTATATCGGTGAATCGTTCGAGGTGGTGAAAGTCGATTTTGCCCGTCCTGAGTTGCTTTTGTTGTAAATTTTGAAAATTCTAAAATGATTAAATATATACAGGCTGCTGAGATTACTGACTTTCCCTCTTTGCCGGTTATTGACGTCAGGACGCCGGCAGAGTATGCGATTGGTCATATTCCGGGAGCCGTTAATTTGCCTATTTTCAGCGACAAGGAGCGGGAGGCAGTGGGCACCCGTTAT